>JAITUQ010000003.1 GCA_031286225.1 Candidatus Methanorudis spinitermitis
TTTTTTTTTTTTTTTTTTTTTTTTTTTTTTTTTTTTTTTTTTTTTTATAATGATTTTAATTTTCTTATTCCATATTGTTTTAGCTTGCTTATTTATTAGTAGGATGAAATGTTTGAAAATATAATCTAAATTAAATAATTTTTATTTAACTCAATTTAAAAGATTTTGAACTACTTAATAATATTATTATTCAAATTAAAGGTCGATACAGACCTATACTTAATTCAAAAGAGCATTGATTTCTTCTTTGAGAATTTTATTTGCAATCTTTCCATCTACTTTTCCTTTAAGTTTTTTCATAGCCATTCCCATGAGAGGACCCAGAGCACCCATTTTTCTCTCTTCAATCATAGAATCATTCTTAGAAACAATATTTCTAATGATTTCTCGAACAACATCCTCACCAAGAATCAGTAAATTTTTATCCTTAGCTATTTTTTCAGGATTTTTTTGAGGATCTTTGCAAATTCCCTTGATAATTTCAGTTACTGCGTCTTTTGAAATTTTTGAACTGATAAGTAATTTGAATACATCAATTAATCTACTTAGATTAATCTTAGAGATATCATATCCTTCTCTTTTAATTTCTCTTAAATCATAAGCTAAAACAGAAGCAATAGTGGTAAAATCAAGATTATCAGAACCAATTTCTGAAACTATACTTTCAAAATCATCTGCTTTAAGTCTTCTGACTAATTGATTAGATAAATCTTCACTTAAACTGTACTCGGAAATAATTCGCCTAATTTTAGCATCAGGAAGTTCTGGTAAATTGTTTTTGATATTTTTAATAGATTCTTCTTTAATTTTAAATGAAGGAACATCAGTTTCAATATACATTCTACTAGAAGTTGGAAGAGGTCTCATATATTCTGTGTTTCCATCATCTAAGGATTTTCTAGTTTCTTCAACCACTCCATCAAATGCCATTCTTGCTCTTCTAATAACTTCTTCTAATGATGAACTAGCTATTTCCTCATCGTGAGCTACAATAATTATCCCGTCATCCTCACCAACATTAAGATACTCTTTCATATCTTCAACTTCTTCACTACTAATCCCATAAGCTGGTAATTCATCAGTGTGGAATATACCCTGAACTCCTCTTTTTTTTGCATAACTTGCAAGCTCAGTTCCAAATCTTCTACCTGGCTGAATTTCTTTTCCAATTAATCCACTAAAACCTTTTAAAACTATTCCTTTAACAGATTCTGCAGAAGAAATAATCTTAGAAGAGCTATTTTCAAAAACAGGATTAAGATCATGAATCTCATTTAAAACTTGAGCATTTCGTTTTTCAAGTTCATTTTTAATTTCAATAAGATTTAATTGCCGTATGACTTCATTTTCAACAATTTTAGGCATTAAATCAAGGTTTTGCACTCCTTTGATTTCACATCTTGCTCCTTCAGATATTGAAATGTTTAAATCTTGTCTTATGGTTCCAATACCTCTTTTGACATTTGTACTTCTTAAAATTTGACCAAGTGCATAAGCTACTTCTTTCACATGCTCAGGATGATAAATAGAAGGATCAGTTGTAATTTCAAGAAGAGGAATTCCTAATCTATCCAACCTAAAATGAGTGTATCCTTCTCCATCTTCACCTTTATCTTCAGCAGCTATTATTTTTCCAGCATCTTCTTCTAAACAAAGATTTTCAATAGTTACTTTTCCATGAGGAGTATCTAGATATCCATCAGTAGCTACCAAACCAGTTCTTTGATATCCTCCAGTATTACTTCCATCAATAGCTTGTTTTCTCATTGTATGAAATTCATCAACAATATTCATATTTAAGAGACAAGCTACAATCATAGAAATTTCCAATGCCTCTTGATTTATATCATAAGGAGGTTCATCATCTGTTTCAACCAAACATGTGTGATAATCATAAGCTTCATAATTAAATTTCAACTTTCTAAAAGATTCTTGAAGTGCAGCTCTATCAATTTGACCTAATTCACTTTGTGTAGGTCTTAAACTCCTTTTAATTTCTACGTCAAATTTTTCATCAACAAGTTCTGCTGCACAAGGACAAAATAGTTTAGTTTTAGTGTTTAACTGTTGATGAATTTCCAATCCCATCTTAAGACCTAATTCATTCCAATTCATAAAATCAATCCTTGTTTATAATAATTATATTGATAATATCATTAATCTATTAGCATATTGAACATTAATCTATTTCATTAGTTTAAATTATATCATTAATCTATTAGTATATTAAATATTAATCTACTTCTACTCATATTTATTTAATATATATTATTTAATAATATTATTATTTTTAATTAAATTATAATTAATTATTTCTTATAATAATAAGTAGCTATGTTTAAAGAAACCCTTTTTTGATTTTTAGTTCCCAATCCTCAAAATTAGGTTCTCCACTCTCTTTCCACAACTGATAATTATTAATAATTTCTTTAAATGTAGCAAGTTCTTTTTTAAATGTTGTTTTAGACACATCATTATTTAAAGCATTGATAAATTTATCAGTTTTTTCAATCAAAGCTAAATCATCATTTAAATCTCCAATATAACCTTCTGGTAAATGATGACAAGAATATTCTAAAGCATATATCCATTGATCTATTAAAATAGTTCGAGATTTATCATCAGAAGAATTAATCTCTAATGCTTTGTGTAAATATTGGGGGTTGCGAAAAAACTTACCATACCATCTAAATGGATTAGAATCTTCTTTTTCAACTTTACACCAGTCTACTAAAGTATCTTTTACAATTTTACGTAAGGGATATGGAAAAGAATGTACATCTCCTAATCTAATTCCTTCAAAACATTTAAATAAAAAACTTACAAACTCAGTTTTATCTTTGAAAGAAAATTTTTCAAAAGATTTGATAAAAATATCAAGATGAGAAACTGCTTCTTTTTTAAGACCTTCTTCTCTTTTGAAACAAAAAATAGCATATTCTTTCCATTTTTCATTCTTAGAAGCTTCTTTTCCAATAATCAAAAGATGTTCAAAATAACCATCTAGGTTTTTTAAAGATGAAAGATCCATTTCTCCATTAAACATGAAGTTTTCCATTAAAAATATTATTTTTACTATAGTGAAGTACCAAATTTTTGGTAAAATTACTCATAATTTTTTAATACCTAATATTCTTTTATTTATCTTTAAAATTATATATTATAAATATTTATTAATATAATTATATATTTATACTTTATTTTAATATTAAACAAATTTTAATTCTATATTTTAAAAAATATTCATTTTAATTAAAATTAAAAAAATTAAATTTTTTCCAAAAATAATGTTTTCCACTATAAATATTAATAAATCAGTTTAAAAAATGCTTTAATGAAGACTTCTTTGAGAGTTCACCAGCTATATTTCTTGTGATAATTTTTTCAACTTCTTCAAATTTTTCACTCTGACCTAAAGCCCAACATAACTTCACGTAAGCTGTCTCAGGAGTCATATCTCCACCAGATATTACATTAGCATTAATTAACTTTCTTCCAGTACTATAAACATTCATATTTACTTTTCCATATAAACACTGAGAGGTCATTACAATAGCTATATTTTCCTCCCTTGCTCTTTTGATTGAATCAAACATATAATCTCCAACATGACCAAGTCCAGTTCCTTCAATTAGAAGACCTTTATATCCTTTGTCAATATGATAATCAATTAATTCAGGACTAATTCCAGGAAAATTTTTAATAATAGCTACTTTAGATTCAAAATTTTCATGAATGTTTAATTCTTTTGTTCCTCTTTTGTTGTAATCAATATGGGGGTTAATTTTAACTATTTTTCCATCTTTTAAAGTAGCTATTGGTTCAGCATTTATGCTTCTAAATGTATCTCTTCTACTAGTATGCATTTTACGAACTTTAGTTCCTCTGTGTAAGAAACAGTACTCATCATCTAAATCTGCATGCATACACACAGTAACTTCTCCAATTTCTGATTTTGCAGCTCCAACAGAATTAATCAAATTGAGGTATGCATCAGTAGAAGGTCTATCTGAACTTTTTTGAGCTCCTGTTACAACTATAGGGACTGGAGTTTCAAGAATAAAACTAAGTGCAGCTGAAGTATAATGCATTGTATCAGTTCCATGAGCTACGACAATACCATCAGCACCACTATTTATGTTATCAAAAATGGACTTAGCTATTTTAACCCAATGTTCAGGTTTTATGTTTTCACTTAGAATATTAAAAAGTGTTTTAAGGTTATAATTAGCATAATCTAATAGTTCAGGATTAGCTCTGAGTAAATCTTCTGCTGTAAATTCTGGGTGAACAGCTCCTGATTTGTAATCTATAGTTGAAGCTACTGTTCCTCCAGTAGATATTATTGAAAGATTAGGGTTATTGGGATCATTAACTATTTTTAACCCATCATGTTTTATTTTGAGTTTTTGCCCATGTGTAATTAATTTAATTTTAGCATTAGCTATGTCAACACCTAAATTGTATCCATTATCTAATTTTAGCACAATATACCCATCATCCCCGTCTTCTGATCTATCACGTAATATTCCTTTATAAGAAATATCTTCTTTTTCAATAGATATTCTATCTCCAATAGAAATATTGGCTTTGTCTAAAAAATCTTTAGCTAATTCTTTATATGGCATTTAATCACTTTAATAATCTCATCAGGAATTTAATAAATTGTTTATTTTAAAAATGGGTTTGTTTATTATTTAATAAATCTATTTATTTTTATAAAATTGGTTTTGTGTTTTACATTTTATTATTTTTATAAAAATAGGATTGTTTATTATATATTTAAGTAGTATCATTGGTATGATTATTTAGAATTTTCTCTCATCCACTTTGCCCCAGCTTCTAAGACTTCGATATTTAAGTCAATTAGTTTTGGTTTTGAAGCAAAAATTTCTCTTATTCCCTCATAATATGCATCTTTAGAAAGTATGTTTTTATTTTTTCCTATTTCCATTAAAACTCCAAGAATAGCTGTATTCATAGCTTTAGGATTTCCACAAGAAGTAGCTATATCAACTGCTGGAACTGAAACTACTTTTATTTTTTTATCAGTTTTATATTCCCCTATACGAGAATCATAGATTATTAGTCCTTTTTCTTTAACTTTTTCTTTAAATTTTTCTAAAGCTGGTTTATTTAAAGCTATTAACACATCACATTCATTAACAACAGGAGATCCGATTGTATCTCCAGCAATTACAACAGAACAATTTGAAGTTCCTCCTCTTTGCTCAGGACCATAGCTAGGATACCATGAAACATGTCTACCTTCGCTGCAAGCTGCTTCTGCTAATGTGAGTCCTGCACTTAACACTCCTTGACCTCCAAATCCAGCAATTTTCACATTTACATTCTCAAAATCTGTTTTGCTTATTGTTTCAACATCATTTTTTCTATCAACTTTAAATATTTTATCTAAACTTTCCATAGAAAAATCGCTTTCATTTCTTACAAGTGGTTTGGTTTCTTTTGATTTATCTCTAAATCTCTTCACAGGAAATTCTTTTTCCATATGATTTTTAATAAATTCTTCAGCACCTTTAGCATCTTGTCTTAAATTTGTTGGACAAGGTGAGAGAACTTCAATAAAAGTATAACCTTTTCCCTCTTTTTGAACTTGCAAAGCTTTTTTAATAGCTATTTTAGCTTTTCTTACTTGTTTAACATCAGCAAGTGAAACTCTTTCAATAAAAACTGGTGCCTCTAAATTGTCAAGAAGTTCACACATATGCATTGGATATCCAGTAGAGTCTGGATCTCTTCCTCCTTGTGATGTTATTGTCACCTCTCCAATTAAAGTGGTTGGAGCCATTTGCCCACCAGTCATTCCATAAATTGTGTTGTTTATAAAGAAAACAGCTATTTTTTCCCCACGATTAGCTGCTTGAATTGTTTCATTTAATCCAATAGAAGCTAAATCTCCATCACCTTGATATGCCATAACAATTGCATTATTTTCAGCTCTGGTTATTCCAGTTCCAACAGCAGGTGCTCTTCCATGAGCTGTTTGAACATTTCCACAATTAAAATAATAATAACAAAAAACTGAACAACCTACTGGAGAAATCATTACTGATCTTTCTTGAATATCTAAATCATCCATAGCTTCTCCTATTAATTTATGGAGAATTCCATGACCACAACCAGCACAATAGTGAGTTACATTAGGAAAATCACCTCCCTTCCTTGTAAAACTATCATTTATTGATTTTGGTTTTTTAATTATCTTTGTTTCAAATTCTTCTAAGTCAAGATTCGTGTTTTGATTTGTTATTTTGGTTTCAAATTCTTTTGAATGAGAATCTACATTTATTGAGGAATGGTTTTTCATTTTTCCACCTCCTAATCAATTATTCGAGAATTTAAGTTATTTTCACTATTTATTTCATCTTTATACTTTTTTTCGATATAAGGTTCATTTAATTCTTTATTATCCTTATCATAAGATGAATTAGATTTAGAATTTTCACTATTAAGTAATTCATAAATTTTTTCTAGAATTTCTGCAACTTCTATTAGGTTTCCACCCATTCTATTAACTAAATGAATATCTTTAAAATTAGCTGACATTTTAATATCTTCTAACATTTGACCATTACTCATTTCTACAGATACAAATTCGCAATTTTTTTTAGCTAACTGAAATATTCTTTCTTGGGGAAATGGAAACAGAGATATTGGTCGTAGCAGTCCTACTTTAAATCCTTTTTCCCTTGCAATATCAACTGCAGTTTTGGATAGTCTACTACTGATTCCATAAGATATGAGAATTAATTCTGCATCTTCAAAGTCTTCTCCTTCAATATAATACTCTTCAAAATCTACTTCTTGACGCTCTATTTCTTTATATTTTACTTGAAGTTCTTGGTTAAATTCTTCTAATAAATTAAAATCTAAAAATATTGAAGTAACAAGGTTTTCCATAGTTTTTTTATTCCCACGAACCGCCCAATTATCATCAGGAATATGCTCAATAGCTTTTTTTGGAAATTCAAGTGGTTCAGCCATTTGTCCTAAAACTCCATCAGCTAAAATTACAACAGGACTTCTATATTTATCAGCTAATTCAAATGCTTTCATGGTTAAATCACACATTTCTTGAACACTATTAGGTGCTAAAACTATAGTTTTATAGTTTCCATGACCTCCACCTTTAGTAATCTGACTATAGTCTGATTGTTCTGGACCAATGTTTCCAAGTCCTGGGCCTGCTCTCATTACATCTACTATAACAGATGGAAGTTCTGCACCTGCTAAAAATGTTATTCCTTCTTGTTTTAAGCTAATTCCAGGTCCAGAAGAAGCTGTCATAACTCTATGTCCTGCTGATGCTCCTCCATATACCATGTTAATAGCTGCTTCTTCACTTTCTGCTTGAACAAACTTTCTTCCAACCATTGGAAAATATTTAGATGCTTCATGAAGAATTTCATTTGCAGGAGTTATAGGGTAACCAAAAAAACAATCACAACCAGCATACATAGCTCCAATAATAATTGCAGTGTTTCCTTTCGTCATTTGACTACCTAGCTTACTCCCAGGTATTTCAACACAAGTTGGAGAATTATTAGAAGCATTCATTTGATTAGCCATTTTATTCCTCCTTTTTATTGATATTACTTTCAACTATATTATTGTCACTGTTTTCAGCCTTATCTTTCTTTCTTCTTTTTGGAATATGAACTTCAATAGCTAATGGTTCAGGGCAAGTATAATAACAATTTCCACACCCAATACATCCTTCTCCTTTGTATATCACATAGTTATATCCACTATCATTAAGTTCATTGCTCATTTCAAGAGCATTATTTTTACATGTAATAACACACCTATCACATGCCTTACACTCATTTTTATGAATAACTGGAAAAGGTTGTGGTCTTTCTTTATATTTATTCAATTTTATCCCTTCATATAAATTAATAAAAATAATTTTTAGATATATTGTTAAATAAAATATAATTAATTAATTAAAAATTATTATAAATATTTTATTTAATAAATTATAATTTTCCAACTGATTATTAGATTATTATAATAAATATTTATATTAATTAATAATATATATAAAGTTTATCATTATTAATCATGATAAATAATTTTCAACGATTTTTATATTAAGAATTATAATAACAAAGATGTCTACTTAAATCATTTAAATAAATTTAAAAAAGTGATTGGGGAGTGTCAAATAAGTCAAAAATTAAAAATTCTCATAAAATTATTTTGTAAGTAATTTTTTTGAATAATTTATAAACACTTATTTCATATTATTGTTTTTTAAAATGGTATTAATTAAAATTATTATTTATATTTTATAATAACATAATATCTTTAAATTCAAATTAAATGAAATTAACATTTTAATAAATATATTTATGATATATTAATAAGATAAAAAAATATTTAAAGAATTTTTATAAAAATTAATTTAATAAAACCTTAAAAAACTGAATTATTGACACTTACAATTTTAAATATTTCTAATTTCACAACTGAGAAAATTTTCCAATAATTGAGGCTTAATATTATTTATTAGTTGATTGGGAAGTTTGATTATAATTTCGACCAACATCAAAACTGTTTCCTAGCTTTTGACCTATACTCCAATACTCTCTTATAGTAGGGACATATATAAGTGGATTAACTTTTTCTACAGATACTTTACCATCAGGATTTATTTTGTCACTATCAATATTTATTTCAAGAATTTCGCCTATGATTAAAATCCAATCAGACATATCAAGTTCTTTTATAATTTTACATTCAATATTTAAAGGACATTCTTTTATAATAGGAACTTTAACTTTAGTTCCATCAATTTTAGTAAATCCAGTGTCTTTAAACTTATTCCTCTTTTTGCCCGATGTGATTCCACAATAATCAACCTTTATATAATCACTTTTGGAGGGAATATTAACAGTGAATTCTCCAGTTTGCCTTAATAGTGATAATGAATATCTGCTTTTGTGTAAAGATATTCCTATAGCTGGAGGTTTTGAGCCAACAATACCAATCCATGCAATTGTGATTATATTCCTATTGTCCTCTAGTCCAGTGACTATTAATGCTGGTGGCACAGGAAACAAAATATCTTTTGCTCCAATTTGTGTTTTCAATATAATCACCTCCTAAACAATATTTTATTTCATACAATGCTAATGAGCATTACTCAATGAAAAAAATTAATATAAAAAATAATCATGTCATTTTGGAAAAGAAAAGTTAGAATAAATTTCATCCAATTTTATCATAAATCTCTTTAAACTTAATTTTAATGGTTTTAATGAGATAAACTTATTAATAATGGTTAAAGTTTATTTTTTAAATAAATTATTTTTTTTAAATATTTATAATAATAGCTTTTATTTAATATTTGATAATGTAATTTATTTTCATCTTTGATTCTAATTTTATTTGTTTATTATTTAATTTTCATCTTCAGTTCTAATTTCTTTTCTTTTTATTTTTCCACTAATCGTTTTTGGAAGTTCATCTACAAATTCAACAATTCGTGGATATTTATATGGTGCAGTTACACTTTTCACATGGTTCTGTATTTCTTTTTTTAACTCTTCTGAAGGTACATATCCTTTTGCAAGAACTATTGTGGATTTAACTACTTGACCTCTAATAGAATCAGGATATCCTGTAATTGCACATTCTAAGACACTTGGATGTGTTATTAATGCACTTTCTACTTCAAATGGACCTATTCTATATCCTGAACTTTTTATAATATCATCCACTCTTCCAATAAACCATAAATAATCATCTTCGTCTTTCCAAGCTGTATCTCCACTATGGTAATGATTATCATACCAAGATTCACTAGTTTTTTCTTCATCTTTGTAATATTCTTCAAATAAACCAGGAGGAAATCCATTTTCTACATTTACTGTTATTTCTCCTTCCTCTCCAATTTCAACTATATTGTCTTCACTGTCAAGTAATTCAATATTATAAGCTGGAGCAGGCTTTCCCATTGACCCTGGTTTTGGATCAATCCATAAAAAATTAGCTACTAAAGCTACAGTTTCACTTTGACCAAAAGCTTCTCTTATTTTAAGCCCAGAAATTTCATAAAATTTATTATAAACTTCAGGATTTAATGGTTCTCCAGCAGTAGTGGCATATGTCCAATTACTAAAATCATAATTTGATAAATCTTCTTTGATTAAAAATCTGTAAATTGTAGGAGGAGCACAAAAAGTATTTACCTTATATTTTTTCACCTTCTCAAGAAGATTTATTGGATCAAATCTATTATAATCATATATGAATAGTGCTGTTCCAGCTATCCACTGACCATATAAAGATCCCCAGCTTGTTTTTGCCCAACCAGTATCTGCTGAGGTATGATGAAGTCCATCTTCACATACATTGTGCCAATATTTTGCTGTAATAATATGACCAAGTGGATAAATATAATTGTGTTTAACCATTTTTGGCTGACCTGTTGTTCCTGAAGAGAAGTATATAAGTAATGGATCTTCGTTGTTTGTTGCTTCATCTCCACTTGGTCTTTTAAAATCTGTACTCATATCTTTTATTTCTTTAGTAAAGTTTAACCAGCCTTTAATTTCTTTTTCTCCCTTTTTATCTCCTACAAATATTTTTTTTAATTGTAAGTTTAGCTGTTTTTCTGATTCCTCAAAATCTTTAATTAAATCTGCTTCATCTACAGATAAAATCATTTTAACTTCAGCACTTTTAATCCTATAAGTCATATCTTTAACTTTTAACATATGTGTAGCTGGAATAGCTATTGCTCCTATTTTGTGAAGTGCCATCATAGAAAACCAAAATTCAAAACGGTTTTTCAAGGTTAGCATTACTGCATCGCCCTTTTCCACACCGATACTTCTGAAAAGATTAGCTACTTTGTTACTATAATTTTTCATATCATTAAATGTGAAAGTTACATCCTCATCAGCATCATTACACCAAACAAGGGCTATTTTTTCAGGATCTTCCTCTGCATATTTATCTACAATGTCGAATGCAAAATTGAAGTTTTCTGGAATTTTAAATTTAAAATTATTTTTAAAATCTTCATATGAGTCAAAATCAACTCTATTAACATATTCTTTTATTAAAGATGACATTAAGATACCTCAGCTTATTGATTTGATTTAGTAATTTTTTTTATTGTTAAAAATAAAATTTTATAGCTAAAATATAATTAAATAAATATTAAACTTAAATAATTACTAAACTATTTTTTTTAATTATTATTTTTTAATTTTTTTTTTTTATATTTTCATGAATTTAATTAAAATAATTTTTAATATTTTTTTTTTTTTTTAAAATTAATGACTTTTATATTAAAATAAAAATATTATCGTGATATATTTTACATTAAAACTATAACTAATTGATAAAAGGTATTGAAAATTTATGCAGAATTAAATAAATGTTTTCATTAAATTATTACAGCTAAAAATTTAGCTTTTTTTCCATTTAATGCTTGCATGGCATGTCCATAGCTTGAATCAAAAAATATAGAATCTCCTTTATTTAAAATGATTTCACGATCATGAATATATAGCTTTAAAGACCCTTCTATAACATAGTTATATTCTTGTCCTGGGTGAGAGTTTGTAGGAGGTTTTTCTTCTTTTGGTTCTACTGTAACTATAAGTGTTTCAGCTTTTTTATTGATGAATCTGTCAGCTACTCCTTCACATTCATATCCTTTTCTTTTTTCCACAAACCTTCCTTTACCTGCTCTTGTTACATGAAATATATTCATACGTGTTTCTTCACCTGAAACTAATAATCCCATATCCACTTTAAATTTTTGAGCTATTTCATAGAGAATACTAACTGGAATATCTTTCTCTCCCTTTTCATATTGAATGTATTCCTCCTCATCAATATTAAGTTCATTAGCTATTTCACTAGTTGTAACATTTGAAAGTTCTCTTAATTCTTTTACTCTAAATCCTATGTCTTTTATTATTTCTTTCATAAAATATTCCTCTTTAAGAAGAAAAATAATCTTATTTTTTTATTAATTATTTTTATTTAAATATTAAGTAATTAATTATTTTTTAGGTTAATAATCAGCTTAATTATCACTTGTTTGGTTTTTATCTTCATTTCGTATAGCTACTCTTCGTATTTTTCCACTAATTGTTTTTGGAAGTTCATCAACAAATTCAATTACTCTTGGATATTTATAAGGAGCAGTTTCTTTTTTAACATGATTTTGCAATTGTTTTTTAAGTTCATCAGATGGTTCATAATCGTTTACAAGAACAATTGTTGCTTTAACTATTTGGCCTCTTATAGGATCGGGAGTTCCTGTTATTGCACATTCCAATACACTTGGATGTGATATTAATGCACTTTCCACTTCAAATGGACCTATTCTGTAACCTGAACTTTTTATAATATCGTCTATTCTTCCTACAAACCATAAAAATCCATCTTCGTCTTTCCAAGCAGTATCTCCAGTACGATAATATCCATCATGCCAAACTTCTTTTGTTTTTTCTTCATCTCTATAGTATCCCATAAATAGACCTGGAGGAATTGAATCTATCTTTAATGAAATTTCTGCTTCATCTCCAATATCAACATTGTTATAATTATCATCTAAAAGTTCAACATTAAATTTAGGAGCAGGTTTTCCCATTGATCCTGGTTTTGGATCCATCCACACAAAATTAGCTATACTTACAACAGTTTCAGTTTGTCCAAAAGCCTCCTTGAGTTTCAATCCAAAAATTTCTTGAACTTTATTGTAAACTTCTGGATTTAATGGTTCACCAGCAGTTGTACAATATGTTAAGTTACTGAAATCATATTTAGATAAATCTTCCTTGATTAAAAATCTGTATATTGTAGGAGGTGCACAAAAAGTATTAATTTTGTATTTTGCAATTTTTTCAACTAGATTCACTGGATTGAACCTATCATAGTCATAAATAAATACTCCAGTACCTACAATCCATTGCCCATAAAGGCCCCCCCAAACAGCTTTCATCCATCCAGTATCAGCAGAAGTATGATGCAATCCATCTTCAAGAGCATTATGCCAATATTTAGAAGTAATAATATGAGCTATAGGATATCTAAAATCATGTGCTACCATTTTTGGCTGACCAGAAGTTCCAGAAGAGAAGTAAATAATCATAATGTCATCATTTTCAGTATCTTCATCACCAGTAGGTCTTGCAAATTTCTCATTTGAGGTTTCAAGAGAGCTTTTAAAATCATCCCAACCATTAAAAGAGTTACCATGGCTAGAAACCACTAATTTTTTCAAATTAACTCCTAGTTCAGATTCTGCTTTTTCAAATTCAGCTAATAATTCAGGATCATCTACAGATATAATCATTGTTATTGTAGCTTTTTCAATTCTATAGACAATGTCTTTCTTTTTAAGCATGTGAGTAGCTGGAATTGGAATAGCTCCTATTTTATGAAGAGCTATAATAGTAAACCAAAATTCATAACGGTTTTTTAAGGTAAGCATTACCTTGTCACCTTTTTTGATATTATAGCTTTTAATTAAATTAGCTGCTTTATCAGAATATTTTTTCATATCTTGAAAGGTAAATTTTTCTTCTTCACCTTCGTCATTACACCATACAAGAGCTATTTTTTCTGGATCTTCTTTTGCATATCTATCTACAACATCATATGCAAAATTAAAATTTTTTGGAACTTTAAACTCAAAATTTTTCTTGAAATCGTCATAAGAGTCAAAATCAACTCTATTTACAAAGTTTTTTATTAAGGATGACATTTATATTCCCTCATCAATTTAATATATTTAAATCATAATATTTTTAATTCATTGATATTCTTGCTGTAATCTATGATTTTACATTATAACAGCTAAAAATTTAGCTTTTTTTCCATTTAATCCTTGCATTGCATGTTCATAGCTTGAATCAAAAAATATTGAATCTCCTTCATTTAAAATGATTTCATTATCATGAATAAAAAATTTTATAGATCCTTCAAGAACATAATCAAATTCTTGTCCAGGATGGCTGTTAGTTTTTGGTTTTTTTCCATCTTTTGGTTCTACTGTTACAATAAAAGTTTCTCCTTTTTTGTGAATGAATTTTTCACCTAAATTTTCATATTTATATTGTTTTTGCCGTTCTACAGAAACTCCTTTTCCTTTTCTTGTAACATTGAATACATGCATCCGTGTTTCTTCACCAGTAAGTAACAATCCCATGTCTACTTTAAATTTATTAGCTATTTCATAAAGAATACTTGCAGGAATATCTTTTTTCCCATTTTCATATTGAATATATTCCTTCTCATCCATATTAAATTCGGTAGCTATTTCCTTTGTTGAAATATTTGAAAGTTCTCTAAGTTCTTTTATTCTAAATCCAATATTTTTAACACTTTCTTTCAATATAAACCCCTCCAAATTTCTAAAATTAAATATTAATTAATATTATTTGATATTAAATATTTATATTATTTTTAATAATACCAAAATTAACATGTTTTTAATTCTTTATTTTGAAAATTAACAAAATTTAAGTTAATCAAGCTTTAGAAATTTATATTATAATATTATAAATATATTAACAATTAAAAATATGTTTTATAGTAATATAAATTTAAGTAATTATCATAATTATTAATGATAAATGGCTTAATCAAAAATTTATCATGAAATTATAGCATATTACTGAAAAATTGCAAGAAATGATAATTTTCATGATTTTTTAAAAACTTCTAAAAATCCTTTAATTTAAATTTAAAGAATATTTATAAATATTAAATATTTTCAAAATTAAATCATCTATAGCAAACCTTTGCTAATTGAATATATTTTAAAATATTTTTCATAAATTTATTTTATAGATTTTATAAAATCAATAATCATAATACTTTTCTTATAAATTTCTAAAATCCTGGATTTTTGAGATAAATATATATCCTTTATGAAAAATAACAGCTCCTTTTAAATGCTTTTAAAACATATTTATAATATTACTATTTTTTTTAATTAAAATCATTTTTTATTAAGAATTTTTAGTATTAGATTGAAAACAAATTTTTATTAAATTATTTTTTTGTATTTTACAGTAAAGTATTAATTTTACGTAAGTATTAATTTTACAGAAGAGTATTATATAATATTAATTTTATAGTAGCACATTTAGAAGGTTTTAATTTTACAGTATATTATGTAATTTATAATATTATTACCAATTAATTTAAAAAGGAAGACATTTTATGGAAGAATTATCATTTTCAGATTTGAAAATATCAGAAAATATTAAAAATGCAGTTGAAGAAATGGGGTTTGAGGAGCCAACACCTATACAATCATTAGCTATACCTGAAACCTTGAAAGGAAAAGATATTATTGGACAAGCACAAACAGGAACTGGAAAAACAGTAGCTTTTGGAATACCATTACTTGAAAAAATTTATATAAAAGATAAATCTCCACAAGCTATTATAATATGTCCAACTCGTGAGTTGAGCATTCAAGTAGCTGAAGAGCTAGGAAAACTTTCGTCTTTTATAAAAGGTTTACATATACTACCAGTTTACGGTGGCCAACCTATTGGAAGGCAAATAAGAGCATTAAAAAAAGGAGTACACATAATAATTGGAACTCCTGGACGTTTAATTGACCATATACAAAGAAAAACCTTAGATTTATCAGGAATTGAAACAGTTGTTTTAGATGAAGCTGATGAAATGCTTGATATGGGCTTTAGAGAAGATATTGAAAAAATATTAAAATTTACTCCAAAAAATAGACAAACACTTCTGTTTTCAGCTACGATGCCTAATGCAATAAAAAAACTAACTCATATGTACCAAAAAAATCCAAAACATTTGAAAATAGCTCAACACATCATGACTGCTCCTGAAATTGAACAATTCTACTTTGAAACAAGAGAAAAAATGAAGTTAGAAACTCTTTCAAATATACTTGATATTTATGATATTAACTTAGCTTTGGTATTTTGCAATACAAAAAGAAAAGTTGATAGACTTACAAGAGATCTTAAAAGTAGAGGTTACTCTGCAGATGGCATTCATGGAGACATGAGACAAGGCATAAGAGATAAAGTTATGGGGAAATTCAGAAAAGGAAAAATTGAAATTTTAGTAGCTACTGATGTTGCAGCAAGAGGAATTGATGTTCCAGATGTTGAAGCAGTTTTTAACTATAATGTTCCTAGTAACAATGAATACTATGTACATCGTATTGGTAGAACTGGAAGAGCAGGAAAAACAGGATATGCTTTTACCTTTGTAGCAGGTAAAGAAATTTACAGATTAAGAGAAATTCAAAAATTCACTAAATCTAAAATTAAACAGCAAAAAATACCTTCTATAAGAGACATTGAAAAAATTAAATCTAATTTGGTATTAGATAAAATTAAGGATAAAATAGAGAAAAACAATTTAGATAAAGATGTTCATAAAATAGAATCTTTAGTTGAAATTGGATATAATTCAATTGATATAGCGGCTGCTCTATTAAACATGCTTAAAGAGAAATAATATCAACTAAAAGATTTTACTAATTGGTATTGGGTTTAAATATTATTAAATTCATGATACTATAAGTAAAGTGCATGAAAACCACAATACAATAGGTGGAGTGCATGAAAACCACAATACTATGGGTGGGTGTATGAAGAATAATAAAATTAAGCTGTTGCTAGTTTGGCATCCATAGTAGGAATATTATTATCATTAATAACAGTCGTGTTTGTTATTTTAAACTCACTATGGTTATGTATATCTAATGTGAAGATGGCATTAACGAGTATTTGATATTCAGTGACTTTTACTATTAAATCAATACTAGTAATGTTTTTAAGACTTTCCACAGTAGTGTTTAATACATATGATGTATTTAATATTTCTAACCCTGTAAGTTTCCCTTCTTTGGTGAAATCAATTATAACATTATCATTTAGTGGAATAGCTTTTGGATTTTGATGATCCTCAACCTGAATATACAATGCATCAACAGAGGGATCATAATCATAATTTAAGATTTTGTGCCATACCATTATTTTAATCCTCCTTTAATTTAGATTTGGATTCTGGGAAAGTAGTTACTAATCTTATGTTATTTGACATACTCTAACGACTAAAGTCGTTGGATTCTTGGGACTAAACACCAATGTGTTTTTCATTACCAAAGAGCTGCCCACTCTCATAAATTTTCATAAATAATTTTAATCCTTTATTAAGAATATTGATACTAGCATTAATATCTCTATCATGTTGGGTCTTGCATTCTGGACAAAACCAGCTAGAGATGGCTCTTCTTAGTTCTTTATAACGATATCCACAAACACTACAATCCTTACTAGTGTATTTGGGATCAACTTTGATGAAATCTTTACCATACATTGTAGTTTTCTGCTCTATTAAACTTGTTAGTTTGTACCATGCTATTTCATGAGTAGAACGAGCAGATCACTTTTCTTTCAGCATGTTCTTTATTTGTAATTTCTCCATGCTTATAAAATCATAAGATAACACGATTTGTGTGCTTAATTTATGGTAAAAATCATTTTTTTTATCATTGAGTTTATTATATGCTTTTTGTAATTTACGCAATGTTTTATTGTAGTTATTACTACCAAATGTTCGTCTTGATAGTTCTCGTTGTAATCTAGATACTGTATTATTTTCTTTTGTGAGGTTTAGCTTGTCTATCACTTTTCCATTACAAAAGTTTAACAAATGTCTTTTACCAAGATCAATACCAGTAAAACAACCAGTTTTAGGTAATTCCTCAATAAGACGGTCAATGACTATACATGCAAACCAACGACCATTATCAAGTTTAACAGTTGCATTTATTATTTTACCTTTGATTTTTCGATTATCTTTATATTTAAAATAACCAAACTTATTTAATCTTAAATGGTTGTTTTCTACTCTAATTGAATCATTATTATTAGCTATTTTTATAGATTGAACTGGATTTTTACGAGATTTAAATCTTGGAAATCCATTGCCACGGAAAAATGAGTGGAATACTTTTAAAAAATTATCTCTTGTTGACTGTAAACTAGTGGATTCAATCTTTTTATACCATTCATAAGTACTTTTAAGATAGTTATTAAGATGATTAAGATTGGATTTATTTTTAACACCATAATAAGTCATAGTTGGAGCCATAAACATATTACTAATAGTTATTTGATTGATTTTTAAGCATGTGTTAAAGAAAAATCTGTTAACTCCAAAAGTTTCAAATAATTCTTGCTTTTGAGAATTATTAGGATAAATTCTTATCTTATACGTGTATTCCATTCTTAATCACTTATTTTTTTGATCTTGTATGTACTTTTGAACAGTTTTTTCTGATATGTGCCCTATTGATTCACAGTAATAGCTTCTAGTCCAGAGCATAGGCAATCTACTTTTTAACTTAGGATATTTTAATCTTAACTCTGCTAGTATATCCCTTAAGTTGTTGAACTATCCAATGAGGACTAGCTGTTGGATCTGCTTTAACAAATAAATGAACATGATCTGGCATTATTTCCATTTCTTCTATTATTATTCCAATTTTGCTAGCTTTTAAATATAACAATTCCTTTAATTTAACTTCTACATCATCTATAAGAACTTTTCTACGATATTTAGGACACCATATTAAATGGTATGATATATTATAGATGCATGTATTACTACATTTCCACCTTTTTGAAACCATTATTATATTATATATGTGTCATTTGTATATGTTGTTTTTGGTAACTCTCGAAAAATGGCAATTCATCCAATGACTAAAGTCATGGGGTTTCTTGCCATGACCTCCTAAAACAGAACTAGAGTATTTCCTATATAGTCTTGGGAATAAAGTTTTTAAGTAAATAAAAACTTCGTTTTTCTAACGTGAAAGCAAGTTTTCAAATAATGAAAATTTTTAAAAATTTTAATACTAATTTGTTTCTTAATTAAAATAATGATAATCTATATTTTGTTAATAATAAAGTTATTAAACAATGTTTTTTAAAATTAAAGATTATAACAATCATACTATGAAAATTCATTAATATTCCAGAAAAACATTGATTAAAATCTTTTCTTTCATGACTATAAACTACAAAAATATAAATATCATCAATCATATATCATCAATCATCTAATAAAAGGTGGTAAAAATGCAAAGTAAAAGCAGAACTACAATAAGCTTAGAACCTGAAATAATGGATATGATTAAACAAATAGCTATTAATAAAGGAACTACACAAACAAAAATAATTAATGACTACTTAAAACAATGTATAGAGAAAGAACCAGAAAAAAACAAAGTTAAGATAAACATTATAATGGATGGTGATCCTAATATAGATATTAGTGATTTTATAGGAAGTATAAAAACAGATAGACCCTTTAATGCTGTAAAACTTCAAAACCAAGTGCGTAAAGGAGAATAATTATAATGATATTCTTAGATGCTAATTATTTACTTAGTTTATATATTGAAACAGAAACAGAGCATAATATAGCTTTGAATATATGGGATAAAATAAAGCACGAGGAATTAGTAATATCTAATTCTATAATACTTGAAGTAATAACCATTTCAAACACCAAGATAAAGTTAGAAAAAGAAAAACTTGAAGGGATTTATAATAATTTGAATAGTGGTAGATTTAAAATAGTTGAAGATGTAGCTTTTCAAAAAAATAGCATGAAAAAATTATTAAATTATTTACCTCAAAGAATGCCATTATTCGGTTGTTTATATATTGAACTTATGGAACAGTTAGGAATAACTAAAATAGCAACGTTTGATAAGCATTTTAATAATATTGAGGGTGTTGAAACAATATACTAAAATAATCCTGAATAATATAAGTAATGGGTTATTATAATGGGAAAAGAAAATAATGATTCTGTTTTAGTGGAAGGGATTATTTTGACATCATTTTTAAAATTTTAAATCTTTTTAGAAGCGTCAATAATATTATATTTAATGTTTTCTTCTTCTAAAGATTTTATCAAAGTTTTTGCCATATTTCCAACAGCTAATACCATAATATTAAGTCCTTTTTTTGTAGCAGCTACAGTTGAATGTGCAGTTGCATATTCAATAGCTATTGGAATATTTAATTTATTAGCTACTACCCTTGCTATGGTTCCCATAATTCCAACCTTATCAATTTTATGCACACCCCATTTTTTATATTCTTTCTCATATATTTTTTCAATGAGTTTTAAATCAGTTGATCTAGAGCCACCTTTTTTTATAGTTGGAAGTGAAATAATGATTACTTGACCAATTTCTAAGTCAATCACTCCATTTAAACCAGTTAAAGCTAGATCTTCCCCAACATCTGCATCACATAGAACACTTGCTGTAGCATTTTGCTTGGATTTATCTGCATATAGAATACCATCTTCCATATATAATCCAACTTGCTCATTTTTCTTTATTTTTTCACAAGCTATAGCTGGCCAAACTGATTTATAATGATTCATGGTTTCTAAAACAGAATCAGAGTATTTTCTAAGATTTATAGCATCTTTTTTGACCTTAACTATCCCTTTTTGTGTAATTTTATAAGGAGATCTTCCATCTCTAGAATTAATATATCCTTCATCAACCAATGTCTTAATATTTTCAGAAACTGCTTGTACTGTGATATTAAGCCGTTCAGCTATATCTTTTTGTCTAAGATGAGGGTCTTGTTTTGAAATTTCACTTAAAATCTGAAAATGAGTCATTTCTCCTCTTTTTTTAAATATTTTCATTTTTTCCCTACATTTTCATAAAACTTAATTTTTTAGTTAATTAAAACTTTATTCTTCTTATATATGATAAATTAAAATATTATAAATTTATAATAAATTTGGAATTGTTATAATAATATATTTAATTAAAATATTATAAATTTATAACAATTAATTTTTTAAATAATTATTTTTAATTATTGAGAATTTTATCATTAAAATGATTAATTCTATTAATAAATTAAACTTTAAACTTGATTTATAAGATTTTTTCATATTTTTGGCTTGAACCAACAACTCTTCATATTGTTCTTGACTACCTTTAAACTTTAAAAAAAGATCTATCCAATTTAATAAGAAGGGATTTAGAATTAAATCATTATATTTAAAATCAAATTTATTACATAAATTTGAACTTGCAAGATATGATTTCAAAGAATCTATAACTAATTTAAAACTTATTTTTTTTGTAACAGATTGATTTTCATCTGTTTCTCTCATACAATAGTTATAGATAAAGCTATTATTTAGAAATAATATTCCATTAGCATGTATATAGGATTCTATAACAAAATTTAAATCTTCTCCAGAAATAAATGGGGGAAATGTTATATTATTGTTTTCTATTAACTCTCTTTTGTAAATTTTTGTCCAAATACATGGTAAAATCTTAAGAATACTAGGTTCCTCATTTATGTTTGGAATGTATATTTTATCTGAGTTTTTTCTAATTTTTTTCCCATAAATTAAATAAAAAAAGAATTTTTCCCATAAAAAAGATAAAATTCCTGAAAAATTAGGATTTTTTAAAAATTCATCTTCATATTCATCAATCTGATCTTCAAATGGAGAATATGATTTTCGAACAATATTTTTTTCGTTGTAAATACGTTTATACCTAGCAAATACAATATCTACATCATTTGACGAAATTTCATTATACAAAATTTCACATGTGTCCTCTTCATAGCTATCATCAGAATCTAAAAACATTAAATATTTTCCAGTAGCTAATTTTAAAGCAATATTTCGAGGCCCATAAGCTCCACCAGTATTTTTTTTCAGATGAATACTTATGAAATTTTTATATTTTTCTGAATATTTATTAATAATGTTTTTACTTTCATCGGTTGAACAATCATTAACCATTATCACCTGAATGTTTTCAAAACCAATTGTTTGATTTACAATAGAGTCTAAAGCATTTTTTAAATTTTTTTCTGCATTAAAAATTGGCATTATAATACTAATAATTGGCTTAAAAATAGTAAAAACTCCTTAATTAGTAAGTATAATTTAGCAACTCGAATTTTCATTAAAAGAATTATAATAAATTTTACCAAAATTTGGCGTTATACTATAGTTTAAAATCTTTTTTCATCATCTTTAACAGAATCTGAGTAATATCACTTATTTTCTTTTTAGTATAGTATATATAATAATTTTGTATTGTATATGGTCTTACTTAAGCTTGATTCAAGCTCTATCCATTTTAATTCGTTTTACTATATTGTTTTATGGTTTTCATAGATTACTTATTAATATAAAAGTTAAACAGATTTTATTCCAATATATTTAATTTTCACTGGAACATTATTAACACTAGAAATTTTTAAAGAATTCAGAGAAATAGTTTTATCTAAATAAATGTATCGGATTGATAATCCTCTGTAATATCCAATAAATATAGGTTTGGTTTCCTTGTTACTCAACTTTAAAATTCCTTTATTTTTAGAATCAGTAACTATTTTAATAATGGTATCATGATTAAATGAATTTATTTTTAAAAATTCCATTTTGATTTTTATACTTTTATTTAGTGTGAGGTCATTATTATGTAATTCAAATATTTTGTTTGATGATTGCTCATATAATTCAGATCTATCACATTTTATTCTATTCCACTTTTTTGGAATAGTATATTCAAAGGTGTATGAATTAAGCCAAGGTTCTGGTGCTATGACAATTTTATCCTTATTTGAGCTAAGCCATGCACCCCACCAATGAAAAGTACTATTTGATATTATAAAATGTTTACATGAGCTAATTAATCTTAGATCTTCATAATCTTTATCAAATCCGTTATGTGTCACATAAATTGTAGGGTAATCTAGTTTAATATTTTTTTTCACCCATTCAGGATCATCGGAAAATACATAAAAAATAGGATTTTCTATACTTTTAGCAATCATGTCCGTAGATTTCTTATAATAATTTAATGTGCAGATACCTAATTGTGCTTTCCAAAAAGGATTAAGATAGTCATTTCTACGAACGCACAATGCCACAGCATTTACTGAAAATATTTCATCTATATAAGATTTATTTTTTTCGCTGGGAGGAGTTTTTATCTTAAAATCTTCTCTAATAATGTCTTCATTATGCAAAAAATATTTTTCATTATGCCAATATCCTTTTAAAAATATATCTCCCTTTAAATTTCGAATATTTTGGTTGTATATATCAAATTCATATTGATTGCCCTCATAAATATAGTTAAAATCAGATTTAATTTTTCCTAAAATAGGGGCTGAAATAAATTTTAAAATAGATGAATTTTTTTCTTTAATATTGAAGTGATTCAGATTATATCTATCATGACTTTCTCTTTTTAAAAAAAAATCAATAAAATAATTATTATAAAATAAAATTAAAGAAAAGTCTGTTTTCAAATCAATTGAAAGAGATCTTGCAATTGCATATTGAAACATTTGATTTCCAGTACCTCCAATAAGAGTTGTATATATCATTATTCCTCCAATGTTAAATTAATAATATTTCAGATGATTTTTTAATATTCACATTTGACAAATATATTTTTATTAAGCAACAGGCATTTACTAAATTTTGGTCTATTTGGGTCCAAGCCTCGTCTATATTTATATAATAGATGAATCAGAGGACATAAAGATAATCCTTTAAGTTATTTTTTATTAGTATCAATTATATTTTCAAGGTACCAATTATATGTTTTTGTTATTCCATCTCTTAGAGATGTTTTATAGCTCCATCCTAATTTTTTTATTTTGCTAATATCGAGCAACTTGCGGTACATACCATCTGGTTTTGAGGAATCAAAAACTAATTCTCCTCCATACCCAACTATTTCTTTTATTAACTTTGCAAGGTTTGAGATTGTTATATCTTTACCAACACCTACATTGATAAAATCAGTTTCATGATAATTTTCTAATAAAAACACTGATGCATCAGCCATATCATCAACATACATAAATTCTCTATATGGGTTTCCAGTACCCCAAATTTTTACTGAAGGTTTATTTTTTTCTTTTGCATCATGTATCCTTTTTAATATTGCAGATAATACATGTGATGTTTCAGGATCAAAATTATCATTAATCCCATACAAATTAGGAGGCATGATACTTATATAATTTAAACCATGTTCTTTATTTAAATATTCACAAGCTTTTAAACCTGCAATTTTAGCTATTGCATAACCTTCATTAGTTGGTTCTAATGGTCCTGATAATAAGTATTCTTCTTTTAATGGTTGAGGTGCATTTTTTGGATAAATACATGAACTTCCTAAAAATAATAAATTTTCTGTTCCATTAATATATGCAGCATTAATAACATTTGTTTGTATTGAAAGATTATCTAATAAAAAACCAGTTAAATCATTCATATTTGCATTAATTCCTCCAACTCGTGCTGCGGCAAGTATAACGTATTCAAGCTTATTTTCCTTAAAAAAAAGATTAACTTTTTTTTGATCTCTTAAATCTAATTCAGAAGAAGATCTAGTTATGATGTTTTCAAAATTTTTCTTTTTTAAATTTCTTATAATAGCTGAGCCAACCATCCCATTATGGCCAGCTACATATATTTTTGAATTGTAATCCATATTCAAACCTTTAATAAATTAAATTTTAATATTTTTATTAAATTTCATTATTTTCAACTTTTTTTATATCTTCAGCTACCATTTCTTCTACAATTTGATCGAAAGATATTTTTGGTCTCCATCCTAATTCTCTTCTAGCTTTAGTAGAATTTCCTAATAGCAAATCAACTTCCGTAGGTCTAAAGTACTCAGGATCAATCTCTATTAAGATTTTTTCAGTTTTCGAATCAATACCCTTTTCGTTTATTCCTTTTCCTTCCCATTTTAATTCTATTCCCGCTTTTTCAAAAGCTAACTGAGCAAATTCTCTTACACTATGTTTTTTACCAGTAGCGACTACAAAATCATCTGGTTTTTTATACTGTAAAATTTTCCACATACATTCTACATAGTCTTCAGCATGTCCCCAGTCCCTAAATGAATCCAGATTACCTAAATACAATTTTTGCTGTTTGCCTTGCAAAATTCTAGCAACTGCTAATGTTATTTTTCTTGTTACAAAAGTTTCTCCTCTTCTTGGAGATTCATGATTGAAAAGAATACCATTAGATGCAAATAAATCATAAGCTTCCCTATAATTTTTTGTTATCCAAAACCCATATAATTTAGCTACACCATAAGGGCTTCGTGGATAAAAGGGAGTTGTCTCAGATTGAGGAATTTCCTGAACTAAACCATATAATTCAGAAGTTGATGCTTGATAAATCTTAGTTTTATTTAAACCTAATAGTCTAACTGCTTCTAAGACACGTAAAGTTCCAATAGCATCTGCATTAGCTGTGTATTCTGGAGTTTCAAAAGACACTTTCACATGAGATTGAGCTGCAAGATTGTAAATTTCATCAGGTTTAATCTTCTGAATTAATGCTATAATATTAGTAGAATCAGTTAGATCACCATAATGTAAATTAATTTTCTTAGAAATATGTGTGTCACATATTAGTTTATCCATGTATAAATGTTCTATTCTTCCTGTATTGAAAGAAGAACTCCTTCTTAATATCCCATGAACTTCATAACCCTTTTTTAATAAAAATTCTGCGAGATAAGATCCATCTTGCCCAGTAATTCCAGTAATTAGTGCCTTCATTATATCTCCTTATAATAAATATTGTTATTAGCTTATTCTAATGATACTTATTATTTTTTTAAAAAAACCTTTTTTTATAAATTTATACTTTATTAAAAAATTTATAATTAATAATATATGAAAAAATATATCTTTATAAATATTTATAAGTTATTCTATACAATATAGTTTATATTATGTATTTATTCGACATAATCTAAAATAGATGGTTTAATTAATAAAGTTTGACCGATGATAAATATGATTAATTTTAAAGATTTAGTTCATACTGGTAAATTTAAAGAAATTAATGAACTGGGAAAGAAAGTGCAGCTATTCCAAATTTAAATATGGTATTAATCGAGGAAATGATATGTCAAAAACTGCAGGTATGATCCTTTGTGGGGGATTTGGAAAGAGACTTAGACCAATAACTGAAAAAATTCCTAAACCATTGGTTGAAATTAAAGAAGATTACACTATTTTAGATAAACAGCTATTTGACTTTAAAAACGCTGGAATTGAAGATGTTTATCTTTTAACTGGGTTTTTAAATGAAAAAATCAAAGAAAGGTATGGCAATGAGTATAAAGGAGTTCATATTCATTATGTTATTGAAGATGAACCTCTGGGGACCTTGAATGCTATTCGGTTGGGTATGGAACAATTAGGGGAAGATATTCAATGTATTATTCGAAATGGTGATGTTGTAGCTGATTTGAATATTAAAAAAATGATTGAACAGGGAGAAAACTCTACCTATCCTTTTTCGATTTTTGTAACTAAAATGCAGTCTCCTTATGGGATAGTAGAACTTAGCGGTGATAGATTGGTTTTATTTAAAGAAAAACCTATTCTTGATTATTATATTAATGGTGGAGTCTATTTTTCTAAAGGAGCTATTGATTTTGGAGATTTTGAAAAGGGAGATATTGAAAAAACAATATTTCCACTGATGGCAAGTGAAAATAGCTTAGGATATTATAAAGAAGACGGGCTATTTTGGATGGCTATTGATACTTCTAAAGAATTAGAAATGATTAGAAAAGAATACAAAAATAGAACTGATAAACCATGGGGATATGAAAAAGTTTTAATATATACAGACAAATATTTAACAAAAGAACTCTTTATTAAAGAAGGATATCAGACTTCCTTCCATTATCATGAAAAAAAAGATGAAACAATGTATATAATGTCTGGTGCAGGATACATAGAGTTTGAAGGCAGGAAAGAATACTTTGGTAAAAATGATACTATACGAATAGAACCAAATGAAAAACACTCAATTGTAGCTACTGAAAATACAGTTCTCCATGAAGTTTCAACTCCACATCTAGATGATACGGTTCGTGTAAAAGATTTTTACACAAGATAAAAAAAATACACTTATGAAAGTTGTTAATTATTTTTGGCTCATGCACCTTTAATGGTTCAATATATTTTCACTTATTAAATTAAAAAGTGAATTAAATATTCAAGGTACTATTTCAATAATTTACCGTTTATTTAATCAATTTTTTTAATATAATGTATTGTCAATAGTTTCTATTGAATTTGCACCATTACGAATGGGCATGAGCCTTACTCTTTAGTAATTAACATTATATTAATAGTTCTATAAAAAATTTTTTATAAAATCAGTATAAATAGTATCCTTTAATGGTCAATAGCTAAATTTATTAAAAATTTTTAAAAATTCTTCCTTTTTATCATTAGGGATATAAGCTCCACAAGCCATTGAATGGCCTCCACCTTTTCCTCCAACTGAGGTAGCTATTTTTCTTATAATATTTCCAAAGTGATGCCCATCATAAGCTAACAGTCTTGAACAACGTAAAGAAACTTTTAAAAACTCTGAAGTCTCATCAAGTTCTGTAAAACCTATCATTGGTTTTCTCCAATTTCCATAGCTAAGTATCATTCCAGCTATTGTTCCCACTACCGAGCTTTTTATTCCATTTCCATCAAAGTATTGGATTTTGTCTAATTCAATAATCATATCTTCATCTTCAATTCTTTGAATATTTTGAGCTAAATATCTTCTATGTTCTTTTGAAATTATTTCTAACTCATCTAATGAACTTGTTCTATTTCCTTTTAGTATTTCAATAGCTATGTCTTCTCTATTGTTTCTTGCACATGCATTTATTGCTGTTGAAAATTCAGACCCATCACGAAGAAAGGTATGGTCTTCTTCCATTAAAAATTCATATGAATCTGCAGCTACAAGTTTAGGAACATATTTAACATATTTTTCAGGCACTTCCTTGGATAACATTTTTACAAGTTCAGAGAATAGCTTTCCTTTTTCAAGATTATCTAAATCACTTAGAGTTCTTGATCTATCTCCAATTTTTAGAGGGATTCCAAGATTTTTCATCATAGCAATAGCTTCTGTTCTATTGTTTGTAATTGGTAGGTTAACATCACTAAAGTAAGAAAGAGCTACAAAAAGAGGGCGTGTTTGTCTTCCATATAGAGATAGATCGTTAATAGAATTAACATATCCTTGGCCGACACTATCTTTTAACATAATAGAATTTAAACCTTCTAATTTTCCAGTCATGCTGTTTTGCATATCTCCAATAGCTGCAAGCACTCCAATCCAACTTAAATCTTCATATCCAAATTCTTTAGCTAAAAAGTAGCTAAGTCCACCTCCAGAAATATAATTTGACCCATCAATTCCATGATGTAGTGGGTTAATTTCTAAATATTCATAAGAAACCTTATTTTTGTAATTAAAATCTCTAAGGGGTGGGTGATGATCTAAAATTATTATTTTTGAAGAATTTTTAGCTAATTCATCAACATTTTGACCAGACCCTAAATCTGAAAAAAGGGTTAGTTCATTTTCAATTTCTAAATTATCAAGTTTATCTAAACTAATGATATCAATGGAATGCTCTTTTTCACTCCTATCAAGAATAGTGGATAAAATAGCTCCTGCTGAAATACCATCACAATCATTATGACTATAAATTTTTATATCTTCACAATCTTCTATTATTTTTTTTGCTTTCACGTAAGACTCTTTCATTTTCGATGGTATTTCTTTCATTGGACCCACGATTATTTTGTTATAGTTTTTACTTCAATAAAATATTTGTTTAGTAATATATGGATAATTAATTCTTTCATTATAATTTTATGAGAAATGTAGTTTTTTTTTAATTTTTAGAAATATTTTTATCATTCTTTTTATCTTATTTAAAATAACTTTATCAATATAATTCTTTAATTTGATAAAAATTTATTTTAAATAATGTAGTGTTTTAATTGGATTAATAATTAATTAAATATTTCAATTATCAGTAGAAAAATTTTCAATTACTAGTGGAAAAACTTTCCAAAGTTCTGTATATAATTGGCTATTTTTTACGCAATGTTTTTATTGTTTCACTAATTTTTACCAAAATCTCATTTTTTGAGAAATTTTCTTTTTCAACTATAACCCTTCCAGAATTTTCCCACCAAGAATTAGGATAAGATTTATCGTCTTCAACTTTTGGATTCAGTTTTAATTTACGTGCTGCTCGAGATATTTCTGTTAACTTTGGTCCGGAAACAGCATATTCCTTACTTATTTTTCTTCCTTCGTTGCGACTTTTCTTGGAGTCAATATAAACTGGCCAAATCATTTTTTGCATTTTATCATCCTACATGTAACTATTAGTAAAATAATTCCTTAGACAATTGAAATAGTATTGGAATCTTTACTTAAGTACATAGTGTTTATTAATTTATCATAATTTTTGAAATAAGAATAATCCAAAATTCTTTCCACCAAAGCTCATGTCTTTGTCATATTTATTGATTTTAACATTGTATTCAATTTGATCAATGTCATGATTAATATAAGAGAATTCCAGTAGTTTCATTTCATCAAAGCTGTTAATTATTGTTTCAGGGTAAAAAACTCTATGTGCATTGAATTCCAAGTGTTCTTTTCCTACTGGTACTGAAATATAAACCTTACCGTTCTTTTTAATTTTATTTTGAATAGCTTTAAATGACTTAAAATATGCATCCGGATCTATTGGTTCACCATATCTTCCTAATCCAAAATGTTCTAATGCACATAATGAAGTTAAGCTTTCAATACTATCATCCGGTATGTTTTCCAAGTTTGTTGCATCAGCTTGAATAAAGTGAACACCAGGTATTTTTTTTGATAAAGGTCTTATATCAATCAATATGATGTTTTCCCGAAAGCTGGCTAAATGACCAATAAAGCCATCAACTCTTGACCCAATGTCATAATGCTTTTTAGGATTATCCTTGAATATATGTTGAGCCGCCCAAAGATCTTGCCAAAAATAAGAGCCAAGTATTCCCGCAGATTCACTTTTATCATCAAGGCAGGGATATAAAAATTGATTATCTACTTTGAAATTATCATTGGAAAGCTGAAACTTTTTATAATTTTTCATATCCTTTTTAAAGTCTTTGTTGAAAGTACTTCTTATCTTACTATACGCTATATAATATTTAATCATTTGATCTCTGTTCATTGTAGTCATCCATTATTATTAATAGTTTTTAGATTTTTATTTTGAAACGAATTATTTTTAAACTTTTCAACGATAAATATGTAAGGGATTTTTATTATAAATTTTCAAATAATAGATCCATCATGTCCTTAACAGTATAAACTTTCGGGTATATTGCATTAACACCTAACTTTTCAAGAGTCTTACTAGTAATTGGACCAATAGCTACACTTAAAACATTAGTTGATAATTTTTTAGCAAGTTCTAGAATTTGCTCATCAGTAGCTATTTTAAAAAGATTTTCAGCAGTTAAAGGACTTGTAAATGTTATAGCATCAATTTCGTGATTTAATATTTTTCCAATTAAAACTTCAATTCTTACTGTATCTAATGGAATAATTGATTCATAGCTTTCAGCTAATATTACATCAGCACCTATTTTTTTTAAACCTTCAGGAAGTGTATCTCTTGCTGCTAAAGTTCTTGGAATCCCAACAAGACTATTTTTCACATGTATATTTTTAAATGCTTTAAGAAGACCTTCAGCAGTATAATCTTCCGGAATCAAGTCAGCAGATAAACCATATGTGTTAGCTACTTCTTCTGTTTTATGTCCAATAGTAGCTATTTGACAGTTTTCATTGATTTTTTCTCTAAAATTAGGATAAAATTTAAAAATTGATTCAATAGATGTTGGAGATGTAAATATTATCCAATCAAGATCATTAGCTACTTCTACTAAATTTTTAAGAGAATCTGTATTTTTTAACTTTAACTCTAATGTTGGTGCAATAAATGCCTCTGCACCATAAGATTCAACAATTTTCACTGCTTCATCAATTCTGTTATATGGTCGAGTAATAGCTATTGTTTTTTTTTTTAAAAATTTTGACATTTTCACATCACCTTTTATTTAATAAACATATAATACACTCTGTTAATGTTTATGAATTTTATTTAGATTATAGTATTAGTATTATGTTTTACTCAAGTGATTATAATTAATTCGGACTTTTTTTTTTTAAAATGGGTCGAAATATTAACCTCTGTAAATCATATTGCAGTGAATTTATCTTTTATTTGCAGTAACATTCAAACTCATTAAACGACCATTTTCAAAATCCATGTGAGGTAGATATGCTCTACTAAAATCATCATATCCTTCTGGCAAAAAGTCTTTCCAATCATAGATATTTACATTGTAAAAACCATTGTCTTCTAATAATTTACTTAAAGAATCGAATGTGAAACAATATTTATGGAAATTATATTTATAGTCTTGACCACCATATAACAAACCTATTATTGCATCTACATTACTATTTTCTAAAAATTCTCCCACAATTTCTTCAAAATTGGGAACTGCTAACCTTAAAACACCTTCTTTTTTTAAAACCCTATTCCATTCAGATAATACATTATTAATTTCGAATCTTCCAAAGTGCTCTAAAACATGACAGGCATATATTTCATCAATACTATTATCAATGAATACATTTAAATTCTTTAAATCAAGTACATAATCAATGTTATCATTTTCACGGATATCACAATGAATATAGCTCTCTTTCTCTCTGCTCTCTAAATATTTATCCCCACAACCCAAGTGTAGTTTCATAAAATCTCCCAACTTTGTATATTTTAACTAATTATTGTTTTAAAAATTTTTCTTTGATTTTCTGATTTCTTTAAAAACATCTATTACTTGCCCTACAATGAGTATAGCTGGAGTGTTTATATTTTTATTAGCTATATCCTCTAAAGTTCCAAAAATTATTTTTTCATTTGGAAGAGTTCCATTTTCAATAATACAAGCTGGTGTTTTAGGATTTCGATATTTCATAAGTTCCTGAGTATTATCTTTTATTTTTCCAATTCCCATTAAAACAATAATCGTATCTGCAGTATAATCCCATTTAACTTGTTTTTTATCTTTTGTTGGATCTTCATGACCAGTAACAATTGTAAATGATGTAGCTACTGCTCTGTGACTTACAGGAAGTCCTACTGCTGTTGGAACTCCAATAGCTGAGGTAACTCCAGGAATGATTTCAAAGGGTATATTTTCTTTTATAAGAGCTAATACTTCTTCTCCACCTCTTCCAAATACAAAAGGGTCCCCTCCTTTAAGTCTAACAATAATTTCATTAGATTTGTTTTTAGCTTCATTGATTATTATATGATTGATTTCATCTTGATTTTTATAATGTTCACCAGCTTTTTTACCAACATAAATTAGCTTCACACTTTCAGGAGCATGTTCTAATATTTTTTCATTAGCTAATCTATCGTAAATAATTGTATTAGCTTTTTTTAAAATTTTAATAGCTTTTAATGTGATTAGTTCTGGATCTCCTGGACCTGCTCCAACTAGATATACTACCATTCATTCACCTTTATTTTTAGTTTCCTAAATTGTATTTGGATTTACCATTAAATTGTATTTGGATTTACCAGCATATATTAATTTTTAAGATTATTCATTTTTCTGATAAAAATGATTTTTATATTCTCAAAGATTTTATTAGATTAAGAAATTATTATTTTGATTTTTAAATGAATAATTTTAGTGTTTATTAAAATTTTTTTATTTATACTTGAAAATACTTTGCTTTTTGAATTTTTAATTTATGTTTATTACTTTTTATTTAATTTATTATCTAATTTATATTAATTATTTTTTATAAAAATTAATTAATTACTTATAATTTTATAATATAATATTAATTTTGTTTTATTTTATGAATTGAAGTTATTTAATCATTCATTTTTATTTAATATAAAAAATCAAAGATTTTTAAATATAATAAAAATAAGAAATTTTTATATAAAAATTTAATATTTTATAAAAATAAATAATCACTATTATTTATAAATCAATTTCATAGATAGCTTGGATATTATCTTTATGGATTTTAAAAGCATCTTCTTCTGTAAAAATTCCTTTTTCTATAAAGTTTAAAGTTCTTTTAGGAACAGTTTTTGGTCCTAAAACAGCTCCAGGTCTTGAAAGGTCATCTAAATAATCGGTTTCCATTAAAAAATTTCTTCCTTTTGAAATAGCTATTTCAATATTCTTTTTACTTGCCATAACTGAAGGGACAATACCAAAATTTTCTTTATAAGTTATAAATGGACCTGAAAAATGTTTAATCAGCTTGTTTTTCTTAAATCTAACTTCATCTGCAAATGATGCAAATTCTTTAAACTGTGATTCATTAGCTGTTTCAGTGTGTAGCTGAACTGCACAATCAACATCTTTAGCTAATCTAAGAGCATATTTTAAAATTTTGTTTTGATATTTTAACTCATCAGAACTTACTTCATAATGTGGTCTTCCAACTTCACCAATAGCTACTGCTTTTTTATCTTCTACAAGTTTTTTTCCGTAATTTAGGGAATTTTTAACTAGTTCATAAGCTTCATCATATGATTTTCCATTTTCTATTAGTTTTGAAAATTCTGCTGGATGAACCCCTACAATTGCAAATGCTTTCACATGGGTGTTTTGATTGATTTTGTTAACATAGCTAATAGTTAAATCCATAGCTTCATTAAACTTAAATGGTTTATTAAAAGTCCAAGATGGTTTGTTTGGAATCATCATAACTCTCCCGCCAGAATTATAAAATAGTTTAGCTACTTTAACTGGACCTTCACCATTGAAGGGATCTACATGAATATGATTGTCAGTTATTGGGATTTCATTAGGATTAACTATCATAAAATCTTATTCTATTTTTATATTTCAATATTTTTTTTTAATTTTGATTAATTTATTGTTTTTTCAAATAAAAAAAACTTTTTTAAAATAAGGAAAAACTTCTTTTTTAATTTTTAAATAAATAATTTTTTAATAAAAAAATAATATAAAAGAAGGTTAATAGAAAAATTTAATAATGTTTCTAACTTTAGTTTATGAACTTAAAAAATTCGATTAAAAGCTTAATATATTTTTCTTATTATTAAAAATTTATAAAACAATTTAATAAAGGAGCATCTTTAATTAATAATTTGGATTTTTAGGAAATGCTATTTTTTTATCATTATAAATTAATGAAGTACAAATTATAAACTATATATTTATTAATCATTAAATCATTAATTTATATAGTAATTTTTAATTAGAAAGAATTCTCTTATTTAAACATTAGTTTTATTTATATAATAATTTTATTTTAAGAAAAAATCTTTTATTTAACATTTTACCCATTAATTATTGATGATTTATATGAGAAATTATAATGAATACCAAGATAAAACAGTTCTTGTAACTGGAGGGGCAGGTTGTGTAGGAAGTAACTTGTTAAAAAAATTAGATGAGCTTGGTGCTGATATCATTGTCCTTGATAATTTATCTTCATCTTATGAATGGAACATATCTAATTTAGATAATATAAAGTTTGTTAAAGGTGATATATTAGAGGATGCTGCATTAAAAAGAGTTTTTAAAGAAAAACCAGACATTGTTTTCCATTTAGCAGCTCATTTTGCAAATCAAAATAGTGTTGATAGTCCTGAATTAGATTTAATGGTTAATGGAATTGGTATTTTAAAAGTTCTTCAATATGCACAATTAGTTGATATTGAAAGATTTATCTACTCTTCTTCTGGTTGTGGTGTATATGGATTAGACTCTAAAATGCCATTTGAAGAACATGACATTTCAATTTCTCTTCATACTCCATATCAAGTTACAAAACTACTTGGAGAATTATATACGAACTATTTTAATAATTTATACAACTTACCCATTGTAAATGCCAGATTTTTCAATGTTTATGGTCCTGGAGAAGTTCCTGGAAAATATAGAAATGTTATTCCTAATTTCTTTTATTGGTCTATAACTAATCAAGCACTTCCTATCACAGGAGATGGCAATGAAACAAGAGATTGGACATTTGTGGAAGATATTGTTAATGGTTTAATAGCTATGGGTATAGAAGAAGAAGCTATTGGTGAAGCTATTAATTTAGGATCAGGTAAAGATCATAAAGTTATTGATATGGCAAATAAAATTAATGATTTAACTGGAAATAGAGAAGGTATCGCCTACACTGCTCCAAGAGATTGGGACGTGAAAACACAATTGATTTCTTCTATTGAAAAAGCTAAGGATATTTTAGATTACAAACCATCTGTTTCATTTGATAAGGGATTGAAAAGAACTTATGATTGGTTTATTGATAATTGGAACCACATTGAAGAAGATGCTGAATTTTAATTATTTAATTTTCTTTTTTGAGGATATGTTGAATTTAATCATTAAATTGGTATTCTTTGAAGAAGGTGTTGAATTTTAGTTATTTAGTTTTTATTCTTTTAAAAAGGCTTTAATTTTTAATAATTCAATTATTAATTCTTTTAGGAAGATGTTAGTTTTAGTTGTTTAGTTTTTATTCTTTAATGAGATAGTAAATTTTATTATTCAATTTTTAATTATTTACTTTAATTATTATCTATTTTTAATCATTTTTATAGGAAATTTCATGAAAATTTTAGTTATTCAGGAATCAGATTGGTTAGAGAGAAACCCACATCAACAACATCATTTAATGGATAGGATGGCTGTTAAAGGACATAATATTAAAGTTATTGATTATCCTATTGATTGGAATAAAGATAAAGAAAAAAAAGGATTGATTTACCCAAAAAAAGTTTATGATGATGTTTATAAAGTTGACAGTAGAGCTAGTATTCAGGTAATTAGACCAAGCTTTATTAAAATTCCTGTTTTAAACTATATATCCCTTTGTTTTTCTCATAAAAAAGAAATTGAAAAAGTAGTCAATGATTTTAAGCCAGATGTTATAATTGCTTTAGGACTTTTAAATGCTTATATCGGATTGAAAATAGCTAAAAAACATAAGATACCTTTTATATATTATTTAATCGATGTCTTGTATACATTAATCCCTGAGAAGGCTTTCCAATATTTTGGTAAAATTATAAATAAAAAAACAATAGCTAATTCTAACATGGTCATTACAATAAATCAACAGCTAAAAGAGTTAGCTATTAAATTAGGTTCGAACAGAGATAATGCCCTTGTTATCGATGCAGGGATTGATTTAAATGAATTCAACCCAAACTTAGATGATTCAAATATTAGAAAAGAATATAGTATTTCTAAAGATGAATATGTATTATTTTTCATGGGATGGATTTATGATTTTGCAGGAATGAAAGAATTAGCTATTGAACTTGGTAAAAACAAAGATAAGTACAAAAATATGAAAATTGTTATTGTAGGAGATGGAGATGCTTATGAAGATATGGTTAAAATCAAAGATGAATATAAGCTAAAAGATCAGCTGATTTTAACTGGAAAACAAGCTTATAGGAAAATCCCAGAATTTTTAGCTATGGCTGATTTTTGCCTACTTCCAGCATATAAAGATGAGGAGATAATGCAGGATATTGTTCCAATAAAACTCTATGAATATTTAGCTATGAAAAAAGTAGTGATAGCTACTTATTTACCAGGAATATTTAAAGAATTTGGAGAAAATAATGGAATAGTTTATATTAATGAAGCAAAAGAAGTATTAAAAACAGCACAAATAATTATCAATAATAATAGTCATGATAAAATAGCTAATGCTGGTAGAAATTTTGTCAAATCAAATGATTGGGAAAACATTGTTGATATTTTTGAGGAAACATTATCAAATTTAATTAAAAATTAAATTAATGATTGTTCATTTTTAATTCTTAATTTGAGCTTTTTAGACTTTTTATTATTCATTTAAAAAATTATTAATTGATTTTAAGTATTTTATCTAATTTTTTATTTAACTTTATAAATTATTTAATCTTTGATTTAATTTTTTAATTTTATTTATTTTTTTATTTAGATTTATTTTAATCTTTATAATAGCTATTATTAATTATATTAATTTTAATATCTAATTAAATGATCTTGTTCATTGATTTTTCATGTTTTTAAAAATTTTTTGTTTTCTTACATTTACTTTTGAACTATTTTTAAACTAAAATTCATTGTTTTAAATTACAGAAAAATTTTCTAGATTTTGTACTTTTTACTTTTATTATAGAAAACTTTTTATATAGTTATAATCAAATATTTTTTTATCATTTATTTTATATGATTAAATTTAATATAATAATTAATTTATTATCTAATAATTAATAATCTAATGATTAATTTATTATTTAATAATTAATTAACTATTTTTCTTATTTTTTCACTAATTAAATGATTTTTAATTAAAACTCTTTTTGGGATAATTCCCTGGATGTGGCCTAAGTGCTGAACAAGAGGTATAATAATGTATAAATATATTAAAGATGCTTGGAAAAACCCTGATAATTCTTATGTAAGAGAACTTATGTGGAAACGTGCTCCAATATGGAGAAGAGAAAAGGTAATTCAAAGAATTGACCGACCTACAAGACTTGATCGTGCTAGATCATTAGGATACAAAGCTAAAAAAGGATATATTGTTGTTAGAACTAGAGTTAGACGTGGTGGAAGACGTAAATCTCGTTTTAAAGCAGGTCGTAGACCTAAAAGAATGGGTGTAAAGAAAATAACTCCTGCAAAATCTATTCAAAGAATAGCTGAAGAACGTGTATCTAAAAAATATCCAAATATGGAAGTTTTAAACTCTTACTGGGTATGGTCTGATGGTAAATTCAAATTCTATGAAGTTATTCTTGTTGATCCACAAAGTCCATCAATTATCAATGATAAAAAAATTAATTGGATTTGTGAAAAACAACATAAAAATAGAGTTCTTAGAGGCTTAACAAGTGCTGGTAAGAAAGGTCGAGGACTTCGAGTTAAAGGAAAAGGCTCTGAAAAAGCAAGATAATTTACTTTTCCTTATTTTTTTATTTTTAATAGCTATTTTTTAGCTATAATTAATATTAATTATTTAAATTAGTTTTTAAGTTAATTATATAAATTAGTTATTAAATTAATTATATAACTAGTTATTTATATTAATTTTATCTATATTAATGATTTTATATTTCAAATCTTTATTTATTTAGAAATATGTTCATAAACTTATTATTTATTTTTATTAAAATTAGCTTCTTTTTTGAAATTTATTTTTTAACATAATATTTAAATTAGTTCATTTTAAATAAATATTCATTAGAATTGAAAGGTTTATTTTGATACTATGATCCACAATATAAGATATAGATTATTTGTATATAAAGATGAAGATGAAAATGATCTTATAGAAGGTCTTAAAAGTATTTTACCAACAGTTAAGGTAGAACGAGAAATAGCTGAAGGTATAAATGGAGATAACATAATTATCTTATCTGGAAAAATTAGTAAAAAAAGAGAAACAAAAGAATTTATGAATAAATTATTAGAGATGGATGATTTTAAAATAGCTAATTTGATCAATGATTTTGAAAAAAAAGTTGATGCTAATGGAAATCTTTTTTTGAGATTTTCTAAAAAAGATGCTTGTAATGATGTTTTAAAAATATGTGAAAATGGAGATTCAATTCACTTAAAAGTGAAAATTGCAGCATATCCTACTAAAAAAAGAGTAGCTATTAACTTATTGAATGAATTTTTCACATCTAAAAATTAACAATTTAAAAATTCCCTTTGTATTATTAATTTTAGATTATAATAAATTTTTTTTACTTAATATTTATACTCTCAGATTATAATAATCAATAAGTCTTTCTTCTACAATATTTTTTTCATTAAATAATTTAATATTATAAAAAAAAATTTCTGAATTTTATTGATAATAAAATAAAAAATTCTTATAATAAAAAACAATATAATTAAATAGTATATTGATTAAAAAAATCACAAAATTCTCTAAAATAACTAGTTCATTAATAAAAATTTTAATATTAAAGGTTTTAAATGAAATATCATGATTTAAATATCAGAGGATCTAGCTATGAGTCAGATTTAAGATTGATTTTAGAAGCTAATAAATTAGGATGGAATTATGTAAATTTAATTTATTCTCCAGATAAATATAATTTAGCACTAAAATATAGAAAAGATTTAGAAGAAAAATTAGATAATATTATAAAAGTAGCTAATTTAAAAAACAAAACTGAATTTGAGTTTGGAATAGAAATTAAGACGAGAAACCCTAATGATATTAGAAAAAATAGTAGAAAATTTAGGAATAAAACTAAATTTATTTCAATCTTTGGTGGAGATTCTAAGATAAATAGAATGGCTTGTGAAAATATACAAATTGATCTTCTTTCAAGACCTTACTTAAAAAGGAGAGATTGTGGGATAAACCATGTTTTAGCTAAAGAAGCCTTTAAAAATAATGTAGCTATTGAACTATGCTTTAAAGATATTTTAACCTCATATCTTAGCTATAGGGCTAAAATATTATCTCATTTTAGAGATATAATAAAACTTCATCAAAAATTTAAGTTTCCTTTGCTTATTACTACAGGTTCATCTTCAATATTTGATGTTCGATCTCCAAAAGACGTGTCTGCTGTTTTCAAGTCTATTGGATTAAATGAGGAGGAAATAAATAGTTGTTTTAATAGTTATCCTGAAAATATTATATCATTTAATAATGATAGAAAAGATATGGTTGTTTTGGGAGTAAAAGAAATAAATAGATAAATGATTAGTTAATTGTCTGATTATTATATGGAAAGAATATAAATAATTAATTATCAGTTTTTAAATTACCAATGATTTAAATGAAACTTAAAATATTACCTCCAACTCTTCGCATCAAAAATAGGTACTTAGTATTAGATATTAAATCAGAATTTGAATTTAGTAAAAATGAATTAGTTTTAGCTATTTGGGATGCATGTATTAGATTTTATGGAGAATGTGAAACTAGTAGCTTTAACTTGTGGTTAATGAGATTATATAATTCATCACCTCCTATTTGGGAGCAAAATTTAACTGAAAATGATGAAATTACTTTAAATAATCTTAATATTAATTATAAATCAAATTTTGAATGTTTTTATCAAAAAGCTATTTTGAAATGTCGAAGAAATAGTGAAGATAAGGTTAGAGCTAGTTTAGCTACTATGTCTTTGTATAAAGGCAAAAAAATTGCTATAGCTACTATTGGAATATCTGGATCAGTTTCATCATCAAAGCATAAGTTTATTAATTAAATAGTACATAATTAAATTAGTATAAAAATATAAAAAAAGATTACTAAATCATGGAGATTTAGCTTTATTTTAAAATATTTAAATATAATTGATATAATTAGGAATTTTAATTAACCCATATTTAATTTATTAATACTTAATTAAAATTATTATAGAATATTAAAATAAAATTCAAATATTAATATGTTTAAATTATTTTCCATATTAATAATCTGATTATAAAATACTTATTTATATTATAATATTTAATATGGTTATTTATAGCTAGTTAACTAAAATTTAATTGTATATTAAAATAGAGAGGTAAAATATATGCAACCTTTACAAAATGCAGGATATGATAGAGCAATCACTGTCTTTAGCCCAGATGGAAGGCTTTTTCAAGTAGAATATGCGAGAGAGGCAGTAAAAAGAGGCACAACTTCATTAGGTGTCAAATCAAAAGATGGTATTGTTCTTGTTGTGGATAAAAGAACTACAAGTAAATTAGTGGAATCAAAGTCAATTGAAAAAATATTTCAAATTGATAATCATATAGGAGCAGCTACATCTGGACTTGTGGCTGATGCAAGATCTCTAATAGAAAGAGCTAGAATAGAATCTCAAATTAATAGAATTACATATAATGAACCAATTAGAGTAGAATCATTATCTAAAAAAATTTGTGATATGAAACAGTTATATACTCAAAATGGAGGGGTAAGACCTTTTGGTTCTGCACTTATTATTGGAGGAGTAACTGAAAATAGCTGTAAATTATTTGAAACTGATCCAAGTGGAGCGTTAATAGAATATAAAGCTACAGCTATTGGATCAGGCAGACAAGCATCTATGGAAGTCTTTGAAGAGTTTTATAAAGAAGATTTAAGTTTAAATGAAGCTATTGATTTAGCTCTTGATGCAGTGTTTGAAGCTACTGAAGGTAAAACTACTTCTGAAAGTGTTGAAATAGCTGTTATTGAAACAAGTACTAAAAAATATAGAAGAATTCCTGATGAAGAAGTAGAAAAATATGTTGATTCACTTCTTAGTCGTAAAGATATAGAACTTAGTACTGATGAAGAAGAGGATATAAAAGAAGAATAATTATTTACTTATAAGTTTCAAAAATTTAAATCTATATTAAAAATATATAAATATAATGATTTAATAATTATTTTTAATAAAAATTGATGATGATTATTTATGGTTAATATTGATGATGCTATAATTGCTAGATTAGAATCTTATGGGGAGCTTTTTGAAATATTAGTTGACCCTGACTTAGCAGCTGACTTTAAAAATTCTGATAAAGGTTCAATAGCTATTGAAGATGTTTTAGCTGTTGAAGAAATTTTTAAAGATGCTAAAAAGGGAGATAAAGCTTCAGAAGATAGCATGAATAAAGTATTTGATAATACGGATACTTTAGAAGTAGCAGCCGCAATACTTATAAAAGGTCATATTCAATTAACAGCAAAACAAAAACGTGATATGCAAGAAGAAAAGAGGAGAATGGTTGTTAATAAAATAACTCGAGAGTCTATTAATCCTCAAAATGGTCTTCCTCATCCTGTGCAACGAATTGAAAATGCAATGGATGAATCTAAAGTTAAAATTGATCCTTTCAAATCCATAGATGAACAAGTAAAAACTACTTTAAAAGCTATTAAAGTTAAAATTCCGATCAGATTTGAAAAAGTTCGCATGGCTGTTAGACTTCCTGGAGATGTAGCTGGAAATGCTTATTCAAGCATCTCTCATTTTGGGGAAATTGTAAATGAAGAATGGCAAAAAGATGGATCATGGATAGCTATTATAGAAATGGCTGGTGGACTTCAAAATAGGTTTGATTTAAAAATGAATGAATTATCTGGAGGAAAATCAGAAACTAAGCTAATTAAATAGTATAATCAATAACTATTAATTTTTGTAAATATTAATGATATTTTTCAAAAATAGTAACTATTGTCCTATTTTTTTTATTTCATGATTTGACTTTGTATACTTTATATTTTCATCTTTTTTTTTTTAAACTAATTTTTAACTACGCTGTTTTTTTTAAATAAATAAGCTGTTTGATTTTATATTTGCTATAAGTATGATTAATAAATAATTTTAAATTCATTAGATACCTTGAGGTAGGTGTACATGATACATGTAGAAGATAAAAAATTTGTTGTACCTGGGGAAATTTTAGCTGAAGATGATTTTTACCCAGGTAGAGGAACTTTCAAAGAGGGAGACATAATATGTTCTTCTTTAATGGGATTAGTTTCTCTGAGAAATAATAAAATTAGTGTAATACCTCTTAAAAGTAAGTATGTTCCAAAAAAAGGAGATGTAGTAATTGGAAAAATTGATGATATTCGCTTTTCAATGTGGGGAGTAAATATTAATTCACCCTATTCAGGGATACTTCCAGCTTCAGAAGTTTTTGGAAGAGAAAAAAAAGAATTAAGCAGGGTTTTTAGAATTGGGGATGTTCTTTTTTTAAGAGTTGTGGATGTTGATGAAGTAAAGAAGGTTAAATTAGGATTGAAAGGTCGAGGAATGGGTAAATTTAGAAAAGGCATTTTAGTGGATATTACTCCAACGAAAGTCCCTCGTTTGATTGGTAAAAAAGGGTCTATGATCAACATGATTAAAGATAAAACTCGATGTAAAATTGTGGTTGGTCAAAATGGACTTGTATGGGTTAAAGGTGATGTTGATATGGAACAAATTACAAAAAATATCATTCATTTAATTGAAGCTGAAGCTCATACATCTGGTCTTACTAATCGAATTAGAGATAAATTATATTTACTTATTGATGGAGAATTACCAAAAGATTTGGAAACTGATGAATCAAAATTTGATGAAAATCAATTGAATGATGAAAATAATTCTAATAATTTAAACAATGATTCCAACTTTGATAATTCTTTTGAAGCAAATGAAGATGAATTGGAAAAACCAAAACTTGAAAATTTTAAGGATATTTTATAGATTATATAAAAAATTTTTGATTTTATTATGAGGTGATTTTTATCATCACAAATGATATTGTATCTAATAAAGAAAGGGATGATGGAAGAAAACTAGAAGAAATTCGTCCTTTAAAAATAGAAGCAGGAATATTAAAAAGAGCAGATGGATCTGCTTATTTAGAAGTTGGTGGAAACAAAGTTATAGCTGCTGTTTATGGTCCAAGAGAATCATATATTAGGAGATTACTACGTCCTGATACAGGAGTTATTAGATGTAGATATAACATGGCTCCTTTTTCAGTAGACGATAGAAAAAGACCAGGGCCCGATAGAAGATCTACTGAAATTTCTAAAATAACAGCTGAAGCATTAAGACCATCACTACTACTTGAAAGATTCCCAAGATCAATGGTTGATATTTTTATAGAAATTATTGAAGCAGAAGGTGGAACAAGATGTGCAGGAATAACAGCTGCTTCAGTTGCATTAGCAGATGCAGGAATTCCAATGAAAGATATGGTTGTTGGATGTGCTGCTGGGAAAGTTGATGGTGAAATAGTCTTGGATTTATCTGAAAAAGAAGATAAAGAAGGTCAAGCAGATGTTCCATTAGCTATTATGCCTAGAACTGGAGAGATAACTTTGCTTCAAACTGATGGGAATTTAACTGAAGATGAATTTGATAAAGCATTGAGTTTAGCTATTGAAGGTTGTAAGCAGATTAGTGAAGTTCAAAAAGAAGCTCTAAAAAATCGATATGAGGCGTAAATATGAATATTATACCTGAAATTACAAAGCAAAGTATTACAAATCTTATTAACAATAATGAACGAGGGGATGGAAGAGCTGTCGATGAGTATAGGGAAATTGTTATTGAAACAGATTTTGTTTCAAAAGCTGAAGGATCTGCAAGAGTTACACTTGGAAATACTCAAATAATTGTCGGAACTAAGCCACAAATTGGTGAACCTTTCTCAGATACTCCTAATGTGGGAGTTTTAATGACAAACTCTGAAATGCTTCCAATAGCTGATCCTAAATTTGAACCTGGACCACCAAGTGAGTCTTCTGTCGAGCTTGCACGTGTTGTAGATAGATGTGTTCGTGAAAGTCAAATGGTTGATTTAGAAAAACTCTGCATTGAAGAAGGTAAAAAAGTTTGGATGATATTTATAGATTTACACATTATTGATTATGATGGTAATTTATTTGATGCAGCTATGCTTGGAGTAATGGCAGCTTTAATGAATACTAAAATACCTGTCGCTGAATATAAAAATGATGAAATTGTCATCGATGAAGAAGCTACTATTGATTTACCTTTAAAAGATAAAGCAACTATGTGTACTTTTGTTAAAATTGGAGATAAAATTGTTCTAGATCCATCTTTAGATGAAGAAAGCATTTTAGATGCTCGTTTGTCCATAGGAATTACTGAATCAGGAAATATTTGTGCTATGCAAAAAGGTGGAGATGGATCATTATCTAAAGAAGAAATTCTTGATGTAGTAAAAACAGCATATTCTAAAAAAGATGAATTAATGAAACATTTTAATTAATTATTTAAGTTTTTTTTTATATACTGAAATAATATTATGATTTAGCTAATAGGATAATTTTGTGTGTCTGTCAAATTTAGTTTAAATCATATATATTTATTTAATTTACTAAATTTAAATTATAAACTATTTATTATTATAAATTTTATTAATTATCATTAATTATTAAATAAAAGAATTACATTAATATTTAAAATAATGATTGTTAGAAAAATTATTTCATGTTATAATTTAAATTAATTTTAAAAAATTATATTGATTTCTTAAAGTTGAAAATATTTTAAATTAATTTTAAAAAATTATATTGATTTTTTAATTTTAGGAATAAGGAGACTTATTAATTTATACATTCAAAAATAGATTGACGATCCAATGATTAAAATTACAGTAATTCCTGGAGATGGAATCGGAAAAGAAGTAATGGATGTAGGAATTGAAATTTTAGAATGTTTAAGTCTAAATATTGATTTTATTGAAGCAGAAGCTGGTTATGAGTGCTTTAAAAAAAATGGAACAACCCTTCCTGAAGAAACTATAAAAAATGCAAAAAAGAGTTCATCTACTTTATTTGGAGCAAGTACTTCAACTCCTAATGAAAAAAGTCCAATAATTGAACTTAGAAAGAAATTAGATGTATTTGCTAATTTACGTCCTGTTAAATCATTTCAAGGAATAAAATCATTCTTTAATGGCATTGATTTTTTAATAATTAGAGAAAATACTGAAGGATTATATTCTCAAATAGAATCAATTGAAGATGATGGAAATAAAACAATAGCTAATAGAATAATAACAAGAAAAGCAAGTATGAAAATATCTGATTTTGCATTTAAAAAAGCTATTGGGGATAATAGAAAAAAAGTCTCTTGTGTTCATAAAGCAAATGTCTTGAAAAAGACAGATGGTGTTTTTAGAGAATCCTTTTATAAAATAGCTAGTAGTTATTCAAATAAATATCCTCAAATAATAGCTAATGATTTTTATATAGATGCTATGGCAATGTATCTTGTTATGAAACCACAAAAGTTTGATGTAATTGTTACAACAAACCTTTTCGGTGATATATTATCAGATGAAGGAGCTGGTCTTGTTGGAGGTTTAGGTCTTTCACCTTCAGCAAATATTGGAGATAAAAATGGGCTTTTTGAACCAGTTCATGGTTCAGCACCCGATATAGCTGGAAGGCAAATAGCTAATCCAATAGCTATGATTTTATCAATATCAATGATGTTAGATTTTTTAAAAGAAAAATATTATTCAGAACAAGTTGAATTAGCTGTTGAAAATGTTTTAAAGGCGAAAAAAGTATTAACTCCTGATTTAGGAGGAAAATCTAAAACAATGGATTTAGCTAATGCTATTAAAGATGAATTAAAAAATTTAATATAAAATTTATTTAATTTTTGTATAACTTGTTTTTTTATATTTTATTTATAAAATTTAATTTTGACATATACTCCTTTTTTATACATCTTTTTTTCAATTTTTGTATAACTTAACTACTCTGTTATCATTGTTCCAATACCTTCAGTAGTAAAAATTTCAAGAAGTAATGAGTGTTCTATTCTACCATCAATTATATGTGCAGAAGATACTCCTCCTTCAATAGCTTTAACACAAGTTTCTATTTTTGGAATCATTCCTCCACTTATTGTGCCATTGTTTATGAGTTCATCAATTTCATCAATTTTTATTTGTTTTATTAAGCTATTAGGATCATTTGGGTCTTTTAAAACCCCTGAAACATCAGTGAGAATAATTAATTTTTCAGCAGCTATTTCACCAGCTATTTCACCAGCTACAGTATCTGCATTTAGATTTAATGTATCTCCATTATTATCAATACCTATTGGAGATATAACTGGAATATAATCATTTTCAGTAAACATATTAATAATATCAGTATTTAAAGAATTTATTTCACCAACTAATCCTAAATCTACGACATGTTCTTCACCTGTTTCATCGTCACGAATTTTATGAGGAGCTTTTTTTGAAGCTAAAATAAGTTGGCTATCTTTTCCAGAAATTCCAGAAGCTTTTCCACCATGTAATCCTATTTGAGAAACTATATCTGTATTAATTTTTCCAATTAATACCATTTTTACAATTTCCATTGTTTCTTCGTCAGTCACCCGTAATCCTTTAATAAATTTTGGTTCTTTTCCCATTTTATTCATTGAACGACTTATTTCAGGACCTCCACCATGGACAACTATTGGTTCCATTCCTACATACTTTAAAAGAACTGTATCTCTTGCTGTAGAATCCATAGCTACCTCATCAATCATTGCATGACCTCCATACTTTATCATGATTTTTTTCCGATGAAATTTTTTTATATAAGGTAAAGCTTCCACTAATACATGGGTGGAATTTTGATGTTTTTTTTTATTACTTGACATGATTCTCACTAATTTCAATTTCCTTTTTTCTATACTTTTTTATAAAACTAATTATTCATTTAGTATATGATAACATTAATTATTTATATTTTTTTTTATAAATATAAAATAAAACTTTAAAAGTCTTATATTTTTATTAAGGGATCTTATGAATTTATTAGAAAAATATGGTATTGTTCCAAACAATTCTAAATTATATGAAATGGCTTTTACTCATAAATCATATGGTGTTAATAATGATTTAAATTATGATTATGAAAGATTAGAGTTTTTAGGAGATTCTATATTGAGTATGCTAGTTTCTGAGTATCTATATAAAAAATATGCTAAAAAAGGAGAAGGAAAATTAACAAAATTAAGATCTAACTATGTTTGTGAAGCTGCCTTAATATATTATTCCAAAATCTTAAACTTAGACAAGGATATACAAGTATATTCAGATGAAGAAATGAAAATCACTAAAAATGAAGTGCTTTCTATAAATGCAGATGTTTTTGAATCAATTTTAGGAGCAATATATCTAGATCAGGGAATAGAAAAAACAAGAGAATTTTTGAAAAAAACAGTATTTAATTATATCGATAAAGAAACAATATTTTTCAATGATTATAAATCGAAAATTAAAGAATATGGAGATGCTAAGGAAGTTTCAATTGAATATAAATTAATTGAAGAATTTGGTTATCCTCATGATAAAACATTTATTATGGAAATTTATGTTGATGGTAAAAAAATTGGAAAAGGTATTGGTAAAAGTAAAAAAGAAGCTGAACAATTAGCAGCTCAAAAAGCTATTAATAAATTAAATATAGAATAAAATCTTCTATAATTTTCATTTAGCTAAATTAGGATAAAATCTGGATAATTCATATATTATAAATTCTTTCTCCAAAAATATATTTAAATATTTTTTTATTTTTTTTTATTTAAAATAATTAATAATCGTTATTAAATTTTTTCATGATATTATTTACTTTTTGGATTTATAATTTTCAATAGCTGCTTTTAAGGCATCAGCTGCTAAATTAGAGCAGTGCATTTTTGTCTTAGGTAATCCTTCAAGAGCTTCAGCTACATGATTTTTAGTAATTTTTAGAGCTTCTTCAATTGTTTTACCTATAGCTAATTCTGTAATCATACTACTTGTAGCAATAGCTGCCCCACAACCGAAAGTTTTAAATTTAATATCTTCTAGAACATTATCTTTTACTTTTATATAAATGGTCATCACATCTCCACAAGTAGGGTTTCCTACAGTTCCTTCTCCATCAGCATTTTCAATTTCCCCTACATTTCTAGGATTTGTAAAATGGTCCATTACTTTTTCGGTATACATAATTTACATCACTTATATTCTATTTTATATTTTGAGTATCATATAGTTAATATCACATTTATTATCAGCATATTTTTAAACAGAATTAACTTTTTAATTTTTCATTTTTTCTTCCAAAGTGGGGACATGCTTCTAAGTGTTTCAACAATTGATTTAATTTCTTCAATAACAGTTATTACTTCCTCTTCGTTATTTTCCATTCCAATAGTTAATCTAAGTGAGCCATGAGAATCAAGGTCTTCTAAACCAATTGCTTTTAAAACATGTGATGGAGTTAATTTTTTAGATGAGCATGCAGAACCTGTTGATCCAGCTATTCCTTTACTATCAAGCATTAAAACTATTGATTCTCCTTCAATTCCAGTAAATCTAAAGTTAACATTTCCAGGTAATCTTTTTTCCCGATCTCCATTAAGATATGATTCTTCAATATTATCTAAAACTCCATCAATTAATTTTTCTTGTAGATTTGTTAAATAAGTAAAATTGTTTTCTAGTTCAAGCTTAGCTATTTCACATGCTTTTGCAAGACCAACTATTCCAGGTATATTCTCTGTTCCAGGACTTAAATCATTTTCTTGCCCACCACCGAACAGTATTGGTTTTAATTTTGTTCCTTTTTTTATATAAAGAGCTCCAACTCCTTTTGGACCATGTAATTTATGTGCAGATACTGACAGCAAATCCACATTTAACTTATTAACATCAACTGGAATCTTCCCAACACTTTGTACACCATCACAGTGGAACTTAATGTCATGTTTTTTAGCTACCTCGCCAATTTCAGCTATTGGTTGAATTGTCCCAATTTCATTATTAGCATGCATTATTGTTATAAGAATGGTTTCATCAGCTATTGCTTTTTTCAGGTCACTAATTTTAATTATTCCATTTTTATAAACAGGAAGATAGCTAACCTTAAACCCTTTATTTTCTAATCCTTTACATGTTTCAATAACTGCAGGGTGTTCAATAGATGATGTTATAATATGTTTTCCTTTACTTTGTAGTTTATAAGCTATTCCTTGAATAGCTATATTGTCAGATTCAGTTCCACCACTTGTAAATATTATTTCTTCAGGATTTGCTCCAATTAATTTAGCTACATTTTCCCTAGCATTTTCCATAGCTACTTTAGCTTCTCTTCCAAGAGAATAGAATGTTGAGGCATTTCCATATGATTCTTTAAGATATGGTTTCATAACTTCAAATACTTCTTTTTTAACAGGGGATGTCGCTGAATGATCCATATATATCATATTTTTCCCTCGAATTAATTGAAAAATCTATAAAGATTAGTTCCTTCTATATAAAGTTTTTGCCTTTCATATAAAGATTAGTTCTTTGAGTTTATTTTAAGTTATTTTTTGGTTGAAATTTTTTAAAAAATTTTAAATTAAGGACAAAAATCTTTTTATATCTTAAATTCAATGATTTTTAATCATATTAAATATAACTATTTATAATTTTATTTAAGAGATTAATCAATTTTATTTTTATAAATTAAAATAAATTATTTATTATATTAATTTAAAAAATAAAAATTAGAAAAAAATTTTATTTTAATTTTTATTTTTAATTTTTTTTATTAAAAAAATTATTCAATCTTTTTATTATAATTTTTCTGTTCTGGAAATGTTTATAAATAATTTAATTATCTCTTAAGTAAAATAGATCTAAGTTTTTCAGCATTTGCATCTATTTTAATAGGTTTGACACATGCATCAATAGCTATTTCTGGATCTTTAAGTAAGTGGCCAGTTACAACACAAACAACTTTTTCTCCTTTATCAATTTCACCAACATTGACAAGTTTTTTAAGTCCAGCTATTGAAGCAGCTGATGCTGGTTCCACACCAATACCTTCTTTTTGAGCAAATTCTTTTTGAGCAATTAATATTTCATCATCAGTGACAGTTTCACTGTAACCATCAGAATCATAAATTGCTCCAAGTGCTTTAATAGAGCTAACTGGAGCTCCAATTCTAATAGCAGTAGCTACTGTTTCAGGATTTTCAACCGGGATTATTTCTCTACTATTTTTTCTAAATGCATTTACTATTGGAGAAGCTCCTTCTGCTTGTATTCCTGTCATCATTGGTTTTTCTTTCATATATCCTGCATTATAAAATTCAGTAATCCCTTTCCAAATAGCTGAAATATTTCCAGCATTTCCAACAGGTAAAATTATTCTATCTGGAGATTCCCATCCTAATTCATGAATAATCTCAAAACCTATAGATTTTTGACCTTCTAATCTATAAGGATTTATTGAATTAAGTAAATAAAGATGTTTTTCTAAAGCTAATTGAGTTATCATTTCTAAAGCTTCATCAAAGTTTCCATTTACTGATAAAACTTCTGCTCCATGAAACATAGCTTGAGCTAATTTTCCTAAAGCTACTTTACCTGAAGGAAGTAGAACAACACATCTAAGACTAGCTCGTGCTGCATATGCAGCAAGTGATGCTGATGTATTTCCTGTTGAGGCACATCCTACAGTGTCAACTCCTAATTCCAAAGTTTTAGTTATTCCTACACTCATTCCTCTATCTTTGAAGCTACCTGTTGGATTTGATCCTTCAACTTTTACATACAATTCAATACCAAGTTCTTTAGCTAATTTATCACATTTACAAAAAGGAGTTCCACCTTCATCTAATGAAACTATTTTAGTTTCATCTACTGGCATAAATTCTTTGTATTTCCATAATGTATTTTTTCTACATTCAAAAACATCTTTAGATATATCTACATCTATTAAAACTTCTAATACAGAACCGCACTTTTTGCAATTATAAACGATTTCATTGTCATCATATCTTTCATTACAGTAAACACATTCTATCATATAATCCCACTAAAAATTAATATAGGTTAAATTTATTCTATTAAACAATAATTTTTTATTAATTATTAAAGCTTCATTTTAACTTTATAAGAAAATTTTTATTAATTATTAAAATTTCATTTTAACTTTATAAATCTTTGATTTACATCTTAGAAAATATCTGATTTTCTTAAATTATAACAATGAAAATTGTTATAGATAATAAAAAATGTATCTCAATCATAATATATAAAGATAGTTAATAAGGCTAGTGATATTATTCATAAAAATAATTATTTATAAATCTAAAATATGCAAAATATCATTTTATTAAATTCATTAAATGACAAATAAAATAATAAATTAGACTGATTTAAAATGTCTTTGATTATAAATAAAATGATTATAATGGTTTTCATAATTTTTATTAAGTCATACTCCCCATAAGATAATTAGCTAAATTAATAGTTACATATACCTCAATAAATGCTGCAATAATTAATAAAACTATAGCTACCCCAAGTAAGGTTAATGATTGTTTAAGTTTTTTCGAATTATTATTAAAGGAAATAACAATTCTATCTGTAAGTTTAGGAATTTCACCTAGTTTTTTTCCCTCAAATGTAGCCATATTTTTTAAAAAGTAAAACACGAAAGTAAACATTGTAAATCCTCCTGCACCAGCTATTATTATTCCCGGAATCTCAAAAATTCCATGAGGAAGTGTTAAGAGTAAAAATACATCTAGAGGAAGACTTGTTGCAAAATATCCTATAAAAACTCCATTACTAATTAAAAGAATAGCTGTAATCAGCCCTATAAAAATAGCTCCAAAATACATCATTATAGCTACAAAAACATTATTGAAAAAGAGCGAGTCTACTGTTAGTTTTAACTCACCACTTTCAATTCTATCTTTAAAAGCCTTAACCATTGGTTCTAATAAAGGTTTAAGATCTGGTGCTAAAAAATAACCTAAAATCATTGGAATAATAAATAATAATGTTGAAAGTAGTAAAAAATACTTGTTTTCTGTAAAAGCTAATTTTATTTCAAGATCAATTGATTTAATATAATATTTTAAATTTTGAATTATATCACCTAGTGTTCTGTTTATTATATTATTTTTTAAATCATTTTTTTTTAAAAAAATAGTATATATTATATTAGGGTCCTAGATTTTTGGGAAAAATTGAAGGAGTTTAGTATTTTATTTCATATGTTTAGAGTTCGTTGTATGCTTCGCCGATAAAAGTACAAATTTTATGACCTTTTTGAGTGAAAATTCTAAAATTTAAGACTATGACACTTATAATAAAGAAAATTCAGATGTCTTAAAATTGTGCAAAAATTGACTTTATTTAAAAAGCTTTAAATTAGAGTTAAGTTGTTTTGTTAAATATTCATGAAATTTTAGATGAAATCCATCAGTACTTTTAGAAACTCAGTACAGTTCTACCTCGAAACATATTAAACAACTATTATCCATCTTTCATTTTTCTATGAAAATCTAGGACCCTAATTATATATGAAATTAAATGATTTTTATTAATTTTTATTAATTTTTATTAATTTTTATTAATTTTTATTAATTTTTATTAATTTTTATTAATTTTTATTAATTTTTATTAATTTTTATTAATTTTTATTAATTTTTAT
>JAITUQ010000011.1 GCA_031286225.1 Candidatus Methanorudis spinitermitis
ATCATTTTCACCAAAAATACAAAAGTATTTTTAAAATGAAAAAACAAATAACTTGAAAAACAATAAAACCAACCAAAAATAAAGCTCCAAAAAACTTCAAAAAAATAGGGGGCTAAAAATTATAATATTAATAAAATTTCACAAAAAGATGATTTAATAGCTAAAACATTAATAAATCCACTTAATCAAAATAAAATTAGCTATTTATCTAAAAAACTAGTTAATAACACTATTTCTTCAAAAAAAAATTTTTCAGTAGCTGTAATTTCTGTTTTAAATCCTAAATCCTTTAATTTTGAAATAGTTTCTTCAATATTAGAAAGAGATGATTGAATTAGTTGCACTTTACCACCATGATTTAAATGATTTTTCAATTGATTTAAAAACTTATCAATGACTTTCCGACCATTTAATCCACCATCAAATGCATAATTCAAATTGTCATCTAAAACTTCAGATCTTTCAGTAGGTAGATATGGAGCATTAAATAGAATTACATCAAACTTTTGATTTTTAACAGGTTCAAATAAATTCCCAAGAATTACTTGGATATTTTCAATACCATTAGATAGAAAATTTTTTTCAGCTAACTCAACAGCATTGAAGTTTATATCAGTAGCTACAATATTATCTGTCATTTTAGAAGCATACATAGCTATTATTCCTGAACCCGTTCCTATTTCTAGAACCTTCTCACCAGCATTTATAATTAAGTTTTCAGCTAAAAGAAAACTGTCATCTGAAGGTTTATAAACCATTTCATCAGTTTCGATTTTAAATTCACCAATTTTCAGAGTGAGCACTATCCTTTATAACTGTTTTTAAATAATCAGCTATTTCTAATATTTCTTCTGGTGAAGTAGCTATTGTTCTTTTAATTAAAAGAGATTCTAATTTTTTATTTTTTTTTGAGAATTTTTTTAGAATTTCTTTTATTTCTTTTTTATTATCATATCCTAAAACATGTCTAGAATCAACTAAGGCATTTCTGATTTTTTTATTTTTATGTTGAAATAATGCTTTACAAGTAATGGCATATTCTTTATTAAGTTTATCAATAGTTATTTCACTGGCAAAAAAACTTTTTTCATTATTGTCCATATTGATTAAATTATTTTCACTGTCTTTTTTTTTCAATGGTGTTAATCTAATAATAGAGGAGATAATTTTTGGTTTTGGTATAAATGACTCAGGAGAGACATTGTCTAAAAATTCAACATTTCCTTTAAAATACAACATAGCACTTAACCTTGAATAATTTTTATTTCCAACTTTAGCTAACATTCGATCTGCGAATTCTTTTTGATACATTAAAATAGCTAAATCGAAATCATATTCTAAGAATTTAAAAGTTATTGGAGAAGAAATTTGATAAGGTAGATTTGAAATAATTTTGTTAAAGTAGGGAAAATCTATTTTCAATGCATCTTTATTAATTATTTCTACATTTTTAATAGATTCTTTTTTTAACCTATCTTTTAGAATTTTAGAAATAGCTATATCTTGCTCAATAGCTATTATTTTTTTAACTTTTTTAGCTATTTCAAGAGTTAATGCTCCTATTCCAGGACCTATTTCTAAAACAACATCATCAAAGTTCAAATTTCCAAAATTAATTATTTTTTTTCTTTTTAAATCATCAATGAGATAATTTTGACCTAAATTTTTATTTAAATAAATGTTATTACTTTGAAGTATTTTTTTTGTTTCCTTAGCTAAAGATAGATTTAAATAGCTATTATTTTTTTTTGATGTGTCATATACCTTTTTTTGGAATGGTTTCAAAAAATCACTTCAAATAAAGAATTCATATAAACATTGATAAATAAAAATCATGGTTTTAAAGGCTGAAATCAATAATCTCTTTAAAATTCAGATTTAAAAAACAGTTTAAAAACTTTTAAAAAATTTAAAAAATTTTAGATTAAATTTAATAAGCTATAAAGTTTTTAAATATTTATTTTATTAAATCTTTTTCAGTAAAATTATAGTTATAGCTCAATGCTGTCAAGTTTAAAGAAATTCTCTTAAAAATTTGAATAATTTTAATTAATTTTTTAAATTTATATGAAAAGGATAGATTCATGGAAATTAAAATAATTATTCCTTATCTTGACAGCATTGAGTTATAGCTATATTGAAAATTTTATTAATATTAATATTTTAAATTTATTTGATAAAATTTTTCAAAATTAATATTAATCAATATTTTTTATTAGATAAATAGAAAAAACAAACAATAAGTAATTTTATAGATTTTTAATCTTTGAATTTTAAAAAGTAAAATGAAGAAAATAGAAAATTTAATCTCTTCTATTTCTTTGATAGTTTCCTCTTCTTCGAGGTCTATTACCTTTATTTTTAGGAGGAAAATGGGTAAAAACACGATATTTACTTTTACCTCTCTTTTCTTTTGTAGTATCTAGCTCTTGTTTTACTTTTTTTACAAGTATGTTAATAGGGTCAGATAATAATGGAACCCTCTTTTTTATGTCTTCAAAACTTTCAAAAGGTTTTTCTTTCCTAGCATCAAGAATACCCCACATATGTTTTTTACCAATTCCTGGCAAAAGTTCTAATTTGTGTAATCTAGTATTTAATGAGTCTGCTTCGTTGAAAAATTCCACAAATTTGTCTTCATGAGCTAATATTATTTCTTCAATAACATGATCCAGTTCTACTCTGCTTGTTGCAGTTAAATTTTGAAAATCAAGTTTTCCCTTTACTCTGTTAATTTTATCTCTTTTTCCAGCACCAATATATACATCTTCATGTATTTCGATATCAACCTTATCTTTAGGAGTTAACTCTAACAAAGTAAAGTTTTCCGTACCAATAGCCTGAGCAATAGGCTTTCTTTTAAATGTAGACATATCTTCTTTAACATATCCTAAAGGTAGATAGTCTAATATCACGGCATTATCTTCCATTCAATCACAACATGGAGTACAGATTCCAACTGTTCACTTTTATAATCTTTATAATTTACTGTTTATTATGTTAGAAACATACTATATTTTTATCTATTGTCCTTAAATTACTATTAACTTTTAATAAATAATTTTGCTAAATTTTTATCTATTATCATTATAAAAGATAGTTTTTTAATAGTAAAAAATTCTTTTAATAAAAATATTATTAAGGTTTATTTCTAATCTTCTTGGTTTCTATATTTGGACAATATCTCTAGAATATTTTCCATATCTTCTTTTTTTAGAGGAACTCTTTCTTTTGCAAACATTAAACGCATATCTGGAAGATCTTCAGGCATTAAGTCAGCTATACGCACTGCATGTTTATGTTTAATAACTTCTTCAAGTTCTTTTATTAGCTTTTCAGTTTCTTCAAGGGGAATTTTACTAAACTTAGTAACATGATCTAAAGTTAGATTTTGTTCATAGCTAAGTTCATGATCGGCTGAAAAATTTTCAAGAATTTCTTTAACTTTAGCTAATGGAACTGGTTCATTCTCCAAAGTTTTTTTTCCAATCATAGAATCACTCTTGCATTTTCAAATGTTCTGGTCTAATAATAAGCTCTTTAGATTTGTTACCATCGTTTAACGTGACAATGTATGCTCTACCTCTCTCTCCAATAATTTTAGCTGTTTTTCCATGAAATCTTGGGTGTGGTTGACCTTTTTGAAAACTTGGATCAATTATAATATGTACTAAATCTTCTTGATTAAACTTTTGAATTTTCTTAGTTATAGGATTATATCTGCCTGGTCTATCTACACTTGTCATTTTATTCCTTGTTTTACTTCTAGATCCTCTTGATCGTCTCATTTATATAACCTCTTTTATAATAATTAATATTTTAATTTTTATTAAAATAGTATAGAATAATTAAATTGCTAAAATTAAGATATTGAATAACTTTTCAAAGACAATTTTAAATAGAAATTAAGCTACAAATTATCATTTTTGTTTTTAAGTAATGTTTTCAATTCAGCTTTTGTTTTGAAAATGTTTTTTTATAATCATTTATATAAAAATAATAAAGTTTACTCTTATCTTAGATAATATTTATTTTTTATGGTATAAGCTACTAATATATATTTGCCTTTTTATTAATTTTTTTATTTTTTTTTAAAATTTTTTTCAAGTTTAGAAAATCGAAGATTTTCTAATTTTTAAGAAACATTTATCTTATAATTATTTTTCACTACTAACTTCAATAACATCTAACTTTTTACAAGTAGATTTCAATCCTAAAAGGTCACTTACACTAGGTTTAGTTCTATTGTCATCTCCTGAAATTAATTCTTTTATATAAAGACCCCCTTGGGTTTTGATAATCATTTCAAAAGACTTTGAATTTATTAATTTGGTGCTTAACTCCTTAACTTCTTTTTTTCTTATTTTGTCTGATCTTCTATGAGATACTCTCTTTGGAGTTTGCTGACTAATAATATTTAAGGATTGAAGTTTAGCTAACTCATCTTTTGAAACTTCATCTTCGCATTCTATTAATGCCCTGTAAATTTTAAATGTTTCTGGTGAAGAAACTTTGATTTCAGCTTTTCTAGCTTTTGCAGTGAATTTTAAGTCCCGGTATTCAGTTTTGCCTTTACAATGTTCATTAACTTTTTTTCTTAGATTTTTTAAATCTAAATTTCTTTTTTTAGGTTCCTTTATTTCTAAAACAAAGGGTCTACCTGATCCAAGCATTTTCACATCAATATCTTCTCTTCCAGCTCCATGAAATTTACTTGCATATCCTTTTGCTTCTTTTAAAACTACATGTGATATTAATTCTTCTACAGATTCTTGATACATTTTACCTGTGAAATTACAACTTTCACATCCTCTTCCTTTACATTTTCTACATGGCCATTTGGTTTGTGGGATTCCTCGAACTAATTTAAGATATTTTCCTTCGATAAATATTGGGTTAATTTGTATCCTAACTTTTACTTCATCAAAATAGCTATTTTCTAGAGAATCACTTTTTTCTTGATTATTTAATATTAAATTTCTTAAATCAATAAGAAAAACTACATCCGGATTTTCAAAATTCACTTCTTTTTTGAGATTTTTTTCTAAATATTCTCCAATACTCCTATTAATATCTTTTTTAATGGTTTCAGACTCTTTTATTTGAATTAATTCATTAATTTTTTCATCATTTTCTAAAATATTTTTTGATATTTTTGAACCAATTAAAAAACTATCATATTCCAACTCTAAGTAATTTATCTTATCTTCAACTTTTTTTAGAATATATTCCTTGTATTTTGGAGCATTAATTTCAATTAAAAGGTTTTTACAAATTTTACATATCTGATTACTAGCTTTTTCACTTAAATTATAGTTTTCAATGTTTAAATTACTTCTTATTATTTTTCCTCTTTCTTCATTATTTGAAGCATTTATATAATCAGAAAACTTGCGACCTAAACAATGGTTACATATATTACCATTTGCAATTTTAATTAGCTTTTCAGCCTTTGTTTTAGTGTTTAAATCCATTTTACCCTCATTTTCATAGCTATAGCTATTTTTAATAATTTAAATTTTTAAGATTAATAAAATTTTCATTTTTAAATTATAGAAATAAAAGATTTTTATATATATTATTTAAACTTTTTTTTAAGTTTACAGAAATAAAAGATTTTTATAATAACAAAGATTAAGAATAGATAATTTTCAGAATAAGATTATTAAGCTTCTATTATATAGGTGAATTAATAATTTTTAGATTTAGTAATTAAATTTTTATAAATAAATAATCGAATTTAGATGATAATTAGGATATGATAAGGTTTATTTCATGAATTGACCCATAAGTCTACCCATTGAACCTCCACCGATTCCTCTCTTTCCAATCCCTTTCATAGCTTTTTTTGTGTTGTTGTAATATTTTAAAAGTTCTTTAACCTCTTCATTTTTGACTCCAGAACCTTTAGCTATTCTCATTATTCTGGATTGTTTAATGATTTTTGGATTTTCCATTTCATAATCATTCATAGAACTCATAATTATTTTATATTTATTAATTTTATCTTCAGTCATTTGGGATGCTTCTTTTGGTATTTTACCACCAAGACCTGGAATCATATTCATTATTTGTTTCATTGGTCCCATTTTACCCATCATATCAAACTGGTTTTTCATGTCTTTAATTGTAAATTTACCACTTAACATTGCATTCATGGTTTCAACAGCTACATCCTCATCTACAACTTCTTCAGCTTTTTCAATGAGACTTTGAATATCTCCCATACCTAAGAGTCTTGAAATAAATCTTGAAGGATTAAAAACTTCAAAATCATCAACTCGCTCACCAGTACCAATAAATTTGATTGGGGCTCCGATTTCAGCTACAGCTGATAATGCCCCTCCTCCTTTAGCTGATCCATCAAGTTTTGTAATGATTATTGATCCTACATCAGTAGATTCATCAAAAGCTTTAGCTTGTTCTTGAGCCTGCTGACCTATAGTACCATCAATAACTAAAATAGCTTCATTAGGCTCAATAACTTCTGATAAATTTTTCATTTCATCTAAGAGATCTATTTCATCTTTATGTCTACCTGCAGTATCAAATATTATAATTTTCTGATTTTTAAATTTTTTAAGTCCTTTTTTAGCTAAATCAACAGCATCTTTATTGCTAGGATCACCATATAATGATATATGTGTTTCTTCAGTTAGCTGTTTTAATTGTTCATATGCTGCAGGTCTCCAAGTATCAGTACAAACAACAGATGGAGAAAACCCTTTTTTTTGCAAAAATTTACAAAGTTTCCCTATTGTGGTTGTCTTACCACTACCTTGCAAACCTAAAAAAAGAATTTTGTAAGGTTTAGTATTTATTTCAAGTTCATGAGTTTTTTCACCTAATAAATTAACCATTTCTTCATAAACAATAGTTATCACATGTTCTCGTGGGGTTATTCCTTTAGGAGGGGTTTCATTCAATGCTCGATCTTCAATTTTTTTTGACAATTTTAAAACTAGCTGTATGTTTACATCTGACTGGATTAAAGCTCTTTGAATATCTTTAACAACTTCTTTAATTGTTTTTTCATCTATTACACTCATACCTGCTAATTTTTTCATAGTGTTTGTAAGACTTTTTCCTAGTTTCCCTAACATAATTTAAACACCTAGGTTTTTAATAAAAAATTGTATTAACTTTCATCTTTTTTCACTTCGAATTAATTGAAAATATTATTATTAAAAAGAATTAAATTATTATAATAGTTTTTATTCCTTTTTTTTAATTAAGATAGAATAAATACAACAAAAATAATTATATAATTATGATATACTTATTAACACTAACAAAATTAATAAATTTAAAAGGAAAATGAAATTTCATTAATTTTTATCTATATTTTATTTAATTTATTTAATATTTTTACAATTCACAATAAAAAAATGAAATTTTTTTGAAAATTTTTCTTTATTTTATTTATATAATAATTAACAAATTTTATTTTGATTGTTGTTTAATAAATAAGTAATGATTTAAAATTATTAATTATTTCTTTTTTAATTATATTACTAACTCTTTAAAATCCGATTTTAAGTTTTTATTTATCAGTTGTGATAATAATGTTAGAAGAATTGTTAAAAACATTGAAAGAATCTCCAATCGTTAAAAAAGGAGATTATAATTATTTTGTTCATCCTGTAACTGATGGTATTCCTGAAATGAAGCCGAAAATTTTAAAAGAAATCGTGGCTATTTTAAAAGAAAAAGTTGATTTAAATGTAGATAAAATAGTCTGTGTTGAAGCTATGGGCATTCATTTAGCTACAGCTTTGTCTTTAGGAACTGATATACCCTTTGTTGTAATTAGAAAAAGGGAGTATGGGCTTGATGGAGAAATTTCTGTTTTTCAAAAAACAGGATATAGTGAGGACAACTTATATATAAACTCTCTGAATGCAGGAGAAAAAATAATTTTAATTGATGATGTTGTTAGTACTGGTGGAACAATGATAGCTACACTTAAGGCACTAAAAAATATGAATGTTAAAGTTACCGAAGCAATAGCTATTATTGAAAAGGGTGAAGGTAAGGAAATTGTTGAGAAGGAAACAGGAATTCCTATTTTAACTCTTGTTAAATTAGATGTTGCAGGGGGTAAAGTTCATATTGAGTCAACTATTGAAAATAGCTAATAGATGAAGTTTTTTGTTAATAATATTCAGTCAAAAATTTGAGGTTTGTTAATTTATGAGGTATTAAATAAATGTCATTATATGATATGGGATTTAAAAGGGTTATAAAAAAAATTGAATCTATAAATGCTAAAAATGTGGGATTACAGTTTCCAGAAGGTCTTAAAACTCAAGCTGTAGCTATAGCTAATGAAATCGAAAAATCAACAAATGTTAATGTTATAATTTCAGGAGATCCTTGCTATGGGGCATGTGATGTTTCTGATTCTAAAATGAAGGGTTTAGTTGATTTAATTGTTCATTATGGACATACTCCTCTTCCAATAAAATATGATGTTCCAATTTTATTTGTTGAAAGTTATTCTAAAATAAAAGTTGAAAAATCATTGAATGAAGCTCTAAAACTTTTGAAAAATCATTCAAAAATAGCATTAGCTACTACTACTCAACACTTGCATCTTTTATATGAAATTAAAGATTATTTAGAAGATAAAGGAAAAGAAATTGTTATTGGTTCATCTAAAAGCACAAGAAAAGGGCAAGTTTTAGGTTGTAATTTTTCATCTATTAAAAATTTAGATGCTGAAGCCTACCTTTTCATTGGAAGTGGAAATTTTCACCCACTAGGAATTCATCTTTTTACAAAATCCACGGTTGTAATAGCTGATCCATATGCTGGAGAAGGAAGAAACATAGGTGATTTTGCAGAAAAAATCCTTAAAATAAGATTTGCTAGAATTACAAAAGCAAAAGAAGTTAAAAAATGGGGAATATTAATTTCTTCTAAAGAAGGTCAATTTAGAATTGAATTAGCTAAAGAAATCAAAAAAATCTTAGAAGATGAAGGAATGGAAGGGTATTTGATATTAATGGATAATATAAGTCCAGAAATTCTTATTCCTTACATGGATTTAGAAGGATTTGTGGTTACAGCTTGTCCACGAATAGCTATTGATGACTCTCAAATGTATAAAAAACCAATCATTACTTTTCAAGAGCTTGAAATTGTTTTAAACAAAAGAAAATGGGAAAATTATCAATTAGATGAAATATTATTTCATGAAAAGAAAAAATATTAACTTTAAACAATGACTTATAGTTTTACATCAAGAAGTTCAGACTTCTATAAACTGGAAACTTCAATATAAATCAAGATAAATGAAATCTAGATAATTGAAGTCAATATAGGTAAAATCAATATAGATAAAATTAAGATAGTTAATCAAATAAGCGAATTTATTATTCATGATGTCTGTAAAAACAATATTAATCTTTATAAATTATTTTTATTTTAATAATGAACATTGAAATAAAATTTTTTCTTTTCATGTCTATTATTAAAGTTTTTTATAAATATTTTTATAAAATTTAGTATGATAATTCAACTTTATCTTGTATTTATATACTACTTATGTATAATTTATTATTAATTATAGTAATTTTTAATGAATATATTTCATTCATGATGATAATAAAACTAGTTATAAAATATTAATCTAGGTATTATGGTTTGTTTTATTTAATAATAAAGGAATATTAATCTAGTATTATGGTTTATTTTATTTAATAATAAAGGAATATCAATTATAAAAATTAACATGTTCAGAAAGGAGAAGGGTTTGATCAAAAGCTTTGAGTGGGATAATGATGAATAAAGAAAAGAAAGAAGACGTTGTAATATTAGATGAAACAGATAGAAAAATACTTGAAATAATAAATGAAGATGCAAGAACCCCTTATCGTCAAATTTCTCGTGATTTGGATATTTCAGTAGGGACTGTTCATAATCGTGTAGATAAAATGATAAAAACTGGTGCAATAAAAAAATTTGCACCTATAATGGATCATAGAAAATTAGGGTATGCTCTTACAACTATTATTGGAGTTAGAGTTAAGGGTGGAAAGTTTCAAAACTGGGAAAGTAAAACATCTTTCCAGCAAAATGTTTTAGGAATTTATGATGTTACTGGGGAGTATGATGCTTTTTTAATAGCTAAATTCAAAGATACTGATGAATTGGATAAATTTATTAAAGAATTGCTGAGAGAACCAGATGTTGAAAGAACATATACTCAAACGGTTTTAAATGTTGTAAAAGAAGATATAGGTTCAGCAAACATGCTTTAAAATGGTTATTTATATCTATTGATTTTTATTTAAAAAATATCTACAAATATAGAGATAGAGCTCATGAGCAGCCAATGATGTCATAGTCAAAATAATTTCTAAGAAATTTATTCAATAAATATAGATATTTAATATTTTATAAAAGATTTTACTATCCATGATGAATAGTTTTTTATACAATTTTTTTCGTAAGTGATTTAATGGAAAATATCCGAATAAAACAAGCTCAAAATCTGATTATTAAGGCAAGTGAAAAAAATAATCAATCAATTCAATTTAAAAAACCTCAAAATGGAACAATTAATGTGGAAATTTTTGAAAACTTATTTAAAGATATTATTCATGCTGAAGAATTCATATACAGTAGTTTACCTTCTCATAATCTCTCTAATGAAGAAGCAAAATTATTCACTGATTATATTATTAGTGCAAGGGAAAATATTGATTCTATATTAGCTGACTTTAAAGTTATAAAAGAGCAGGGAGATAAGTTTGATATTTCTTTATTAAGTTCAAATACATTATTTTTAACAACAAAAAATAATTTTAAGAAATCTTTGAAGAAATTAGGAGTAGATGTTCAAAGAATTATAGTAGCTAGTGTTCCATTGATAATTGAGGACATAGAAGAGATAAATCCAAAAATTCCAAAAAATGCTATAAAAGGAATTGAAAAAAAGGTTGAACATATCCATAATGATATAAAAAGGAAAATAAACTCTTTAAATCCTGAAAAAATAATAGTATTAGCTGAAGAAGATTTGAATGGGCAGTTGCTAGGAAAAAGAGCTGAAGAAAAATATAATGCTTTAATATATCTAAATAACAATTTGAAAGATATATCTGAAATCGAATTGATTAATGTACTTACAAATTAGCTAATCAAACAGTGGAGTTTCTTAAAATATATATAAAATTAGATAATTTTTTATTTTTTTCTATCTTTATTTATAAGAATATTCATTGAAAACATTTTCAAATTTAAAAAGTTATTTATTTTTTATTTTAAACATGAAAGTTATTTTTTCTTTTTAAATACTTTTTAGTTTATTCATTGCTTTTTTTAACTTTTAAATTAAATTGATTGTTTTTTTAAGTTTTTAAATTTAATTTATTAATTTTTAAAATAAAAACATAACTGACTATGCATATTGCTTTTTATCTCAAAGTCATTTAAAATAAAAATTTTAATTAAAATTATAAGAAATTTAAATTTTTTACAACCATTAATAAATTAATTAATTAAAAAGTAGATACTTTTAAATGATTCTTAATATCATAAGAAATAGTAACAACATATAAAAAATTTTTTCAAGGTTTGATTATTAATTTCGTGATGAAATTTTGTTCAAAGGTTATATAGCTATTAGTATTATTTAAAGCCCATGGGGTGTAAAATTTGGTAGTTTGTTTCCCAGATACCCAAGATAATATGCCTAGAGTCCCAGTCCAATTAACTCGAGTGGGAGTTACAGGTGTTAAAAAGCTTTTGAAAATTGAAAGAGGTCAAAAGAGACCAATAATTTTGATTCCTACATTTGATGCTTTCGTAGATCTTCCAAGCAATCAAAGAGGCATTCACATGTCTAGAAGTCCAGAAGCTATTAGCGAAGTTGTTGAAGAAGTTGTAACTACAAGTTCTATTGAAGTTGAGTCATTATGTGCAGAAATCGTTAATATAATGATGTCTAAACACAAATATGCTAAAATGGCTGAGGTTAGAATGACAAGTGACTTCATACTTATGAAGAGTTCTCCAGTAACAAAAAATAAAACTCAAGAAATGACGAAGATTATAGCTAATGCAATTGGCTATAGAGAAAACAATGAAGTAAAAATCAGGAAAAGCATTGGTGCTGAAGTAGTTGGCATGACAGTTTGTCCTTGTGCTCAAGAATCTGTTATGGAATCAGATAAACAAAAATTATTGGAATTTTTAGATGAGGAAACAACTAAAAAGGTTTTAAACACTGTTACATTTGCTTCTCACAACCAGAGAGGAATCGGAACCATTTTAATAGAAGTTCCAGAGAATCAAAATGTCCGTGGAGAAGATATAATAAAAATAATCGAAGATTCTATGAGTTCTCCAGTTTGTGAACTTCTAAAACGACCAGATGAAAATGCTATAGTTGTTAATGCCCATAAAAAACCTGCTTTTGTAGAAGATTGTGTTAGAAATATGGTTGAAAAAATCATCCAAAACTACTCACATCTTCCTGATGATACCTTAGTTACTGTTCGTCAAGTTAACGAAGAAAGCATTCATAGACACAATGCTTTCGCAGAAAAAGTAGCTACGATGGGTGAATTGAAAATAGAAATAGAAAATATAAAAGATTTAGCTAGATAATTTAAAAATATAATACATTGTTATGAAAATTTGAGGAATAAATATATTTAATGGAATATTTGAAGAATATTTTTATATAATGTTTATGATGGGGTATTTGAGGAAATACAAATTATTAATTTTATAAATTATTTTATAAATAATACATTAAAAGAAATTATAACTTTAAAAGTAATATGAAAATTACTTTAACTTTTTTTAAATTACACAAAAAACAGAGATTTTTACTATGGTTAAACTACATAAGGTTGCAGGAAAAATAATGGAATTTTTAGGAGCTTTTGAAGGGTCAAGGCCAGCTTTGGATAGTGGGTTTATACTAATAGTTCGAGGGATGTCTTCAAAAGACATAGCTATTGCTGATATGAAACAAACATTAGAAGATCTTATAGTATTTTTAGATGGAAAAGAAGTAGAACCCATTTCAGACGAGGCTGCAGCTATTATTAATAGAATGGATGAGCAAATCAGATCAAACGTTCAAGTAAATAGTGAAACAGATGTTGGTGGAATTGAACGCATGAAAAAATCCTTAGAATCCTTAAATGTAGCTGTTGAATATAAACTATTCACATCCACTCATTCTGGAATATTTGTTGTTATATGGAAAGATAAATCAGATTCTGGACCTGTATTTATAGAAATTGTTGTTTCTGATGATGAAAAAGGATAAAAATTAAATAATTGATTATAAAAACAATGCCTAATTAATTAATAATTATCTATTATGAATATTTCCTTTTCATAGCCATGGACAAAAATTTTGTAATTAATGGATTATCTAAATTTTATTTAGTTTAGAAAATCCAAAGGATTTTCTAACATTGCAAAAATATTCGATTTTGCAAAGTTTAATAAATTTTAACTATATAAAATTTATTATTAAATATATTGATTATTATTAATTTAATTATAAAATAAAAGATTTATATTAATATTTAAAATAACGATTACTTACAAAATTTGTTTCCAAGACTATAATATAAATAATAAATAACTTGATATATATTTTGAAAAATTTTGGAATCTAAAAAAAACGAATTGGTTCGTAAGAGTATTGATAATAATATTATGCTCAGTTATTAGTGTTTTAATTTGTGTGCCAAGTCGGTGGGACATTGTACAAGTGGATGATAGCGTGATTGACAATGAAATAGGAAATTTAACGTTAAACGGATATAAACCATTTGCCAATAAGATAAAAATAAGGGTAATGGAAAAAATACAAAAATCAAGAGGAATAAAATGTTAATAAACGAATTTTCTTTGGAAACAAAGGCATCGGAAGTCAAAATATGGCAAATATTTACTGATGTCGAAAATTGGAAAGAGTGGATTGACGGCATCGAGCATTCAACCATTAATGGAAATTTTGAAAATGGTACCCTAGTAACAATAAAAAATATCAAAAAACCAGAATCGTCATCGCTTTTGAAAGATGTTGTTGTAAACAAATCGTTTATTTTACAGGCAAAAATGCCCTTGAGCAAGGTTGATTTCATACATGAAATAGTTAAAGACAGCGATGTGTTAAAAGTACGGTTTGCAGTTGAAGTATCTGGAATATTGGCATTCTTTATCAAAACTATTTTTAAAAAAAGTGTTGCCAAAAATTTACTATATAGTGCAAAAAAAGTGGTTGAACTGGCGGAAAATGAAAAAAATTGAAGAGCAGTAGAAAAATACCCTAAGTAACGGCAACTTTGTGAAAACGGGCAGTAACTCCGCAGAAAAAGCAGTATGTAATTGAAGGTAAGTAATCCACAAAAACATTAGTGTAATCCTAGCATTCCCAAAACCACCACCACGTTGCACACAAGTGGATGAAAGTACAAGGGGATAATGATAACGAAAAAGAACCAACTGAACAAGAAAAAATGAAGGATTAAGATATGATTTGTAAATAATGGACATGATAAAATATTGAAAAATGTTAGTGCTTAGCTGATGGTTTGGTGTGAGCAGGAGTATTTTTTCCAAAACTTTGTGTACACTTTCAACTTTTGTGGTTCGTATAAGGATGTGTCTATTTTTTTCATGATAAAAAATACAAAAATTTTGATGAAATTTATATTTAATAGGTAGTATTGAATTTTTATCAATTGATAATTTTAATACATCTTCTATAAAACTTTAAAAACTATCTTAATCATTAAAAATTCTATTTTATTGAACAAAGCTATTTAAAAAAGATCTAATTAAATTTAATAACCTTTAAAAATCATAATTTTCAAATGAGTACTGCATTTTATTATACTTAAAAAAAACATAATGAACAGATGGACATAGCCAAATCAACACCAATATTCGATTTTCAAGAATTTTTTTAGTTGATGGCATTTATTAATTGTCTTAATTATTTTTTAAAAAATTTTTTAGTTTAATAAGTTTTAGGACCTCTTTTTTATTTAAAAAATTCTGGTTTAATATGTTTTAGGTGTTTAAATGAGTCTATCCTCAAATTTAAATTTTAAAAATAAAAATATTAGTAAAAAAGAAATAGTAAACTTTTTAAACACTGAAAATAGTGATATCCTCCAGTTAATATCATTAGCTAATGACAAACAAGAAACTAATGAAATAACCTATTCTAAAAATGTTTTTATACCTCTAACCGAAGTTTGTAGAAATTATTGTGGATACTGTACCTTTAGAAAAGATCCAAATGATTCTAAAACCATTATTTTAAAAGATAAAAAAGAAGTAATTGAAACATTAAAAAAATCTGAAAAATATGATTGTAAAGAAGCTTTATTTACATTTGGTGAGGAAGCTGACACAGAAAAAATAGTAAAAAATGCCTTAAAAGAAAAAGGCTTTGAAAACATGGTAGAATATGTTTATGATATTTGTGATACTACTTTAAATAAAACACAGCTACTTCCCCATACAAATGCAGGTGTTTTAAGTTATGCTGATATGAAAGCTTTAAAAGAAGTTAATGTTTCCATGGGAATGATGCTTGAAAGCTCTTCAAAAAGACTCACCTCAACAATAGCTCATGAAAATAGTCCTGGAAAAGATCCAAAACTAAGAATAAAAACAATAGCTGATGCTGGAAAGTTAAAAATTCCATACACCACAGGAATATTAATTGGTATTGGGGAAACAAAAGAAGAAATAGCTGAATCTTTACTTGTTATTAAAAACTTACAAGAAAAATATGGTCATATCCAAGAAGTAATTATTCAGAACTTTAGATCAAAACCAGGAATTCCAATGGAAAAGCAAACTGAACCTTCACTTCTTGACATGATTAGAACTGTTTCAGTAGCTAAGTTATTGTTCGATGAAGTCAGTATTCAAGTTCCTCCAAATTTAAATCATGATACTAATCAAATGTTTTTACTCTGTGGAGCTGATGACTGGGGAGGAGTTTCTCCCATGACTCATGATTATGTAAATCCTGATTCACCATGGCCTGAAATCCAAGAATTAAAGAGGTTAACAAATGAAGGAGGATTTATTTTAAAAGAAAGATTAGCTATTTATGATAATTATATGAATGAAAATTACTTAAATGAAAATTTATTAAAAAAGGTTTTATACTTGAAAAATAGATGTTAACCTTCAATTAAATATTAACCATATCCAGGAACAAAATTTCCCGAAGTATTATAATACTTTGGATCAAATGAACCATCTGCACGTAAAAAATCCTTAACAATGTCATTTATCAAAGAATCTGTGCCATGTTTTAAAAATAAAAATGTATCTGTAATATTAGTAGATTGGCTAAAATTATCTATTAATATATTTTTAGGAATTTCTAATGCATATAAATAAGGTATATATTTTATTGAGGGTGTAAATTTTGGTGGAGTTTTTTGGTTTTTTTCTTTAAGTTGGTTGTTTTGTCATGAAAAGTGCTAAATATTCTAGTAATCCTTCATCTGTTTTGAATTTAGCTTTA
>JAITUQ010000054.1:0-42500 GCA_031286225.1 Candidatus Methanorudis spinitermitis
TCTGTCTATAAACATGTCTATCTAAATGTACTTTTAATAGGCATGATGATTAGCACAGGTTATAGAGAAGTTGAAGAAATAACAAGGCTCGTAGAATTCACATAAATCAGACACCTTGACATAAACTATTTAATCAATGAATGAATGTTAAAAATTTTATCAAACAATTTAATCAAATAATAACTAATAAAATTCTCTTTGATAATTTTTATTTTATTATCATAACCTTATTAATTAATAAAAAAATTATTTTCTATTTATAAATTTAAAAATTAAAATTTTTCTAAAAAAAATTTTAAAAAAAAAATCAGTTTATATTAAAAAAATACTTTAAAAAAATTAAAAAATTAAAAAATTAATATATTTAATAAAAGTATTTTAGAAAAACAAAAAAATTAAATTAAGTTATATACTAAAAAATTTTAAAACAATGAAAAAAATCAGTTTATATTAAAAAAATACTTTAAAAAAATAAAAAACTATATAAATATATTTATTATAAAAAACAATGGAGATAAAAGGTTAATTTAGAAAAATTAATGGGGGTTATTGAAGTAGGAGATATAAAATCAAAGAAAAAAATCATAGTTGATGATGATACCGCCAATATTGTTAAAGAAAAAGAAGTTAACGAAGTTAAATCAACGTCTAAAGCAAAATTAAAATCTAAAAATAAAAAAAGTTCTACTCAAGAAAGAATACTATTATCTAAAAACCATAAAAGAGTGGAAGAAAATATATTTGTTGTTTTTGTTGAATGTGAGTCATCAGGAAATGTTGGTTTCTTAGCTAGAGCTATGGCTAATTTTGGTTTGAAAAATTTGATTCTTATTAATCCATGTGAACTTAAAAAAGAAGCTTATTATCAAGCTATGCATGCTAAAAACATTGTAGAGACAGCAAAAATTTTTGATACAATAGAAGACTTTTTAAAGAAAGAAAATGTTGATTTCATAGTTGGTTCAACTGGAACTCCTGGGGGAAGCTATAATTTAGCGCGAATTCCTATAAAACCTGAAGAATTAGGTAAATCTATGAATTTGAACAATAAAATAGCCATTATATTTGGTAGAGAAGGAGATGGTCTATACAATCATGAAATTGATCTTTGTGATATTATAGTGAGTATTCCAACCAATCACTCTTACCCTATTATGAATATAAGCCATGCAGCAGCTATTATCTTTTATGAAATATTTAAAAATAGAAATGAATTCAACGCTGAAGGGTTAGAAGAAGCTACAGCTATTGAAAAAAAGTATTTACTAGAAGATATGGAGAAAATTGTAGCTATTTTAGACCTTCCTGAGCATAAACAAAAAACAGCTCTGAAATCTTTCAAAAATATTATAAACAGAGCATTTATCACTGGAAGAGAAGTTCATACATTAAAAGGAGTACTAAGAAGAATTATAATGAACTTCAAATAAATATTATGTAACATCTCTTTAGAAATTAAAAAAAATATTTGCTAATTTCATTTAAATAAAAAAATGAAAACAATAAATATAAACTAACCTTAAAAAAAATATTTTAAAAAATTTATATAGTTAAAAAAAAATTAATGTAATTAAAAAAAATATTTAATTATAACATTTTTCAATAAAATTTTAAAATATAATCTATTAATGATATAATTTATATTAATGATTTAAATTAAAAAGATTATAATACATTTTTAAAACAAACATAGTTAAAATAAACATTGAAAAAAACTATTTTTATCATTTAATTAAAAATAAAATACAGTAAAAAAATTAATATGATTTAAAAAAAATCATATTTATTAACATTAATAAGATTTATAATATTATAAAAAAATTTATTTTAGGAATTAATAAATGACAATCTTAAGTGATGTATATATCAAAAAATTTCTTAAAGAAGGAAAAATTCAAATAAAACCTTTAATAAATCCTGAAATGCAAATTCAACCATCTTCAGTAGATTTAAGAATTGGAAATGAGTTTAAAGGATTTAAAATCATTAAAAAACCATTTATTGATCCTAAAGATCCTGAAAACATCGATTCTTACATGGAATCTATTCATGTTGAAGACGGAGAAGCTTTTATTATCCATCCAAATGAGTTCACATTAGCCACCACTTTAGAAACTGTTACAGTTCCTGATGATTTAGTAGCTAGGGTTGAAGGGAGATCCTCAATGGGTAGGCTTGGAATAACAATGCATGTAACCGCAGGTTTCATAGATCCTGGGTTTGAAGGTAAAATCACTTTAGAAATATCAAACATAGGAAAAATGCCAGTAGCTTTGTATCCTGGTCAAAGAGCTTGTCAAATCGTGTTTGAAACTATGACTTCTCCAGCTGAAAAGCCTTATGGACACCCAGACAGAGATAGTAAATATATGGGTCAGACAAAACCAGAAGGTAGCCGTATTAAACAGGATTATGAGCTAAAAAGATAAATATTTAATATTGTATAAAATTATTATAAAGAATTAATTTTATTTAATTATTTTACAAATATTTTCTTAATTAATTACTAATATCAACAAAACATTACAATTATGAATCACTACATCACTATATTTTGGAGTTATATATAATGAATCATGACAAAATGATAAATATCAGTACCAAAAGAGGATTTTTATGGCCATCTTATGAAATATACTCCGGAGTATCTGGATTTACTGATTATGGTCCACTTGGAGCTATTTTAAAAAACAATATAATGCAGTTGTGGAGAAAACAGTACATAGCTGGAGAGGGATTTTTTGAAATAGAAAGTCCAACAGTTACGCCAGAAGAAGTATTAAAAGCTTCTGGACATGTTGACAATTTTACTGATCCTATGACCCAATGTAAAGGTTGCAGCGATGTTTATAGAGCTGACCACATCATTGAAGAACAAACTGGAATGGAAGTAGAAGGTTCGAATAATGAAAAACTTGATGAAATTGTTGAAAGACACAAAGTTAAATGTCCAAATTGTGGAGATAAATTAAGTGAAATATGGAATTATAACCTTATGTTTAAAACTTTGATTGGAGCTAAAGGAAATAAAACAGGTTATATGAGGCCAGAAACAGCTCAGGGAATATTTATCCAATTTAAGCGGCTTTCAAGGTTTTTTAAAAATAAACTTCCATTTGGAGTGGTTCAGCTTGGAAAAGCTTATAGAAATGAAATATCTCCAAGACAAGGAGTTATTAGACTTCGAGAATTCACACAAGCAGAAGCTGAAATATTTGTTGACCCTATGGACAAAACACATCCTAATTTCTCAAAAATAGCTAATGAAAAGCTTATTTTAAGCTCACAAGATACACAACTTAATAATAAAGAACCAATTACAATAACAGCAAAAGATGCACTGGATAAAGGAATTATAACTAGTGAAATCTTGATTTATCAAATATACTTAGCTAAAAAATTTTTAAATGAGCTTGGAATTCCTCAAGAAGCATTAAGATTTAGACAACATTTGCCTAATGAAATGGCCCATTATGCAATAGACTGTTGGGACGTTGAAGCTTTAACAGATAGATATGGTTGGATAGAAATCATTGGAATAGCTGATAGAGGAGATTATGATTTAAAATCCCACTCAAAACATAGCAATGAGGATTTAAATCTTTTTATCCAGTATGACATGCCTCAAAAAATAGCTAAGACTATTATTAAATTAAATATGAGTAAATTTGGTCCATCATTTAAAGGAGATGCTCCAAAAGTTAAAAATTTCTTAGAAAATTTAGATGAAGCAGAAATTATAGCTATGAAGGAAGAAATTAATAAGAATGGTAAATATATTATTGAATTAGATTCAAGCTATGAAGTTCTCCCAGAACATGTGGATTTTGACTATATTGAAGAAGAAGTTAAAGGAAAAAAAGTCGTGCCTCATGTAATTGAACCATCATTTGGTATTGACCGCATACTTTACAGTGTACTCCTTCATTCATTCCATGTAGCTACAAGTGAAGAAGATAAAGATTATTTCAAATTAGCTAATAGAATTGCCCCAATACAAGTTGGTGTTTTCCCATTAATGAATAAAAAAGAATTAAATGAAATAGCTATTGAAATTACCGAAAATCTTCGCTCATCTGGATTTATGGTTAATTATGATACTTCAGGAACAATTGGAAAGAGATATGCTCGCAACGATGAAATTGGTACTCCAGTAGCTATAACCGTTGATTATGAATCAATTGATGATAAAAAAGTTACTATGAGAAACAGAGATACGGAAAAACAGGAAAGAATACCAATAACTAATTTAAAAGATGAATTGAATGAGTATTTTAAAGAAATGAATAATGAAAGGAAAATTTAATTCTTTTAAATTATTTATTTTTTAATAAATTTATAGAATTTTTATATACTAATTAAAAAAATAATAATTTTAAATTTATAGAACTTTTTAAAATAAAAATTATAATATAAAAAAAATTAAGAAGATATATTATTAAATATAAGGGTTCTGTGATTATAATGATTAAAAAATTTATTTTAATAATATTTTTTGTTAGTGCTTTTATGTTGATAATGCCAGTTAGTTCATTATCAATTCAAAAATTGGACTCAGATTCTGTTATTTATCATGCTGGAAGTAATCATATGCATATGAAAGATAAATATGATAAATGTTATGATAATTATAACAAAAAATGTAAATATTATGGATACAGTCAAATACATTTTAGTATAAAAGGAAACAAAAGTGAATTAAACGAAGTTAAAAAAGTTAAAGTTAAAATTAATGGGAAAACAATTAAAACCTACAAAAATGTTAATTTTTCAAAATCTAAAAGGATTAATTTATATTTTGATAAAACTTTTATAAAAAGAAACATTAAAGGTAAAAAGTACACCATAGAAGAATACAACAAAAACAATAAAATTCTAAAAATAAAAAAAGGCAAAATCAAAAGCATATCTAAATATCCTTTATTCTTCCCTCCAGGATATCCAGTTTCTCCAACTGATACTATGCCTCATGTTCCTTGATATTTGTTGATCTTGTTGGTGAATAATGCTGAAAATTTAAATGGATACAAGACCAAAGAAGAAAATTTAATAAATTTCTGATAATATATTAAGAAAATCCTAGTTATAATGACTAATAAATAATAATCTATGATTTTTCCTTAATATATTACAATTCTTTTTTAATAATCAATTCATCCATTTTTATCTTTTTAATTATTTTTACTTGTTTTTTAGCTATATTTGTGAGTTTATTTATTATCAAGTCAATAAAAACCAAGTTCAAATAATTATGAACCTGATTCTTTTTTAAGCAAAATCAAAATTTGTTTTAAAAAATGTTATCTTAAAGATGTTTTTTCACTCCTTTTTTATAAGTTTTAAATCAAAAAGCATCAATGGACTAGCAATTTCTTTATAATGATTAAAAAGGCTTAAACCCCAATCAATAGCTTTTTCTGATTTATCCAATAAGATTTTTGAATCATTATAGCTGCCATCTTCAAAAAATAGGGATAAAGAAAGAAAATCTTCGCAAACTGTTAAAAACAAGTTTAAATTTTCTTTTACTTTCCATATTTTTAAATTATTTCTTTTTTCATTATAATTTGAATTTTTGAACAATTTTTTTCTATAGCCATTGCTATTAATAGATTCAAAAATATTTTCATCAATTATTAGCTCTATATCACAGTTATTATCTAATTTATGAACAATTGCATCTAAATGGACTTTTGAAAATATTGGTAAAGCTATTTTTAACTTATTAGATTTGGATATTAACTTTATATATTCATTTAATGGCTTTATTAAATCATTTTCATCAGAAATTATATACTCTGGATTTTGGAAAATACCTATTTCTTTTAAATATTGTGAAGGAATAGCTGATATATCCTGATTTTTCCAAAAATCAATATTATGCCCAATTGAGTACCATTTTTCAATTAGCTTTATGAGATTTACTGCAAGTATATATCCAGTTGAAGATAAGGAGTAATATTTATCAAATTTTTTTATTAAGCTATTTTTTTCAAGTTCTTTTATTCCATGTAATATAGTTGCAGATGGCTTTTTTAAGTCATCCCTAAGTGTAGCTAATTTTTTTTTATTATTGTATAAACTTAATAATAATTTTGTTCTCATTGTTGAACTTAAAATGTGTCGAATATAGCTAAATTCATTAAAATAAATTAATGGTTCAGTAAAATTCAAATTTTCAATCGATGTGTTTTTTTCATGCATTTTATCAAATCCTATTTTTTTAAAAAAAAGAATGAAAAAATAATTTTAAAAATAATAATTAAAAAAAATATAGATAAAGAAATGTTATAAACTCAAATATAAATTTTTCCCGAAGGATTTATAGATTTCAAATGTTTTATTTCCCCAATCAATAGCTTCTTTAGTCTTAGATATTAAAATTTTATTTTGATCATAGCTATTATCAACCTTGAAAAGTCCAAATGACATAAAATTATTAGCTACTGTTAAAGCAAATTCAACATTGTTCAATGATTTGATTTTCAATTTACCTTCATTTAATCTTATTTTAGTTAAATTTTGATTCATTGACTTTATAAAAGAATTAGCTATTGATTTTGGAAGTAGAAATTCAATATTAGCTTTGTTTTTCATTAAATTTTCAAAAATTGTATAATATTCAGGATGAACAAATGGAAAAATTGATTTCACATTCTTGGATCTTTTTAAAAGCTTTTTAAAATAATTATGAGTTTTATAAATATCAGTTGGATTTGATTCTATTATTTTAGAGCCTTTAAGTTGAGATATCTTTTTTAGAGATTCAATATTAATAGATTCTGTGTTATGGTCTCGCCAAAAATTAGAATATTCATTTAATACATTTATAGAGTCGTTAAAATCAATTATATCCCATAATTTCATTTTTATTAAATTACTTAATTGATATTTCCCTGATATTTGAGTAATATATCCTCTTTCTTCTAGTTTATGAATATTATTTGAAATAGAACTATAGGTTAAGTTTGCTTTAATATGTATGTCTTTCATTGTAAGTGGTTCATATAATAAACAATTTAATATTTTCATCCTAATTTTCGAGTTAATAAAAAATTTTAACTCATTTTCAATGTATTCATAGCTGTTGAAATTATTATTTTTAGTTTTAATCATTATAATCCTCCATTAATTTTTTATTCTAAATTAAAAAATATTAAAAAGTCGAAATATTTTAAAAAAACTTTTTAAAAACATTCCCCAATATAATATTAATAATTAGTAAAAAAGTAATAATAGATTTGAATTATTACTATATAAATATTTCGTAATACAAATTAAAACAAGAAAAAGTATAGATATAAATATTTCATGATACAAGAAAAAATGGAATGAAATAGTGAAAAAAGTTTTTATCTATATAATTTTTAGATAATTGAATTTTTAATCCCGTATTTTTCAGAACAAGTAGCTAATCTCTTGTATATCTTATTTTGATAGCTAAGATTAGGATATTCTTTATTATCAAACAGTTTTTTAGTTTTATCCAAAACATCAGGAAAGTGTTCTTTAATTAGATTGTAATATTTTGTTTTTGAATCATTAGCTGAGTCTCCAAAAAGTGTTAAAGAACCTCCAAAAAGATAATCACAACCAATATCTTTAAATTTAGCTAATATTTCATCAATAGCTACTTCTGTATCAGAAATGTATGGTAATAATGGCATCAAAGATACACCAACTAAAAATTTCTTATTTTTAAGTGTCTTCATAGCTTTAATACGCCTTTTTATATTTGGAGCTGATTTTTCAAAAAGATTAGCTATTTTCTCATCTAAGGTGGAAAATGAAAAAGTAACTAAAACTTTTGATTTTAAATTTCCTATATCATCTGGTAAAATAGAGTTTTGATTAATCTTTTCTAAAATATCAATATCTCGAAGTATTAAATCTGATTTTGTTACTATATGTACTGGGAATTTAAACCTGTTGATTACTTTCAAAATGTCCCTTGTTAGGAAAAGTTCACGCTCTATATCAATATAAGGATCAGTAGCTGATCCAATGAGAATTACTGCACGCTGTCTATTTTTAGCTTTCTTCTTCAGTTGAGTTCTTAAAATATCAGGAGCATTTGATTTTATAAAAAAAGAATTAGTAGAATCTGCATATTTACTTCCATTAATATAGCAATAATTACAATTAAATGAACATCCTAAATAGGGATTTAAAGAATAATCTCCTAAAAAAATACTTCTATTTTCCTTACTTTTATTTAAAATGGTTTTTACATTTTTTTCTTTAAAACCATATCTTTTAACTATTGTAGATTGTCTATTAAATGAATCAAATATTATATTACTCTCCAAGTTTTACAATATTATAATATTTTAATTTTCTAGGAAAATATTATTAAATCATTCTATAGAAAATTTTGTTTTGAAATAGCTATTTGTAATAAAACAATACCCTTTAATAAAACTAATATATAAAATTATAAAACGATACTATTAAAAAGAAACAATCCACATTAATTATAAAATAATTCTATTTAATAAAATAATATATAAAATTATAATAATAATTCTATTAAAAAGAAACTATATATATTTATTATAAAATAATCTTTCTAAAAATATCCATAATCTAAAATTGTTCATGAAAATAATAATAACTTAAAAAATGAAATTTTATAAAAACTATGAATTAATTAATTATTAATTTAAAACATATATTATCTGTAATTTATAATTATAATTTTTATTATAAATTTTATTTAATATATTCATTATAATTTTTATCAAAATTATAAATATTATCTTATAAATATTATCAAGGAAAAACAATAATTAAAAAATTCTAATAACAATTTAAAATATCATATTAAAGTCAAAAGGAAAAATAATGGAAATTCAAAAACTTACAAAAGAAATAAGAGATAATTTTATTTCTAAACAAAAGAAAAGAAAAGTTGATGACTTAGCTACTAGCTGGTTTCAAGATGATCTTCTCTATTCAGGAAGTGGAAAAAGTATTTTTCTAATCCTTCCAACACCTGGTTGTGCTTGGGCGTTGGGAGAAAGTGGAGGGTGTAGTATGTGTAGCTACATAACTGACTGCACTTTAGAACCAATTGAATCTGAAAAAATAGTAAAATTATTCAAAAGAGAAATAACTACTTCTATGGAAAAAATCAGATTAGAAAATGATGATTCGACCCCATCACCAATAGCTATTAAAATATTTGCATCTGGAAGTTTTCTAAATCCAATGGAAGTTTCAAAAGATGCAAGAGATGAAATTTTAGATATATTAGCTAATATGGATGAAATAAAAGAAATTATTGTGGAATCTCGCCCAGAATATATAAAATCAGAAGTTTTAAATGAAATATTTTCTATTATTGGAGACAAACTATTTGAGGTAAGTATTGGTTTAGAGTCTGAAAATGATTCTATAAGAGAAGAGAAAATAAATAAAGGTTTTAATAAAAAAGACTTTGAATTAGCTATTTCAAAAATAAACAAAGCAAAAAATAATTATAGTATTAAATCTAAAGCTTATGTTTTAGTGAAGCCTATTTTAACAACAGAGAAAGAAGCTATTGAAGATGCTATTAATACTGCTAAATACTGTGAAAGTATTGGAGTTGATAGAATTTCATTTTGCCCAGCTACTATTCACAAAGGAACATTGATTGAAAGACTATGGAGAAAAGGAGCATACACTCCACCATGGATTTGGACTACAGTTGAAATAATAAATGAAGTAAGAAAAAATATAGCTATCCCTTCATTTATGGACACATCAGGTTTTGGATCAAGAAGAGGACCATACAACTGTAAAAAATGTAATAAAGATTTAAAACACATGATTATCCAATCAAATCTAAATCAAAGTTTAATTGAAGAGATCGACTGCAAGTGTAAAAATCAGTGGAAAAGTGAAGTTAAATTCTCAGATTTGAATAAATCAAAAACACCAATAAAACATCTTCCATTAATATGAAAACTAATTTTAATTGTTTAATCTTATTTAATGTCTTAAAATGAAATTATACTAAATAGTTTCTATTAATTTATCAATGATATGTTGATTACTATGGAAAAAGAATATATAAATAGAATTATAAAATATTATCATATGTAGTTTTATAGTATGGAGGTTTCATATGAAAAAGTCAGTGATTAGTATTTTAGCTATAATTTTAGGTTTATTGATACTAATTTTTCCAATGATTGGAGTGATAAGTGCTGGGGCTATTATAGGAGTTGCAATACTTCTGATATCAATTTTTTTACTTGTAAGTGGGATTTCAGAAATAGATTATAGTCCTACAAAAAGTTTACTTACAATAATCTTTGGAGTCATAATACTCATTTTAAGTTTGATTATACTGTTCAATCCCTATATTTTTGCATTTTTAGCAGCTATAACAATTTATTTAGCAGGAATCCTTTTAATAATTGTTGGATTATTAACACTTATCGGGAACAGAGATAATAAGTTTGGATTCTGGTCTGGAGTTATTGCAGTAATTTTAGGCGTTATATACATAATTTTAGGAACTTATGCTAAAGATCCCATGGTTTTAGGATCTTTAATTGGAATATGGTTAGTATTAACTGGAATTCTCAGATTAATAGATGATTAAATACTTTGATTTTATTAATTATTATTTATAAATATATTATTAAATAATATATTATTAAAAATATCAATAATTTTAATAAATATTAATAATTTTTTAATAAATATTAAAAATTATTTATAAATATCAAGAAAATTTTAATAAACATCAAAATTTTTTATCAATAGATAATTAAGGTTTATTATTATTAATTTTAGTTTTTTAGTGTTTTTCATTTTCTATATTTTTAAATATACTTTATTTTTTCATTTGGAAAATAATTAGATTGTAAAATATGATCAATTAAAAAAAATCATTCTAATCTCACATCAATTAATGATTCAACACGTTTAATTGAATGCTTTACTCCATCTTTTTCCATTTGAATCGTTAAAGCGCCACTGGAACAAATTTCAGCACATCTTCCACAAGCTCTGCATTTTATCATGTCTATGCTTGCTTTTCCATTTTCAACACTAATTGCTTCTACAAAGCATATGTTTTTCCTACATTTTCCACAATCAATACAAATGGTTTTATCTAGTTTTAGTTCTACACCCTCCATTTTTGAAAAGTTTTTTCCAATATTTTCTGGAAGATCAGGTGTCATTTTCCATAAACAACAGCATGGACAGCAGGCACAAATTGACAAAAGCTCTTCTTTAGGACCTGTATTCAACCAAACACTGTCAATTTTATTTCTACCAATAATATGAACTAAACCTGCTTCTTGACATTTATCAACATGTTCTATAGCTTCATATGACGAAACAACATTTCCCAACTTAGGTGAAATTCTTTTAGACCCTTTACCTAGAAACAAACATCCTAATTTTTGAGGATAATCTTTACAATCATTTGAAACTCTACAAATACATGAATCCATAATAAAATGATACTTGGATTTCATTATCATTTCTTTCAGGACATTGCTTGGAAGCATTATATTCTCAGGTACTTCAACATCCTTATTTATTGTAATTTCTTCACTAATTACGGCATTATTTGATCTAATGGATGAATCACGTGGAAGAACTTGTATATCATCATCTTCAAAGAATAATTTATCAACAACCTTGGCAATTAGAGGTATTTTTCTACAAACCTTTGCAAAAGCAAAACGAGATTTAAATGTTAATTTAATTACTTTTACACTAATATCTGAAAATGTGATTTTTGACAAATTTTAATCTCCCAAATTATTTAGGTAATTTAAATTGAAATTTATTCAGTCAATGGATTGTTAATTCTATATGACTTTTTTCCATAATACTTTTTGGTGTGTTCAACTATTAAAGCATGGTATTCCTTATAACAGACATTTTCATTTCATTAAATATATTTTTGTTAGTAATAAAAATAGTGGCTTAAATTTTTAAATAAATTCATTGATTATATTTTAGATTTATATTATTTATTTTTGTAAAAGTTAAATAATTAATATTATATTGTCATGAAAAATTAATTATTGCGATATTTTTGTATTAATATATAAATTTATCCTAAAAATTAAATTTACACAACAATATATTGGTAAAAGACCAATTTTTGGAACTAAAAGAAAAATTATTTTAATTAATTTGTAATGAAAATAAACAATAATTTAATAAACAAATATATTAAAAGTACGCATATGTGTGATTGTTATGATTGGAATAAGTGCTGATTTTGATCCTGTACATCTCGGACATGTGAAATTAATAGAAAAAGGGAGAGAAATAGCTAATGAAACTGGAGATAAAGTAATAATCTATTTAAACAAAGGTTTTAGTGCAAATCATGCTTCTTTTTTTGTAAATTTTGATGCGAGGAAGAAAATGGCACTTAAAGCAGGTGCAGATAAAGTAGTAGGTATTGAAGGTCTTCATCATCGCCTTACACTATCCTACTCAGTTCCAATTAGAATAGCTATGATGATTGAAGATGGAGTTCGTGATTATGTTGATGCAGCTAATGTCTCAGTGCAAAAAATCATTAACCATTCAGAAAAACTTGTAAAACAAGGAATATTTCTTGGAATTCCACGAAATCTTCCAAATCGTAATGTTATAAGATGGTTTGCTGTTAATGAATTTTTAAAAGGAAAGTATGGAAAAAATATGAGATTCCATATTATTCCAGAGTTAGAATTTAATGGGAAAATTTCTGGAAGAGAAATTAGAAAAGCTATTATTGAAAATAATATGGAAATTCCAGAAAATATTAAAGAACTACTTCCAAAAACTACAACAAAAATTTTAGTGCGAGAGATAAAAAAAGGAAATACACCAGGAAATCGAAAATGGAAAGACATATTCAAGAGAATGAACACATGCTCTCGATCAAATCTTTCTAAAGTAGCTTATCTAAATGGAAATGCTATAAATGAAATAGTTAAAGGACGAATTTACAAAGATGAAGAATCAATTTGGGCAACATTTAGAAGAGCAGGATATGGACCAGTTTTAACGCGTTTAGCTATTAGTGCAATAGAAAAGAAAGTTACACGGACTGAACTTATCTCATTAATGAGAAGCTATGAAAAAAAGGGACTTATTCCTCCTGAGCAAAGTATAGATAAAGTTATTGAAAGGTCATGGTATGTAGCTACAGAATGTGAAAAAGGAATATCAGCAAATGAAGCTAATAAAAACTTTAAAAATAAGAATACAGCTATTTATGATCTTCCATTATCAATTGATGGAGGATTAAATCTTACAAAGTTTGAAACCAACTTAATAAATAAAAAAATAGATAATGGGGAAAAATTAATTCCTGAGCTATATATTGATAAATATGGGAAGGTTTCCTGTGAAATCCGCCTGGACAGGAAGAAAATAAAAACAAATTTAAAGCTTCCTTCAAAAGAAGTTACATATATTAGATATATAATGGATTCTCAATTTATTCCAACTCTAGCTACTCTTATAAAAACAGAAAGAGGAATTAGAATAAGAATTTTTATTCAAAACAAGTAAAAATGAATATTGGTTAAAAAAATTATAAAAATTTAAAAAAATAATAAAAAAATAAACAATTTCAAAAAGACTATAAAAAAATGAAAATAGCTATATTCTTTTTTTATAGGTTAAAATCATATACTATTGATATTTTTAAGGATTTTTAATTTTTAATATAAAAAATAAGTCAAAAACCAAATTCATTTTCTTATATTTATATATAAAAAGAAATAAATCTTATATCATAAACTTAATTTTTAAATCATAAAATAATGGAGAGTAATCATGTTTAAAAAAAATCTAGAAAACATATTTTACATAGGAATCATGATCTTTTCGCTGACATTATTTACAGAGCATCTGTTTCTAGGTGAAACAAACATTACAAATTTCATCAAAGGATTTGCTTGTGGTTTTATACTGTTAGGAGTAATAATTCTATTTATAAACAGAACGTTTCCTATAAAAAGTTAGTGAACTCTTATCTTTCTGTTAATTATAAGTAATTTCAGGAAAAACTAAATAAAAAAATCAAAAATCAAATTTTTTTAAAGATTTAAACTTGTTTTTCACAGCTTCAGACATTATAGAGTTAAACTCTAATCCATCCTCATCATAAATACTTTTTAAAAAATCTAAAACCTCATCCATCTCTTCAGATTTCCTTGATTTTGAAGTAGCTAAGCTATTTATCCTTGATTTAGATTTATATATAAAATCTTCACTTTCAGTTATAGCTATGGTTTCAAATAATTCATTGGATAAGTCAAGGTGTTCAGCTGCTTGAAAGGTTTCATGGATAATAGCTGTAATCCCTTTTGTATAAATACTTCTAAGCATCTTAATGCTTGATGCATCACCTATTTTTTCACTTATAATTTTAACATTTAACCCATAGCTATTTAAAATAGCTATTTTATCAGAATTTTCTCCTGAAACAAGAATCGTTGAATTATTAGAACTTACTTTTCCAATAATAGCTCCATCTACAAAATCAGCACTAGAAGTATTTCCACCAAAAAAAGTAGCTATTTTTTTTGTAGTTTTGGGAGAAATATTGTTTAAATCAATGAAAATTCCATTAGATAATATTCCATAATTTTTAGCTATAGCTAATGCAGTTTTTGGCGAAGTAGAAGAAATTAAAATATCTGAAAGTTTAGCTACTTTTTCATAGCTATTAACTATTTTAACACCCGAATCAATAGCTAATTGTTTTGTTTTTTCACTTCGTCCCTTAGTTGATGAGACAACATCAACATTATTTTGAAGAAGCTTTTTTGATAAGCTGTAAGCTACTTCACCAAAACCAATAAAACCAACTCTCAAAATAAAACATCCTTAATATTTTAATTGATAAATTTTTTATAGTGTTTTACTTAAGTTGTAGTTTGATAAATGTCTATAAGTTTTTCACGAGAAAAATGGAAAAATACATTAGTCATTGTTAAAACACCATATCATTTTTAATTTTATTTAAAACCCTTTCACGACCTTTTAATCCACATTCATCTCCAGAATTTATAGTTAAAACCTTATCATAATATTCTAAAGCTTTTTGATATTTATTTAATTTTTCTAAAGCATTGCCTTTATTATATAATGTATTGAAGTTATTTGGATCTAATTTAAGAGCTTTATTGAAATAAGGTAAGCTTTCTTCAAATTTTCTATTTTCACACAAAATCCACCCCATATTGTCTAATATTTTAGCATCATCATGTTTTAACTTTAAAATTCTATTAAAAATTTTAATCGACTCATCAACTCTTCCAGACTTTCCTAAGGAATATGCTTTCGTAAATAATGTTTCAGCATCATTAGAATCTTCTTTCAATAATTTATCACAAATATCTAAAGATTCATCAAACTTACCTAATTTTTCAAGAATTATTGCTTTTTCTAATAAATTATAGCTATCTTCTTCATTTTCATTTAAAATGGAATCATAATAAGATAATGCCATATGATAATATTTTTTAGCTTCATTGAGTTTTCCCAATTTTTCAAAACAAAACCCAATACATTTTAATAAAGATTCATCGCCACCAACTTTTAATGACTGCTTAAAACAAAATAAAGACTTTTCATATCTATTCAAGATATATAATATATAACATTTAATATGCCAAGTATTATGGTCAGTAGAATCTATTTTTAATGCTTCTTCAATATAATCTAAGGCTTTATGATAGTTTTTAACTTTACTGATAACTATTGTTTTTATGTTCAAAGCTAATGTATCATTAGAGTTAATGTTTAAAAGAGAATCCGCTACTTTATATGCTTCATCATATCGTTCAAGATTAATCAAAGCATGAGCTTTAGAGTAATAAGCATGTTGATTAGTAGAATTAAGTTCAATAGCTTTATCAAAAAAATACAAAGATTCATCATATTTTTCTAAAAGGGATAGTATATCCCCTTTTTCATTCAACGACCAATCATTATTATTTTTAAGTACAATTGCTTTATCAATGGCGTCTAAAGCTTCATCATATCTTTTCAATTTTTGGAAAATATGAGCTTTATATTCATAAGCAGAAGTACATAAGTCTTTATCACATTTAAATTTAAGGTTATCTTCTAAAGTGATTAATTTATTAAAATATTCAAGAGCTTTATCATATTCTTCTTTATCTGTGTAAATAATACCTGAATTATAATATAAAGAAGGATATTCATGATTTTCATTTTCCAATTCATTGAAAAGAATTAAAGCAGCATTATAATTTCCTTTTAAGCGAAGTTTTCTAGCTTTATGCAGCTTTAAATTTAACATACCCTCAAAAACATAAAAATCATATGCCAATTTAATAAAAAAAAGCAATACACATAATAAAACAATAGTATACCAATCAAGTATATTGAAAATAAGCAGTATGACCAAGTTAACTGCTATAACTATTCCTGTAAATGCTATGCCTTTATCCAAAGTTGTCAAGGCAAAATCTTTTACTTGCTTTGTCTTTCCTTTCTTAAAAAAAAATACGGAAAAAATTAAAATTAATACATACACAACCCCAAAAACTGAAATAACATTTGAAGTTAGATCCCAATAAAAATCAGGTAAGTAAAAATTAGTGATGATAATTAATGTAGCAAGGAGTATATCTAATATAATACGGCTAAAAAAAATGAAAAATAAAACCATATCCAATAATTTAAAAATTTTTTCATATTTTCTATTAATAGTTATCAAATCAACCATGAAAAATCCACCCTAACCATGTGAATCCATTTTGAATAATATGCCTAATATATTGTTTGCAAAGCTAATTTTTTTATATCAATGAATTATTGGAATTTTTAAAATTAATCTTTATATATATTGTATATATTCTTTAAATGTTAAATAATCAGAAAAATACATACTAATATGTTTATAAAGTAATTACTTCATTAATTCTACTTTAAATATATTATATTATTTAAAATATAAATTTATAATTTTAATTAATCTTATTTAAAAAAATAAATAGCACCAAAGATTTTTTTTAACTTGAAAAGCTAAGGTTTTTCAAATAAAACTAATATTTATAAAATACTTAACAAGATTAAATTGAAAATAATTTTATTAATATTTTAAAAATTTTAAATTATGGAAACTTCATAATTAATTTTTTGATTTTAAAAAAACATTATCATTTACTTCTACATTAGAATCCTTAGCTATTGCACTACACTTTGCAGAGAAAAGATAAAAAACCTCCTTATTTTTTAGATTTATTTCGGTTAATCCTTCATAATTTCCTAATCCTTTAGAAATTATAAAGTTGTGTGAGGTGAAAATTTCTTTAAATTCTTGTGATAAATCATCATAAACAAGTCCCACTGAATCTGTTCCAATACTCACAAGATTTGTTAATTCATCCAAGCCAATAGCTATTGCATCTTCCATGCAAGCATCATTTAAAATTGGTTTTTCTTTAACAGCTACTGTAATATCTAAATCATATTCTTTTAGTTTTTCAATTAATAATTTATCAAAAACAATTTCTCCAGTATTGTCAACTAAATATAATAGGGAATCTGCATTTTCTAATGTGTTTTTAAAATCTTCAATATGATTAATAGCTAAATCTTTGTTTAAACTTTCATCAATCATTTTTTCAAAGTCAATATCTAAGCCTAAACCTCCAAAATCCAATATATTTCCAATAATAGCTATTTTAACATAATTTTCCAAACTATCGTCTTTTTTTAATATTTTTTCAACTTTATCAAAAAGACCAATAGCTATTAGATTTCCCATCTCTTTTTCTTTAATATAAGGATCATAACACTTTGTTTTCTTCTTTACTATTTTGTGCATGTTTGATCCTATTTTATTGGAAGATGCCCCTACTTTAAAATTACTAGCTAAAAATTTAAATACTTCATTTATAGTTTCTATTTTTAATTTTGGATTATCAGTAGCTAAATCAATAGCTTCACCAGCTTGTCTGAGCATGCAAGGACCACATTCAGGATAAACTTTCATAATTACCTCTTAAATAAGATATTTTGAATAAAATATTAAAACAAAAAAAGATACAATAATTCATCCACCATAAATGATTTGAATTAGCTGTATTTCATCTCCATCTTGGATTTTTTCATCTTCTACAACAATTTCCCCATTCTTTTTAGCTACAACTGTTTCAGATGATAAATCCATGTCATGCAAAATATCCTTTATTGATGTATTATCATTAGCTAATGATTTAACTTCTTTATTGTTTTTAAATATGAGAGTAAAATTCATTTTATCAACTTTAAATAATTAAAATAATTTAATAATTACAATAAAAATATTTGAATAATAATCTAGTAATTTTGAATAGTAATATAATAATTTTGAAATTATAATATAATTAATTTAATAAATGATAATAAAATAATTTAGAATTACAATATTAAATTAAAAATATAATATTAATATTATTAAAATTTTTAAAAATAATTTTTTTTATGAGAACTTTTAAAAAATTAAATAAAACATTCTTATATATGTGATTTTTTTAAAAATATGAATTATAAAGAATTCATATTATACTTAATAATATCATTCAATAGCTACTTTTTTACCTAATTCATCTAAAAATGTGCAAACTCTGCAAATTTCATTTGATGAAGGTTCACCACATTTAATACAACTGTCGAATTGAAAATCATTGGAATATTCCTTTTTCAATCCTATTTTTATCTTATCAAAGCCACGAAGTGTTGAATACATAATTGTTGGGTGATTTTTTGATAAATTCTTAATAATTTCAGAAATTTCTCCTCTAAAAGATTTTTGAGCATATGGACATCCTGCAAGATGAATTTCTAAATCTTTAGCTATTGTGTACAATCCAATTTCTTTTTCAGGAATTTCACGAAGAGGTTTTATTTTTGATCTAAACAATGGGCTTTTAGATTGGGTTTTAGCACCAATGACCTTTAAGTTATCAATATTACCCTCTAAATAGTTCATTAAAATAGCTTGAACTTCATCATCAAGGTTGTGACCAGTAGCTATTTTATCAGCTTCAAAGTCTCTTGCAGCTCTATTAATTATCCAACGACGAAAAACTCCACAATAGCTACAGGAAATCCTGTGATTTGGAACTTTCATAATTTCATCAAGGTCTGTATCAAATGAATCCTTAAAAGAAACAACTTTGTGTTCAATACCTAATCGTTTTGTGTGTTTTCGAGCAATAGCTATTCCATCTTCTCTGTAATTAGCTATTCCTTCATCAACAGTAACAGCACATAAATCAATGATGTTTCGCTCTTTAAATGTGTTGAGTATGTCTAAAGTAGCTACACTATCTTTACCTCCAGATAAGGCAACTAAGATCTTATCTCCTTTATCAATTAAATTTTCTTTTTTGATTGTTTTTATAGCTTTTTTTTGAATATTTTCAATAAAACAATTCTTACATAATGCTTGACCAGATTGCTTTCGTTTTATAATTATTTTAGGATTAGCACACTTTGTACAAACTTCCATAATCATCCAAGCCATAAAATAAATTTCTAATATAATAAATTATTCATATATTTACAATTCATATTTAAATTAAAATTATAATAAATATATCTATAAATATTTAGCTACACTATTTTGAAAATTAAAAAAATAATATTAAAAAGAAGATTTATTTATAAATTTAAAAATAATATGTAAATTAAGAATAATGATAAAAAAATTAAAAAGTAGATGTTTTTAAAAATTATTAAAAGTTTATTAAAAATTTATTAAAAATAAAAAGATAATTTAAAATATTTTATAATAAAAGCAGTTTTAATGTGATTATACAATGAATAAAAAAGTTTTAGCTATTTCAGTAGTAGCAATAATTATGATTTGTGGAGTAGCTATTTATTTAAGTCATACATCTAATTTATCTCCTGAAAAGACATTAAATGATGATAATTCGGTTATTGAATTAAAGGGTGAGAAAATTATCATCAATGGATTAAGTTCCATGATTCCAAGTAGCTATGCTAATGGAACCCTTAAAAAAAGTCCTGGTATTGAAACTTATGGAACTTATGAAAGTGATAGTATCTATATCACAGTTTATGACAATTCAAAACAAGGAGATAAGGTTTATCAGGGAGATATTGATTATTTTGCATATGGAATAGCTAATAAGGATAATAATCCAAAAATAGAAAATATTACAATAGCTAATCACGCTATTCTTTATGTTACTCAACACTCAGATACTCGTGGAGACTATAGATTAGCTTTCTTTAAAGTAAATGGACAAAAAGTTCTTATTGAATGGTTAGGTAATGAAATTACTCCAGATATTAAAAATATAATTTATAGCTTTTATAAATTGAACTAGTATAATCTAATTCATTCGGAAAAAATAGATTAATTGTTTAAATATTGTATTTTTTTCGGAAACTTCCTCCCAAACCAGCTAATACTGCTTTTCCTTCAATAGAAAATACTGCAAAATTAGGATGATTAGGAGTTTCAAATTTCCTTTTTACAAATTCACTACTATCTAGTACAACTTGTTTAATTTTTAAATCATTTGTAAAATTTGCTTTTCCTGTAATTCTTACCCAAACATATTGTGGAGTTGCAGTTGTTAGTTCAAGATCAGGTGATTTTTCTAACTCCTTGTAAACCAATTTTTTATTATTAGTACAAAAATACAATTTACCACTAATTTCCTTCATAAATTCTATTGGTCTTACTTTAGCTTTACCATCTAATCCAAGCGTAGCTAAATACATTATAGAGTTTTCTTTTAAAAAATTTATTAAATCCTTCATTGTTCCACTTCCAAGCTTGTTTTAATTGGATTTTTTCAATGTTGATAAGAAAATTTTAATATTAATAATAGCTATTTTTAATATTTATTATAGTTATTTTTATTAAATAGCTATTTCAATTTTATCATAGTTTAAAACAGGTTTTTTGCTATTTTTTAATCCTTTTTCAAAGGTAATTAAACCTTCTTTTTCTAATTTACTAACTTTCCTTTGAACACTACTAATATCCTTACCAACAATATTAGAAAGCTCATTAATAGAACGAGGCTTTTTATTTTTTATAAAGTTAAGTAGTTCAAGTTCAATTCGACCAATATTTAAATCCTCAGTATAATAGACTTTAGTTATGCTAGTTTTCTCATTAGGATGTTTTAAAAAGTATCTCCATTCATCAAGGTCAGTGAAAAGTTTCATATTATCAGGATTTCTTTTTACTACATTTTTTAATCTATTCATAGAACCATATGTAAGTTCCATTTGTCTAATCAATTCCAAGCCCTTTAAATCCTTTATAAGCTTAATTTTTATAATAGTATCCCTCTTTATTAAAAATCTTATTAAAGTTAAGATTAAAATGGTAAATTCTTAAATATTTAATTATAATTCAAATGATATATTTAATAGTTTTGTTTTTATTGCAATTATAAAATAAATGTAATTTGTTTTTTAATGATGAAAATTAAAAAAATGACTATTAAAAAATAGCTTACTAAGAAATGAAAATGAATAAAGAAGTCAAATAAAAGAATGTATTTGTAAAATTATTTTTTGTGTTAAAATCAATCTAAAAAAACAAAACACATTTAAATCATAATAAACTTCATTAATTATATCTAAATAAGAAGAAATATACCAACAATTAAAAATAAAGAGATAGCTTTAATATACTATTTATATTTTAATTTATATATTTAAAAGATTTGTTTTAAATACAATATATTTAAATATATAAATAATTTTTTGAACTATAAAAATAAAGTCTTTTAAAAAAATAATAAAAAATTCTATAATAAAAGCTAATATTTATTTAAATTCTATATAAAAATAAATATAATATAATGATGAATAAGCTATAAAAGTAAATAATGCATAAAGATAAATAATATATAACGATAAATAATAGACATTGGAATAAAAGTGTTAAATTTTTTATTTCATTTTAATAAATTAAAATATAGTAAAAAAATTAGCTATATAAGTCATTTTAGAAAAGGTATATAAACAAATTTAAAAAAAGTTAGTATCTAAAGGGCTTATAAGAGATGATAATGAAAGAAAATCCTGAGAGTATCAATTTTTCAGTGATATAATAATTTTTCATTAAATAAAATAAGAAAAAAATACAAGGAAATTTCATTTAAATAAAATAAGAAAATAAAAAATATTAAAAAACTTCATTTAAATAAAATAAAAAATACAATACGATTTAGGGATTTTTCATGGCTAATAAAATAGGAAATAAAGGACAATTACTTATTTTCACAGATATTCATGGAGATAAAGAACTATTTGACAAGTATATGGATTTATGGGAAGTTGAAAACCCTAACTGCCATATTTGTTTTGCTGGTGATTTAATCCATGGTCGATTTAGTCCTGAAAAAGACAAATCACCTGAAATATTAGATATTGTATCAGAATATATTAATTACCCTAATTTTCATCCATTATTAGGAAATCATGAGCTATCAGAGATAGACAGTTCAAGTTATCTACATATGACTATGAGGAAACAGCGTGCTCACTTTATTAGAAGTATTTCTACTTCTAAAAGTAAAAAAGAACTTGATGATTATAGAAAAAAGTACTTTGATTTAATGTGTAAATTCCAATTTGCTATTGTAACTGAAAATGGTTTATGGGTTTCACATATTGGACCAAGTAAAAAATCTTATCATAATGTACGGGATTATCTGTGGAACACTTTTGAAAGTGATGACAACTCAACTAATGTTAATGATTTCCTAAAAAATCATGATTTAAAATTTATGGTAGTAGGTCATACAGAAACTCCAAAAGGATACGAATTTCTAGACAAACAGCTAATTATCAATAGTAATCACCATATTAAAGGTGAAGTAAATAATTATTATTTGGATATTGATTTATCTAAGATAGTAGATAAAGAACTAATTAAAAAGAGTTTAAAAACTATAACCTAATTTTTATTCTCCAAATTATGATTTTATTTCTTTTTCACAAAATATTTTTTTAAAGCATTTATATATTATAGTTAGAGAATTAATTATTTGCAAAAAATAATATTATATAATCTAATTAAATTCATTTTTTATTAGATAATATATTATTATTTAAAAAATAATTAATAATGATTTGTTATATTTAAAATTAATAATTATTAATGAATAAATTAAAAATTAAAATATTTAAATAAAAATAAAAAATCTTAAAAATGCGAAAAATTTTGTCTTAAACTATAATTAAAAAAGTATTAAAAAATAATAAATAGTTACAAAAGTGTTATTAAATAGTTAAAAAAATACTAAAAAAAATATATTGAAAAATATAGCTAAACTATACCAAAATTTTCATTATAATCATTTTCAACAGTATTCAACATGTCTTTGACTATACCTTTTGTATTTTTCTCAATAATTTTCACATCAGCTTTTCTTTTTTGATACACATATTCTTGAGCAAAAGACCTGCTCATGAAATCAACATTATCAAAATCAATGACAATCTCATCAACATTAATATTTAAACTATTAAAAAAGTCCTCTGCAGTAGATCTCATACCTAATTTTCTATGAATTTCTTGCTCAATTTTCACCTCTGCTCTGCTAATCATCCTATCATCTCCTATGACATTTAATTAATATATTAATTCATAAAATATAAATATCTTCTCTTCTCTTTTGAATAAATTTTTTTTTAGAATAATATATGGAAATCCCGGGATGATATTTGTGGATATTGTTTTTAATCATATAATCAAACAATGAAAGTAATGTTGTAGCCCCTAAAAAGTTGTAATTTCTTAAATTAGCAACACCATTTCCATTATAGTTATCAGGGATAATTTTAAACCTTTTAAAATCTATTAATAAATTATGTCACGTACAAACCTCTAATGCCTACACTATATTCTTTCATTATGAGTTTTTCTAATAATTCTTGCTATTTTTTCAATATCCCCTATTTCCACCATGATTCATTTATAATGGTTGTTATCAATATTATTTCAGATGTATGATTAGAAAAAGCATGAGACAAATAAAATAGTATTAAAAAATAAAGATTTAAAAATTAAAAAAAAAAACAGCTATATTAAAAATTAGTACTCCAATTCTTTTATAATATTTTTATAAAAAATTTTTTAGTTTTCAAATGGGGTTCCACTAGATGTAAATGTACCTATAACTAATATAATGATAAAAGAAAGGCTATTTCCAATACCCAAAAGTTTTTTATTAAATATGTATTATAATGTATAATAAATAGAAATAAAATGTAAAAACAACTATAATATCATTAATAATTGTGAATATTCAAATAAAAGGGTTTATTTTGTGATAAAAATGGAAGATAAAAAATATAATCTTACTGAAACATTATTATACAATTCTTCAGAAGGAGCTGTGACTTTAAAAGTGATCATTGATCAAAAAAATGAAACAATGTGGGCTACTCAAAAAACAATGTCTGAATTATTTAAAAAAGATAAAAATACGATTAGTGAACATTTACAAAATATCTTCAAAACTGAAGAGTTAGATGAAATTTCAACTATCCGGAATTTCCGGGTAGTTCAAAAAGAAGGAAATAGAGATGTGGAAAGAAATCTTAAATTTTATAATCTTGATACTATGATTGCAGTTGGTTATAGGGTAAGTTCTAAAGAAGGTACGCATTTTAGAATATGGACCACTAACCTTATAAAAGAATACATGATCAAAGGTTTTGTTTTAGATGATGAATTACTAAGAAATGGGACTCGGTTTGGTAAAGATTACTTTGATGAATTACTTGAAAGAATAAGGGAGATTCGAACAAGTGAAAGGAGATTTAATCAAAAAATAACAGATATATATGCAACAAGTTATGATTATAAACCTAATGCAGAGCTTACTAAAGAATTTTTCGCAACAGTTCAGAATAAATTAATATATGCTGTAAGTGGATTAACAGCTGCTGAAATAATAGCAGAAAGAAGTGATAGTGACAAACAATATATGGGGCTGACCTCTTGGAAAAATCTTAATGGTAAAATATTAATGAGTGATGTAGTAATAGCTAAAAATTATTTAGATAAAACAGAGATTAAAAAGTTAAATCGGACAGTGGATGGTTTTTTAACCCTTGCAGAAAATAGAGCGGAAAATCATGTTCTTACAAGTATGAGTGAGTGGAAAGAAGTTTTAATAAACTATATTAAGCTGAATCAACTTCCAATATTAACAGATAAAGGAAAAATTACGGCTGAAATGGCTAAAAAAATAGCTAAACAACATTATACAAAATTTAAACTGTATCAAGATGAAACATTTGAATCTGATTTTGATAAAATGATTGAAGAAATAAAAAGAATTGAAGGAAACACGAAATAGATAAGACTTACTCAGTACAGATAATAATAAAGTTATTTTCAAAAAATTTAAATTTTTTAAAAAAGACTATTACATTAGGCAATTCAGTATTTTTTAAGTCTTTTTTATACAAAAATTAATTATTGGACATTCCATATATAAAAATTAATTTCAATTAAATTTATAAAAAGAATTTAAGTATTTCATTTATTATTCAATTAATCTATGATATCATGAACCAGAGAACAACAGCTCATAAAGATAATGAAGAAAAAGAAGTTGAAGAATTAGCAGAACAACTTAAAAGTGCTTATAGAAAATATAAAACAAATACCTACTATAATAATTATGAAGCTATACAAAGAGCAGAATTAGCTAAATTTGAATTTGAAACGTTCAATGAAGGCTTGTATAGTGAATGTCTTTTTCATGACTGTGAAGAAGATGAATGTGTTGAATGTGAAAATAATAATGTGAAAACATCTCTTAATAAAGATATAACTGATTATAAGAGAAATATAACTGATTATTTTAAAAAATTAGCTGAAACTTTAATTAATAAGGAATCAAGAAATAATTTTTTTAAACAAATATTAAAAAAAATAGGTATTATTGCATTTCCTAAAAAAATGAAAGATAACAAAAAAGATAATGAAGAAATGGTGAATATATTAAGTAATTTTCGCGAAGAAAAATATACAATAAGAAAAGCACATTATTTTATTTCACTTCCCGTAGAAGCACATATAGTTGGAGCTTTATGGATATTAAGATGTGGATGGGCTCTTGATGATAAATTACATAAACATTGTTTTGGGAATAGGATTAACAAGTTTGTTCTAGACTCTATAAAAAATAATGTTTATGAAGATAAAATCTATTCTGAATTTACTCCATTTCTGTTTGATGGATATTTTAAAAATTATCAACTTTGGAGAGATCAAGGACTAAATCAAGCAAAAGATATGCTTAAAAGTGGAAAAAATAGTATTGTGATTTCATTAGATTTAAAAGATTATTATTACGGAGCTACTGTAGATTTTTCAAAATTAAAGAAAGATATTGATTGCTCAAAACAGAAAGTTTTTGACAATTTTCCAAAAAATAAAAAAAATATTGAAAACTTAAAAAATAAACATGCTAAAATTGATAATCACCTAACTGATTTTATTAAAGACATTTATGAAAAATACACAGAATATTTTGAAAGAAAAAACTATGAAAAAAATATTAAAAAACCCTTACCTTTAATACCTTTAGGATTTTTACCTTCACTAATAATCTCTAATTGGAACCTTATAGGATTAGATCAAACAATTTTAGAAAACATACATCCAGAATATTATGGTCGATATGTTGATGACATACTGATTGTATTACCATCACATGCAAAAAGTAGTTTTCATGGAGAGCAATCTACTAACTTACCCACATCCGATATAATAAACAAATATTTAACATCAGATGGGTCTGAACCTAAAAATACTATATTTAAATTAATAAAGAATAATAATATCTCAACTAAAATTGAAAATATAAAAAATGAACTCAATAATCGTTCTTCAAATGATATTGAACCAGAAAAATTGATTTCTGAATTAAAAAAAATTAATTCTAAAAAAAATTATAGAGTATGTAACCAAAAACACAAATGTGAATGTGAAAATTCTAATAAGGAAGAATATATATGGCTTTATGAAAATTTAGTAGTTCAGTCTAAAAAAATCAAATTATTTGTTTTTTCAAATGAAAATTCAGATGCAATGATTACTAAATTTAAACAGCAGATACATCAAAATACAAGTGAATTCAGACTAATGTATGAAGTTGAAAGAATTTTCACTGATGTCAAAGATGATGTTTATTCTATTAGCTATGAAGAATCAGAAAATAAACTTAGAGACATAAATGAAATAAAAGTAAACAAGTTTAAATTATCAAAAACATTGCATAAGCTGCTTAGAACCTTAATATACGATAATAAAGATGAAAATCAAGATAATGAAGAAGATATTGTTAAAGAAATAATCGACTCATTTAATGGGCATATCCTTGATTTTATGATATTATGGGAAAAATTAATAACATTTATATATCTCAAAGAAACCAATGAAAAATTCCCCTCCCATAATTCAATATTGGAAATACAAACAAAAAAAATATTGAAAACAATAGAAAAACTTGAATTTAATTCTGAAGATGATTTTACCTATGGATTTAAATATGATGAAAAAAAATTAATAAAAAAAACTTTGAAAGAATATTTATATTACACCTTTGCTAGAATATTTTCATTGAAAAATAAACAGTTTATAGAAATAGATAAATTTTTTAATCATGTCGATTTCAATCCAAAGCCAGGATATAATCATGTGGAGCTTTCAAAATATTTTTTATCTTCTAGTTTACATAATAACATGTTTATGGGTAATCCATTAATTAGTTGTGAAAATTTAGAACCAAAATATGATTTAACTAAACACCAGATAAGAACAAAAGATTTCAAAGGATTTGCATACCCTAGATTTGTGCATTTTCATGAATGTGTTTTACATTGTATAAATAACAAATTAGATTCTCATCTAAATGAAGAAAAAATAGATAAGAAGTATAATAAAGAATTAAATCCGGAATCATATCTAAAACTGGCTTGTGAATACTATTACAAATTAAATTGGAATAAAAAAAATCGAAATTGTTATGAAAATAATTTTTATAGTTTAAACTGTAATATAAATTGCCATAACCTTAAATCAGAGAATGGTCATGGCGAATGTGCGAAAAATGATAATATTCATGTGATAAAAACTGGAAACTATAAAAAGAAAAAAATTAAAGTAGGGTTAATTAATACAAAATTAAATCATGAGATATTCGTCGGCAAAATTAAAGGAAATTCTCAGAGATCATCCAAAAGATTGGATAAAATTGCCAAATTAATAAATGACGCAATAGATAAAAAAATAGAATTATTAATAATGCCTGAGATGTATATACCCTATGAATGGGCAGAATATTTAATTCATATGTCAAGAATGCATCAAATGGCAATAATTTTTGGTGTAGAAAACATAATTTCTAATTATAGTGTTGGGAATTATATTGCAATGACATTACCTTCAAAATCAGAACAGGGACATAAAAATAGTGCATTTATCATGCGATTAAAAAATCATTATTCTCCTCATGAAATAAAAGAGTACAAACGGAGAAATTTAGATTACGCACAATATCAACATTCAAAATATTTTTTAAGTATTTGGAATGATATATATATTGTTCCTTATTATTGTTATGAAATTGCAGATATTCATGACAGAAGCATTTTTAAAAATTGTTGTGATATAGTTGCAGTTTCTGAATTTAATCAAGATGCTAATTACTTTAATAATATCGCTGAATCACTGACTAGAGACTTGTTCTGTTATTGTGTAAAAGTTAATAGTTCAGAATTTGGAGGAACTTGCATATTACAACCTACAAGTTCAGAAACAAAATATTCTGTTCAATTAAAAGGGGGAGAAGATGATTACATTGTTAGTCATGAAATAGATATTGAATCTCTAAGAAATGCTCAAATTCAGAATGCTGAAGTTGAAAATGACGAAATAATTTTTAAACCTCATCCTCCAGGAATAGATATAGATATAATTCGAAGTCGTATGGGATTAATCTCATATAAAAAACCTTAAAAGATACTAACAAAACATTTTTTGCAATAGTCCTTTTTTAAATTTATCATTGCTTTGTAATTCATGATAAATCTCATTAGTTTTATTATCAATATCCATTGAAAATCTAGCAATCTTTTCTTGTTCTTTTAAAATAGGAATCATAATACTAATCTTCATTAATGAATTCTTTGATAAATTAAATCTAGTGCTTCCTTGAGCTAATCTATTAATTTCATTTCTAATTATAGAACTTCTTAGATAGAAACTAAAAAATATAGGATTTACTTCTTCAAAAGAATTCAATCTAAAACCAAAGCAAAAACTATTCAAGTAACATTCATTAATAGAATTAAGTAAAACCGCAGCCATCCCTACTTCTTCTGGAGTTTCAGATGATGTAGTAAAAAATATGTCGCCATATTCAACACTATTTTGACTTTCATTTGAATTAATTTTAACAAAATCGACCTTATTAGTATCTATTTTTTGAGAATCAAAAACAGATTTATAAGTAATATAAGGTTTACCTTTTCCAAAATCACCTTTAGTTTTCCCTGATAAACCAGTATATGTACTTCCTAAATCTCCAAGTGTTTTCTCTTCCCAATCAGGATAGCTATTTCCATTATCATCCTTGAATCTCAGTTCTTGAGAAAATAGCTGTTGCATGATCCCTTTTTTGTAAGTTTCCCATAGTTGTAATTTATCTTCTAAAATAGCTATTTTTTCATCTATTTTTGAAAGAAAATTAGCTACTTTATCTTGTTCTTCTTTAAGAGGAATTTTAATCTTTAAATTGTTAATATCTTTTGAGTTAACAGAATCAATTGTGCTTCCCTGAGAAAATTTAGCCCACAAATTTCTTTCTTTAATGTGGTGCAATAAATGATAAATAAATTCATTAGCTTTTATTGAACAAACCCCACGACCAATACATGCATTAAATTCATTAATAGCTAAATCCCCTACTGGAGCACGAACAGTCATTATGATATCATTGGATTCAGAAATTTTAGTGATTTCAGTAGTGAAAATTCTAGGAACAACTTTGCCTTTAATGAGATCAGCATTTCCTTGAATTAAAATTGTGTCTTTTGGATTCTCTGTATAATTTTTTGAAGAAGGGGACTGACCCATTTGGACTTTACAAATATTTCCCAAATGATTCCTTTTCCATTCCCCACTAAACTCTTTAAACCTTAACTCAGGCACACATCCCATATTACCACCTCATAATATAGGAGCTTCTATGCCCAGCTCACCACAATATTTTTTAATCTCTTTATCAATAGCTTTAACCTTAATATCAATCACTTTCAATTCTTTTACAACTTCATTTAAATCTATAGGTTCTTCTTCCTCAAAAGTATCAACATATCGTGGAATATTTAAATTAAAATCATTCTCTTTTATCTCTCCCAAAGTAGCTAAATGAGAAAATTTTTCAATCTCTTCTCTTTTACTATATGTTTCAATAATCTTATCAACATCTTCATCTCTTAAGATATTCTGATTTTTAATTTTTTCAAAATTCTTTGATGCATCTATAAAAAAAACATCTCCAGAATGTTTACGATGTTTTTTAAAGACTAAAATAACTGTTGGAATTGAAGTTCCATAGAAAACATTAGCTGGAAGACCGATAACAGCATCTAAATAATTTTTATCATCCACTAGGAACTTTCTAATTACTCCTTCTGCTGCACCTCTAAATAAGACTCCATGGGGTAGGACAATACCCATTGTTCCATTTTCATCTAAATGATGGATCATATGTTGAACAAATGCAAAATCTGCTTTTGATTTTGGAGCTAGTTTTCCATAAATACTAAATCTAGGATCGTCTAAAAATATTTTATCAGAACTCCACTTAGCTGAAAATGGAGGATTAGCTACAATAGCTTCAAACTTCATATCAATATGCATAGGATCTTCTAGAGAATCACCTTGTTGAATATCAAAATTATTATATTGAACATCATGAAGAATCATATTCATTCGTGCTAAGTTATAGGTGGTCTGATTTAATTCTTGCCCGTAAAAATCTTCAACATCAGTTTCTTTAGCTACACGTAGTAAAAGTGAACCAGAGCCACAAGTTGGATCATAAACATTTCGCAACTTAGATTTATCTAATGAAACAATCTTAGCTAATATTTTAGAAACTTGTTGAGGAGTATAAAATTCTCCTGCTTTTTTACCTGCTGATGATGCAAATTGTGAGATTAAATATTCATATGCATCTCCTAAAACATCTGCATCTTGATCTTCTAGTTTAAAGTCAATTTCAGATAAATGTAATAATATTTTACTTATTAATTTATTTTTATCATCTGGCTTTCTACCTAATTTAGAAGAGGTTAAATCAACATCTTCAAATAATCCAAGAAAATCTTCTTCACTTTCATGACCTTCAGCTGAATCAGCTATTGTATTAAGTGCACGAGTAAGGTCTTCTAAAATAAACTGATTATCCTTAGCTTCTTTTACAATATTTGAAAAGAGAAATTTCGGTTCTAAAAAATATCCTAAATTTTCAAGAGCTTCTTCTTTTAAATCATTTTGCATATCTTCTTGTTCATATGCTTCTGTAAATTTTAAATTATCTTGAATTAGCTGTTTATTCAAATAAATTTCAATCTTTTCAGACAAGTATTTATAAAAAATAAATCCTAGAATGTAATTTTTAAACTCACTTGCATCCATGTTTCCTCGAAGCTCATCAGCGATTGACCATAGCTTTCCTTCAAGTTTATTCTTATAATCACTCATATTAGCACCTTATAGACTCCCATAAAATCATTTATTATTGTTAAAACTTATTTTTTTAAAATAGGTAATATAAACTTTTATAATTTTTTAGTTGTATTGGATAAATTTTATTATTTTTTAATATAAACATTATTTAAATCATTAATTAAAAAATTCTATTTAATTTAATAAATTTTATTATTTTTTAATATAAGCATTATTTTAATCTTAATATCAAATATTATTAATTATAAATTTTTATTTTAAAATTAAAGAATACTAATTTCAATAAAATCACACATTTCTATCTTTAAAAGCTAAAATTTTCCAAGTAGGTAAGAATTTTTATTTGTATGTAATTTCATAATCTTGATAAAATATCACTTTTTAAAAGCTCTTCAAGTTTTTTTCCTATTAAGTAATCTTCTTCTATAATCTAATGAATAAAATAATTTAGAATATTGAATCTGTTTATATTTACTCATTTTTTAATAAAAATTTTAGACATGATTATGAAAAAACTAGAAAACAAAGGAGAAGTGAATGTTTCATAAGCTATTGATTAATTTTCCCTTATTCTCTAGGAACTCAAAAAGAAATTTTGTAAAAAAATTCATTTAATTGACATAAGTTTAGAAAAATTTATATATTATTTATTACTACTTATTTGATAGTGTATACTAATTATTTAGTATATGTAACAGGTAAATCCTATAAGTATCGTCGCATTCTGTGGGGAGTAAATTACTTATAGGTACTGGCCTTCGGGTAAATCTTTTTTTTAAAAAAAATTAGCTTTATAAATTTATATAACAATTATTTATTTTTTATAATTTCTTCATAGCTATTTCCAATTGTATTAAATCTACAAATTCAGGATTTTCTCTTTCAAATTTTTGAAAAAAGGACCATGCAATAACATCCACAACTTGTAGTGATTCATGTTTATGAGAGTGGTTATGATGTATTTCAACATCAAATTTCTCATCAAACCCTAGTTTTTTTATAAATAATTTATTAAATTTATTAATATCTTCATATTTAGCTTTTGATTTATCTATTCTAATTATTAATGAAGAATTTATTTTTATTTGCTCTGCTATTAATCCTGCCAAGTAATCATAGCACTTGTTTTTATCTTCAATAGGAAATTTTTCTTTGTCAAATACAATGCAATATAATTTAGCATTTAACTTGTTTAACTTTCTTAAAATTTGCTTGATAATTTTTGATGAAGAATTTGTTCCTTTTATTTCGTGCATATTAGCTAATTTTTTCTTGAATTTATTTCTTCTTAAAGTTTTAATTATTTTTCCAAGTTTTTTTTCATTTTTTATTAATATTCCTAAAATAATAAAATATTTAGAACCATATCTCCCTAAATCTCCACTTTCATCTATTATTAAATATACCATTTAAGTACCAATTTTGAATTTTTTATTATCTTTATAAAATTTTTTATTACTTAAATATTTATATTTAATGATGATTATAATTTTTTCTAGTCCTGGGATTAATATCAATTGATTCATGAAAAAATTTTGTGAATTTCAAAAAACTTCATTTACATAGCTAAAAGAAAATAGCTATTAAAATGTAAATTTATCTACAAATTCTTTAATTTTTTCAACAATCTCATTAATTTTAGAACGTTTTTCTTTAAACTTCAATTTTTCAATTTCAGGAGCTTTTCTTAAGATTTCCTTTTTTAATTTCCCTGAATACTCATACTCTTGAAGGAATTTAGCTACACTTTTTTCATCTATTTTTTCTTCTTCAACAATATTTTTAAAAGCACTTTCACGTTTTCTTTCAATATACTCTTGGAAGTTTTCATCAATTTCACTTTGAGAAATCTCTGGAACTGTGTTATTAATAAAGTCTTCAATCAATTCTAACTTATTTTTAAGTTCTATACTTCCCTCAACAACATCGAGAATCCTTCTTTTATCATTTTCAAATGATGAACTATCTTTATCTAAGTCATTCATTAAGCTAATAATATAAGAAACATCAATATAATCTCGCTTAATTAAATCAACTTCAAATTCAACATCATCAATTATAGAGTCTTTCTTTTTTTCCCGAGATTCTCCACCATACTCATCATATAAATCTATATATTTACTTCTATAATCTTCAAATGTTTGCTCATCAATATTTAAATCATTCCAACTAAACTCTGTAAACATTTTTAATCGGTTCATATATTTTAAAAGTTCATTGAAAGCTCTAATAAAACTAATAATATCTTCTTTTCTTTTAAGATTATTAAGATCATCAACTTCTAAAGTAACCTCTCTAAAAATTTTTAGTACTTCATTAAAATCATCAATATATTCACTATAAGCTTTCATTAAAACATGTTCAATGGCATCTTCATCTGAAAATAAGGCAATAGCTTTATCTGTAGCTTTCTTTAAGTGCCTCAAACAGATTATATTTCCATGGGGTTTTCTATCATTGTATATTCTATTTGTTCTTGAATAAGCTTGAACTAGACTGTGATACTCTAAATTCTTATCAACATAAAGGGTATTTAAAAATTTACTATCAAAACCAGTTAAAAACATGTTAACTACTATTAAAATATCAATTTCTTTATCTTTGAACCTTTTAGACAGGTCAACATAATATCCACCAAATTCATTAGTGGTGAAGTTAGTTCCAAACATTGAATTATAATCAGAAATACAATCTTCTAAAAATTCACGAGAATGTTTAGCTAATTCATTTTCATCACTTTCAGAAATATCTTCATTAGGAGCATATGAAAATATAGTAGCTATTTTTAAATTTTTTGCAGAATTTTTATCATATGGAAAATTAGAGGTGTCCACTCCATTATCTGGAAAAGAATCATTTTTAGCATCATCGATCTTCTTTTTAAATAATTTATAATATTTCTTTAAAACTTCAACAGAATTAACTGCAAAGAGTCCATTGAACTCTTTATGATTTGTAACTTGATCATGCTTATCAATAATAAAATTAGCTATTTTATCTAATCGTCCATTAGGTAAATCGGACTGCGAATACTCTTGGGTGTCAATATCTTCAACTTCTTTTCGAGCTAAATCAGAAACATTTGAAGATTTAAGAATAGTTTTCCCACGATATTCTACAGAAAAACCTAAAACATTGTTATCAGCTATTGCATCTTTTATAACATAGCTATGGAGCCTATCTCCAAAAATATCATGTGTAGTTTTTCCCTGATTAGAATTTTCAGCGAAAATTGGAGTACCTGTAAAACCAAAATATTGAATATTGTTAAAAAAACTTGTAATTATACTATGCATCTTACCAAACTGGCTTCTATGACATTCATCAAACATTAAAACTATTCTTTTATCTTTAATCTCTTCAAGCTCACGCTTTTCAACTGCCCGCGATAACTTTTGAATAGTAGTTATAATCCTTTTTTGAGGACTTTTAAGTTGCTTGATTAAAGTTTTTGTATTTTCAGTTCCATCTACAGAATCTTGAGCAAAGCTATTAAATTCTTTAATTGTTTGATAATCCAAATCTCTACGATCTACAACAAAAATAACCTTATCAATGTCACTTCCACTTTCTAAAATTTCACTTACTTTAAAAGAGGTTAAAGTTTTACCACTTCCAGTTGTATGCCAAACATAACCATTTAAATTTGTATTTAATGCCCTATCAACTATAGCTTCAACAGCATAATACTGATAAGCTCTTAAAATCATTAAATTTTTATTTGTGTGATTTAAAACCATGTATCTAGAGATTATATTACAAATATGAGATTTTTCTAAAAATAAGTCAGTGAATTTATCTAATTTATTAATATTATTATTATCTTTATCTTTCCAAAAGAAAGTAAATTTAAAGTTTTTATCTTTATCATTTGCAAAATACTTAGTATTTACACCATTGCTTATAACAAAGACTTGAATATAATTAAAAAGCCCATGGTAAGAATGTTTTTGATATCTTTTTATTTGATTAAATGCTTCTTTAAGTCGACCTCCACGACGTTTTAATTCAAATTGCAATAAAGGAAGTCCATTGATTAAAATTGTAACATCATATCTATTTTTATACATTCCTTCAAATGATATTTGATTAGAAACCTGAAATATATTTTTAGTAAAATTTTCACCATTGAAAAATTTAATATAATCCATATCTCCATTTTCTCTTCTAAGCTCGAATCTATCTCTTAATTTCTCAGCTTTATTAAATACAGTTCCAGATTCTAAATGATTTAATATACTATTAAATTCAGCTACAGTAAAATTAGTATTATTAAATTTTTCAAGTTGAATTTTTAAATTGTTTTTAAGATCTTCCTCTTTTTCAATCTTAGTTTTGCTGTAACCCATTCCCACTAGCTGTTTTATTAAAAATTTTTCAAGTGTTGTTTCTGATTCTGTTGACATAATAAAACCTTTTAGAAAATATTAAAATAAGTTTCTTTTTATTAACTAAAATATTCTTGTATTAAAATAAATTTTTAATTTTAAATCAATTTTCAAGTCAAGCAATTCATAAAGTGAAATATTAGTTAATTGAATTTAGCTATGGAAAATATATAGTGAAATCAACTTATATTTAGAATAAATTATTAATTTATCTTTAAAATAAAATTAAGAAATAAACATTTTAATAATATAAAAATTTATCTTTAAAATAAAATTAAGAAATAAACATTTTAATAATATAAAAATTTATCTTTAAAATAAAATTAAGAAATAAATATTTTAATAATATAAAAATTAAGAAAATAAAACCAAATAAAAGAAAATTATAAAAAATATAATTAAGATTTAACTATGAATTTTTCAATTGTATTTTTACAAATTCACAACACAAAATGTTTTTTAAACAATTCAAAATCCTGAACATATTCTTTGCCAGTTAGCATAGCTATTTCTGCTTTTTGAAGTTCTGATCCTAAATATGCAGCATGTTCAAATCTTGTGAGAAGATCACGTCTTATTAGCTCATCAAAAATCTCTTTTGTATTTTGTCCAACAATCGCTAAATCTGGAATAGCTTTTTTAAAATGAGTAACAACAATTCTACTATTATTGGGGTTTGTTCCATGATCAACTCTAATTTTAAAGCTACCTGCAGGATCTAAAACAAATTTTTTAGACTCTTTTGCACTTAAAATTGGGACGCTAAATTCTTCATATACACTTTGTCTTTTCCTTTTATCCTTAAATAAAAGGAGGTTGATTCCAAGATCTTTAGGAATTGAATTTCTGTTTTTAGCTAAAAACATCATCTTACTAGCAATAGCTAATTCATAAACAGAGCCTTGAGTTTTTCCACTTTCTTCTGGAGTAAAGAGAATACTTGCACCTAACTCCATAGCTACTGCCCCAAGAAGAGCATTTACACCAACTGAATCAGTGTCTATTAGCTCATTTACATTTCCAACTCCAAAAAACATTGGTAATTTATGTAATTTTTGATATTCTCGACAAGCAATTATTGAATCAACTATACTAGAACTGTTAACTGGATCTAAAATCAGATCAGCTATTATTTCAACATCTTCATTTTGACAAAGTTTGGTTAGCTTATCTAAAGCTGTAACTCTTTCTTCTGGAGTGTGAGGAATTTTTCCTTTTGAAAAGTTCGTTGGAAGAGCTACTGCTGGAATATTGTGTTTTTTAAGAAGTGGTAAGATTTCTTCAATGTTTCCTAAATCTATGCTTAAAACTAAATCAATTCCACAATCTATAGCTACTTTTATCTCATTAGGATTTAAAGTATCAATACTTAAAGGACTATCTCCAATGGTTTCTCGAAGAGTGAGAATCAACTCTGGAATTTTATCTGAAAAATCTTCTCCAGCTATCATTCCAATATCAATCATATCAGCTCCATGAGCAAGGAAGTATTCAACTTTTTTTATTAATTCTTCTTTTGTAAGTATTGGAGCATTAGCTATTTCTGCTAAAACTCTCATTGGAAAATCTTCACCAACAGCTAAATTTCCAATTAAGATATTGTTTGGTTTTTTAAGTAGCTTTTCTTTCTTTTTTAAATCTTTCTCAAAATCATCAATAAATTTTAAAGCTCGTTTTCTCTTTTCTTCTTCAATTAATTTATCAGCAGCTTTAAAAGTTGATAGTTCAAGTTCTTCAATTAAATCTAAAACCATTCCTAAATCTGCTACATCTGTTGATCCTTTAAATGTTGGAATATTTAATGCCTTAGCTATTCCATCTGTAGCTTTTCTCATTAATCCCGGAGTTAAAATAATATCTATATTATCTAGCTCATCTTTATAAAATGTTTCAAGTTCCTTAATTATCATTTTTGGAGTTAAAAAAGCAGCTATTTGAGTATCTGCAATATGAACAATGATTTCTTTATCCGAACCATCTGCAATTTTTTTAACTAATGGAAAAGCTAAATTTCCAGTAACAATAAGTATTTTCATGATTTAACCTTGAAAATTGTTATTTTTTCTTAAATATATTTTAATTATTTTAATATATTATTTTATTTAATTTAAAAGAATGAAAAAGTTTTAAATTTTTAAATTAAAAATATACATTAAAGAGAATCATTAAATTAATTTCTATTAAATATTCAAGCTTAATTAAACATCCAAAATATAATTAAAATTTTAAATTAATAAATTAAACCTTATAATAAATATAATACTTCTTAATTAATATAATATCTTCTTAATTAATAAATTAAATATTAATGATAAATTCATAAATTGTAATGATTATTAATGATAAATTTTATATATTAGTAAATTAATATGAATAATTATATTTTACTTTTAGAATTTAATTATTAAAAATATAAAAATAGAGATTATTAGCTTTTAATTAATTTTAATCAATTATTCATTCTTAAAATATTTTAATTTTATTTAATTTTTAAATAGCTAATTATAATAGCTAATAATAATTTTTTAAATAATTTGGAGACTTAAAAAAGTTTATATATATTGCAATTTATAATGATTATACATGATAAATGGAGGAAATTAGAATGATTGAAATTCGTTTTCATGGACGTGGAGGACAAGGTGCCGTTACTGCAGCAGAAATATTAGCAAAGGCTGCATTTGAAGATGGCAAATATTCTCAAGCATTCCCATTTTTCGGAGTAGAAAGAAGAGGCGCCCCTGTTATGGCATTTACAAGAATCGATGATAAGCCTATAAAAGTTAGGTACCAAGTTCAAAGTCCAGATTATGTGATTGTTCTTGATGATGGATTATTAGATGTTGTAGATGTATTTTCTGGAATAAAAGAAACTGGTAAAGTTATCATAAACACGAACAAAAAGCATGACATCGATAAGAAGGAAGTTTATGGTATTGATGCAACAGGAATAGCTTTAGATAATCTTGGAGTTCCTATTGTTAACACAGTTATGTTAGGTTCATTTTCTAAAAAAAGTGGTGATGTAGGCCTTGATTCAATTCTTAAAGTTATTAAAGAAACATTTCCTGGAAAAATAGGGGAAAAAAATTCAAAAGCTGCTGAATTAGCTTATGAACAAATATGATTAAAATAAACAATTCAAATATAATTAATAGGGAAAATTACTTATAATTTGATATAAACTATTTAAAATTCTTAAAAACATTGAAAATAAATATTATTTAAAAGATTAAGGTGATGAGATGGATTCTATTGGAGGAACAGTGCCTAATCCAGGAAGCACTCGTAATAATAAAACAGGTAGTTGGAGAACATTTAAACCTATTCTCGATAAAGAAAATTGTGTCGAATGTGATAATTGCGTTTTATTCTGTCCTGAAGGGTGTATAAATAAAGATCATGATATAGATTATGATTATTGTAAAGGCTGTGGCATTTGTGCAGTAGAATGTTCAGTTCAAACTATTAAAATGGAAAGAGAATAGCTATTATTAGTTTATTATAATATAAATTTTGATATTAATATTGATTAGGAAATAGTTATTCTAATTCATTATTGATATTAAATTTATAATATTGAAAATAACTATTTTAATTTAGTATTAATATTGTTTAACAATGAGATTAAAATATCATTATCATCTTATTAAGGTTTAATTAAAAGTTAGGAGAAGTATTAATGACAAAAAAAGTTATGACAGCTAATAGTGCAGTGGCAGAAGCTGTTAAATTAGCTAAACCTCAAGTTATTCCTGTTTATCCTATTACTCCGCAAACATCAATTTCAGAAAAACTAGCACAGTTTGTGGCAGATGGAGAAATTGAGGGAGAATATATAAGAGTTGAGTCTGAACATAGTGCATTAAGTGCAGCTCTTGGAGCATCAGGAACTGGTGTTAGAGTTTTCACAGCTACATCCTCACAGGGTTTAATGCTTATGCATGAAATAGTATTTGCAAGTGCTGGAATGAGAGCACCTATTGTGATGGCTAATGCAAATAGATCAGTTTCTGCTCCACTAAGTATTTGGAATGACCAACAAGATTCAATAGCTCAAAGAGATTCTGGTTGGATACAAATTTATGTTGAGGATGGGCAGGAAGCTTTAGATTCTATACTTACAGCATATAAAATATCTGAAAATCCAAAGGTACTTTTACCATCTATGGTTTGTTTAGATGGGTTTATATTAACCCATACAGTTGAACCTGTTGATATTCCATCTTCTGAAGAAGTAGATAAATTTTTAGGAAAATATGTGCCGAAGTATGCATTTTTAGATCCAAAAAATCCTATGTCAATTGGAACATTTACAGATCCTAATTATTATATGGAAGCTCGTTATCAAATTGAAGAAGCTATGAAAAACTCAATGGATGTAATTGAAGAAGTAAACAAGGAATTTGAAGAAATTTTTGGAAGAAAATATGGATTCATAGAAGAATATAAGTGTGAAGATGCTGAAATAATCATTGTAGCTATGGGATCAGTTTGTAGTACATTAAGAGTTTGTATTGATGATTTGAGAAAAAAAGGAGAAAAAATAGGTCTCCTTAAGCTAAGAGTATATAGACCTTTCCCAGTAGAACATATTAAAAAAGCAATAGCTAATGCTGAGAAAATTGCTGTTCTTGATAAAAATATTTCTTTTGGAGTAGGTGGAGCTCTTTATAATGATATGAAAGCTAAAACTGATGGTGAAATGTATAATTTCATTATTGGTCTTGGTGGAAGAGATATAACTCCAAATCATATTGATGAAATAGTTGAAAAAACCAAAAATCCAGTTAAAGACATAAATTGGATTGGTTTAAAAAGGTAATAACTTAAAAATAAAGGAGGACTAAAATGGAAATACCTGAAGAAGAACTTTTAGCACCAGGACACAGAGGTTGTGCTGGATGTGGAGCAACAATTGGAGTAAGGCTTGCTTTAAAGGCATTAGGTAGGAATACTGTAGCTGTTTCAGCTACTGGCTGTTTAGAAGTTATTACAACCCCTTTCCCTGAAACAGCTTGGGAAATACCTTGGATACATGTAGCTTTTGAAAACGCTGGTGCTGTAGCATCTGGTGTCGAAAGGGCTTTAAAAACTCAAGGAAAAAGTGATGTGAATATTGTAACCTTTGTTGGTGATGGAGGTACTGCAGATATTGGTATGCAATCACTGTCAGGAGCTATGGAAAGAGGACACAACTTCATCTATATTTGTTATGATAATGAAGCATATATGAACACAGGAATTCAAAGAAGTGGTTCAACACCTTATGGTGCATCTACCACGACTTCACCCCATGGAAAAGTGAGTTTTGGTGAAGATAAACCTAAAAAAAATATGCCTCTTATAATGGCTGCTCATGGAGTTCCTTATGTAGCTACTGCCTCAATTTCTTATCCAGAAGACTTTATGAAAAAAGTTAAAAAAGCAGCTGAAGTAGATGGTCCTGCATATATACACTTAAATCAACCATGTACAACTGGTTGGGGATATGATCCATCAAAAACCATTGAACTTGGAAGATTAGCTATTGAAACTGGATCTTGGATTTTATATGAAATTGTCAATGGTGAGTTTAAAGTAACTTACAAACCACAAATAAGAAAACCTATAACTGATTATTTAAATGCACAAAAAAGATTTAAACATTTATCTGAAAAAGAAAAAGAAAAAATTCAAGAATTTGTGAATAATCAATGTATAGAGCTAGGAATAGGATAATATCTATTCTTTAAGTTATCTAATTAATTTCATTATAGTTTGTGAGAAAAATAGCTATTAGATGTAAATGTGAAAATAAAACTATAATATTTATAATGGGAAAAATAATCTTATGGGGGAATGAAGCTGGAAAAATTAATATTACAGTCTGATTTGTGTGATGGCTGTTTAGATTGTGAAGGAGCTTGTTGTGGAATTTATGGAACACCACGAATCAATATTCGAGAAATTGAAAGTTCATATTACCCTATAATTTGCCAACAATGTGAAGATGCTCCTTGTAAGATAATATGTCCAACAGAAGCTATGACTGGCAAAGGAGTAGAAGAAGAAAAATGTATAGCCTGTGGATTATGCATGATGATTTGTCCATTTGGAGCAGTTACTGTTGAAAATAAAAAAGCTCAAAAATGTAATCAATGTTCAACTAGAGAGGAAGGACCAGCTTGTATTAAAGCTTGTTCTAAAAGAGTTATATCTTTAATTGACTATGATGAAATAAAAATTAAAAAGCAAAAACAACATCTTTCTAAGCTTGCAGGAATAGAAAAATCCAAAAAAGAAAATAAGTTTATTAAAATTTTAACAAGCTCTTCAAGAGCTAATAAAAGTTATAATGAATAATTATTAGC
>JAITUQ010000001.1 GCA_031286225.1 Candidatus Methanorudis spinitermitis
TCTGTCTATAAACACGTTTATCTAAATGTACTTTTAATGGCAATACTAATTAGCAAGGGTTACAACGAAATTGAAGAAATAATAAAGCTCGTTGACTTCACCTAAATCAGACACCTTGAGGAAATAGATAAAAATCTATGAATAAATTATAAAAATTATATAAAAATAGACCAAATATCTATTTTTTTATAGATGAAAAAAATAATAGGAAAAAGCAATGGGAATTAAATAATAAAAAATTAATGGAAATTAGCTATTTTTAATACAAAATCAATAAAACAATGAAAGATAAGTGAAAATTAGCTATTTTTTATACAAAATCGAGATAAGCTAATTAAAACTCAATATATTTATAAGCATCATCATCCTTAGTGAAGCAGTAGTGAACTTTAGTATATTGATTCATAAATTCAGTAACTTCTTCTTTAACATTTTTATTATCAATAGCTATTTTTTTAATAAATTCGGCTATTTCACTCATTTGTGACTCTTTCATTCCCCTTCTTGTAATTTCTTGAGTTCCTATTCTTATACCTGATGGATCATCAGATCTATTAACATCGTCCCATGGAAGGAGATTTTTATTTAAAATAATATTGTTGGTTTCTAAATCTTTAGCTAATTTTGATGCTTTTCCTAGATTAGAAAAATCAAAAACTATTTGATGTGACTCTGTAAAGTTGAATTCTTCACACAAGACATTAAACCCAAGTTCATATAGGTATTGAGCAAGAGTTTTAGCATTTTTAATTATTTGTTTTGAATAATCAACCCCAAATTCAAGCATTTCAGAGACAGCTACTCCTAAACCTGCAATATGATGAAGATGGTGATTACTAACAACACCAGGGAAAACTGCATTATCAATTTTTTGAGCATGATCTTTTTTAGATAAAATTATACCTCCCTGAGTTCCTGGAAATGTCTTATGTGTACTTCCAACTAACAAGTCAGCTCCTTCTTTCAATGGATCTTGAAATGTTTTCCCAGCTATTAATCCTAAAACATGTGCACCATCATACATAACTTTAGCTCCAACTTCCAAGGCAGCTTCACAAGCTTCTTTAACTGGATGTGGGAAAAGGAATAAACTTCCTCCTAAAAGAACTATTTTAGGTTTTTCTTCTAAAATCTTCTTTTTCATTGCATCTGGATCAATATTCATTATTTTTTCATCGAAAGGATGTTGTAAAACTTTTAATCCCCTAATACCTGCAGCACTAAGATTAGCATGACTAATATGGCCACCTACAGGAACTTCTAATGCTATTATTGAATCACCAGGATTTGAAAATGCGAAAAATGATGCTAAATTAGCTACAACACCTGAAGTTGGTTGTACATTAGCATGCTCAGCATTGAATAATTTTTTTGAAAGTTCTATTGTGGTTGACTCAATATCATCAATATATTTACAACCTTCATATAACCTTTCACCACATTTTCCTTCAGCATATCTATGTGAAAGATCAGAAACTAAAGCTCCTTTAACCTGGGAACTTGTAATATTTTCACTAGCTATTAAGTTTATGCTATTTTTCATCCAATTATTATGTTCTCTTATCAATTTTTGGATTTCAAAAACGTTATCTTGATTTTGCGACATATTGTTTGCACCTATATTAAAATAATAGAATTAGTTTAAAATTTTTTTAAAGTTATAGATTAAATTTAAAAACTTAATAATTTTTTAAAAGCTATATTTATATACTAATCTTTAATCATTTAAATTTTAATAATTTTTTAAAAAAATATCAAATGAAACTATAATATAAAGATAATAATTATTGTTATAATGTTCAAAATAGGTTATTGTAGATATAAAAAGTGGAATAATTTATAAAATCTAAAAAAAGAATAAGTAGCTATTAAAATTATATAATAAAAAAATAATTCTTGAAAAATTAAAAAATAATAAAAAAAAGCTTAATATTTAGAAATTATTACTAAATGAAAATTAAAAAATAACAAAAAAGAAACTTAATATTTAGAAATTATTACTAAATGAAAATTAAAAATAAGAAAATAGAAGATAAAAAAATAAAGATTTAATATAAATCTTCGATTTTAAAATCTATAACATTATTTACCAACATTTTCAAGAGCAGCTTCAATTTGCGCCATAATTTGTGTAGTTTTGAAGTGTTGTTGATCCATAGCTCCAGAAGGACAAGCAGCTACACATGTACCGCATCCTTTACACAAAGCTATATTAACATCAGCTTGTTCATCTTCAATAGTTATTGCTCCATATGGGCAAAGTTCAACACAGGCTTCACATGCTCCACAAACATCAGTATCAGTAGTAGCTACAATTGGTTCAATTTCCACTTCACCTTTAACCATAGGGATAGTTGCACGAGCTGCAGCACCAGATCCTTGAGCAACAGCATCAGGAATATCTTTAGGTCCTTGTGAAACACCAGCAAGGTATACTCCATCAGTTAAAGTATCAACAGGTCTAAGTTTCGGGTGAGCTTCCATTAGGAATCCGTCAGCACTTCTGGAAAGACCTATTGTTTGTCTTAACTCTTCTGATCCTTCAGGAGGTACAAGTCCTACACTTAAAACAACTAAATCATAATCATATTCAGTTACTTTGCTAAGTAAAGTGTCTTCTCCTCTAACTGTTAAAGTTAAATCAGGATTTTCAATAACTTCAGCAGGTCGTCCTCTTACAAACTTAATACCATATTTTTCTTGAGATCGTTTATAAAACTCTTCGAATCCTTTACCAAATGCTCTTATATCCATGTAGTATAGAGTAACTTCTGCATCAGGGTTTTTATCCATGATTAATTGAGCATTCTTCATAGAATACATACAACATACTCTTGAGCAGTATGGTTTACCAATTTGTTCATCTCTTGAACCAACACAATGGATAAATGCAACGCGTTTAGGTTTTTCATTATCAGATGGTTTAAGAACTTTACCTTCAGTAGGACCAGATGCATTAATCATCCTTTCTATTTCCATAGCTGTAATTACATTTGTATGAGATCCATAACCATATTCTAATTTTTCTGTAGGGTCATATGGATCATAGCCAGTAGCTACAATAATAGTACCTACTTCAAGATCAATGAATTCACTTTCTTGATCATGTACTACTGCACCACGTTCACAAATTTGATCACATAATTTACAATCAATACAGTAATCTTTATCTATAGTCGCACATAATGGAACTGCTTGTGGGAAAGGAATGTATGCAGCCTTAACCATGCCTATACCTTCATCAAAGTAGTTAGGCATTTCTATTGGACATACTTCTACACAAGATCCACAACCAACACACTCTTCTTCATTTATGTATCTTGGTTTCTTTTCAACTTTTACTTTAAAGTTTCCAATATATCCATTTACTTCTCTAACTTCAGCATAGGACATAAGCTCAATATTTTCATGTTTACCAACATCCACCATCTTAGGAGCTAAAATACACATTGAACAATCTAATGTAGGGAATGTTTTATCAAGTTGTCCCATTCTTCCCCCAATAGTAGGTTGTTTTTCAACCATGTAAGTTTGAAAGCCCATATCAGCTAAATCAAGAGCAGCTTGAATACCAGCTACTCCCCCACCAATAACCAAAGCTTTATCGTTCACATCTACTTTAGAAGCTTCTAATGGTTCGAGTAATCTAGTTTTAGCTACAGCCATTCTTGTTAAATCTTTTGCTTTTTCAGTAGCTTCTTCAGGTTGATTCATGTGTACCCAAGAATTATGTTCTCTTATGTTAGCAAATTCAAACAAGAATTGGTTAAGTCCAGCTTCTCTTACACATCTTCTAAATGTTGGTTCGTGAAGCCTAGGAGAACATGCAGCAACCACAATTCTGTTTAAATTATGTTCTTTAATGTCATCTTGAATTGCTTGTTGTCCTGGATCAGAACAGTAATATTTATAATCTTTTGCAAGAACCACATTAGGAAGAGTTTTTGCGTATTCTGCTATAGCAGGGACATCGACAACCCCAGCAATATTTATACCACAGTGGCAAACATATACTCCAATTCGTGGCTCTTCATTTTCAATATCTCTCTTTTCTTCTACCATATAATCACTTTGTACAAGTTGATGAAAATCTAATATTTATAAAAATTTTATAATTTTAGATGGTGTTATGTATACCATAAAGATAAATAAAGCTTTCTATTTTTATACATGAGTAAAGTATATATATGATAATGATATTATTATATGAATTTTTTAAATTAGTTAAAAAGAAAGGAACAATCATTATATTAAAAATAACTATTAATCAAATAATAAATAATCTAAAAAATAAATATTATCACTTTGAAAAGAATTAGATATAGAAAAATAAAAAAAGCAAAAAATTGTTTATAAAATTCCCATTACAACAGGTATGGTTATCAAGCTAAAAATCGTAGATATGACAATGCAATTAGCAGTTAATTTAAATTCAAGTTCATTATCAATAGCTAATACTAACATAAGCATACTACAATGTACTGAAGCTTCAATTATCCCAACTGAATACTCTAAATTGGAAAAACCTAAAAATCCTAATATGAAAAACGCCAATACAGGAGAAATAATAAGTTTAATAAAAGCAACTAAACTTGTTGATTTTATATCTTTTTTAATTCCTTTAAATTGTAAAGATAAGCCTAAAAATATCATTATTAAAGGAATTGTAGCTGCAGCTAAATAATTAATACTTATATCAATTATTTCACCAATTGAAATATTTAAAAAATTGAATAATATTCCTAATATCAATGCCCACAAAGAGGGGAATCTTAAGAGAGATTTCAAAGAATTTTTTATCTTTCCACCTAATTTAAACATTAAAATAGCACTTAAAGATAAAAATATTATTAAAGTAGAAATATCATAAAAAATTGCACGAACTAATCCTTCACTTCCAAAAACACCAAATGTTACAGGAAATCCAAAAAACCAGTATTACCTACAGAAGCAGGTAATATTAAAGCCCATTTTTTCTTTTCAGGATATTTTTTAAGTGTAAAAATTATATACATGAAGATTCCACAAGAAAAGCCAACAATTATACCAACTAAAGGCATTGCAGCTATATCTTGCAAAATGAGAAAATCTGTTTTATAAACTGTGATGAACACCATAGATGGCAAAGCTACGTTTATAACAATTTTATTTAGTGTATCAACATCAGTTTCTCTAAGTAAATCGATTTTTTTAAGAATATAACCTAAAAAAATCATTATAATGATAGCAATTATTGTAGTCTCTACAAGTTCCATTATTTCACTTAAAAATATAAATAATTACTATTATTATGGCATAATTAAAGTCTAATTATTTCCATTATTACTAAGATGAAAAAATAGAAATTTTAATCTATAATACCATCAGCTGTAATCTTAAACACAGATTCTCCCTCTGGTAAATGAGGACTATCAACTAATCTAGCTATTCTTTTCCCAGCTAAACCTTTTTTAAGCCATATTCTATAGGTAGATGCATGTCCTAAAACATGCCCCCCAATAGCTTTTGTTGGACTTCCAAAAAATGCATCTGGTCTTGCTTGAACTTGGTTAGTTAAAAAAATAGCTATGTTATAAGTATTAGCTATATTTTGAAGTGCATGTAAATGTTGATTAAGTTTTTGCTGTCTTGTAGCTAATGATTCTCTCCCAATATATTCTGCTCTAAAATGAGCCATTAAAGAGTCTACTATAACTAAACGAATATTAGTTCCATTTTGAACCAATTCATTAACTTTTTCAGCCATTAGCATTTGATGGGATGAATTGAATGCTCTTGCAATATGTATTTTTTGAAGCATCTCTTCATGATCAAGGTCGAAAGCATCAGCTATTTGTTCTACTCTTTCTGGTCTGAATGTATTTTCAGTATCTATAAAAACACATTCACCTTCAAGTCCTCCTTTTTCCTCAGGTAACTGAACAGTTACTGCCAATTCATGGGCAATTTGGCTTTTACCAGATCCAAATTCTCCAAATACCTCAGTCATAGATTGAGTTTCTATTCCCCCCCCAATCAATTCATTAAAAGCTTCACTCCCTACAGTTATTTTTCCAACATCTCTTCTTCTTTCCATCACGTCATATGCTGTTTCAAAATCAATTTTTTCTGATTTACGAGCTGCTTCAATAACTTTTTCAGCCACTCCTTCTCCAATTTCAGCTTTTATAGCTAATTCTTTAGCTGTGGCCGTGGCTAATCTCATCATATCAGCAAAACCAGCATCTCTCAATTTTTGCGCTGTTTTTTCCCCAACACTAGGTAAATCTTCAAGTTCAACCATTATAAACATTCCCAATAAGTTTTAATATTATTCAATAACTGTACAAATTTTGCAATAGTGTTTCACATTTTTAATTTAGATATTAATTTTATTAAACAATTTTATTAATAATTAAAGAGTTTTAGATAAAATTTTTTTAGGACTTAATCTAATTTCTTCATTATATTCATCAAAATTAACATCAGCTATTAATTTAATAGATAAGCCATTTAAATCTTCAACTTTGCCTTCTAAAACTCCCTCATCAGCACTGTCTTCAACAATTTTAACTATTTCCTCTGTTGTCATGTTAAGTAAGTTTTCAGCTAATTTACTAAAGAAAGTTACTTGAATATCCTCTGTATCATCTTTAAGTCTTGTTGGAACCATCAAAAGATATTTAGGTTTATCAACGTCGTCTCCACAATAATCACAGATATATTCATCATCAGTTTGTTCTAATTTATTGTTACAACTTGGACATCTTGCAGATAAAATCTTACCTCCAAAAGTATCTTCTAAAGTTCCAGAAACTTTTACATTCCTATCCCCATCTTCAAGTTCATCAATAGACTTAGATTTATAAAGAATTTCTTCTAATTCTTCAAATGTTGGTAATTCTTTTAAATCATTTTCAGAAGCATTCACTATTTTAGCATTGCTACCAATACTCAATTCAAGATTATCATTTCTAAAAGTTACACGAGGATTTTCAATTTTTATTGGGTCTCCTACTTCATAAAGAATATCTGCTCTATCATCCCATAATGAAACTCTCATAGATCCCGTATCATCCCCAATTTCCATTCCTCTAACAACACCAGGATTTCCATCTTGCCTTTGAAATTCAATTGGGTCTTGTAGATCTATTATTCTAGCTATGATTTTAATATTTCTATCATCTTCCTCTAAATCGCTAATCTTCTTGTTAACATATATCATATCTTCTAATTCTTCAAAAGATGGTAAATCCCCAGTATCTTCTTCATTAAGAGGAATGATTCTTGCAGTTTTGCCAATATTAAGTTCAACATTATAAAGTCCCATTTTTGTTCTAGCATTTTCGATTTGGAAAGGAAGTCCTGGTTGAAGGCTACTATGAGCTTTTTCATCCCAAAAAGAAAGTCTAATAACACCAGTTTCATCAGCAAAGTCTCCAGATCGAACTATACCCATTGTTCCATCATCTCTTTGAAATTCTCTAGGATCATTCAAACTTATGATTCTCCCGAGAATATCCACTTCTTCACTATCTTCTTCAATTTCATGAACTGCTTCTATTTTAATTGGACCTAATTGATTTTGGTATTCCTTTAAAACTTCTATAAGATTACTCTCTTCATCAGGATTAATGATTATATGAGTATTCCAATTTGTATTAACACGATATCCACTTGAAGTATATTCATCAAACTCAATATTTCCACCCATTAGCTTGATTATGTCTCCTTTATTGATTTGAAGCTTTGTATCATCCCCCCATAAAGTTACTCTTATAGAACCTGTATCATCAGTTATTTCTATTGATTTAACAAATCCTGATGATCCATCAGCTCTTTCAAAAGAAATAGTATCTTGAATCTTATTTACAATTCCCATCAAAGTAACATCTTTCATTTCATGTAATTCAGCTATTTTAAGAATTTCATCCTCAAACTCAGGAACCTCAAAATCTCCTTTAATTATTCTTCCATCCCAATGAGAAAGTGAAATTTCATCATTTCTCTCTCTTACTTGAGCAGATAATATTTTTACAGAATTTCCTTCATTTAATTGCAGATCTTCAATTAAATCTACATCCCTATTCCATAAAGTATAGCTAATCTTTCCAGTTCCATCTTGAAGTTCAAGAGAAGCTACTTGACCTTCTTTACCATTTCGCTGGTAAGTTCTAATTGAAGGAATTCTTCTTATTCTTGCAATAATATTAGCTTCACTATCTGGACTAATTTCGTTTATTGGACTTATGATTTCAGAATATTCTGGAAAATTAGGAAAATCAGTGGCATCCAAATTTTCAATAGTTGAACGTGGTTGTAAATGGATTTCTTTATCCCTATATCCATCTTTAACTTCAACTTTATTGATTTGAATAATATCTCCTTCTTTTACTTTTTTAAGAAGTTTTATATTTTCAGTCCATAAAACAACTCTTATTTCCCCAGTATCATCAGCTAATTTCATATTACATAACTTTCCAGCTTTGCCTTTTCTACTTTTAAAGTTTTTAGGGTTTGAAATTCCCATTACCCTACCAATGACACTTAAATTCTGAGCTCCTGATTCTAACTTAGATATTTTATCCATTACCAAATCTTTCCTATCAGCAATTGGTTCATTTTCTTCATCAATATATGTTCCCACAATCATTCTAGCTATGTCTAAGTCATTCATAAAACTTACATCTTCATAATCTTTCTTCATAGCTTCCATTTTATCTAAAAATTCCTTTTCAGAAATTCTATCTTTGATTTTATCATATTCTTCCTTTATTTCATTATCCATGCAAAGCCCTCTATTAATAATTAAATCATAATTTTAATGCAACATTTATAAATAAGCATTAGCTAGTCCATTTGAAAAGTAATAGCTATGTTACAATATTGATTATAATATAAATAAAAAAATAAATCTTATTAAAATAGTGTTTAATATGATTTATAAATTATATTTATTTTAAATCTATTGAATTAGAAATATGATTAATACTATATTTAATTTTAGTATTACTTTATTCTTTGATTTTCTAATATTTAAATATTTTTATTAAGGATTTTTAACTTGATAATATGTAGTTTTATTTATTTTTTATAAAGTATAAAATTATTTTTTTACAATATAAGCTTTATAAATTTGTTTAATCTTTTGTTTAATAATGTAAAATTAATTGTTTCTTTTATAAGTATTATTATAAATTTTATTTAAAATTTTAATAATTTTAACTATTCTAATAAAAAATTTACAAAATATGATTTAAATAACACAATGAATTAAAAATATTATAGATAGAATCTTTATCAAAAATTTGGATTTTGAAATCAAAATTATGAAAAAATACATTGATTTAGAAAAAATTAGATTTCATCTTAAAAATATTTATAAACTTAAACATGACCCTCCAAGTAAATATTTTATCATTCCATTGAACGTTGAGAAAAGAAATTAGTTTAATCAAGGAAATATAGCTATTTTAATGAAAATAGAACAATGATGAATAATAGTTAGAACATGTGGGATGAAATAACCTCAATTTTATCAATGATTATTTTAGTATTATACTTGATTTAACTAATTCATAAGTAGATTCCAGAATTTCAAGATTATTACCACTGAAATAAAAAGTATAATCAATTCCATTATGCATAAATGTTAGAAATATTCCGTAATCACTCCCTTTACCTTCATAATATTCATCAGTTACTTTAATTGCAGGTATTCCATTAAGTTCTATTTTTTCCAATATGGAATTTTTTACACCATCCCTCTGTGAACCATTTAAATTTTCATAAAATTGATCCAATGATGTGTTTGTTTCCTTAGCAGAAACAAGTATATCATCTTCTAAACTGGAAAGTAATAATTCAAATATATATTCATCATTATAAGGAGGGTCATTATTATAAGAAAAAAAGGAATTTTTATAAATGATTTGGGGTATTTGAATGAGATGTGTTTATTTTCATAGAGATTTAATTCTGTACTATCATCAAATAAAATTGACCCTATAGTAAAAATTAGGATTATTCCCAGAATACAAGATATTCCAATTATAGTTATTGTTTTAATGGTTGTTGGTTGATTAGAAAACAACTTATCCTTTGTTTTTTCTTCATCATTCATTTTTACATTTCATTTTTAAGTTTTTTTAGGTTATAAGCTATATTATTATAATTTTTGAGTTAATGTAGTCTAAAATATACCGCTGATAAGTTAAAAAAATGGCTTGGAAATTTTTCACGAAAACCTAAACAATAAATATACAAACCCGATTTTCTGAACATTTAAACACTAAACAGTAATTAATCTGAATAAAAATATTTCAATTGGCTTAACTTATCAGCAGTGATTAAAAGTAAGCATTTTCAAAAGAATTATGATAGTTGGATGAAAAACTATAATGAATTTCTTAGGAAAAATAAAATAAACTTTTCAAATAGTACTATGTTTAGCTGGATTTTAGATATATTAGCAGATGGACAAAAGAAGGTGAAAAGCTTAAAGTAAAATAGGATTGTTTAAAAAGTATTATAATAAAAATTTAAAAAGTTCAAGTCAGTCAAAAGAATTTTTAAACGATGAAATAAATTTCATGCCTTATCTATTTGCATTAAGAATTTCAAAAACTATTTTAATAAATAGTTTTAGTCAATCTACTAAGATTACAGATACATTTTTATTTTTAAAATACGGAACAGAGTCCATGATAAAAAAAGTATTGTTAAAGATTTTTTACGTTGCAAATAGTTCATATGACTCAAATATTATAATACTTCAGGAAATTTTGTTTCAAGGTATTTATAATATAGGTTATTTGATTAACACTGTTCTTTTCATGACTTGAAAGAAAATTAGTTCATCAAATATTATACTCATCTATTTAATCTAAAGTTTTCTATTTATTGAGCATTATTTTAAAGTTATACTTGATTTAAGCAAATCATAATAATGATTAAGAGTACTAAGATTGTTACTGCCGAAATAAAAAAGATAAAACTTATCATTATGTATAAATGCTACTGATAGTCTATACTTACCTCCCTCATTTTCTTTATACATTTCATCAATTATCTTAATTGAAGGTATTCCCTTGAAATCTATTTTTTCTATTGTAAAATTTTTTACTTCATCCCTCTGTAAGCTATTTACATAATCACGATATTCATCCAAAAATGTTGGAACCTGAGATGCTTCTATTTCTTCACAAGAAACAATCATTCCATTTTCTTCAAAATCCACGAACATTGAATAAAATAGATATTCTCCGTCACCATGATAATAAAAAAAAGAAATGTCTACAAATGATTCTGGATATTTAAATGAAATGTATTCATTTTCATATATTTTCGATTCTGAACTATTCCCAGGTATCATTGAGTCAGGTGACAGTGCCCCCAAAATAAAAAGTATAATTAAACCAATACAGCATACTCCAAACAAAGCCATAATTATTTTAACAACTTTCGATTGCCTGTAAAGCCAGTTTCCATTATTTTTTTTCTCCATCGTTCATTACCTCAAACCTCATTTTTACAAAGTACTTGATTGAATTATATTATAGTATTTTACCCAACTTTTTTTACATATGTATAAATTCTTTTAACCAGTTTTCATGGAGTGATGCACTGTCTACTTCTTAGTAAACGAAGTTCGTGTAAAACTTTCGAGATGTTTCTTATTTTTTATAAATTTGTTGGATATTCTATCTTTTATTAAACACCATACATCTTCTATTGAGTTTAACTCATCAGAATTTTTTGGCAAGTATATTAAATTTATATTTAAGATTGCAGCTATAATCTTCATTAATCTGGAATGATGAACGTTATTGTCTTAAACAATGTTGATTTCTTTTTCATTACTTAATAGTTCTTTTAAGTTAAGTTTATTTTAAGCTTTCTTCAAAATTGATATTTTTTGTTTTTCAATTTTTTTACCATGTTTTAGATTTAGTGAGTTTAAATAACGTGTATTCATTACTATGACTTTATCATGAGTCATTTCATCATAATATATATATATATCATTTACTTTTTTAAGGGTATGTCTCTGATTGGATCTTTTTCTTATGGTTTTACTCCATTTATTATTACTCTTTATGTATTTGGGCGTATTCTATTATTGATGCTAACGTATTGGCAAAAAGTTACCTCTTATCAAATATGTCATCAGAAAAAACATATAAAAATAAGAAATATATGTTACAATTATGAAATATATATTATTATTGAGAAATGTATTTTACTCTTAATACTTTGTTGAGAGGTAAAATTTTGACACAATTGATGCTAACAAAAATTCAAATTTTAATAAATGAATTAAAAATATTAATTAAATAACAAAAAATTCCTGTTAATATTCCCAAATTTATAAGTGATGGTGAAATAAGTTAAGTAAAAAACTAGGAAAATAATTAATTCATTTTCCAGACTAAGCAAGATAATATAAAAATATTGATTCCAGGACAAGACAGTAAACTAGCTAAAAAACATATAGTTTATTAAAAATAAAAAAATCAGCTAATTCAATGTATCCTTACTATCCTATCTTTATTATCAAAATCTTCATCAAAGCTCACTATTTCATGTATGTTAAATTCATCCATTATTACAATATACACAGCATCAAAAAAACTTATTTCACCATCATACTTAACAAACTGTTTAAATGTCTTATCAAATAAATGAGCGTCTTCTACTGTAATAAAATCTCCCAACACTTCATATATTTTAATAATATCTTTTATAGGTAGCTTCTTTTTTAAAACAGTTATGGTTTCAGCTATAACTAATTTTGATATTATTTTTTCTTCATTTTCAATAGTTCGAGCTATTTCAATAGCCCTCTGGTGATTTTCTTCTTTATTCACAAAAAAAGATATTAAAAAATTAGTATCTAAAAAAATCATAACTCACCATTTCTAAACTTTTTCACTTCTTCAGTTGCATTAAAAGGATTTTGAGCAGTTACAATCCCTGCCAACTTAATAAAATTATCTCCTTTTGTTTTTTTTTGTTTTTTTTCTTGTTCTTCCAGTAGCAAACCCTTTTTTAGTAGGTTATTCATCATTTTTGTTTGTGTAGTTCCATTGTCTTTAGCTAATGATTTTAATTTCTCAAATATATCAACTTCAATATTCATTGTTGTTTTAATTTTCTGTTTCTGCATAACTAATATGTATATCATTTTAGCCATATAAATGTAAGGCAACAATATTCCGAAACATGATTTTTGGCAAAAATTTAATATTTTTAATTTTAGTTAAAATGAGTATTTTTTAAAATATAGAAAATCATAGAGCTTCTAACTTTTGCAAAATCTTTGATTTTGCAATGTTAAAAAATCTCCGATTTTTTAAACTTTAAAAGCTAAAACTTTTAAAATAAAGAGTTAAAATTTATTAAATATTATTATAAATTATAAATATATGATTATATTAGTAAATAATTATAATATAAAATTTAAAAGAAAAATAAAAGAATAATCTATCTTAAAAAAAAACATTAGTAATTTTGCCAAAATTCAGTACCTAAGTCAATGCTGTCAAATTAAGGAATAAATTATTTTAATTTTGTATTAATTAATATTTCATTTTGAATATAGATTTAAAAAATTAATTAAAATTATTCAAACTTTTAAGAAAGTTTTCTTAAATTAATAGCTTTGTATATTATTAATATGCATTAGTATTTCCCCTAACAATGGTTTTCCACATGATTAGAACATCTAACCCAAAATACCAAGTTTCAACATATTCAATATCAAAATCAATACGTTTTTTTATAGAGGTGTTTCCTCTACATCCATGTATCTGAGCCCATCCAGTGAGTCCGGGTCTAACCTGATGTTTAACCATGTACTTTGGTATTTCTTTTTTAAATTTATCAACAAAATATGGTCGCTCTGGCCTTGGTCCAACAACACTCATTTCTCCTTTTAAAACATTGAAAAATTGAGGTAACTCATCAATACTTGTTTTTCTTATGAAAAAACCTATTTTAGTCTTTCTTGGATCATCTTCAGTTGTCCATTTTGAAACTTCTTTTGATTCATCTTGAACTTTCATACTACGAAATTTATACATCATAAAAGGCTTTTTTCGAAACCCAATTCTTTCTTGTTTAAAAATTATAGGTCCTGGAGAAGATAATTTAATAACTATTGCTGTTATAAGCATTATAGGAGAAGTTATAATAATAGCTATTAATGCAACTACAATGTCAGAAGCTTTTTTAATGAAATTATTAAAAACATCATCAAGTGGAACATATCTAATGTTAATAATTGGTAATTCTCCAATCATGTCTACAGATGGTTTTGCAGGAAGATATTTATAATAGTCAGAAATGATTTCTGCCTTTACTCCTTGGCTTTCACAAATATCTACCAATTCTGTTAAGTTGTCATAATGTTTCAAAGAAATAGCTATTATTACCCTATCATAATTATGAATAGATAAAAATTCTTCAAGTTCATTTATTTTACCAATAACCTCTATTTCTCCGATTTTTTCCCCAATTTCATGTTTGTATCCTAAAAATCCACTGATAGAATAGCCTAAATACTTTCTCCTATTAATCTTTTCAGCAAAGTTACGAGCTAGTTCTCCATCTCCAACTATTAATATATGTTTTAAATTACGATTTTTGCTTCTAATGTATCTCAAAGTCTTTCTAAAAACAAACCTTTCAATTATTGCAAATACTGTACTGAAAACCGCTAAAAGAAATAACATTATTCTAGAATAGTCAGGCTGATTTATCACAAAAAGCATAGCTATTAATATTACAAATACTAAAAAATTCACTTTCAATATTTGAAAAATTTCTGGAATAATACTTGATTGATCCCTATATGGATTATATAAACCAAAAAAATAATAAATAACTAAGTACATTGGTACAATTAAAAGAGTTAATAATAAATAATTTTCAAAAGGTAAATATCTTCCTAATGGACCAAAAAAAGTTGTTTTAAATCTCAAACCCCATGCACAAACAAGTGCTACAACAATGACTAAAGCATCTATTGCAATTAAAGCTCCATTAAGAAATCGTTGGTTCTGTTTAATCATTAATTATCACTGATTTATTATTTAGTCTTAAACATGTTCAATAATAGTTTTAAGATATTACGTGGTCTTAAATATTTTCAATAATAACCTTAAGATATTATTTAAACTTAAGTATATTTAATAATAATTTTAATAAAAATATAAATCCAATACCTATGTAAGTTACAATTGTTGTAACTATTGAATATTCGTTCTTATAGTGTTTATTATAAAATAAATACATTGCCCTATAAAATTCATATATTAATTTTGATTTTTTCTTTTTGCTACTAGATCCTTTATAGTGGATAATCTCTGAATTGCCATAGTAAATTATTTTCCACCCTGCTTTTTTTATTCTATAACAATAATCAATATCTTCACCATACATAAAAAAATCTTCATCTAATAATCCTACTTGGTCAATGGCAACTTTTCTAAGAAGCATAAATGCTCCTGTTAAACTGTCAACCTCATAGATTCCATTTTCATCTAAATAGCTAAGATTATATTGATTGAATTTTTTATTGTTAGGAAAAAGCTTAGCTAAACCAAATAACCTATAAAAAGAATTTTTAGGTTCTGGAAAACTTCTCCTACAAGCTTTATCAAGTGTTCCATCTGATAAAATAACTTTAGATCCAATAACTCCAACATCAATATTTTTTTTAATATAATCTAAAGTATTCTCAATAGTTTGGTCAACAACTATAGTATCAGAATTTAAAAGAAGTATGAAGTCTCCTTTAGCTATTTTAATACCTATATTGTTAGCTACTGCAAATCCTTCATTTTTATCATTAGCTATAAATTTGATTAAATTGTTTTCAGATTCCTTTTTAAAAGCTGATTTTAATTGATTATAGCTATTATCCTTTGAACAGTTATCAACTGTAATTATTTCAAAACTAAATTCATGATTTGTATCTATAACTGAATTTATTGTTTGTTTTGTTAATTCATAAGTTTCATAACTTACTATTATAATTGATAAATCCATATAATCACTATAGCAATATTTACATATATCAAGTTTTAGATAAATCAAGGATTATAAAAATTGTAATTATTTATATAATAAAATTAAAATTTAAAAAGATTTAATATCAATTTAAGTTCAATTTTCAAATAATTTTTAATGTTTTTATTTTTATATTTTGTTCTTTTTACTTTATTTAAATTTTTCAAACCTTCAAATAATCCAGCTAAATACACAATTCCATAACCCTTTAATAAAAAGAATAAAAGTTTAATAAAAAACCCTACTCCTAAAAACAAAAAGTTGAGAATAAGTTGAGGTATAGGCATATTTTTATATGGGAGAAAAATATTGTTTCTTGCAGCTAATTTTATCTTGAATTCATTGTATTTACTTCCACTTGTTCCACTTCCAATATGAAACACTTGAGCACTAGGACAGTATATATTTTTATATCCTTCAATTAAGGCTCTGTACCCTATATCAACATCTTCCATGTATGCAAAAAAATTTTCATCAAAGTGTCCAATTTCATCAAATATATCCTTTTTATAAAGTGCAGCTCCGCCACAAGATGAAAAAATCTCTCGAGAATGATTAAAACTAGCTACATTCTTATTATTTCCAATTTTCTTTGTCCATCCCAAAATGGTGTATTCATTCCCAGCATCATCTATTAAGTCTCTATTTTCAAATTGAATCATTTTAGAACTTGCAGAAAAAATATTATCATTAGAATTAATACATTTTATTAAATTTAAAATACAACCTTTATCCAATTCCACATCATTATTTAATAAAAACACTAATTCACAGTGTGAATTTTTAATTCCTTGATTAACAGCTGTTGAAAACCCTAAATTATCTTCATTTTCAATTAAATTAATTTTAAAATTGAAATTATCCATAATTTTATTTTTAATAAATTCTTGACTTCCATCAGTTGAACCATTATCAATAATTATTACTTCATTAATATAGTCTTCTTGATTATTTAGAGACAAGAAACAATCATTTAAAAAATGTTTTCCATTAAAATTAGGAATTACAACTGATACTTTCATTTCATCACATTGAATATATTAAGACTATATATTTATTATTTTAAATCAAAATAGCTATTTTACACTTTCTTCATATGCATCACAAACATCATCAGCACTGCCTTCCATGACAATTTTACCTTTTTCTAGCCATATAGCTCGATTACATAAATCACGAACTTGATCTGTAGAATGTGAAACTAATAAGACTGTAACTCCTGATTCAAAAAGAGATTTTATTTTATCCCCACTTTTTTTTCTAAATTTAACATCTCCAACAGACAATATTTCATCAAGTATTAATATATCTGGTTCTACAATTGTAGCTATTGAAAATCCAAGTTTAGATTTCATACCAGATGAATAATTTTTTATTGGAATGTCTAAAAATTTACCTAATTCTGAAAATTCTGCAATTTTATCGAATCTATCCTCAATAAACTCCTTAGAATATCCAAGTATTGATCCATTCAAAAATATATTCTCTTTTCCCGTGTAATTTGGATCAAAACCAGCTCCTAACTCTAATAATGGAGATATTCTTCCATTAACATGGACTGAACCCTCTGTTGGCTTCATGACTTCAGCCACGATTTTAAGTAATGTACTTTTACCTGCTCCATTTAATCCAACTATGCCTAACCTATCTCCTTTATCTAATGTAAACGAAACATTATCTAATGCTAAAAAACTCTCTTGTTTTAATTCCTTTTTAATGAATTTAATAAAATATTCTTTAAAATTGTCTATTTTTTCAATATTAAGTGAAAACTTCATTGTTACATTTTCTACTTTAATAGCGACATTTTCATTATTTGAATAATAGCTATTTTCAATATTCTCATTTAAATCAATTTTATCAAATTCGCTTTCAGAAGCAATATTTTCACCATCTTTCAAAAGTTGCATTCCAGATGGAGAAATATTTTCTAGTATAGGATCTAAATCTTTAGATTCCTCTTCTTTCATGATGATAAATTCTTTAGTTAATGCTATTTCTCCATCAATTTCAATATTTTGCACAAAATTCCCTGATAAAGATGCGTTTATACATAAATGAAGCTGAGCCCTTTTATTCTTAAATTCTGCATTCCATATGCCAGTAGAAGCATCGAACTCCCCATCTCCTCTAAAATTCTTTATTTCAATATTAGGAAGTAGTGGAATCTTTATCTTTTTATTATCAACAAGATCAGTGTTTGTAGTAGCTATTATGCTGTAATTGATTCTTTCATTTTGAATCATTTCAATTTTGGAGCATGAGTAATTAGTTTGAATTTTAAACTCAGGACTAACAACATTAACATTACCAAGATGTTTAGCTATTCCAAAGTCTGTTTTTGCATTGCATTCTAGTATCCCAAACTTTTTAGCCTGAAATTTAAGATACAGAACAGATTTTCCCGTTTCATCTAATTTTGCATACCAAATTCGTTTTAAATCATCATATGTTCCTTTTTGAAGATCTGTGAATTTTACAAATGAAAGATTAGAATCATAATTTATATGAACCTTAACAGGTTTTCCTTGATGTATTTTATTAATGTTTTTAAGAGTAATTATGTATACAAGTTCTTCATTTAATAAAACATTGTTAAATTCTGGAACAACTCTTAAAGAATAGGCAGGATCTGTCCATTCAACGAATAATCTCAAATAATCGATTAATACAAAACCTTTATTAAAGCCTATGTTTCTTGCATATGAAACTATTACTCCGAAATCAGGACTATTTACCTCATCTGGTGTTGGAGCAGGATATATCTGACCATCTTTAATATTCCACAAAGTTCTATCAGTACTCTCCCCCTTCGTATAATTAATTCCTAATTTTGAATTTGACGATTTAACAACTCCATAAGGATAATTTAACAGTTTCATACTGACTCCAGGGATGATTGGAGGGTTTCTACCATTGTTTTTTAATCCTTCAACTTTATCAACCCAACCTACTTTTATAGTATTAATTTTTGCATTTTCATGTATTCCAAAGTTAAAATTTGTTAATTTTAGTTTTCCTGGTTTTGATAAGTTAGTATCCTTTGATTCTATTAAATTTGTTTTAGTTCCATTGCCATTTTCTTTTTTGATAAATTCCAATGTATTTTTATCCCATGATTGTTCAACATATTCATTATCCTTAGTTTTTCTGTCATATATAATTTTTTGAGGATATTTTATCATCGAACCCATGAAAACACCTAAATAGCTTAGCTAATTCTTATATTTAGAACAATTATCTTTTAAAGTTATTAAAATGAAATTCTTATTTTAAATTATATTAAATTACAATGAATTTTTAAATCTTGATTAAAATATGGATTATATAAAATAAATAATTTTTTTATTTAAATATGTAATATAAAATTATCTTGAGTTTTATAAAATACAATGACACCTATTACCAAAGTTAAAATCGCTACTATAACTAAATAAAGCATAACATTAATATTAGGAAATACTCCATACAATATAGAATCTCTAAACCCACTTATTGCACAAAAAACAGGGTTTGCATAAAATATAATAAGATATTGTTCAGGTAGTTTAGAAATAGGGTAAAATATAGCACAACCATACATTAACAATTGAGTAAAAACCCCGTATAAATATGTCATATCCTTAAAAAACACATTTATTGAAGCTAAAATTAGTCCACATCCTATAGTAAAAATAAAAAGGAAGAATAAAGGTAATATAGCACTAATATTATAAATAGAAAAAGGACATTTAGTAAAAAACATGACTAGAACTAATACTATCATAGTTAATAATAGAGTGATAGTTTCTGAAAGAATACTACTTAAAGGATAAACATATTTAGGAATATAAATTTTTTTCATAATAGATGAACCTTTTTTTATGGAACTCATGGCTCCTTTAGTTGCTGCTGAAAAAAATGAAAATCCTAAACGTCCTGTTAATACATAAACTGGAAAATTAGGAGTATCCCTGCCGAAAAGATATCCAAATACCAAAACCATTACAATAGTTTGAAGTAATGGATTTAAAAAGCTCCATAAAATTCCCAGAGTAGATCCTCTATATTTTACAGATATATCTCTTTTAACCAATTCTACTAATAAAAATCTATATTTAGTAAAATTAGCTATAAATCTATGTTCAAACATTAATATAGCACCTATAAGTTATACAATTAAAGCAAAATACATTAATTGTAATGTACAATAAATAAGTATAATTTGAGTATAAACATATATAAAAGATATGCTTAAATCTATGTAATCTTACTTAAGATTTTTTAAATCTATTTTTACATTAATAAAGTTTATTTCTTTGTAAATTAATCAATTTAATAAGGGTTTCATAATAGAATAATCATTGGTTAATACAAAGAATAAACAATAAATCAAAAATAAAAAAATTAAAAATATTTTATTATTATCATCTAAATTTATTTTTAGCTCTTTTAATTATATTTGACTTTTTATATGAAACCCAACCTCTAACTGATTGTAATGTAGCTATTCTTTCAATAGATTCTTTAATATTATGATTATAAACCTTTTTATATATTATAATATTTTCAATCTCTTCTTTTACCATTAAATTAAATAAGAAAAGAAGCATGTTAGATTTTGGTTTTGAACCAATTTCTACACATTTATGGATAAACCAATGAGTATATCCTAAAATTTGCTTAATTTCACCTTCTGAGTCTAAATCAGTAGCTAAAATTTAAAGAAAAAAAAAATTTAAAAAATTATTACAATGAATTCTAAAATATTCTTCTTTCCCATATTTTTTGTATAAATAATATCTTTCTTTTAATGAAAACATTGCTCCTTTAAAATATTTCAAAGTGAGATTATTTGTGATAGAATCATCTCTAAAAACATAAGTATAAATATATTTATTTTTTAAAACTTTTATTCCTTTAGCATTGAATAAAACTTCCACTATGAAAACCGTGTCTTGACCTGGAACACTTTCAAGGAATGTGATATTTTTTTTTATTAAAAATTCTCTTTTTACTATTTTTGAAGGTAGAGATGGTGCTAAAAATAATATATTTATATTATCATCGATTTTTTCAATGTCTGTTTCTCCATTAAGCCATTTATAATTGTGTTTACTTATATTAATTCCATCTTTTTTTATAAATCCTCCAAAAACTATATCTTTATCCTTTTTTAACATTTCATTGTATAATGTTTGACAGGCATTTTTTTCATAGTAGTCATCGGGGTCTAAAAACATGATATAGTCAGAGCTAGCATTTTCAATAGCTATATTCCTTGGACGTCCTGCTGCTCCGCTATTTTCTTTTAAATGGATAGCTATACAATTATCATATTCTTTAGCATATCTATCAATGATTTTTCCACTATTATCAGTAGAGCAGTCATTGACCATTATTAGTTCAAGGTTGTTAAAACCAATAGTTTGATTTTTAATAGAATTAAAAGCGTTTTCTATATATTTTTCAACATTGTAAACGGGAATAACAATACTTACCTTATATTTCATAATAACAATAAATATTAAAAAAGATTCTAGTTAATTCTACTTATTAATTAATTCAAGTTTGATATAATCATTAAGAGCGTCTTTATAATTTCTCAATGGCTTAAATCCAGAATTATTCCATTTTTCATGGGAAAGAACTGAATATTTTGGTCTTTTAGCTGGTGTTGGATACTTTTCCGTAGCTATAGCTTTAACTTTAACATCTATATTAGCTAATTCAAATATATTTTTTGCAAAATCATACCAAGTACAATCATTAGCATTAGTAACATGATAAATTCCATATTTATCAGTTTTGATAAGTTCACAAATAGCACTAGCTAAATCACATGTAAAAGTAGGTGAACCTCTTTGATCATTAACAACTGAAATTTCCAAATTATCTTTAGCTAAATTCAGCATAGTTTTAACAAAATTCTTTCCATTAATTCCATATAACCATGCAGTTCTAATAATAAAATAATTTTTCATGGTTTCTTTGATAAATTCTTCTGCTTGTAATTTTGTTAGACCATAATAACTTTGAGGATCTGTTTTATCTTCTTCAATGTAAGGTATTGTATTATTGCCAGAAAAAACATAATCTGTACTGATATGTAAAAGTTTAGCACCGATTTCATTTGAAACTATAGCTAAATTCTTAGGACCGATTGAATTAACATTATAAGCAAGTTCACGATTAGTTTCACATCCATCTACATCAGTATATGCAGCTACATTTATTATCATCTCTGGTTTTTCTTTTTTGAACATTTCTCTAAGTTCTTCAATATTTGTTATATCTAATTCCTCAACATCAGTTAATATTAGTTCATGCTGATCTTCATTTTTTAAGATATTAACTAAGTCTGAACCTAGCATTCCTTTATATCCAGTTATTAAAATTTTCATTTTATCTAATCGTTATATATTACATATTCATTATTATATTAAAAAAAAAAATTGTCTTAATTTAATGTTTAATATTAATAAAAAAATAATTTATTAATTATCTAATAGTTATGTTATCCAACACCTATTTGATAATACTCAAATCCAAAACTATCTAACATTTCTTTATCAAACTGATTTCTTCCATCGAAAATAACTTTATTATTCATTCTTTTAGAAATTTCATAAAAATCTGGGCTTCTAAATTCATTCCATTCAGTTACAATTATCAATCCATCACATTCATTTAAAGCATCATACTTATTATCAAAAAATTCAATATTATCATTAGCTTTAAAGATATCTTTAGCAACATCCATGGCTTTAGGATCATAAGCTTTTATATTTGCACCAGATTCATTTAAATTATTTATTATAATCTGCGATGGAGCCTCCCTCATATCATCTGTTCCTGGTTTGAAAGATAGTCCCCAAAGAGCAAATGTGATATTTGAAAGTTTTTCACCAAATCTTTCCTTTATTTTATTAACAAGTACTTTTTTTTGCATAATGTTGACATTTTCAACTTCATTTAAGATTTTAGGGGTGTATCCTACGTGTTCTGCTGTTTTTATGAGGGCACTTACATCTTTTGGAAAACAACTCCCTCCATAACCGCAACCTGCATATAAAAAGCTGTAACCTATTCTATTATCACTTCCAACGCCTAAACGAACTTTATTGACATCTGCCCCTACCTTTTCACAAATATTAGCTATTTCATTCATGAAAGATATTCTAGTAGCTAACATTGCATTAGAAGCATACTTCGACATTTCTGCACTTCTAATATCCATTACAATATATCGATCATGGTTTTTAACGTAAGGAGCATAAAGTTCCTTTAATGTGTTTATAGTGTTCTCATTTTCACAACCTATTATAACCCTATCAGGTCTCATAGAATCTTCAACAGCAGCACCTTCCTTTAAAAACTCAGGGTTTGAAACCATCTCAAAATTATAATTAGTTTTTCTCACATCTAATTCTTTTTGAATGATTTTTTTAATTTTATCTCCAGTTCCAACAGGTACAGTAGATTTAACTGCTATTATTAAGTCGTTGACCATTGATTTTCCTATATTTTTAGCTACTTGGAAAACTATACTTAAATCAGCCCATCCATCTTGAGCCATAGGAGTGCCTACAGCTATAAAACAAATATCAGAATTAGATAAACCCTCTTCTAAATTAGTTGTGAAAATTAGATTTCTATTTTTATAATTCCTAATAACCATAGACTCTAAATCTTTTTCATAAAAAGGCATTATACCATTTTTTAAAGATTTTATTTTGTTTTCATCAATATCCACACAATAAACATTGTTTCCCATTTCTGAAAAACAAGCCCCTGTTACTAAACCAACATATCCTGTGCCAATAACTGTTATATTCATTATAAATCACGATAATTTTTTATAAAAAAACTTTTAAAAAATTTTAAATTAAAAAAATTCAATGAATTTTTAGAAAAAATTTATTTGATAAATGATAATCAAATATTCTAAAAAGATATATAAATCAAAATTTTCAAATTTATAGTTATTTTTGGAAATTTAATAATTAATAAATTTTAATGTATTAAAAGTTTATAACAATATCAACTTTAATAACATATAAATATGTATAATAAAATTTAAGATTGATTTAATAATATAATTTATCTTAGTAAATAATTAGTTTTAAACCTAACATAGCAGTTATCTAATCCAAACTATCTCATATCAAACATATAAAAAATGATTTCTCATTTAAAAAAAGAAAATATTGTTATTATAGAATCAACCCTATTTCCAATCTCAATGAATAGTTTTTCAAATTGTATATTTGAAAAAAACTGATTTACTATTGAAAAAGATATATATCCTGTGTATTATTCTGAAAAAGTTCTTTTAGAAAAAGTAATTGGATAATTAATTAATAATACTAGAATAATAGGTATATAACTTCATAACGATCTGATAAAGCAGTTGAAGAAAATGAAACTTTTGTTAAAGGAAAAATAACAAAAACAGATCTTAAAAGATTTGTAAAATCTAAATATATGGAAAACCCATTTAAAAATGATAAAATCGCATTAACTAATTATTTAACAAATATTTATTCCAAAATAGAAGTTGATGTACTTGATATTATTGAATTAAATATTAAACATCGGAAAATAAATATTCACTAACTAAATTGAGTTGAAAGACCTTTATTAGCTATAAATTATTATTTTATTTATTTTCAACATGAAAAAAAAATTAAAATGATTAAATTAACTATATACATTAAAAGATAATGATAATACTGATTATAATAATAATAATGATAATAATATACCTCAATTTGAATTATATAAAACAAATGAAATTTTAAAAAATGTTGAAAATCTAAAATAACTATTTTAAGATGACAATATTAAACAATATATTATAGAAAGTCATTGATATAATTATTCAAGTAAAAATATATTTATTGGTGCGAATATGAAATATGATTATTTAATTGTAGGATCCGGACTATTCGGATCAATTTTTGCTTATGAAATGAACAAAATAGGAAAAAAATGTTTAATTATAGAAAAAAGAGACCATATAGGAGGAAATGTATTTACTGAAAGTATAGAAAATATTAATGTCCATAAATATGGAGCACATATATTCCATACCAATGATAAAGAAATCTGGGAATATATTTCACAATTTGCTGAATTCAATAGATATACAAACTCACCTGTTGCAATATATAAAGATGAGCTATTCAATTTACCTTTTAACATGAATACCTTTTATCAAATGTGGGGAGTTAAAACACCAGAAGAAGCTAAAAAAATCATTGATAAACAAAAAAAAGAATCAAACACTGACAACCCTTCAAACTTAGAGGAAAAAGCTATTAGTTTAGTTGGAAATGATATTTATGAAAAATTAATAAAAGGATACACAGAAAAGCAATGGGGAAGGAAATGTTGTGAACTTCCATCATTTATTATTGAAAGACTTCCAGTTCGATTTATTTTTGATAATAACTATTTTAATGATTTATATCAAGGAATACCTATTGGAGGATATACAAAAATTATACAAAAATTATTAAATGATATAGAAGTTAAATTAAACTGTGATTTCTTTGATAATCGTGAAAAATGGGAAAAAATAGCAAGTAAAATCGTTTTTACAGGTATGATAGATCAATATTACGATTACTGTTTTGGTGAATTAGAATACAGATCCTTAACATTTAAGCATTATATTAAAGATACGGACAATTATCAAGGTAATGCAGTTGTAAATTATACTGAATCAGCTATTCCTTTTACAAGAATTATAGAACATAAACATTTTGAAAAAACAGAAAATAAAAAAACAGTTATTACTGAAGAATATCCAGAAGTATGGAAAAAAGGAGATGAAGCTTACTATCCAATAAACGATGAAAAAAATTCTAAAATCTTTAATAAATATAATGATTTAGCTAATAAAGAAAGTAATGTGATTTTTGGAGGTCGTTTAGCTAAATACAAATATTATGATATGTGGGAAGTCATTAAAGAAGCATTAGCTAGTGTTAAAAATGAATTAACCATGGTTGAATTGGATGAAAATGGTTGAAAACATATAATCCACTATTAAAATCATTTTTTGTAATGATATCATTAATTAAATATTTTTTAAGTAAATTTCCAGATAAATTAATTTTTTAATCTTTTTAAAAGTTTAATCTTTTTAGAAGAAGCGTTTAAAGAATTAAACACTTTTTTAGGATTGCCTTTTGACCTTTTAGCTATATCTAAAAAATTAAAAACCGTTTCCAATTTAATTTTCTTAAAAATGTAAAGACTAGGAAAATATTCTCTATTAAATCTATTGGGATTATTAATTATCAATTGTAAAAAATACCAGCTCTTTTTTGTAAAAAAATCTTTATTAAGTTCTTGATTTTTCGAAGCTAAAGCATAATCTTCATTAAACCTTTTCAAAAACATATTTCTAAATTTTTTATCAATCCTATTCAATGTGACTAAATAATTACCAAATCTTTTTTTCTGATAAATATATATTAATTTATTTTTAAGTTCTTGATTTTCTTTGATTTGGGGATTATTATCTAAAAATTTTCTGATGAATACATATTCATCACACATAGCAAAGACTTTTCCTTTACTTATTACAGATGAATTAGGATTATCTTTTCTCTTTAAATAAAAAGGTTTATTTAAAAAATAAATCCTTGTAGCTAAAGAAAATGTTTGAAACCAAAAACCATTATCTTGGAAAGAAGCACCAGGAGATTCATTATGGCGAATTTTATATTTTTCAATGAAATCTCTTTTATAAATCCCAGACCAAGTATTCATAACAAAGTTAAAAGGTTCAACCTCTTCTTGTGGATTGATTAAGCGATTATAATAGCTATCATCATTTGAAAGTCTTGCATATGAAAATTTAATATTTTCTCCTTCTCCTTCAAATCTGCAAAAATCTGCTTTTATAAAATCAACATCATGTTCTAAAGCACTTTTATAAAGGATTTCATACATATCTAATGAAACAT
>JAITUQ010000053.1 GCA_031286225.1 Candidatus Methanorudis spinitermitis
TACAGCTTTACAGCTAGCCATTAAATCGTTATCTTCATTAAATTCACAAGTCTCACATTTTTTCATTAATTCATCATTTTTCATTCTTACACCATAATTTTTTCTAAATATGAATATAGTATGTTTTTTAAGATACTTATTTTTTGCTCATTGATTTTTCAAGATTGGAAATCAAATTCTTTTTTAGCTAGAATTATTACTTTGAAAACATATCTCCTCATAATCACATTTATTACATTTTTGAGCATTTACATTCATATTTGGAGCTATTTTTTCATTTATAATGGTTTTTACTTCATTTAAAACTTTAAACAATCCTTTTCTTAGATTTGCATCCATTACAACAGGACGTTTATCGCCGATTTTCAAATAGTCAATAAACCCAACAAAAACTTCAGTATCAAATTCTTGTTCTATTAAAAGAGCATTAGCTACTAATTCTATAGCATCACTATCCCAAACTCCTTTTAATGGAGGATTAGAATTTTTTACATTTATAGGAAAATATTTCCCATCAACTATCTCAATTTTATCACAAGTTCCAATAAGTTCAAGTTGATGATCTTTTATTAAATAGCTATACATAGAGCTTGGAAAAAACAGTTCAACTATTTGATTTCCATCTTTTTCATTTAATTTCATAGCTTTCTGAGATTTTAAAGCTAATATTTTCATGTTAAAATATGCTTCATTTTTTATTTCAGATGCTAAATCATTTATTTCATCACTTGTACTTATATTAGCTATTTCGACATTTTTTAAGTTATATTCATCATCATCCTTAATTTCTTTTTTTAAAGAGTTATCATATCTTGAATCATTATTTTCCAAAATAGTTATTGAATTTTTTATATAATCATCTATATTTTTACTTAGTTGTTCTTCAATTTCATCAATTTCCATGTCTTTTTTTATCCTTCTTAAATTTCTCTGGAATAAATCCTGTAAATCTATTCTCAATTCTTTCATTGTTTTGTTTAAAAGAAAATCACCATTTATCTCTTCATCCATCTCGTTTTGAAGATATAGTTTTAAAGGACAATACATATATGTCCTTATTGACGATATACTAATCATTAAATACCTCTAAATTATATTTTTTTAAATAAGAATATTTTTAAGTAATATTACTAATTACTATTATTTTATTACTAATAAAATAAATACTTAGAGGTTTTTTTGATCTGAATTTTAGTAAAAAATAGAAAAATTGATTTTAAAAACATTTTTTATTTATAAAATATTAATAAAATAAATTTAAAAGAAAATAAATAATTTTAAATTAAAATAAATTAGTTTAAGCCTTAATAAAATACATTTAAAAAAACTATTAAAAAAAAATAAGTTTGAAAACAATACAATTAATTATTTAAATAATAAAAATAAGCTTGAAGAGTATTAATCTTCCAATATTCTAATCAACTTAATATCATCTTTAACATTATTCAAGTCATTAATTTTAGCTATAGATTGTTTAATATTATCTTCCTTTGTTTCATGACTTACAATGATTATTGGAACTTCTTTATTTTCCAAGCTTGTCTTTTGTGTTATTGATTCGATACTTATTCCATTTTCCTCTAATATTTTAGTAATTGTTTGAAGAACTCCTGGTTTGTCAAGGACATTTAAACTAATGTAATATTTTGATATTATATCCCCAATGTCTTTGATTTTATTTATTTGTGATTTTATAGGACCATAGCTAATTTTTTTAGATTCATTAAAAATGATATCAAGACAATCCCCAACAACAGCACTTGCAGTAGCCATTCTTCCAGCTCCTTGCCCATATAACATCACAGGTCCTACAAAGTCACCTACAGCATATACAGCATTATAAACATTATTAACTGAAGCTAATAAATGATCTTTTGGAATGAATGTTGGATGTACTCTAATTTCCAAACCATCTTGAGTTTTTTTAGCTATACCTAATAGCTTTAAAACATAATTCAATTCTTTTAAAGCAAATTCTATATCTTCAGGGTTTATTTGACTTATGCCTTCAACATAGAAGTTTTCCTGTGGAACATATTCTCCAAAAGCTAATTTTGTCAATATAATAAGTTTTTGTGCTGTATCATGACCTTCTATATCAAAAGTAGGATCTGCTTCAGCATAACCTTTTTCTTGAGCAACTTTTAACACATCATTAAATTTAGATCCTTTTGAACTCATTTTAGTTAAAATGTAGTTAGCTGTTCCATTCATAATTCCATAAATAGCTTCAAATCTGTTTGCAGCTAATGATTCGTTTATAGGTTGAAGTAATGGAATGCCTCCACCTACACTTGCTTCAAAATTAAACCTAACATTATTTTCATTAGCAGTAGCTATCAATTCTTCCCAATGTTTAGCTATTAATGCTTTATTAGCTGAAACAACATGTTTTCCATTTTCCATAGCTTTTAATATAAATGTTCTTGCAGGTTCATAACCACCAATAAGTTCTACAATTATATCAATATCATCATTTTCTAAAACACCATTAGCATCAGTAGTCAATAATTCAGAATCTATTTTGACTCCCCGATCTGTTGTTATATCTATATCAGCTACTTTTTTTAAATTAACTTGTTTTCCAACTTTTTGTGAAAGTATATCCTGATTCTTATTAAATATTTCTACTACTCCCGCACCTATTGTTCCAAAACCAATAAGCCCTATGTTTATTTCGTTTTTATCCATTAAATCTCCTCAAGAATACAAATAAAAGACATAAGTCTATAATTTCAAGTATGATTAATATTTTGAAATAGCTTTAAACTAGTTCCAAAAGTTTTTGATCTTATATAATTCATATATTTTTTTATAATATTTAAACTATGTTCTATTAAACAATGATTTATTAATTTTATTTCATAGTCTATAAATGCTAATTTTTATTAGGAATGGGGCTGTTTTTGAGTTTTATAAACTCATCAATAGATTCTCTTGTTGTTCCAACAACTAATCTGTAGCTACTTTCTCCATTATCTTTTAAAACTTTTTCAAGTTTACCCTTAGCTATTATTTCTTCTTTTTCAATAGTTTGTCCAGCATAAGTGTGAGTAAATGATACAAGTTCTTTTATATCCACATCCAAACCCTCTATTACTTTAAGGTTTTTAAGGGTATAAATCGCTGGATTGTCAAAGGAAGCTATTGCACTTTCTACATTAGCTTGTATTGTTGATGAACCCTTAGGATAATATTTAGTATCCCCCCAAGTTCCACCTATCTCATTCCAATCTCGTGTAGCTAATATATCAAATAACACTCCTTCAATCAAGCCCCTATTATTTTTTCTATCTTCATACCAACAAAATTCTTCTTTGGATAAGCTCAAATCTTTCATTCTTTTTTTGTATATCCTCTCCCAATAGCTATCTTGAATTCTATTAAGAGTAATTTTTTTGTTAATCTGAGGGATTTCAATCTCTTTATCTCTAAATTTTTTAAAAACATCCATAGCTTTCCTATGATTATTTAAACCATATACTACAAAATCAATGTCGGAAACATCTTCTTTTTGGAGATTTGGAAGTATGGAACCAGATATTCCTAAATTTTCATAAGGAATACCTGCCTTATAGTGAAAAAAATCAGATAAATCTAAAAGTTTTCTAAATAAAGGATTTAATTTCTTATTATCTTTATTTTTTCCTTTTTCATAAGAGTTTTTAATTTCTTTCAAGCGATTTTCTGGTTTTATAACTTCTTTTACCTTCTTAAATGGAACTCCCATCATTTCAGTTTGAGTGATATCACAAAAATATAAATATTCTGGATAATTTTTTCTTAAATATTCATAAGCTTTTTTAGATGTGACTTTTGAATAAGATTCCCCATCTTTTTTTCTATCCCCATTAATGTCGGGAATATATCTTAAAAATGAAATAAATCTATTATAAGGATGTATGTAATTTGTTGAAGCAAAAAATAAATCGTCTGTTGTGTAAATAAAATCCCTTGTTCTAACTTTCATGAAAACAAATGTCCCTATAGATATTTTAAAAAAATATTGAAATATAAATTTCCTGGATATAAATTAGCTAAACTTAATTAATAAAGTATTCTAAATATTATTTTTTATATACTATCTTAAAAAAAAGCTATAAATAAAAGTTTTGATTTAACATGACAACTTAAATTAGATTTTTAATCTTAAAATAAGATCTAAATCCCTAATCTATCCTTATTTTTTTGTTATAATATGATATTTTATTATTAAACTATCTTTTAAGTAATTGTAAATATTTTAATCTTTATCTTCCAAATATATTAATAAGTATATGTATTAATAAACCTAGATATATATTATCAGTTTTATATTTTGCTAAACCAACCATTACTCCGATTAAAAACCCCGTAACTACTTTCATTTCTATTATAAATGGCAAATTATTTAATGGAACTCTTAACATGATTGAATCTATATATCCTAAGTGCCAAAAACCAAACAATAAAATAGTGAATATAAAAATACTGATTTTGTTAAAACCTTCTTTTTCAAGCTTATTCCAAATATACCCTCTAAATAATATTTCTTCAAAAATAGGAAACAACAATGTTCCTCCTATTAAAATGAAAATAGATCCAAAATTAACAGAATTAGTAATAAAAGGAGTTGTGATGAAAATTATGATTGTAAAAAGGGTAAATAAAATATAAAAATTTTTAGAATTTTTGCTAAAGTCAGGTTTTAAAGATAAAGAAATATTCTCATTTTTGCTGATTAAAAATATTAAAAAGGTTAAAGTAATTATAGCTAATGATATAGCAAGTTGTTCATTGAAAAAACTAAAACCAAAAGAAAAAAATACTATTTTCACCATGAATATTCTAAATAATTGACAAAATAACAATAGCAAAAATATAAACAATGCAAATTTCAAAATTTTATTTCTATCCATGATTTTTCCAACAAAATTTTTAATAATATTTTTAGTTTAAACATTCATATAAATTAAACTTATTCAAATTAAAAATATTGAAAAAATTTGCTTAAAGAGATTAAAATAAAAACATCCTTCCTCATAATTTAAGATTAAAGATTAAAATTTCTTCTTAAAAAAAATAATTAAAAAAGTAATAAAAAATAAATATAATGTGAACATTATGAATAATGCACAATCATTTATTTTAGATAATAAAAGTAGTCTAAGTGAAATTAAATTTTTGGAGAAAATATCATGAAAATTATCTAAAATAAACCTATAAT
>JAITUQ010000026.1 GCA_031286225.1 Candidatus Methanorudis spinitermitis
ATATTGGTCTGATTTTAAACAGGAAAATTATGCGAATGGTTTGCAAGGGTTTGCAAATTTCAATTCCATATTGGTCTGATTTTAAACCAATCTTAAATTTAGATCTTTCAACAGCAGGAACATTATTTCAATTCCATATTGGTCTGATTTTAAACACTGAAACTCTTCTGGGGCTTATGGGTTTAGTAACATTTCAATTCCATATTGGTCTGATTTTAAACTATTGTGTGTTGTAGCGAAAGCTATCTAAAAAATATTTCAATTCCATATTGGTCTGATTTTAAACGAGGATACTGTTTATGTTTATTATTTTGAAAAACAATTTCAATTCCATATTGGTCTGATTTTAAACACACAAGCTAATTTAAATTTTTGACAATTATAAGTATTTCAATTCCATATTGGTCTGATTTTAAACAAATTTGGTTCTTTTAAAGAAGAGTAAGAATGTTGATTTCAATTCCATATTGGTCTGATTTTAAACAAGAATAATTCAAATAAATTTGAAAAATTTAATAAATTTCAATTCCATATTGGTCTGATTTTAAACATGTGTACATGTGTTTCATGTGTGTTTTTGTGTAGATTTCAATTCCATATTGGTCTGATTTTAAACTAAGAAAGATCGTGTTGAGGGTAGGTTAGTTTATTGGATTTCAATTCCATATTGGTCTGATTTTAAACCAGAGTATTAACTACTTATGATGAACTAGCAGAATTATTTCAATTCCATATTGGTCTGATTTTAAACTAGCTATCTGTTTGAGCGATAGCCAACATAAGAAAATATTTCAATTCCATATTGGTCTGATTTTAAACTTGTATACCATCACACACCATAAAAAAAGAACAAAATTTCAATTCCATATTGGTCTGATTTTAAACTAGATGTTATAGGTTTAGAGTATAATGTTGCTCGTATTTCAATTCCATATTGGTCTGATTTTAAACGAGAATAAAATTCTAGATAATTTCATGATAATAATATTTCAATTCCATATTGGTCTGATTTTAAACTTCTACGATGTCGTCTTTATGATAGATGTTTAAAAATTTCAATTCCATATTGGTCTGATTTTAAACACGGAATATTAGGCTATTTTTTAACACTTTAGCGAATTTCAATTCCATATTGGTCTGATTTTAAACTTGTTAAAACAGCAAAAGGTGGATGGCTAGATGTTATATTTCAATTCCATATTGGTCTGATTTTAAACCAAAATCTGACATTTTGTTTGGCATTTCTTCTACATTTCAATTCCATATTGGTCTGATTTTAAACTTTGGTTCTGTTGCTTATTCTAGAGCTGTTAATGTATTTCAATTCCATATTGGTCTGATTTTAAACCCTACCCTGAAATGTCAATACATTACGAAACATTTCATTTCAATTCCATATTGGTCTGATTTTAAACAAGAAACAATAGAATATGATTTAAAATGTTTATTAGAATTTCAATTCCATATTGGTCTGATTTTAAACACCTTATCAAATACACAGTAACGGCTATCAATAAAAATTTCAATTCCATATTGGTCTGATTTTAAACTTTAAAATCGTATAACCCTATAATTGAGTATTCTGGATTTCAATTCCATATTGGTCTGATTTTAAACCCATTGTCTTGTATTCTTTGCTCTCCAGTAACAGCAATTTCAATTCCATATTGGTCTGATTTTAAACCTTATTACCAGAATTTGTTGAAAAAGCTGTTTTTGAATTTCAATTCCATATTGGTCTGATTTTAAACTATTTAACATTAGATGAAGTGCTTGAGGTTTTAGATATTTCAATTCCATATTGGTCTGATTTTAAACTAATACTGTTAATCATCCTGATACTTCTATGACTTTATTTCAATTCCATATTGGTCTGATTTTAAACCTGGGATATTTTTATGTATTTTGATTTGGATAAGAGATTTCAATTCCATATTGGTCTGATTTTAAACCTGGTTTTGGTCGTGGACTATTAAACAGTAATTCATTTCAATTCCATATTGGTCTGATTTTAAACAATCCTATAACGAAAATAGTCCATGAAAGAAGACATATTTCAATTCCATATTGGTCTGATTTTAAACACGCAGGGAGAGTCTATGTTCCAGTTTCATGGATATTTCAATTCCATATTGGTCTGATTTTAAACTTGCAGATTGTATAATGAATCTAATACTAATTTATTTCAATTCCATATTGGTCTGATTTTAAACCACCATTATCCAACAAACCATTCATATCATTATCATTTCAATTCCATATTGGTCTGATTTTAAACAAACATTCCAGTTGATGAAGTAGAAGTCATCAATAATATTTCAATTCCATATTGGTCTGATTTTAAACATTTTGTTGCCTTTCACTGGTTTCTATGATAAAGAATTTCAATTCCATATTGGTCTGATTTTAAACTCCATTCAGGCAATCCAGTGAACCAATCAGCTATATTTCAATTCCATATTGGTCTGATTTTAAACACGGAATATTAGGCTATTTTTTAACACTTTAGCGAATTTCAATTCCATATTGGTCTGATTTTAAACCCTGCAAAATCAGCCATAATTATTCCTCCTCATAATTTCAATTCCATATTGGTCTGATTTTAAACCTTTGAGTATGAACTCACTAAAGTTCACATTTTAGGATTTCAATTCCATATTGGTCTGATTTTAAACTTAAAAAATTAGATGAAGAAGATTTCACAATAATAAAATTTCAATTCCATATTGGTCTGATTTTAAACAGTTGATTATTTTGAAAATATTATATATCCTTTTTTATTTCAATTCCATATTCGTCTGATTTTAAACCATCTTTTAACCATTGGATAGTTACTTTGACTTGATTTCAATTCCATATTGGTCTGATTTTAAACAAAAGACACAAGATACAATAGCTTACATGATGATAAATTTCAATTCCATATTGGTCTGATTTTAAACCTTGAACCTGTTGGTAGATTACTATCTAAACTACTATCATTTCAATTCCATATTGGTCTGATTTTAAACGTAACAATGCTAATATTATGCAAGGAGCTTTGGGATTTCAATTCCATATTGGTCTGATTTTAAACAGGCTGATATTTTGCCTAAAATTAACGAAATCTATTAAAATTTTCTTCTTTTTTACACTTAAAATTTTCGATGGGTATTTCTGCAGCTAATTTATATATACCAACGATAATTTTTTAGATGACATATTCGAAAAAAACTAGTAATTTGATATATGTTTGCATTAACTATTTGTTTATCATCAACAATATTTTAATTTAATAAGTTTTAGTCTATATTTTTATAAAATAAGGTTTTGATATTAGAGACGTTTTTTACAAAATCATACCTTTTCATGATAAACGATAAGACGTTATCTTTTGTTTATGTAAAATAAGTATTATTTTTGTTTTAAAAAATGAGTCACAGGCAAATTTCTTTTAACAAAATGTTCAAATTCATAAATTTTAAATTTAATTAATTATTATTGTTTAATATTTTATTTTAAAGATTTTAATTATTATTCTTATAAACCAAAAAAATTTATCTATAACTTTGAATTTAAAGAGCATAATTAACTTCTAATTTTCTGGAATTTTAAAAATTTGACTTTACCATTGTTTTAAAATGATTATTAAAGTATTTCAGTTATTGGTGATTTTTCAATACCCAAAATTTCTTTATTCATTTCATCTTTGGTCCTGAATCTATATATTATAACGGAATCTTCGTTTGAATCAATTATATTTTTCAATCCAGATATTACAGAGCTATATTCACTTTTAGTCACTTCTCCTTCAAAAACAGAGTTTTGAATCCAAAACAAATTTTGTCTGAGAAAACTTTTGACTTTATTCACTCTTTCTACTTTAATATCATATACTATAATTAGATACATAATCTCTTAACTAACAAGTTGGTTTTGATAGTGCTCAAAATTTTTAAAATAGGTTTTAATGGAATACTAATTGTTAATATTCCATTTTTTAAGGTCATTTTCATCAACAATCATGTTACATACTTGTTTATAGATGTCCATAACGTTATCTTGGCTTTGTCTGAATGAATCTTTGTCTAGTGTTTTTAAAGTGTGAATATCCCAATATCTGCAAGTGTCTGGGCTGATTTCATCTCCTAGGACAATATTCCCTTGGCTATCTTTTCCAAATTCCAATTTAAAATCAACTAAAAGAATTTCTTTTTCTTTTAAAAACTTGCTTAAAACTTCATTTATTTTTAAGGTTATTTCTTTAATTTCATCTAGTTCTTCTTGAGTAGCTAATCCTAAAGCTTTTGTTATTTCATCATTTAGCATAGGGTCATGGTATTCATCATTTTTATAATCCATTTGAATTATTGGAGGATCTAATTTTTGGTTTTCTTTAAATGGGAATTTTTTGAGTAAACTTCCAGTAGCTATATTTCTAGCTATTACTTCTAGAGGAAGCATATCTAATTTTTTCGACAACATAGATCCATTTTCAATTAATTTAATATATTGAGTCTTTATATCCTTTTCTTCTAAAACTTCAAATAGTTTGGATGATATTAATGAATTACATTCTCCTTTTCCCTTGAGATTGTCCTTTTTATCCCCATCTCCTGCAGTAATATCATCTCTAAAGGTAACTATAACTTCATCTTCTTTTTCAGTTTCATAAACATCTTTAGCTTTTCCAGCGTAAATTAATTTTTTTGAATCATTCATATTAACATCAACATTTTGTGATTTAAAATAATTATTTTTAATCTTAGCTTTTTTCATATATTAATCAATATTAATATTTATATTTTCATATAGGTATTATTATTTAGGTTTTTAATTCTGAATTAGCTTTTTTTTATCTATTTAAAGTATGATTGGTCTATGTGTTGAATGTGTTAATTTTTAAATTAGTTTTTTTCTATTTAAGAATATTAATTATTGGTATGTGTTAAGTTTTAAATTAGTTTTTTTTATTTATTTTATCTATTGCCCATTTTGCACCACTTTTAACAAATCCACTTTCATCTTCTAATAAATTCTTTAATGGTTCAATAGCTTTTTTATCACCAATACTGCCTAAAACCCAAGCTGCTGCTCCTCTGACTCTCCAATCATCATCGTTTAGAATATTTAACATTGGATCAATAACTTTATTTCCCATACGGGATAATGCTGTAGAAGCTTCTCTTCGTACAAGTTTATTTTTATCTTTTAAAGTAGCTATCAATGGATCAATAGCTTTTTCATTAGCTATAAATCCTAATACTTTAGCTGAGTTCATTTTAATTTTTTTATGAGTGCCTGTTAAAGCCTCAACAAGATATTCAAAAGATTCATCTGCTCTTATTTCTAGAGTTCCACGAGCTTCCTCTACTACAAACTCATCATCATCTTTTAAATCTTCAATTAAATCTTGTATATCTTTTTTCATTTAACTCCCTCAAAATAACTTTAAAAAAACTTATTTAATATGTGAATATATACTTTTATTTTTTATAAAATCAGAGATAAGTATTCACTTTTTTTTTTTAAAACATTTTATAATATATACCAGTATATTTTATGTATTTCATTGGTTATAAAATTTTTGTAATATTCTATATGCTAAAAATAAGCTATTGTATATTGATAATAAAGCTGATCTAGATAAAATTTATTTAAAATTCTTCATTATTAGATAATTTTCATTTAAACTTGGTTTAAAAGTTTTATAGATGACTTTTTTCTAGTCAAAAAAGTACATGTAATGAGTAAATTTCATTTTTAAAATTTTATTTTCATTAGATTTTTTGTTTATATTTTTTAGATTATCTTTAATTTTTTCATAATTTTTTTATTAAACTTGTAATCAATTTTTTTTAAGATTTTTTATTTATTTTTATAGATTATCTTTAATTTTTTTACAATATTTTCATTAAATCTTTAATCAACTTTTTTTAAGATTTTTTTATTAAATTTTTTAATTATATTTTTAAATTTTTTTTAGATTTTTTAATTATTTTTTTACATTATAATTTTTAGATTTTTTAATATTTTTAATTTAATTTTTCATCAAATTTTTTAATTGATAATTATCATAATTCTCTAAAATATTTTAAATCATAATAGTTTATATCTAAATTTTTGTAAGCTTCCTTCACATTTTTTAAGCAGTCTTTAAAACTTCTAAAATATATTAAGTGTGAGCTACATGTACAATCAGAAGAACCAAAGTTTAACATTTTTTCCCCATTACATGATATATTATTAGCTATTTTACACTCTATCTTTTCCTCTCCAATGTTAAAAATAATCTCTTCAATAGCTAGATTTTCATTTTTTAGAAGATAGTCAATATGCCAATGAATTTTTTTACTTGTAGATAAATGTCTTTTTATTCTAGGTTTCAATGAATTCATAGCTGAACCAATATACACATAATAACCTTCTTTAAAACAAATTTCTCCTAAAGCACCTATTCTAACTTTTGATGATCTTTTTCCATGTATTATTAAACAATAAGTTCCTTTCATTATTTGGGGGTTAGCTTGCTTTTGCATTTTTTCACATTATATAATGTATTATTTTTTCCCAAGGAATAATCTAGTTTTAAATATTTTTATAAAATATATCAAATAAATATTAAGAAAGAATAAAATATATTGTATTGTTATATTCAAATAATTTACTAGATTATATTTGATATTATGAAATTTAAAATACAAGCTAAAGGACATTCTAATATTACATCAAGACATAAGTCTACATTTGAAATCACAAAAAATCCTGATCTATCATTAGCTGGAGATTGCATAATTGGTGTGGCTATTGATAAATCTATGAAAGATTTTTCCAATGATTTTAAGAAAAAAATAGCTAATGAGGATACAAGAATTACTATTAAATTGAAAACAAAAAATAGTTTTGATGAAATTAATGGGCATGGTCATCCTAATTTAACATTGAACCATCCTACAGATATAGTATGTAGAAAAAGTAGTTTCATATGTTCAAAAACATTAATGATAAATTCAAACAAAGCTTCTTGTGATTTAAATTTAGATTTAATTTCTGATTTAAAAAAAGGGCATACACTTGATTTTGAAATATATATTGATTAATTATTCATAATCATTTTTTATCATTAAATAAGTTTTCATATCTCTATGAATAATATTTTTTTATAAAATGAGGATTTTATTATTATTTTTATACTTTATTTAATTTAGAACTGTATTTTAAAACAAAATTTAAATACTTAAAGGTTTATTGATTAAAAACTGTATTCAAGTATTTGTCAATATAAGAGTAACATTTAAATACTTAAAAAGAGACATGTTAAAATACTTGTTTTATTTTCTAGTCATTCAACTGCAGGGATGGTCGAGCGGTCAAAGGCGATAGGTTGAGGGCCTATTGGGTCAGTCCCTTCGCGGGTTCGAATCCCGTTCCCTGCACTCTTATTTTAAATAATATTTTTACTAATAATTATTTTTAACAAAATTTTAGTATGATATTTGTTTTTTGTTTTTTTAATCATGGTAATAAAATTTATAATTTATTATTTATGTCATCACCACTTTTCATTTTTTAAAAAAAGATAAAATTTTATAAATTCTTTTTTTTTAAAAAAGTAGCTATTATTATTAAAAAAAGCTATTATTAAAAAAATTTAGCATATTCATTATATCATCAAATAACGAAGATTAAAAAAATCTTTTTTTTCTATAATATTAAATATTTTTTGAGATTCTAAATACCACATTTGTTTTCAAATTTTGAAGAAGAAACTTTTGATTTACTAATAGTAACTGTGATTCTAAATATCACATTTGTTTTCAAATGCTCTATGAAAACTAGCTTTACTATATTCTGATATATTATATTTTTCAATAAATTCGACCTTATTGGAAATTGGTAATTCCTCAAAATTCACAAAATAGCTAATGATCTTAGGGTCATGTTTTAAAAATAAATATATGGTTATAATTTAGCTATTTGGAAAAACACGATGAAATAAATATTTAAATTAATATTTATTTCTATATTTTTTTATTAAATTAGGTGAAAATATGTTATTAAATTGGTATGAAGAAATAACAACTATTGATCCAGATATAAAATTTAGATCCTCTGGAGGATGGTTGAAAACCATAGAAAAATTAGATAAATCAGTATCAAATGGATTCTCTCTTGTTGGAGATTTTGTAAAATCAGGAGACTTTGATGAAGATTATCCTGAAGGAATATATTTAGATTGTAATAAAGAACAAGGAAGGAAAAAAAAAGCACAAAATGATTATCGTCTGTTTCGATTAGCAAATGGTGAACTTAGACTTTTAGACATGATAATAGATGGAGATGGTAGCTGGGCATGTGATTTTTGGGATACAATTGAGGAAGAACTGGTGTAGATTTATATTAAAAACTACTTTAGAAATATTTGAAATGTATAATTTTTCTTGAAAATTTCTTTATTGTATTTAGTACTGTTCCAGAGTCTATAATTTTTCATTGATTGATTTTGTTTATTTGTGTTTTAGGAGTTTATAATTTTTCATTGATTGACTTTGTTTATTTGTGTTTTAGGAGTTTATAATTTTTCATTGATTAATTTTTTAATTGAATCTAATAAAATCCCATTTAACATTAAAAAAAGTCCAATAACAACAAAAACAATAGCTATTACTGTTGTTTCAAAATTAATACTTGTTTCATTGATATAATCATTGAAAAGCCAAATTCCAGATATAGTTCCAATTAAAAATATTATAAATCCTGGTAATGTAAAATAAATTAGTGGTCTTCTAAGTTCAATATCTTTTATAATTTTTAACAAAACTTTCACACCATGGGAGATTGGATTTTTTGTTGAGCTATTAAGATCATATCTAACAGATATGGGAACTTCAATTATTTTCAAGCCATTATCAGCTGCATCAGAAAGCATTTCACTTTCAATTGCAAAACCTGTTTCTTTCATTTTAAAGTAAGGAATAGCTTTTTTTGAAAATGCTCGAAAACCACTTTGAGAATCTGTAATAGCTAATCCTGAAGATATATTAGTTAATTTATCTAAGACTTTTTGACCAACACGGCGATATGATGGAGTATCATCTTCTTCAGATTTTTCTAAATATCTACTTCCATTAACAAAATCCGCATTTCCTGATTCAATAGGAGCAATTAGTTTAGGAATCTCATCTGGATTATTTTGTCCATCTCCATCAATAAGAATTATAACATCTTCATCATCAATAGCTTGAAATCCTGATTTCAATCCTTGACCTTTACCTAAATTAGTAGGATGTTTTATAACTTCAGCTCCAGCGAGTCTAGCTATTTGTGATGTTTTATCAGAACTTCCGTCATCTACAACAATTACTCTATTTACATACTGTAAAGTTCTAAGAATAACACTTCCTAAAGCTACTTCTTCATTATATGCTGGAATAATAGCTACTGATTTTATCATCATATCTTCCTAAACGTTATATCAATATGGAGAACATTTATAAAAATATCATTTATTCTATATTATAGAATTTTTTCATCCAATTAACAGTTTTTTTTATTCCTTTTTCTGGAGAAACTTTAGGGGAGTGTTTTAAATCTTTAATAGCTTTTGAAAAATCAATTGTTTTTATTTTTGTTGTGAAATCTTCAGATTCATGATAAGTAACTAGAGAATCATCAAGACCAACTGTATCTAAGACAATGTCTGAATATTCTTTAATATCTTTTTCCCATTCTTGTTTGCTTCCAACATTATAAGCTTCACCAGGAATAAAGTTATCAGCAATATTTGCAAAAGTAGTGGCAGTATCTTCTACATAATCAATAATACGTTTATGACCAATATAAACCTCATATGGTTCTTTGTGAAGAGCTTTATAGATAAATATTGGTATGAATCCTTTATAAGGAGAATATTCTTCATAAGGTCCATAACAATTTACTGGTCTTACTCGCACTGTTTCTGTTTTAAACATTGTAGCTGAATTCATACACATTAATTCACCAGCCCATTTAGTAATAGCATAGTCGTTCATTTGATATGTATCTTTTATAGGATTATTAATCATTACATCTTCACTCATTATGCCTTCATAATCTCCATAAACTTCAGCCGAGGAGAAAAATATCATTTTATATCCTAGTTTTTCTTGTAAACGAATCATATGTTTTGTTCCAATCACGTTAGTTTCCCATAAGTTTTCATAATATCCTTCACCATTCCATCGCCCATACTCTGCAGCTAGATGATAAACGAAATCAAAATCATCATTTTCTTCAAAAACTCTTTCAATTTGTCGATAGTATCTAACATCAGCTCTTACATAATCTTCCCTTTCATTATGTAATAAATCAGTAGCTAAGACTTCATGACCTCTTTTTTTAAGTTCGTTGACAAGATTTGTTCCAATAAATCCTGAACCACCAGTAACTAAAATTCTTTTAGTTTCCATTTACATTCTCCTTATTGATATGTTAGATACTTATTTTTAATATTATAAGTGTTCATAGTTGATGTTTTAAATGATTATTTTTATTATTTTCCATTATAGAAAATCTTTTCAATAGTAATTTAAAATAATTAATATTATTTTATAAATTTTTGTTTAAATGATTCAAATTTTATAAAAATTTTTATAAATGAAAAAAATCTTTTTTAAAAAACAATTAAAAATATTATTAAATTAAAAAATAATAATTTTTTGCATTGTTTTAAGGATATTGATAAAAATAACTAAAAATTTTAAAGAATTTATAAATTATTTATTTTCGAATTTATTATTATATAATCTCACACTATCGGGTTTTTTGTTCCTAATGAAATCAAAAAACCCTAGTTTTTCATAACCATCAATAATATTTTTTAGCATAGCTATTTCTTCTTTTGAATCATCAAGAAGCTTTTTCGTAATGTTAATACGATGCTCTGCCTTTTGAATTTTTTCTTTTAAATCATTAGACTTTTGAAGTTTCAAATCTAATTTCATAAGTTCCAATTGATGAATTTTTTCTAGTAATTCGTTTTTTTCATTAATAATAAGTGAAATCTTTTGTTCGCATTGCTTTTCTTTGTTTATTTGAAAATTCAAGGTTTTTTTAGATTTTTCTAATTCTTTATTTTTTTTATTTAACTTTTTTTTTAGTGATTTAACTTCTTCAAAATTGTTTTTTTCTTTTAAAACTATGCTTGTTTTATTAATATAATCTTTTGTTTTTGATTTTTCTTTGATAATTTTATCTTTTTCATTCATTAATTATCACATTAATTAGCTATTATTAATTTCCATTTAAATAAAGAGATTTTCCTTATTTTTTTAAGATTTTGATAGAAATGAAAGTTTTTTTTATTTTATTTGGCATGTTTCATAAGCTTTTTTGTTTGATTGAAAGACCTTTATTTATTTAATGCGTTTTAGACATGTTGTTTTATTTGATTGAAAGTTTTTTTTTGTTTATGGTTTTTTATGAGTTGTTTTATTTGATTGAAAGTTTTTTTTAATATACATTATATATCATTTATATTTTTCTAAAACATCCTTTAAATATTTTAATAATTCTTTGTTAGCTTTTTCATCATCCATTGCAAATTCAATAGAAGTTTTTAGCCATTCAATTCTATTACCAATATCATATGTTTTCCCTTGAAAAACTTGACCATAGATATTGTTTAATTTTGCCATAGCATCAGTTAATTGAATTTCTCCTCCAAAACCAGGTTTTGTTTCTGATATATGATCAAAAATTTCAGCTTCCAAAAAATATCTTCCCATAATAGCTAAATTAGAAGGTGCTTTATCAACAGATGGTTTTTCAACCAATTTTTCTATTTTATAAATATTCTTTTCAATTTCATTACCTTTAATAATACCATATCTTTCTACTTTTTCAGAAGGTACTGCTTCAACAGCTATTGAGGAAGCATCAAACTTGTTATAAACATCGATTAATTGTTTTATACAGGGAATATTAGCTTTTGTTATTGTATCTCCTAACATAACAGCAAAAGGTTCATCACCAACATGTTTTTTAGCACAATAAATTGCATCTCCAAGTCCTTTTTGCTTTTTTTGCCGTACATAATAAATATTAGCTAGATCAGATATCTCTTTTACTTCTTTTAAGTAATCTTCTTTTCCATTTTCTTGTAAACTATATTCTAATTCAAAAGATCTATCAAAGTGATCTTCAATTGATCTTTTACCTTTACCTGTAATGATTAATATATCATCTATGCCTGAAGCTACTGCTTCTTCAATAACATATTGGATAGTAGGTTTATCAAAAACAGGTAACATTTCTTTTGGCTGAGCTTTTGTTGCTGGTAAAAATCTTGTTCCTAGTCCTGCTGCAGGTACAACTGCTTTCATTTTAGCACCTTATTCTATTTTATCAAATAATAATCTTTGATTTTTTAATATCAGTTCCATAATTAAAAAAAATAATATATTTATCAAAAATTATTCCATACTTTATAAAAATTACTAATAATTAAATAAACTCAAATGATATTAATAAAATATATTAGAATTAATAATATTTAAATTCTGATATTAAGGATAATAATAAAAAACTAGAAAATATTTAAAGAAAGATTATTAGCTATTAATATTCTTATAGAATTACTTTAAAAAAGAGTAGTCAGAATAATAAAAATCAGTAGTAGCTATGATGAGAGAAGTCTTAGCTAGAACTTGATTTTTATATTCATTTTAACTTTTAAATAATTATTATTAAAACTTGACTTTTGAATTAATATCTTAATTGAATATAAATCTTTACATAATAATAGATGAGAGAATTCTATGTTTATGAATTGTTTATAAATCATTTAAGACTATAATTTCTAGCATAAGTTTAAATATATAGTCATTTATCAGTTCCAGTAATTTCAAGTGCTTAATCCTATTGGTTGCTGAATGATCCATAATTTTTTTATTGACACTGAAATTTAGAACACTTGAAATATTAGTTATAATTATTGCATATATATGCATTAGTAATTTACCACAACTACTATATATATTTATCTGATTTCTGGAAATTTTGAAATATTGATTAAGAATCTTGAATTTTTACAGTGAATCTTACTAAAAATATTTAGATATTTGAATTATCTAAATTTAAATATGTTTTTTCTTGGCTAATAACCTTTACTTTTTTGTTGAGTTTTTCAAAAAAAGGAATTATAGACTTGTTTTTGTCAATAGCTACTTTATAATAAATTTTTTCTTCAAAATTCTTATTTAAAATATAAATTTTATAATTTCTAATTTCACTATCAACAAATTTCATACTTTCATAGTCAAAAATAATTTTATAAATTATATAAGGTTTCATTTCAACAATTTCAGCAATAGCTAATACTTCAAGAACTGATTTACTGTAAGCTCTTACTAAACCACTAGAACCAAGTTTAATACCTCCAAAATATCTAGTTACAATAGCTACTATATTTTTTAAATCATTTTTTTTTAAAATATTTAATATTGGTTTTCCAGCAGTTCCACTTGGTTCTCCATCATCATCATATCCTTCACCATCAAGAGTTATATATGCAGAACAGTTGTGTGTTCCATCATAATACTCATTTTTCACCTCTTGAATTATTTTTTTAGCTTCAATTGAACTATTTGCATAAAATATTCTACATATAAACTGGGACTTTTTTATAGTTAAATCAGCTTGAAATGATTTAGCTATTGTTTTCATATCTACCCTCTATATTTAATAAATATTAAATTGATTAAATCTCTCTTATAAAAGTCAGAATTTTAAAATTTTTCAAACATAAATATAAATAAAATTAATTTAATATTAATATTGTTTATTTTTATTATTAATATTTTTAGATATTATTAAATGATTATATGGTGATTTTTTGGAGAATGAAAATAAATCTGCAAAAGTTTTAGTTACTTTTTTAATAGCTATTTTTGCTTTTGGAATAAGTAATTGTATAGTTTTATTGTTAAATGGATTTATTGTCTTTGACTTATTCAATCCTACAGAAGATACTAATGATTCTTTAAATATTTTTGACCCTAATAAAAACACCTCACCTCAAAATTACCAAAATAATTCTAATACTAAATAATGGATATAGTAATGGTAATTATTAATAATAAGAGTAATAATTAGTATAATGGTTCTCTCACAGAGTCTGAACCTTCACAAGATAACTCACAACAGAAACAAATAATCAAAACTAGTTTTATTTGAACATTTAGTTAATAATACATCAAATTTAAATAGGCTATTAAACTAAAATGCCTATTAAACTTAAACATCTAAAAAACAATGAATAAATTACTATTTTTAAAATTGATGATGATTCAGATAAATACAATTTAAAATACGATTTATTTTTGTTTTAATTTTTTAAAAAACTTTTTTTCTTTAAATAATGGTTGTTTTAATTAGAATCATGTTGAGGCAGGAGTTATCTATTAAAAATTAAATTTTTCATAGGTTGTTAAAATGTATAATGATGGAGAAGATTTAAATACTGAAAGAGTATATAAACGAAAAAGAAAGAGATGGGAACGTTTTGATGGATATAAAGTTAAGGGAATACCTTCTTTTCAAAAACTTATTCCTTATCTAATGAGAACTCGTGATGCTTCAACAAATTATTTTGAGGTAACTTATGATATTGGTGAAGTTATAAAATATTTAAATGAAAAAAATAGGAATTTGGAAGAAAATATTGATTCAAATAACCTTATAAACCATTATACTTACACTTTATTTTTTATAACTTTGATAGTTAGGATATTGGCACTTAGACCTCATTTAAATAGATTTGTTTCTAGGAAAAATATATATCAAAGACATAACATTGAAATTGCTTTTGTGGTAAAAAAAGAATTTTCTGATGAAGGTGAAGAATCAACAGCTGTGGAAAATTTTGAAAGAGATTCTAATATAGATGATGTTAGATATAAACTTCATGATTCTATTAAAAATGTGAAAAAAACTATCGATGATAATACTGGGGATTTTGTAGATACCTTGATGAAGTTTCCTAATTTTATAGTTAGGTTTGTTGTTTGGATTTTTGATGCCCTAATATTTATTGGGTATTGCCCAGCTATTTTGAGAAAAATAGATTCTATGCAATGTTCTGTTATGTTTTCAAATGTTGGTAGCATTGGCTTAAAAGGAGCACCTCATCATCATTTATATGATAGGGGAACATGCTCTCTTCTTGTTAGTGTAGGTAGTATTAGAAAAGAAAAATATTTAACTGATAATGGTGTTGAAGAAAAAGATGTAGTTGATTTTAAGATTTCTATGGATGAAAGAATAGCTGATGGGTTTTACTTTGTTAAAACATTCGATATTTTACAAAAAATTTTGCAAAACCCTCAACAACTTGATAATCGTTTAAAAGAAGTTCCAATAGATGAATAATCTTTATTAAGTAGAGAGTATTGTTTTATTATATTAAATCATTTTTTTTTAATATTTTATAATAATTAATATTTTTTTATACTTTATCATTTTTTTTAAAATATTTTAATTTATAAAATTTGAAAGAGAAAATTATTTTAGAAATTTTCCGTATTTAGAGTTTTATTTAATTGGAAACTTTAACTTTTTTTTTTTTTTTTTTAAATGAATATTCAATTTAAAAAATCTCAAAAGTATAAAAGTTAATTGATTAACAAAACTCATATTAAAATTTATTTCTTTTTTTCCTTATTATATATTCATTTTCCATAATTAATCATGTTAAAATAAGAGTTTTAAATATTTTGCCAATGTTAACAATATTTATTCTAATTTATTCATGATTTTGTGGTTGTAATCTATGTTCGAGCTTATTCTAGCTTTATTTTAATAAAAAAATATTTTTAAATCGAAACGTTTATATATTCAAAAAATATATTTAATAAATAGGTTTGAAATATTTTTGTTTCAAACCAAACAGGAAATAATTTTTAGTTCATCATACATATTCACCCCCTTAAATCGTATGTTTTTTTTAAAAAGTAAATCTAAAATTATTTTTAAACTAAAGTTATTTCCTGTATAATTATTATCCTAAACACAATTTTTTATTCTAAATACAATTTTTTGCTTTATTCTTTGAAAAATTTGATTTTTCCATCTGTATTAATTATATCTCCATTGATTATCATATATTCTATAATAGCATTGATTTTATCAGCTGTTTTTTGTGAAGTAGCTTTAAATCCAAAATTCTTTGCAGCTATTTTAACTAATTCACTTTGATTTATTGTTTCATTAAAATTTAGAATTAACTTAATATTTTCTTCTATTTCTTCATTAGCTATTAAATTAATGTTTGGTTGTTTTCTTTTTCTAATAGGAATATTAGACCAGTTATTCTGAAACAAAAAGTCGTCAATGTTTATTATGGATCCGTTATGCTCTGAAGCTGCAATAGCTTGGCTAATAATCTGTTTAATTTTTGAACCAGCTCTTTTAATATTGCAGCTTTCTCTAATTCTAACAATAACTTCGTTAACATGAATAGGACCTTCAATAAACACAATCTCGTCAACAATTGTAGAAAGGTTTTTGATAGAGTTATTATATAATTCTTTTGAATCCTTAATTGGTAAATCACTAGCTGTTGTATAATCTATAAGATAATCTTCTATATCTTTTTCTTTAGACATATTATTGTTTTTTTCAACTTTTAAAAAGTCATTTTTGTCATGATATTTTTCATTAATATTTTGAATGATATTTTCAAGTTCATCATTATTCAACTCATTATCGATAGCTAAATTTGAAGTATATAAATCATTTTCAGTAGCTATTTCATTGTTTTTTGTTTTATTTATAATAAAAATATTTTTAGGAACTTTTTTATTTTCAATTTCATTTATAGAATCACTAATGTTTTTCATTTCACTTTTAATTTCAGAAATTGATTCATTTACCATGTATATTTTTTCTTCAAATGTTTCATGATTATTAGTTTCATCCTTTAAATCGGAGTTTGAATCATTTTTTAGAATTTCATCTTGTTGAAGTGATGGTTCATAGCTATTTATTTTGTCAGTATTTTGTTTTTGGGTTTTTTGTTGAAGTGATGGTTCATAGCTATTTATTTTGCCAAAATCGGAATTAGATTTAAAATCATCATTTGCTTCAATATTATCATTTAACTCATTGTCATGACTATTTTCTTCATTATAATTATTATTTTCTAATTTAAATTCATTATCATTGGATATTTCATCTTCTGTTAAATTATTATCAGTATTTCCCATACCATTGCTATATTCATCTGAATTATCATCAAAATCTACATTTAAACGAGATCGGAATTTAATCCCATGATTATTTTTTGGTTTTTTGACATTTGTTTCATCTTTGAAATTAAGATTTTCATAGTGTTTATGGGAATGGTCTAAATTATTAAAATTATGATTGTCATCATTTATAGATTTAAGATCATTATTTTCTGAATTGTTAAGATTATTTTCCTTATTTAAAGATTCAAAATCATCATGACGATAGTTATTGAAATTATTTTGATTAATTTTATTGTTATCTTCAAATGTTGACTCACAATCCATATTTTCATTATTTTCTAGATTTTTATTATGAGATTTCTCAGAATGTATCTTACTTTCAATAATAGTAGTGTCAGGAAGAGGATTTGAATCTAAAATTATATCATCATCATTGAAATCATTATTTTCATTAACTTTTGAATTTTCAGTATTTGTTTGAATTTTTTCATTAGCTAATGAATCTATATCTAAATCATCATCTATAATGGGATCAACAATTTTTAATCCTTCATCCTCAATGGAGGTATGATTTTTAAATTCTTTTGCATCTTCAATAAAACTTTCAGACTTGATTTTTTTAATATAATCCAATAGCTTTTCACGAGCGAGATCTCTATTTCTATACCAATCTGTGGACCATAAATGATATAGCTTCCAACCTAAACCTGTTAAAACTTGTTCTCTAAGACGATCTCTATCTCTAGCTACTTTAGAAGATGCATACATTTTACCATCACATTCAATTCCGAGAATATATCTACCAGGATTTTCATCATCTATAATAGCTAAATCAACTCTAAAACCAGCATAACCTACTTGTTTATCAACTTTATATCCACTTTCAATTAAAAAATTATAAATAGCATCTTCAAAAGGTTCATCTTCTTTTTCTACCTTTTGAGTGTGACCAGAAGATATATTTTCTGCAAATTCTAAAAATTCTTTAAGAGCTTTTACTCCAAAGGGAGGGTTAGAAGATAAATGCATATCACTACTTTTAAAATTTGAAAAGACAATACATTTTTCTCTTGCTCTTGTAATTAATACATTAAGGCGTCTTTCTCCACCATCTTGATTTAATGGTCCAAAATTTAGAGAGATTTTATTTTCCTTGTCAAATCCATAACCAACACTGATTATTATAACATCTCTTTCATCTCCTTGAATTGTTTCAAGGTTTTTAACAAAAAATCTTTCATTTCTTTTATCAGAAAATAATGGTTCAAGTTCTGGGTGCTGACGCCTTTCAATTTCAAGCTCTTCTAAGATTGCATTCATTTGAGAAACAGAGAAAGTTCCAACACCTAAACTTTTAGTCTCTCCATATTTATTAAAATGTTTAAATATTTCTTTTACAACTTCTTTTGCTTCTTCTCGATTAACTGCACTTTTTCCTCTATCGTAATAAGTATCTCTATTATATTTAAATTTTAAACCTAAAGAGTCAGTATTATGTGAAGGAGAAGGATAAACTAATAGTTGATTATCATAAAACTCTTTATTAGATACAGCTATTAATGATTCATGCCTACTTCTATAATGCCACTTTAACATTCTTACGGGAAAAGAAAGTTTACATAAATGCAGTATACTTTCCATATCTAATGCTGTAGCTACTTCTTCTTCGCTTTCTCCAGTTACTATTTGGTCAAAAAATGAAGTTGGAGGTAATTGTTGTGTATCACCCATAACTACTGCAGTTTTGGCTCTCATAAATGCTCCAAGAGCGTCTTCTGGTTTAACTTGACTTGCCTCATCAAATATAACAACATCAAATTGTAATTTAAGATTAGTTGGATCTAAATACTGAGCTATTGATAATGGACTCATCATAAAACAAGGTTTAATCTGTTTAATGAGGCCTCCTGCTTTTTCAAGTAGCTTTCTAACTGGTAAGTGTCCTCTTTTTCTTGTAAATTCTCCAGCTAATACTTTAGCTTCCTCATCCTCAGTAGCTCCAAAAACTTTTGGTAATTTTTTGCTTAATTGTTGAAAAATTCTTTTTCTATTTAATTGAACAATTTTTGAATCTAATTGTTTAAACTCTAAAATTCGATCTTCATGCAATTCTCCAATAAAAGTAGCTAATGTTTCATTTTCAGTGAAAATAAGATTTAAAAGACTATCTGCAAAATTTCCAAAAACGAGAAATTTCACATCTTCTTTCTTAATATTTTTTTTTTCAATTGACTTAATAAATAATGAAGAATGGCTTTTTAAGCAAACATTTTTAGTATTTAAATACTGAGACCAAAGATGTAAACTTGAAAGTTGTCCTTTCCATGTGTTAAGCTGTTTTTTCCATTTATCAAAGGGAACATCATCAGTTTCCTTTTTGAATATTAATTTGCTTCTAGGATTTAATTTAGATTCTAATTTTTTTAGAGTATTTCTAAATTTATCACCACTATTGATGTAATTTTTTATTTCATACTGAATATTCACATCAAATAGCTCTTGGGAAAGAACTTCAATTGTTTTTTTTGAGTAAATTTCATCTTTTAGGAAATTATTGAAACTTTTCATCCAATTAGCAAGATTTTTTAAATCAGTAATTGATGCATTCAAATGCCAAAGTTCACCAAAAAAACCTTCAGCTAGTTTTTCTTCGTTTTTTAAAGATTTTTTTTGTTGAATGAAATTTTTGATTTGTTTTAAATCCTTTAAAACAGTTTTATCATTTGGAACTTTAGTTTTATAGAAAGGATTAACAAGTTCTTTATAAGAATTTCCACCAAATAATTTAAATTTTTTATTTGTTGATTTTGTAATTTCATTTATTAGAAAGTTTAAATCCTCATTAAGTATAATATCATTAAATTTTTCCATATTTTTTGAAAGTGATTGATATACTTCAAGTTTTTCAATTAAATTGTAAGCTTTCCTTGAATTAGTAGTCCACTGTTTATTTGTTAATACCTCACCATCAATTATTTCAATTTTTTTCTTATCAAGTAATTTTAATCCTTCTAATGATTTTTCATAAGATCTTAAATCATGTGATATTTTTATACCATAATTATCATAAAGATGAATTGATTCTTGGTTAAACTCATCTAAAGTAGCTAATGTATCATTTATTAATAATTCAATTTCTCTTAAATCACTAGGAAGTAAACTTTTTGGATTACAGTAATTCCAAGGATTTTTTTTAGCTATTGTGTTATAAATTTCAGCTAAATTTTCAAGTTCAATAACCATATCATCTAAATTTTTTAGAGTGATGTTTTCTGCTGATTCAATTTTAGCTAAAGGCATCAAAAGATTTTTTTTGGAAAAATAATCATCTGCTGATTCTTTTAATCCATACAATTGAAATGGGCTTAATTCAACCTTATACATTTTTTCATGAATTATATCTGCATAGTTATCTAACTGTATTTTTAGAGATTCTAATTTTCTAAAAATTTGATCCATGTTCATGTCATCTATTGATCTTGTATTTAATGCCTTTTCAAGTTCTTTTAAAAATTTTTTCCGTCTTGTTTTGTGACTATGTAATTCTAAAGTAAATTTTCCAAGACCTACATTGTCTAAACGATTTTTAACAACTTCTAATGCTGCCATTTTTTCTGATACAAAAAGAATACTTTTTCCTGATGCTAATAATTCAGCTATTAAGTTAACAATTGTTTGAGATTTCCCTGTTCCTGGAGGTCCTTCTACCACTAAGTTTATACCAGCTTTAACATCTTCAATAGCTGCTATTTGAGAAGAATCAGCATCTAAAACATGATAAGTATTTTCATAAAGTAATTTATTATCAATTTCATCTTCATTAAATGATTCATTATATTTATTTTTACTTGGATTGAAAATAGCTTCTATAAGTTCATGTTTAGTTAAATCAACATTATCTTCCCAGCTTTCAGGATTCAAATCATTGTACATTACAAACTTAGTAAAAGAAAAAAAACCTAACGAAATATAATTTAAAACTTTCCAATCTTTCATTCTACTAACAGCATTTTTAACATCCTTTAAATAATGTTCAATTCCTTCGATATAAGGAGTTTGTTTGAAATCTGGCAATTTTATTCCATCTTCTAGAAGTTTAGCTTGAAGTGAGATATTTGATTGTAATTCTTCACCATTCCAAGAAATTGAAAATGATTTTCCTACTTTTTTTCGCTGAATGTCAACAGGGATAAGTATCAATGGAGCAAGATTAACTTCTTTAGGTTTATAATTTGTTCTCCACTCTAAAAAACCAATAGCTAAATACAAAATATTATAACCTTGTTCTTGGACCATGGTTTTCGCTTGTTGATTAATATAAAATAATCTTTTTTGAAGTTCTTTTGGTGAAAAATTAGTTTTTAAAGATTTATCTCCTTCTTTAAAAATACTTAAATCAATTGGAGGATGATCCCAAAGAGAGGAAAATCTTGATTTATTTTTCTGTTTTTCATCATCATCTTTTTCTTTTTTGTTTGGAACAAATTGCATCTTTTGTTTCTGTAAAACAAGTGTGTGATAAATTGAACTAGGAGATTGATTAGCTACTTCAATAGTTTTAGCTCTAGGTTTAAAATTAAGAAGTTGATTTCTTAAAGTTAAATCTAGAAGCTTTTTTCTAAGGTTTTCAAATTCATTTGCAATATTGTTAGAAGATGATTTTTCCATTTCTATCCCTATTATTAAAAGGTAGAGTTTTTATAACTATTTATAAATATTAATTTATTTATTCAATCTATAATAAATATACTTTTCTAAAAATTGTAAATATCATTATCACAGCTATAATTATCATTTCTATATATTCATTTAATTTATTATATTATAATATAAATTTTTAAAGAATTTTTATTTAAATTATAATATTTTAATAATATTTTAAAATTTAATTGAGAATTAAAATTTTTAAAAATAATAATATTAGAAATTTGACTAAAATAATTAACTAATTGGTGATTTAATGATAATAATAAATCATATTTCATTTAAATCTTTTTTTAATTTAAATAAAGTTAATAATTCATTATATTAGATTATAGTACAAATAAAGATTAAAATATTTTTAAATTCAAAAAATAAGAAAAATTATATAAAAATAAAATGTATCTAGTAAATATAAGGTAATATCTATCATATAGGGTAATATATAGTAAACATAAAGTAAGAATTATTAGTTAGTACAAACTTCTTCATACATTTTCATTAAAAATTTAGCTAAAGACACAATATCCATACGATTGTGTTCAATTATTGGAATCAATGGACCTATATTGTTTTTTTTTAAGTAAATATTATAATAAGATGGAATAAGTGATCCTGGGACATCATCAGTTCTTTGAATATCAAAAAGATATTTTTCTACCGTAGTTAATTTGCAATTTGGCATTTTACTTTTCCATAATCTTCTTGCAAAATATAATAAATCGTAATGAATCAAGTCATGGTTATAAGTAATTCTATAATAATCACATCTATTTTTAATAAATGGAACATCAAATCTTGCACCATTGTAGCTAACATAAACAGAATTTTCATCAAGATGTGACATAAATGCTTCTAGAACTGCAGGTTCTTCAGACTTTTCTCTAAGTAGGTATTGGGTTGATTCAATACATTTTCCATTTTTACTTAATTCAGCTACACCAATTAGTATTATGGGAACATTGGCAAGTCCAAGAGTTTCAATGTCCATGAATTTAAAATCTTCATTAGCTACTCCACTTAAACATTTAAGTACATTGTTTTTTGAATAGCTATTCTCCCTGACAATATCAAAGATATCTTTAAAGGAACTTGAATTTAATTGTTCAATAGCTATTTCTGCATTTTCACAAAATTTTTCATGGTTCAATAATGATGCAATATCATTAAAACCTTGTTCTTTTAATTTTCTTTCTGTAGCTAGTCCAATATTTGGAATAAGTTTCAAATCACTAAATATTTCTTCTTTGAAATCTTTTTCCATTGTACTAAAGTTTATTTTTTCTTGTTTCTTTATTTGTATTGTTTCTCCATTACTATTTTCAAGAAAATTAATTCCATCTATATCTTCAAATGATTTATCTTGATATTCTTCAAGTAATCTATATTTTAACTTTTTGTAAGGATCATCTGAATTAATTCCTGAATAGCTATGGGCTTTAGCTATTGTTTCGTCTGAAGGATTAGATGAAGATAATGATCTTGATAAAATAGATTTTAACAAATCTTTTTCATGATTTTGGTATTTTTTTGAATTCATTAATATCAGTTTTATTTTTATTTTAAGATTCTAACTTTATTTTGGAATGATAATTTTATTTTGAAATGCAAATTTTATAGCTAATACTTGTATAAGGGGGGCTACAACAAGGGACAATTTCTTCTCTTCCTACTACGCTATTTTCATATTTCTTTAGTAGTTCTTTCAATTTTTTCTCAAATTTTGGGAGTTTATTTTCATCTAGGATTTTTATACTTCCTAAATATGTTTTGCCACCATTTAAACTCACAACAGTTAATATTTTATTAATTTCACAAAGAATCCCATGTTTTTTTGAGAGTTCATTTATTTTTGTCATGATTTCTTCAACTTCAAAATCATCAGCTAGATTCTCTTTATACATCTTACCACAAATTAAATAAATTAATAATTATTTGTAAATTAATTTATATATTGTTTTTTTATAAATTAAAAATTTTTGAGTTTATATTGTTTAATGAGATTTTCAATCTTTAGAATTTTGATTGTTTTATGATATTTTAAAATTTTTTCAGATTTTTAATATTCTTTGCTATATTTTTTTTAATCTTATTTTTTATCAAATATAATAATTTTTTATTTAATATAAATCATTATAATAATTTTAGGTATGAAAATATTTTTAAATATTACAATCATAGTCAATTTTACAAAGTTTTTAAGAAATTAAATTTTAATAATTCTTTTAATATTAAATTAATAATTTTATTTAATTTTTTTAATTAATAAACATATTTAATAATTTTTTTTTAATTTATATTTCGTTAAAGTTTAAATATAAATTTTTAAATATAATAGATGATAACTCCACAGTTATAGAGGATGTCCTACAGTTTGGAGGTTCCAATATTTTAATTGCTAAATTCCAATGTTCTTTGGAGTGTTGTTTAATTTTATTGTTTAATCCATTTTAATCCAGTAATATGCAAAATATACCTAATCTCCATGTATTTCTGCATTTTCCATCCCAGCAAGATAAAGATGGTGCATTTTAGAATATGTAAAAAAATTCACTTTATTTTAAAATATCAATTTTGAAGCTAATATTTGTATGGGGGGCTTGACAACAAGAAACAACATTTTGTAATCTAATTGACTTGTTTTCATATTTGCTTAGCATTTTTTTTAATTCTTTCTCAAATTTTGGAAGTTTATTTTCATCATATACATTTATACTTCCTAGATACGATGTTCTATCGCTTAAATTCAAAATAGTTAATTTTTCATCAGTTTCATGAAGAATTTCATCTTTTTTTAAAAGTTTATTAATTATTTCAATGATGTCATTAGCTTCTAAATCATTGTTTACATTTTTTTTATACATATTTTCACCAAAAAAATTAATAATTATTTGAAAAGAATTTTCATTGGTTATAAAGCTATTAATTATAAAAATAAGATAAATTGTTTTCTATATTTATCTTGTTAATAAAGATATTTTACATAAATTTTTAATAATCATTTAGAAGATGAGTTACTTTTGATTTCTTTAAGTAAATCACTAGCATTTTCATGTGAAGGATTAATACTTAATGTTTTCATTAAAAAATTTGAAGCTCCTGAAGTATCTCCTTGCATATTTAAAATAGCTCCTAGAAGGTACCAAGCATCAGAATAATTTTTCTCAGTATCTATTATATCAACTAAAATATCTTTTGCATAGCTATAATTCTTTTTTTCGTAAAATTCAAGGGCTTCATTAAATTTCTTGTTTAAATTCCTATCAAATGTTTTTACACTATTAATAGTTTTTTCATCAGCTCCCTTACTATTTTTTTCATCATTTATACTAATGGCTATTTTTTCATTGATATAGGATAAAACATGTTTAGTTGCATCTTTATGAAGAGGTTTGTTATCATTTCCACATTTTGGTGAATATATACAGGAAGGACAACCATCAACACATTGACAGGTTTTTATTAAATTTTCTGTAGATTGCACAAGATCTTTAAAAACTTCAATAGCTTTTTCACAAATTCCCATTCCTCCTTCATATGCATCATAGATAAAAATAGTAGCTTCTTGAGTATCTTCATGGTAGTTAGTTGAGAGTCCTCCAATATCAAACCTATCACACATTACATGTAATGGAAAAAGACCAATTAAAGCATGTTCTACTCCATGTAGTCCTCCAGTGAAAATATTTTCACCTTCAAGTTCTTTTTCTAAGTATTTTTTTATTTTTTCAGGGATTGTAAACCATATTCCTTTTGTTTTAAATGTTAAAGGAGGTAAATCTAAAAAGTAAGTTCCTATTGTTTTTGAAAAATGCATTTTTTTATATTTATAGAAGTCTTCTGAAACTTCTAATTCGCCAAAATTTACCTTGAAATCTCCAATTTTTTCTCTTTTTATTTTTTTATTAATATTAATTTCAACATCTTTTAAAACAAGGGTATGATAATCAACAGCTCTTTTTGAAACATTTACATAATGATTTTTTAGATTAATATTGTCAACAATGTAAGTTTCTCCTTTATTAATAAGAACAGCTCCTTCATGAGCTTCTCTATACACTTGAGAACGTTCCATTATTTCCAGTAGCTGATTGTCATTCATAACTTTATAAACATCATTTGACAATTGATCAAGTGAATGATTAAAAGAGGGTTGATCATTTTTAGAGTAAATATACATCCCATTAGAATTTTTAACTAATTCTTTTTTCTTTTCTAATTCATTTAAAAGATTTAATATTTCTCTATTAAAATGTTCATTGATTAATCTGTATTTTTTTTGATTATTATTTATCTTAAAAAAATTGCTTAGTTCCTCTTGGCTTAGTGGAAGTTCATTAGCTGCACATAATACATGAGATAATATTATCATATTATTATTCAAGTCAATTATTGCATTTTCATGAGTTTTATCAAAGAAAAAATCAGGATTTTGCATGAAATATTGGTCTAATTGATTTTCAAAAGCTAATAACACAACAAGAGATTTTTGATTCTTTCGCCCTGCTCTTCCTGCTTGTTGCCAAGTTGAAATCATTGTTCCAGGATAACCTGATATAATAACTGCATCTAATGAACCAATATTGATTCCAAGTTCTAAAGCATTAGTACAAGTTACACCTAAATATTTCCGAGATTTTAAACCACTTTCAATCTCTCTTCTTTCAGTAGACAAATACCCTGCTCTATAGGCAGTAATTTTCTCAATAAGTGTTTTTTTATGGTCATATATCTCTTTTTTTGCCCACATAGCTATTAATTCTGCTATTTTCCTTGAAACTGTGAAGCATAAAGTTTGGATATTTTTTAGCATTAGATACAAGAATATATGTTCGGTTTCTTGATGTATAGAAAGTGTACCATTTCTACTTTTTTTATTATTTGAATTTCCATTTAAATTTTCCCTGTAAAATGGATTATATAAAATAAAATCTTTTTCACCACTAGGGGATCCATCTTTATCAATTAAGTGAAAAGTTTCACCCACTAATTTAGTAGCTAATTCTTTTGGATTAGCTAATGTTGCAGATGATAAAATAAATTGGGGATGTGAACCATAAAAATTAGCTATTCTCTTCAATCTTCGAATTAAAAAAGCTACGTTTGAACCAAAAACTCCTTTATAATAATGAGCTTCATCAATAACTACATATTTTAAATTTCTATAAAATTTAGCCCATTGATGATGCCATGATAGAATATGATGTAGTTGATAGGGATTTGTAAGAATTATCCTTGAATTTTGACGAATATTATATTTTTTACTTTTTTCAGTATCTCCATCATAAGTAGCTGGTTTTATATTAATATTTAGCTCTTCTTCAAGATCTTTTAAAACGTTTAACTGATCATTAGATAAAGCTTTAGCTGGATAAATGTACATTGCAGTAGCTTTTAAGTCAGTTTTTAATTTTTCTAATATAGGCAAATTAAAAGCTAGTGTTTTTCCAGATGCAGTAGGTGTAGTAATAATGACATTTTTACCACTTTTTATTTTCTCATAAGCTAATGTTTGATGTTCATATAATCTTATATTTCTCTTTTTAAGATAATCAGCTATTGAATCATTTAAATTAGCTATTTTTTTGTAATTGGCTTTTTTAGATGGAATTGTTTCAACATGAGCTATTTTTTTCTTAAAGCGAATATCATTTTTAAATTTGTCAATAGCTAATTTATCCATATGAATCATGATTTATTATTATAAAATTTTCAATAGAATTTTTTATAATTGAAAAATAATAATTATTATTAAACAAAATTATTAAACAAAAATATAAATAATCTTAATTTTTTTAATACTTAGAAGAAACTCGTTTTTTTATAAAACTTAAGATTATATTACTCTATATTTTATAAAATTACTTACTAATCTAAATTATATATATAATTAAATAAATACTTTTCTTATAAATAAAATTAAAAATAAATTTGTATAAAAACAAGAATAAATCATAGTTTTAATCATTTCAAAGTTATTCTAATTATTTTTAGAATTTATCATGGAGAAAGAAAAAATTTGAAAATTTCATATAATAAATAAATTTTTATGTTTAAATTATATTATTAAAACAATAATTAAAACTAATAAATTTTTATGTTTAAATTACTTTATTAAAATAATAATTAAAACTAATATTTAATATAAACTTAATATCGTTAATAAAATTATAAATAAATTTCCTAATGAAATTATAAATAATTATTGAATTAATTTTATGGAAAAAATCATTTTTAAATAAAATAATTAAAACTAATTGTTATTCATGTCTATAATATGTGGAAAAATGTTAAATAAAGATAATGTAAGAAAAAATGAAAAATTAACTAAGAATTTAACTATTTTATTTACATCTATTATTATTGTTTTATTTGCAATATCTACTGTAAATGCGCACATTCTTCTTATAGGTGATTCTATAAATGATTTACCTAATGAAAGGGAAGAAACTATAGCTATTTATAATAAATTGATTTTTGATGGTTATCCTGTTCTATTGTTAATAGGAGATAATGCTACATCTGAAAATATTATTAAAGGAATGTATGGTGCAGATGCAATAATTTACATTGGGCATGGAAGCGATTTAGCCTATTATAAAAATGATGGTGGAATTTCTAGAGCACCTTACGGGCTTCCTACAATAGATAATGTTGGAATTTGGACAAATAAAAATTTTTTATCTGAAGGATTAAACATTTTTGGATTTAATTATAATGGCATTTTCACACCTCCATTTAAAAAAGGTGCATCCGTTATATTCATACATACATGTTTTGCAACAGGGTGGGTTGAGAATACTTATGTGGCTAATCCTGATGAAACAATATACAATTTTAACATACCTTATGTAAATTCAGGAGCTAATGTTTACTCTTCTGGTTATTACCAAGCTTATGATGGAGGATACTTTGATGGAGTTTTAGGTCAAGAATTAGCTAATGGAGGAGAAAAATCTCTAACATTTATGGAAGCTAACAATTTAGCTAATCCTGAAGATAAAGTTGATATAAGTAATTATAAAGAATACAATAATATGATATATTACACTAGTCAAAATGGTGGAAGTTTATTTATAGGTAATCCAGATTCTTATGTCTTACCAACAGCAGGTGAATGTAGTGAATATGATATAAAAGCAGCTAATTATTGGTATAATTCAGGTAAACCCCATGATGATTCTATTTATGATGAATCAATAAATAATTCAACCTCAAAAAATATATTAGAAACTTATTTTGATTATTTCATTAATTATATTAATTATTTTATTGAAAATTATATTAACTCCCTTTTTAATATTTAAAATGCAAAATTCATAAATTTATTATTATAGTAAACATTTTTATTAGTTTTTAAGTAGCACAGTTTTATATTATAAATTTCTGAGGGGTATGAATTAACAATATAATTATTTTTCAAAAGCTCTTTCTCAAGTTTTATTAAACCTTAAAAAAATAATAATTTATGAGGAACAATAATGATTAGCTATTATCAATTTAAAGATGTGATTATAAATGAACTTCAAAGAGATATTCATTCAAATAAAGATCAAAACAAAGCTATTTCATCAAATAAAGACCAATCTTTATTTTTAGTCGCTGGACCTGGCTCTGGTAAAACAACAGTTATGGTTCTAAAAATATTAAAATTTATTTTTGTAGATGAAATTTCTCCAAAGAGTATAATGGCTACAACTTTTACAAAAAAAGCTGCAAAAGAGCTACATTCTAGGATATTAGAATGGGGAGATGTAATAAAAAAACACCTCTTAAAAAATGACAATGATTTTGAGATTGATTATAATAAAAAAGAAAAAATTAATAGAGTTGACTTTAATCAGTTAACTACAGGAACCATAGATAGTATTGCAGAAGAATTACTTCGAGTTTATAGGGATCCAGGAACAAATTTACCTGTGGTTATAGAAGATTTTGTAGCAAATTCTGCTATGACTAATGCAGCTTTGTTTAAAAATAATAGATTTTCTAATAAAAATTTGCAAAAATATCTTGGTGAAATAACAGGAGCAGAAAAAGTTTCCAACCCTTCTAAAATGAGTGATATTCTTATTGATGTCAAAAATAGAATTTATTATGATCAAGTAGATATAAACGAATTAATAGCTAATGAAAAATCAGAAGGTGCCAAAGAATCTTTTAATGCTATATTTGATTATATTGATGAGTTAAAAAGTAAGAATATCATTGATTTTCCAATGCTTGAGTCAATATTTTTAAGAAAATTAAATCTTGGAAAATTAGATGAATTTTTAAATGAAATACAAATAATTTTAGTTGATGAATATCAAGATACAAACATATTACAAGAAAATATCTATTTCACATTAGCTAAAGCAGCTATTGAAAATGGAGGAAGTATAACTGTTGTAGGGGATGATGATCAATCTTTATATAGATTTAGAGGAGCTACTGTCGATTTATTTACTAATTTTCCTCAAAGAGCTGAGGAAAAGTTAAATGTTAAAATAAAAGAGGTTAATCTTTCTGATAATTATCGTTCAACTGAAAAGATAATAAGTTTATGTAATCATTTTGTGGAAATTGATGATAATTATCAAGAAGCTAGAGTAAATGAAAAGCCAGCAATTAAAGCTTCAAGAAAAGAATTAACCATTCCAATAATTGGTATGTTTAGGAAAAACCAAGAAGTTTTAGCTAGAGACTTAGCTATATTAATTAAAAAACTAAGTTCCTCTGGTGAAGTTAAATTAAAAATTAAAAAAATTTTAAATAAAAATAGAGATTTGAATGGTGATGAGAAAGATTCAAAATATATATCTCTAGAAAATAGGAATTTCAATAGTGATGGGAAAGATTCAAAATATATTTCCTTAAAACTTGACGAAAAAAATGGTTCTCTTGCAGATATAGCTATTTTAACATATTCTCCAAAAGAATTGAGTTTTGGTAACTATTTATTTCCTCATTATTTAAGAAAAAATTTAATAAAATTAAAACCACCAATTGAAGTTTTTAATCCTCGTGGGCAAGATTTACAAACATTATCTCCAATAGCTATTTTTTGTGGCTTGATGTTAGAATGTATTGATCCTGATGGAAAATATCAAAAAAACATTAAAAAAATTCCAAAATTAGCTTCTCGAAATATAATTATTTGGAGAAAAAAAGCTAATGATTTTATAGATAATTATCCTGAACCAAATTATCCAATGTCATTAAAAGATTTTGTAAATGCTTGGAAGTGTAGAAAACCAATAGGACACGATAAATGGCCGGATAATGCTAGTTTAATTGCTCTTGCATATAAATTAATAACTTGGATTAATGTTCTTCAAGATGATGTTGAAGGTTTAGTTTACTTTGAAGCTATCACTAAAACAATAACACAAACTGGGTTTTTTAATAAATTTTCAGCTCAAATTAATTTTGACTCTGATGATTTAGAAAAAAGGTCTATAGAGGAAGCTATTTGGAATATTTTTATTCCAATAGCTACTGGAGGAGTTTCAATCGATGAAAATCTATTAGAAACAGTACCTAAAAATAGAGTAAATATAATGTCTATTCATCAATCAAAAGGCTTAGAATTTCCATTAGTTATAGTAGATGTTGGATCAAGATTTAATAAAAATAAAGTCCAAACTTCTTTTTTAAGATTTCCTAAAGATGGTGGAAAATCTTCTAGCTTAGAGGATAAGATTAGGAGGTATAGTTCAATTGGAAAAGGTGAAAGAACTGGAAAAGATAGAGCATTTGATGATTTAATAAGATTATACTTTGTAGCATTTTCAAGAGCCCAGGATGTATTATTACTTGTTGGATTGGATTCAGCTATTGAAGGTTATATGTTTAATGATGAATTAAAAAATATTCCAAATATTGCACTTGGATGGAAACGAGATAAAGATTTCATTGGATTTGATGAGATATTTTTAATATAAACTTGTATGATTTTCTGAGATTATAGTCTTAATTACTATTACTTAAAGTGTTTATCAAATTATTTATTAAACTATTATAGTGTTTATCATTATCAAACATGAGCTTATAATATTATTCATGGTGTTTATTGGAATAAATTGTATGGTGTTTAAATGAAATTGTCTTCACGATCAAAAGAGTATATGATTCCTGAATATAGCTTAACTGGAGATCTTTTATCCTTTTTAACTTGTAATCTTCAGTATAGGTATCAAAATAAAGGAACTTTACCACCTTCGATGCCAAAACAATTATGGTTTGGTGAGTTTATTCATGGAGTTATGGAAGAAGCTTTTCTTAAATGGAAAAATGAGAATATAGTGTTTGATTGGAATTGGTTAAATCACATAAGGCCAATTGAAGAAATGATTGATTTACGTTTAAGAGCTCGAGGGTTATATCCACCATTAGATCAATTTTGCCCTTATTCTAGAAAAAATGAAGACAAATCAAAATGTGGTGATACAAATCATCCTCACAAATTGTTTGCTAGTGCAAGGGCTGAAGGTGCTATTAATATTTGGGGACCAGATTTATTCCCTTTAATTAGCTCAACTGAAGTTTTATTAAAAGGTATTCGTGATATGCCTAATTATAATAAGGGTATTAGCCGGTCTAATTATTATGGAATCAATGGAATTATTGATGTTTTAAGTTCTCTAAAAATAGATCAAAATCTTGAAAATTCTAATAATACTATTTTAAAGTATTTAAGTCATAATAATGATTTTTATCAAAGAGTAAAATCTATTGAATCTGAGGAATATGAAATAATAATTGATTATAAAGGAATGAAAAGACCTGCATTAAATTCAAATAGTTGGAAACACCATTCTTGGCAAATTTTGACTTATGCGTGGCTTAGGTCTATGCAAGAAGATTCTAAACCAATAGTGGCTGGGATTATTTTTTATTTAAATGAACTTGTTCCATCAATTGAAGACATTATTAGTATACAGAAAGATGTCTTGAAAGGAGAAACTGATGTTGAAATTGGGAAAAGTGATTGCGATAAAATCAAAAACTGGAATTCTGATGATGGAGATTATCTTTTTTTATCTAATAATTTTAAAATGGATAGATCAATAAGAATTGTTAATATAGAAGATAAATCTATTTCAAATGCTTTAAATGAATTTGATATTGTAGTTTCAAATATTGAGGATTCATTTATTAAGGAAACTAATGGATTTTCTATTAAAAATTCTTGGAAAGCTGAAGCTGAAAAGAGAACTTGTGATGCCTGTGATTTTAGGAGTTTTTGTAGTAATGAAGAATTAAGTCTTAAAAATATGAAAGTTCCTTGATTTTTGAAAAAAATATTATATATAATAGAAAATTAACAAGTTTTTTTTTTAATTAATTTATTTAAAAAAATTAAATAGATATATATAGTACATTATGAAAAAAATAAGTTTTATAATCATTTATAATATTTTTAATGTCCCGTTTTAATATGCACTATGAATAATTTTAAAATTATAAATTTAAAATTTTTATTTTTTTTAAAAACAATTATAAATACAACTATTAATGATAAAAAATAGAATTAACATAAGTTTAATTATTTTCATTATAAATTTTTATCATCATGGAAGGAAAAATATGACTAAATTAAAAATTGTATCATGGAATATCAATGGATTAAGAACTAGGTTTAAAAACAAACAATTAGACCCTATATTCAATGAAACTCCTGATATAATACTATTTCAAGAAATTAAAGCTAAATATGATCAATTAGATTCCGAATTAACAAGAATGCCAGATTACAATTTTTATATTTCACCAGCTGAAAATTCACGATTTGGTGGAATAGCTACTTTCTCAAAAATAAAACCAAGTTTAGTTAAAAAATTTTTAAAAAATCCTAATTCAGAATTTAAAGGTAGAATTTTAAATTTTGATTTTGAGGATTTTAATTTAGTTCATATTCATTCGCCATCTGGAAGTGGTGCAAAAGTCAATCTTGAATCAAAGCTAAGTTTTTATGAAGACTTAATAGCTTACTCAAAAGAGATGGTTAAGGATAATGTTATTATTGCTGGTGATTTTAATATTGCACACAATGAAAAAGATGTTAGTGATCCAGAATCTGCGGTTAAATCACCTAATTTTTTAAAAAATGAAAGAAAATTCTTAGATGAACTAGAAGATTTAGGTTTTATCGATGCTTATAGACTTTTAAATAAAAATACTGAGGAATATTCTTCTTGGAAATCAGTAAAAGCAAGAAAATCGAATCACGGTTCTAGATTAGATTATTTCTTTGTTTCCCAGTCATTAAAAAATTCTATTATTGAAGCAAAAATATTATCACTTATTGAAGGATCAAAACATGCACCTATTGAAATGATAATTGATATTTAATATTTTTATATTAACTTTTGAAATTTACTTTTTTTTACTTTTTTTTTGAGAAAAAAATTATATTAATTATTTCTAATTTTATAATATTATCTAAAATGAATATTCATACAATTTATTTAAATATAAATAAATAGGATAATAATTCTATAAAAATTTTATAATTAAAGAAAAAAAACTTTAACATTTAATAAATGACTTTAGAAATAATGTTTTTTTATTGAATATTATTAGGCAAATAAATATATTTTTTGGATATATTACAACTATTTTTTCAATAAAATCATTAAAAAAGAGAACAAATATGTTGATTGAATATAATTTGAGTATTTCACATTAAAATTTTTTAAATTAATTTTTCAGCTATTGTATAATAATCAGTAGCTTTTTTTTTTAAAAAAAAATTTAATAATTATTTTAATAAAATTTAAAAGAATAAAAAAGATTAAACAATAGCTAATCTTCCTGCAGAGGTAATTTCTAGTGTATCTTTATCAATAAGTCCCATATCTCTTAATTCACGGATATGATTATAAGTCATTCCTCTACTTATCCCTATTGCAGCAGACAAATCTTTAACAGAATTGTGCCCTTCAATAAGGCAATTTAAAATTTCTTTTTTAGTATTAGATATGCCATATCTAAGAATTGGTAAATCAACAACATCTTTTTTCTTATTATCGACAAAAACAATTCTATCAACAAATTGATGTTTCGTATAAGCTCCAAATAATGTTCCCAAAGCTTGTGGTCTTTCACCCCCGCTGATATTTACAACAATTCTATTTCCAGATTTTTTTTCATTATCAATAGCAGTAGAAACTGAAGCAGCGATTTCAACAGCATCACTCGCGTTTGTTTCTCTAGATTCGATGTCAATAAATCTTCCGAAAGCATTAGCTAATGTTTCTTCGCTTTCTTTCATAACATCAGAAGCATCATCCTCAGTTAAAAGTATAACCTTTTTTGGTGAGAATTTTGTAATGCATATCATTACAGGTTCAACATCATAAATTGTAGATATAAGTGTAGTTTCCATTAAATCACCTTTAATTATTAATTCTATCTTTGATATAGTATTTAAAACTCTTACTTATTACTATAGAGTTTATAAAAAATTATTTAGTTTATCCTAATTAATGTATGAAAATGCTCATTAATCATTGTATTGTATATTTTTTTGTTATTATATATAAATATAACTAATAATAAATTTTAATTAAAAATAAAAAATCAATTAAATACAAAATATGGAATTAAAATAATAATTCAATGTGATATTATATATTTTATTTTTTTGTCCATAAATTTATACACGTTATAATATTCCTTATTTGAAATTTATTGATTATTAGTTTGAAAATTGTTTTTTGCTATTGGTAATTAATAATAAGTAGAAAAAGTTTTTTTTAATTAATCATGTTCGCTAAAACATGGTTAAAAATTTAATAAATCCCCCTTATTACAATACATAAAATTGTTTATAGTTATTAAATGATATATAAAGAAGTATTAAAACATTAAAAACTGTTAAACTTATTGTTATCAATTTTAACTTTTTTTTAAAAATTTATGTTCTGAATATAACATTAAATGTTTATACTGAAAATTATGATATACATTTCATTAACTATATATTTCATGTAATTAGTTGAACTTATATATAAATATTTCTAATTACATTGAATATTTCAATTGTCACGATTTTTCTTTTAATAATATATAAAAAAATTTATTATAGTTGAATATTAAATTTTATACATTAAATTTATGTTAAAAATATTTATTATTATATAATTAGATTAACTAATTTATTATATAGGTTTAATATTATTTATTCAGTTTAAATAAAATTCTTTGAATTTAAATTATAATTAAATGATAAATAGTATTACTTTTTTTTTAATATTTATTTTAGCTATGTTTAATTATGTTGTTAATTATAAAATTTATATTATAATATGGAAATAGAATTGGAAGTTAGATATAATGAAAAATAGTTGTGATATAGAAAATAATGAGTATTTTGCAAAAAATTTTAAGAAAGAATTGAAATTAGAAAACTCCCCTGTAGCTATCAAATTTGTTTTAAAAAAAGAGGATATGCCTGAAAATATTAAAAAAATAGATAATAAATTGAGGCATTGTGAAATGGTTAAAAAAGCTTCTGAAGGAGAGATTTTTCACGCTACATCAAGTGAACAGCTATGTAAAGGAGGTTCTGCTGCATTAGGCCTTGAAAAACTACCTGAAAAAATTAAATCAGGTGTATTTTATTATGAACTTGGAAGATTTAAAAGTATAGGTTCAGCTAAGAGAACATTAGACAAAATTCCAAAAATTGATTTAAATAGTTATGGAATTATTTATTCTCCATTGGAGCTAGCTGATTTAGAACCTGACATTGTTGTGATAATAGCTAATCCTATACAAGCTATGAAATTGTCTCAAGCTATTGTTTATACTTTAGGCGGAAGAGTAGAAGCAAGTTTTTCAGGGATCCAATCTGTTTGTGCTGATGCAGTAGCCGGTCCTTTTATAAATCAAAGACCAAATATTAGCTTAGGTTGTACAGGATCAAGAAAATTTGCTAAAATAAGTGATGAAGAGTTAATCATAGGTTTAAATGGAGAAAATGTAGGCTGTACAATAAATGCTTTAAATAATATTTAAAATTAATTTAAGATGAATTGTTAGTGTTTAATTGAATTTGAATATTTAAAATTGTTTGAAAATAAATAGCTATTGTAACTTGCATAGGTTTTCTAAGTAAAATGGTGAATAATATTTATAAATTATTCAGAATCAAATTATAATCTTCATGTCTATTTATATTTATTAGCTCGTATTCATTTTCTTCTTTAATAGCAAAGAAAATAAATCCATTTTCAAACATTTTTTTTAGTATTGGATTTAAATTGTCATTTTCATTTTCTAAGTATTTAGCTAATTGAATTTTATTAGCTGCAAATGGCATTCCAAGTCCTTTCACTGTTTTTAAAAGACCTATTTTTCTTCTTCTAAGAATTGAAATAGTTTTTTCAGAAAATTTTGAATTTAAAATACAATCTATTATATTGTTATAAGTAGATTTGGAAACTGATGGTTGATCACCAGCTACACATAGGACAATTTCTCCATTTGATTTGTTTATTCCATTTAGTAATGATTGGGAAAGACCAACTTCTATTGGATTATTTTTGACAATTTGTATTCTATCATCATCAATATTTAAAATGATTTTTTCAATTTCATCTGAAAAATGACCAAGAACAATAATACATTCATTGATGTTAGATGATAAAACATTATTTATAGTATTTTCAATCAGAGTTCTATTGTGGAGTGGCAATAATAGCTTATTTTTGATTGGTAGCTTTTTTTTCAACTGGTCTTTTTCCATTCTTGAATTTTTTCCAGCAGCTGTTATTATTGCAGAAATTTTAGCCATATGATCACATAAATATATTATTTTTTTTTAATAGTTATTTTAATAATAATGACAATAAAAATAGTAATTATATATTCAATTAATAAATTAATCTTTTTAGCTAATATTTTATGTTAAAATTAAAAAACTTATTTATTTTCAAATTTGATAATAAAAATTATATAAAATTTTTTTCTTATGGTTATTTTATTAATAAAAAAAAATATTTAATTATATAAAATTAATTGTTTATAGAGGGTGTAAATTTTGGTGGAGTTTTTTGGTTTTTTTCTTTAAGTTGGTTGTTTTGTCATGAAAAGTGCTAAATATTCTAGTAATCCTTCATCTGTTTTGAATTTAGCTTTAGTTTGTGATTTTTGAGTTTTACTGTAGTGTTGTTCTGCTTGATTTGATGTTCGTGGTATGAAATTATCTTTAGTGAACTGTGTGAGACTTTCAATATTAGGAATTATTTTATCCACTAAAATTTTTACTATAATCTCTGGTAATCTCTCAGATTTATTTAATATTGCTTCATATCTGTTGAAACATTCATTTTCATCGAAAGTTCTAAATATATTATTTATTTCTGTTAAATATCTTAAAATAGCCATTTTAGTAACTAAATCATCCTTAGTTTTTTTCAAATACCTTTTTATTTCATTTCTACAGTCTTTCATCATGTGAAACACACATCTTTGATGTATTATGCCTAAATCTTCAGATACTAAACTATATTGCTTCAAACCATCGCTAGTTAAACTTATAACAGAATGTTCAGCAGTGACTTCTTCTATTAAAGCTTTTATTTTTTTCTTTGTACGAGATTTCATTATTTCTTCAGCTATAGGACTTTTTATAAACCTATCATGTAATGATACTTTATATTTCCTTTTTCCATTGATATATACATACTCTTCATCAATAGTTAAATATCCAGATAACTGGTTGAATTTACGAACTATCCTTTTTCCTTCTTTTTTCACCTGATTTTCATCAATTTTAAGGAAATTTTTTATAGACTGGTGAGATACACTGATATTTAAGAAATTTTTAACATCTTTAGCTATCTTTCTAAGTGAACCACCCCTATTCCACTTAGATTTCCTAATTTTATATTTAATTGATTCAAAAAAGCTATTATTCTCTTTTTTTAGGTTTTCTAGTTTAGTAGAGTATTTTTTATTACATGATTTGCATTTGTATCTTTGTAAAGATATTTTGATCTTTTCACCATTATCTACTTTTGGTTTTATTTCTCTAAAACCTTGTTTTACATGTTTTAAGCTTCCACAACGAGGACAAAATGGTTTTATCATTTCATAATGCCCTTTATCAAGAATTTGTATATTTCTGTTAATATTTTTCTTTTTAGATTGAAAAATAGCATATTTCTCAGCTTTACTTTCAAAATCAATTTTTTCATCTTCACAATCGAAAAGTTTAAGTTGGATAGAACCAATATTATTAATTAGGGCAGATTTACTTATTGTAGTCATATTTAAGTATCTGCCCTTTCTAATATTTAAATTTAGCTATTTAATTTTAATCAAATTTAAAATAATGACCATTTCAAGTGTATCAAGTGTAATGAATTCATATAAATTCTAATTAAATCAAATAAAACTTCCATAATCCTAATTCAATTTTTGGAAAAAAATTCAAAAAACTCCACACTTTTTGACAGACTC
>JAITUQ010000019.1 GCA_031286225.1 Candidatus Methanorudis spinitermitis
TTTAAATGGTGCTTCATTTTTATCCTCAAATAAAAATATGTAAAGCATACTATATGAATTTAACGGTTAAGAAGATGACATAATCATTTTCACCAAAAATACAAAAGTATTTTTAAAATAAAAAAACAAATAACTTGAAAAACAATAAAACCAACCAAAAATAAAGCTCCAAAAAACTTCAAAAAAATAGGGGGCTAAATATATATTTAAAACAATATAATAAATTGAATTCTAATTTAACTAAATAAATAATTTAATAAATATATTTATCAGATATCATATGATAATTTTATGTTTAAAGAATTTTTATAAAAATTAATTTTATTAAAATCTTTAAAAATCTTAATTGTTGGACAGTCCCTATTGATATTTTATTTTTTAACTTACATGGGCAAAAGTAGCTATATTTAATTTTTCATCCATTATTACACATAGTATTTCATCAAAAAACTCTTCAGATACTTTATAATCAACTGAAAAATAGATTTCACTATTTTTATTCCAAATAGTAAATTTGGATAATTCAATTTTTCAACAGCACTTTTAATATCTAATTCTTCAAATGTTTTTACTCCAAACAATTTGAGAATTTTTTCTTTTTCTAATACATCAAAATGACATTGAAAATAATATTTAATAATACAATTTACATGAAAATTTTCAAGAATTGCTTTTTTAGCTATTTTATTTATTTCAGAGCATTTATCTATAATATTTATGCATGTCTTTAATTTATCCCATAAAAATCACAGTCAGAAAGTGAAGTATTTATTGCTTTGTTTTCATACATTAAATTAATAAATTCAAAATCACTATTTTTATCAATAGATATTTGACCAAAATATTTTGTATAATATTTATCCATTTTAACACCAATTATTCATGTACTGTGTATAATCACAGATATTTTATAAAAACATTTTTATTAATTCATTAAATCTTTCCTGTGTCTTTCTAACTTCTTTTTCTTTTTTACTAAACCTTTTTTCAAATTCTATTAAATCACTTTCATCAATTTCATAGTTTTTTCCTTCATCGAATATTCCTTTAATTCCTTTTAATGCATGAGGATACAATTCCAAAACCAACAAAGAAGCAGGATATTTATTGTCTTTATCTGTTATTTTATATTCTTTAGAATGTTTAAATCCAAACCGCTTATAAAATTCCAAATCACCATAGATGATTATTGCCCTATAACCCATATTCCTTGATAATTTTACTGTATGGTTTATTAATTTAGTTCCAATACCATAATTTTGATATTTAGGGATTACACTTAATGGACCAAAAGTTAATACAGTATATTCCTTATTTGAATCCTTTATTTTTGTTTCACAATATACAATATTTCCCACAATTTGATTATGATTATCTTTATAAATAGCAAGAAAATCTAGGTTTTTTAGGAATTCTTTTTTATTTCTTAAATTATGAATGAGTAAATGTTCGCTACAGCCAGGAACATGGACATTCCAAAAAGCTTCCCTTGTTAAGTCTTCAACAAGTGCATAATCTTTTTTTTCCTCAAGTTTTAATAGAAGATTCATGAAATTACCTCTGATTAATAGTTGTAATGTTAGATATGAATTATACATGCTTAAAAATAATCAGCTAAATAGCTAACCATTATAGAAGAAGCTGTTAAATCAGCAGTGGTTCCTGGATTTAATTTATTTTCAAATAGATAGTCATCAAATTCAGATAGTTTTTTATTAAAATCATTCATGTCATCATCAAAATCCTGTAATCTCAAAACATCCATAGCTAAAGAAGAAACTTCTTTTGCCTTTTCTTCTCCATATTTCCTTGAAATTAAAGTGTCTGGAACTTGAGATAAAATTGTTAAAAAAGTAATTATTGTAGCTATATTAATAGAAGATTCTTTTTTTAATTTTGAAAAGGTTGGATAACCAATATCAAAAGTAACAGGCATCTTATTTGTTAATTCCATAGCTAAACTATCCCAAGATGAAGAAATATTTAAAACATCAAAAATATTTAAGTTATTTTCAATAAGTTCTTGAATTGAATCATTTGATTTAACATCAAAATCCTCTTGTTCTCCCATTCCTCCTGCATCAGCTATGGAAATAGCTTCATAAAGAGCTACTGTGTCAATAACTGTTGAGAAAAATATCAAATTATGTATATTTTCTTTCAATTGATCCAAATTATAGCTAATAGCTGCGGACATAGCTATTGGAGTAATTAACATTATAATTCCAAGATTAGTGTTATTAGTTACCCATTTATCAGTTTCTTTAACAGCTTGAAGAATATATTTCCCTATGTTAGCTTCTTTAAAAGAAATAGAATTATTAATTTCTAATCCATGAGTAGCTGCACTTCTTATTGTATCACCAATAACTATTCCACTAATTAAAAAATCTTCAAACACCATATCATGAAAATCACGAGTTCTATGAACATTTCCAGGTTTAGGATACCCACTAACTTCAAGTATTGAAGATATTTGAGCTATTTTAGCTATTAAGTCAGGATTCATTAAAAAGTCACCTTAAAATATAAATTTAATAGTTTATTATAATTTGAAACCAATTCTCTCAACTGAGAAAGCAATTTCTAAATATTAGTAAATTAATCATTTTCACAAAATTAATTATAATAATATTTAATTATTTCATTTAAATATATTATAATGTAGATTAATTTTTAAAAGTTTTGATTTAATTAATATGGAGATATAATGAAATTAAATTTCTATGGTGGAGTAAGCGAAATTGGTGGAAACAAAATATTAGTAAATAATAATGATTCTTCTAATTCATCAAAAGATTCCTCGTTGTTTTTAGATTTTGGTATGAGTTTTTCAAAAGCAGGAAACTATTTTTCAGAATTTCTGCAACCACGAAAACTTAATGGAATAATAGACTTTGTAGAACTTGGTTTATTACCTAAAATTAAAGGAATATACCGGGAAGACTATTTAAAACATTGCGGAATAAATAGTCCTGAAAACCCAAGTGTGGATGGAGTCCTCTTATCTCATGCACATATGGACCACTCGTCATATATTCATCATTTAAGGGAAGATATTCCAATTTTCATGAGAAAAGAATCAGAAATAATATTAAAAGTTTTAGAAGAAACTGGCAAAGGTTCATTTGCAGAAATATTAAATCTTAAAAAAAGCTTTCATTATGTTCCTAAAGCTAGAGGCGAAGGATACAAAAAACTCATTGGTAAAGATTCTATAGTTAAAAGAAATATTGTAACTTTAGACTCTTACTCTCCAATCGAAATTAATGGGTTTAAAATCACTTCAATTCCTGTTGATCATTCATTACCAGGATCTTCTGCCTATTTTTTAGAAAATGATAATGAAACTATTGTTTATACTGGAGATATTCGTTTTCATGGAAGAAATAAAAAATATAGTGATATTTTTGTAAAAAAATCTCAAAAATTCAACCCTACTATAATGCTTTGTGAAGGAACAAGAATTAATGAAAATAGTAAAAAAACTGAAAAAGATATTGAAATTGAAGCTACTAATCTAATCAAAAACCATGATGGATTAGCTATTGTTAATTATCCAATTAGAGACCTTGATAGGTTAATTACTTTTTATAATGTTGCGAAAAACACAGATAGGATTTTAGCTATAAATTCTAAACAAGCACATATGTTAGAACTATTAGATTCTGAGAAAAGTATAGAAAATAATTATCCTAATTTAAAAGATTCATCAATTTGTATTTACTTTCCTCGTAAAAAACAAGGTTTGATTTCTGGTGAACACTATGTTTCTTTTGATGGTAGCTGGAAAATCTTAGATTCTAATGATGAAGAAGTTCTAAAAGATTATGAAATATGGGAAAGAGAATTTTTAGAAAAATACAATGTAATCACCTACAAAGATTTAAAAGAAATCCCAAATAACTATATTTTCAGATGTGATTTTTTTGAACTTAAGGAGTTAATTGATATCAAACCAAAAAATGGACTATATATTCATTCATTAACTGAACCTTTTAATGAAGAAATGGAGATTGATTTAAAGCGTGTTACTAATTGGTTAAGACACTTCAATCTTCTTCCTATGCATAAAATGCATGTTTCAGGTCATGGAAGTGGTGAAGAAATTTTAAACATGATTAAGGAAATTAATCCAGAAAAATTATACCCTATCCATACCGAACATGTTGAATCATTCGATGTTTTAAAGGATGAAGGAATTGAAATTATTCATCCGAATCTCAGTTATTGAGTTTTTCCTAAGAAAAAAAGCTTATTCTAAATTTATCACTAATAACAACCCATTCCACCAAAAAAATAATAAGCAATAACTAGTAAATCAGAGCAATTTATCTTGAGAAAATATTTAGTGTAATATATGCTTCTTAATTATGAAATATGTTTCTCATTGAATTTTTTTTCAATAGAACATTATATAGCAATGTGTCTGTTAATTGGAAAAAATTGAAATTGTGTAATGTGTTATTAGCTATGTTTGAAGGTCATTATGCGTTTGTTTTATAAAAATACAATTTTTATATCTTTTAAAGTTAGAGTTCCGAAGATTAAGTATTTGATTTTGATAATAATAAAAAATTAATAGCTAAAATTAGCTAAAAATTTACTTTGTAAAAAATCATTCAAATCAAAATTCAAAAATTTTGCAATTGATTTTTAAAAAATTGATGATTGGCTTGTAAAAAACCATTTCCATCTGGTTTCATTGATTTTAACACAGAATTATGAAAATCATAGCTGAAATCATTTGTACTTTTAGAAAATCAATACAACATTGCTTCTAAACATATTAAATAAGCACAACACTCCCTCTATTTTTTCACATAAAACAGACACCTTGTTATATAGGTAAAATTTTGAAAGTGCAGCACTTGGATTAATAAAATAGAAATTTAATAACAAGGAATGTATAAAAAAACAATAAATTGTAATAATTTCTGAATGTTTATTAATAAGAATGATAAATAATATAATTATAAGAGGAGTTTCAAATGAATATTAAAAAAATCATGATAATATCCTTGTTTTTATTGATAATAACCTCTATGACAACAGGAACAATCTTTGCATCAAGTGAAAAAATAGAATCTTATAATTCTTCTAAAAGAACTGAAACTTATTATGAAAAAATAGTCACCATTGATGAAGTAGAGAATAATGATGGAAACTACAATATTATAAGTCTTTATTATAAGATTAAAATTAAAAAAGCCTATCAAAATAAATTTAAAATAGAATCTGTAAACTGTAAATATTATGGGTATGAAACTAAAAACCATTTTTCCAAGACTTATAATGGTAAAAATAAAATATCTTTGGCTATTATAGCTCCTAAAAATTGTGACTTAACTTCAATGACAATAAACTATAAGACCAAAAGTAAAATTAAAAATGAAAGACCAACTTTCTATAAGGGAAAAGCCAAAAGTCTACACTATTATAAATTTATAGGGAAAAAATCTATTATAACATTACGCGTAAAAGGATATGATTTAAGCAAAGGACAAGGATATGGCGACATCACCCATCAAAAATTCCAAATTAAAACAACTAACCAAAAATACAAAATCAAAACAATTAATGTATGGTATAATAATATGTTTGATGAAACAACAAAAACCATAACTTATAGTGGAAATGGAAAAACAACTTTAACAAAAGTTATAAAAGAAAAAAGATATCCATTAGAATGGATTAATTTCAAAGTAACATATTACTAAAAATAATATTAAATACTAAAGTAAAAGCTTTTTCTTAAAAATAATAAAGATAATCCTATTGTAAAGTATTGAAATTGTTTTAATGGCTAATTTAGATATTTAGAATGAATAAGTTTGAGCAGATTCTTTCAAAGTATCAATAATACAATTTACATTCCAGCCAACAATAGCTGTACCTATTTTTTCAAGATTTTCAGGTATATCTTCCAATCCATGAGGTTTTACAATTACAATTGGCCTTTTATATTTAATAGCTGCTTCTATAATATTATCAATATCTTCCTTATTTTTATTATATAAACCAGATAAAATTATGATTACATCAATCTTACTAAAAAAATTTTCTGATAAACTTGAATAAAGACCAGCAACTGATTCTTTCCATAAAAAATCACTTTTTGAATATAACTTTTCCACAAATTCAATGTATTCATTATTTTCATCAATTCCGTTACTTATTAAAAGATTATAAATTTTATCATCTTTTTCTTCTTCAAACATAAGTATTACCTGTATAGTATAGCACCAAATTTTTGGTAAAATTGTTTATAATTTTTCAATGGATAAGATTATTTTATTTATTTTTTAAATTAAAAAACATAAGTATTTATTAATATTGATATATATTTATAGTTTATTATAATATTCAATAAAATTTTACCGCTTATTTTAAAAAATATTCCTCTTAGTCAAAATTCAAAATATTGAATTTTTACCAAAAATAATGTTTTGTACTATAAATTAACCATAATTATATTTCATCTTGTGAACTTCAATCCTATATACTAATTTATAATTAAATCATTATTATAATTATTTAAAAAAAAAAATTATATTAAAAATAATTTTGAAAATAAAAATATTTTTATATACAATGATTTATCAAAATTTTAGCTTTTATCCACTATTTTCATAAAAAACCTATTTAAATGAGAATAAACATTACAATTATGAAATATATATCCTCATTGAGAAAATGACATCATAATCATGAAATAAATAATATTTTTAAGAAATAAATATTACAATTATGAAATATGTATCATCATTGAGAATAAATATTCTCAGAATATTTTTTAGAGAGGAAAAATTTTAAAACAATATATAACTTAAAATATCAATAATTAGTTATTTTATTTTTTCAAAACATTATAAATAATCATAAATATTATACAAATTATATTAATAATAAAAATAAACAATTTTAATAAGATAATTTAATAAAATTAGTTCCATTTATTGATAATTGATAATAATAAAAATTAAAATATAATTAAAATTATAAAAATAATAATTTAAATGATAATGAGAGTGTCCAATAAATATGTTTCATTTCAAAAATCTTAAAGAAACAATACATTATTATGTATGATATGGAGTTTTCCATATATTTCATTACATATAAAAATTAAAATATGAATTATCGGACACTCTCATAATCTCTATTTTTTATGTGAGTCGTGAATATAATGAGAGCGGGGATTGTAGGATTAGGAGTAGAAGGGAAAAAAGCTTTTAAATCTTTAATTGAAAATGGTTGGGATATTTATGCAAGTGATTCAAGTACAGACATAGATTTAGAAGAATTAGAAATCTCTATTGCAGATGCTACAATCTACACAGATCAGGATAAAATTTCTATTAAAACTGATAAAATATCTATAGATTTAGGATATATAGATAAAGACCTAATTAAAAGCTGTGATGCAATTTTATTAAGTCCCAGTCTTTGGAACACAAAAATAGCTAGTGAAATTCAAAAAACTGGAAAGTTTATATGCGATGTATTAAAAAAACACAAAGAAATTTTTACCATAGGAATTACTGGAACTAATGGAAAAACAACTAGTTCTATTATGTTAAAAGAAATATTAGAAAACGCAGACAAGAAAGTTCTTATTGGTGGTAATGCAGGAGGAGGATTTCAAGGCTACTGTGAAATTCTCCTTAAAGCTGAAAAAGAGAATTTTGATTTTATTATTGTTGAAGTATGTGATATGACCTTAGATTTTTGTAAATATTGTTTTAATTTTGATTTATTAGGACTTACAAATATTGGAAACGATCATATAAACGTTCATGGCACAATAAATAATTATAAACGTTCCTTAGTAAATTTTTTTGAAAAAAAAGATATTATAATATATGAAAACGAAAAAAGTATTGAGGAATTTAAAAAAGTAGCTAAACAACTTATTTGCTTTTCCAATTTTAAAGATGAAATTAGCATGGTTGGAGAATTTAATAGACTAAATGCTGGATTAGCTAAGTCAATAGCTAAATATTTAAACATTGATGAAAAAATTATTAATGACACGCTAAAAAGTTTTGAAGCTATTGAAGGAAGATTAAAAAAATTTAAATTAAACAATTCAGATATATATGTTGGAAAAACAGATAATTCAGATGCAATTAAATCTATAATCAATGAAAAAAGATTTTATGCTGTATTTACTGGAACACCACAAGCTTCACAAAAACATCGTTTTGATATTCTTAATGAAATTTCAAAAACCAAGCCAGAAGTTATAGTGCTCTTTCCAGGTTTAGAGGATACTATTGATTTAGCTATTGAAAGATTAGAAGAAATAAACTATACTGGAAAAATAGAAATAGCTAATGATATAGATGAAATAATTGGATTTATTGCTGAGTACTCTCATGAGGAAGCAATTCTCATTGGAGGTAATGGTCAAGATATTATTATTGATATTCAAAATAGGTTAGAATTACTAGCTAAATCCTGTTGTTAATTTCAATAATCATCATTTAATCAATTCAGTAATCTTTCTATAAAAAATTATTTTTTATTAAATTAAATTATTTAAATAGATATTAATAAAATCATAGTTTATAAATAATTATATCAACAAAATCAATATAAAAATATTTAATATAAATTTATCTATAAAAGATGATTTTTATTATTGTTTAAATATATTTATAAAATTATTATTAAAAATAATATTATAATTAAAAATATTATTATAAAATGTTTATTTAAATTATCATTTAATTCAACATTTTAAAGATTAATTTTATAGGCAGATATAGTGATTAAAAATAAAAAAATACTTGTTGTTGGTGCAGGAAATGCAGGAAGACCTGTAGCTAATCTTTTAAACTTTTTAAATAATAAAGTATATGTTACAGATATAAAACCATTGAGGAAATTATCTAAAAAAGCTCAAAATAAGATTGATTTATTGAAAAAAAGAGATATAACTTTTGAACTTGGAAATCATGACTATAATATTCTAAATGAAATTGACTATGTTTTTATATCTCCTAACATTCCAAAAACAAGTGACTTTATTCAAGAAATAAAGTTTTTAGCTAATGAAAACAAATTGAATATTATTGAAACAAAAGATATAGGAGCTATTTTAAACTCATTAATTAATATACCTATGTTTGGAGTATCTGGAACAGATGGTAAAACTACAACCACTAATATGATTAATTTTACACTTGAAGGGTTATTCAACACACTAACTTTTTCATCACTTCAGGATTCTTTGGTTATTGAAGGTTTAGTTGAGATGATTGTTAAAGGTGAACTTGAAAACAAAAATTCTACAAGTGGAAAAGATTTAGCTATATTTGAATTACCTCATGGAACCATAAGAATGGCTGAAGGAATGGAATTAGATGCTGGTGTTTTAACAAATTTAACCCCCGACCATATGGATGAATTTAAATCATTTGAAGAATACATTGAAAGAAACATAGCTATTGATACTTTGGTAAAAAAAAATGGTTTAATGATTGTTAATGGGGATGATCCAATCATAAGCTCTAGATTAAATACTTTTCAATCCGACTATATTGTTTATGGTCTAGCTAACCCTCAAAAGATAGTATTTGAAAATAAAGTTTATTATAATGATAATGTTGAATTAGATTTAATAGCTAAAAATATTGACCTAAATGGAATTAATGGTTCCAAATTTACAATTTCTTCAAAAAAAATACCAACACTCGTATGTGAAAATTGTAATAAGGTTAATTGCGAATGTGGTAATTTTAAAAGGAAATTTATAGATTCTTTTGAAAAAGAAATTGAAATAAATGTTCCTGGAATGGTTAATGTTGAAAATACTTTAGCTACAGTTTTAATCTCTTTAATACTAGGAATTGAACTAGATGAAGTAATAGATAAAATATCCAAATTTAAAGGGGTTAAAGGTAGATTTGAAAAAATTGATACAATAAATAATATAAATGTATTTATGGATGCTGCTCATAATCCAGAAAGTATGGAAAAATTATTTAGAGGATTAGATGTACCTGGACGTTTGATTGTGAGTTTAGATAATCCTGATACTTTAACTTCAAGAAATAAATACCAAATTGGTGAAACATTATCTAAATCAGCTAATGTAGTTATTTCAAGCTGTAAAAATGAAACAACAGAAGTTTTAGACCCAAATGCATCACTTGAAGTTTTAAAAGGTTTAGGAGATACTGAAAGCTACCTTACAGAAAATGTTTCTGAATCTATTTTAAAAGCTTTAAAAATAGCCAGTAGTAATGACACAATATTACATATTGGTCCTGGTGTTGTTAATGCATATAATAATGTGAAAAATGATATTACAGAAGCTATTAAATTTTACAAATCTATATCAGGAAAAATAGTTGTTATTGGAGGATGTGGAACTGTCGGAAGCTTAATGGCTCGAGTACTTAAAAATTATGTAAATGATGTGGCAATTTCAGATTCAGTAGATAATACTCCATTAAAAGATATCTTTGAAAAGGAAAATATAAAGCTTGATTTAGGAGGGCATGATGAGAAATTATTAAAAGAAGCTTCATCCTTCTTCTTAGCTCCTAGTTTGATGAATAATAAAAAGTTAATAGAAAGTCTTAAATCCATTAATAATGTTCCAATATTTGGAGTTAATGAAATTTTAAGATATTTTAAACCTGAAAAACTTGTTTTTGGCATTACTGGGACAAATGGAAAAACTACCACTACAGAGATTTTGAAAAATATATTTAAAGAGTCAAAATTAAATATTGGAGAACATTACCTAAATATTCAAGGAAATACTGAATTTATTCCTTGTTTACAATCTAGATTAGATGGAGATGTAGCTGTTGTTGAAATTGGAACATTTGGAAAGAAAAATGAAATTAAAATTTCAGCTATTAATTCAAATGTAGATACAGCATTAATAACAAACATTTCAAAAGATCATTTAGCTAATGGGAGTTTTACAGAATATATCGAATGTAAAAAAGAAATTGTTGATATTGCCAATAATTTAATATTAAATGGAGATGATCCATTAGTTAGCTATTTTGGAAAATCAAAAGAAGGCAAAGATATAATATATTTTGGTATAAATTCTGAAAATATGTTTTTTTCAAACAATAACTCAAATAAAAATTTAAACTCTAATCTTTTAAATTATAGATTTATACATGATTTAAATGATATTAGACACTGCCCAGTTTGTGATAAAAAATTAAACTATTCAAAGCATTATTTAGGTCATTTAGGTAATTATCATTGTGATTGTGGTTTTAAAAATCCTAAACTTGTTATTGAAGCAGTTGATATAAATTTATATAGTCATAATAGCCATATAAATAATAATTGTAATAATAACAATGATTCTACAAATAATGGAAATGTAGACAATATAAATAATGATGTTGGTTTCAATAACCAATATAAAAGTGATAATATTAATCATATAAAATATATATTGAAAATAGCTGAAAAGGAAGGTGAAGTAATTTTAAATAATGGTGGAATAGCTGATATATATAATTCTTTAGCTGCAGCTGCAGGGGCATGGTTATTTGGAATCAAATTTGATTATATAATCAAAGGGATAAATTCATTTAAGGGAGTTTCTGGAAGAGGGGAAGTTTTAAATGATTTTCCAAAAATAATTTTAGATTATGCTCATAATCCTGCTGGTGTCCAATCCATTATTGAAACAGCTTTATCATCTAAAAGTGATTTGCAAAAATTAATAATCATTAATACAATATCTTCAGAAAGTGGTGAAGATGGAGATTTAAAAATAGCTCATCTTTTAAATTATGGAGATATTGTAATTCCTGTTTCAAATTCAGCTTTTAAATTTTCAAAATATATAAATACAGAAGTAAAACACATTGAATCTAGTTCAAATGGTAAAAAACAAGGTACATTAGGAGCAAACCTGCAACAAGTGAAAGAAGGTATTGAACTTGGATTGAAAATAGCTAATAATGAAGATATTATTTTGATAATTGGAGAAGGAGGAGTTAAATTCTCCAAAGAAATATTAAACTGATATTTTATTCTTTTTTTCTAAAATAATAAAAAATTAAGATAAAAAAAAAAGTAATAAAAATAATTAAAAACACAAAGATAAAATTATTTAAATAATTTAACTTATTTTTAATTAAAATAGAAAAAAATAAGTTTATTAAAATTAAATTTATTAAGAAAAAATAAAATAAAATCTTTTCATAGTTATTTAATTATTATTAAAATTAATAAATTAATAAATTAATTATGGAGGTATGGAAAATTATTAAAAAATATTGGGAAAAAAAATCTTTTAAAATATTTATAGGTCTGCTAATTATTATTCTATTGATAGCACCATTTTCAGCTATTACTGTTAATGATAAATTAGATGAAAATATTGTTAATGTAGCTAAGCAAAAAATTGGAACTACAATTTTAAATGGTACTGATGTAATTGAAGATTCAAATATTCAAAGATACCCTACTGCAACTAATTTAGCTTATCTTATTGATGATATAGGACAAATAGATATTTTAGGATTGTTTTTATCTGTTTCAACAGGAACAGTAAATGTACCAATTTCCGAAATTACTGAAGAAGGAATCTCTGATTCTGGAATAGCTACTGGTTTAAATGGACCAGGTGTGTTGGTTGTTGAAAATGGAAAAATTTCAGTTAAATTTCCTAAAAACTTTTTATGGGGAACTTCAGTACCTTACACTTATGCCGTGAAAACTGAAAATGGATTATCTGTTGTTGAAAATAATAAAACGATTAAATCAATTTCAGGAGATAATATTAATAATAATACAGTCCCTCATGAGTTTATACCATCAGATGATATATTAAATTGGTATAAAAAAGCTGATGTAGGAGATAAGCTAGCAATTGAGTATGGACTATCTAATTTTAGTGATGGAAGGAATTCTCTTTCTCCAACTGAAGTTAAGTATTTTTTTGGAGAAGAAATTTATAATTATCTTACCCTTTATCCACTTAATACTCCAATACTAGTTCATATGTATGATTATAAAGAAAAATCTAGCGAAAGTTTTTATAGCTATTTAGGTTCTTATCCTGAATACAATGATGCTAATAGAGCTCATAACGCAAAACAATTTGTTAATGCATGGAATAACACAATTATTCCTCCAGGATCAACATCTTCTGGAAAAAATATAGTTATTTTTACTACCTCTAGAGATCCAAAAGCACCAGGTGGTGGAGCTTCACATGGAGTTTGTCCTCCTGCAAGAGCTTTAAGAGCAGCTGTATTGAATCAGAATTTTCCACTCCCCGTAGGTATGAATTGGGATTTTGAAGCTGTTCGTTATGGTTTCAATCCAAGTTCTGGGATTAAAGTAACAAATACAGGGGATGTCCCTGTAAAAATAGTTATGTGGACCGAAGGTGAAGGAACCTCCATGGTTATTTGTTCAAAAATAGTAGAGCTTGTTCCTAATTAGCTATAAGTTCCTAATTACCTTTTTAATTGTTAATAGCTATTTAATCCATTATTAGTTATCAGCTGACTAAATAAGTAATAACAGCAAATTATTAAAATATTACTTTATTATTTTTACTTTAATTTTAATAATAGCCATTTATTAATAAAGTTATATTATTTTTTTAATTTTTATTTATATAAACAGAGTCTGTCAAAAAGTGTGGAGTTTTTTGAATTTTTTTCCAAAAATTGAATTAGGATTATGGAAGTTTTATTTGATTTAATTAGAATTTATATGAATTCATTACACTTGATACACTTG
>JAITUQ010000033.1 GCA_031286225.1 Candidatus Methanorudis spinitermitis
TTTTCACCAAAAATACAAAAGTATTTTTAAAATGAAAAAACAAATAACTTGAAAAACAATAAAACCAACCAAAAATAAAGCTCCAAAAAACTTCAAAAAAATAGGGGGCTAAAAATATATGCAATATTATAATAAATGTTTTAAAAAATTAAATAACACAATCACTAAATTTAAAATTAAACAATAAACAAAATATACCTATTTATTGTATAAATTTCCCTATTTTATTGTATTAAAAGCTTTTTTAATTTCCATACCATAATCCATATCCTCTTTAGCTACTTTAACTCGGCTAACATCTGCTTTTGTTTCAGGATACCTTGGAACTGCAGAACACCCTCCATCATTTATTTTGGAAATATCAAAAGTTCCGATTTCTTTAGCTATTTTTTCTATTTCAACCTTATCCATTCCAATAAGAGGACTTAAAATTGGAACAGAAATATTTTCACGTGTAGCTAAAATATTTGGAAGTGTTTGAGAAGCTACTTGACCTACACTACTTCCATCGACTACTCCTAATGCTTTCATATCTATAGCTAATAATTCAGCTATTTTATACATTCCTGATTTACAAAGAATACAAGTCATCTTTTCTGGAGCATCCTCCTTGGATTTTTGAAGATAATCTCCATATTTAACAATTTTAGTCTTGAATGATACTCCTGATGAGTAGCTTTTAAGTTTATCTACTATAAGTTCAAAGTTTTCTCTTGATTTAGGCTTTGTAAATGGTTCATTATCAAAGTGAAGAGCAATTATTTCACAACCTCTCTTCATCATGAGATATGTAGCTACTGGAGAATCAATTCCACTCGAAATAAGTGAAATTAGTTTCCCTTGTGTTCCAAGAGGTAGTCCTCCAGGACCTTTAATTTTTTCATGAAAAATATATGCTTCATCCTCTCTAACTTCAAGAAATATTTCAAGTTGAGGATTACTTAAATCAACAGGACATCCAAGTTTTTTAACCACTACACTACCTGCAAAAGCAGCTAATTCTTGAGATGAAAAGTCATGTTTTCCAACTCTACGACACCTAATTGCAAATTTTGTATTACTATCTATTAATCCTTCTTCTATAAGCTCGTCAACATAGTTATTTAATGTTTTTTCAATATCTTCATAATTACTATGTGTAGAAATAGCTGGTGAGAAGGAAACTATTCCAAATATTTTAGCTAATTTAGCTATTGCTTCATCAAAGTTTTCTGGAAATATGAATATTCTTGCTTGGTTTATATCAATTTCACAATTAAATGATGTTTTTATATTAGAAGACAATTTTCTCTCAAATCTACTTCTAACTCTTGGGCTTTTAAGACCAATTTCGCCATATCTAGCTATTATTAAACTATGTTCCATTTAATTCCTCTAAATAATAAAATTAAATACATTCAATTGAAATAAACTCTTAAATAAAAAAATAATCTAATTGATTTATGTAATCATTTGTCAAAATAATCAATACTCCATAAATCTTTACAAATTCTTTTTAAAAGATTTTGTCTATCTATAATATCTTCTTTTTTAAAATGATTATGAGGTTTAAATTTGAACTTATCAATTAAATTCTTTTCATTGGGATTTTTCTTATAGAATTCTTCATTAAGTGATTGAGCATAAGCATTCTGTTTCAAATAATGTTTAAGCTTAATTTCATAATTATCGCTACCTAATGATTGATTAAAACCAGAAGGAACTAATAACAACGCACCGATATAATTTCTCCATTCCTCAAAATCACTCATCTGATTAAATTCATCCCTATGATCTTCGAACTTATTTGCCCAAATATGTTCTATTTCAAATTGTTTTCCTTTTGGGCGATAATAACTCATATAATTAGTATCTCTTCCAATCAAATTATCGACATAACTAGAAACTCTTGAAAGTAAGTGTTTGACAAAACTCTTGTTTTGCCCATGTAATCGAAAACTATTCATTCCTTCCCATTTTTCATCCATGTTATTGATTTCATTCTTTAAATTTTTAGATAATTCTTCTAAATCATTGTCTCTTATTAAAAGTGTTCGTTTTTTAAACATAGTGTACTTTATTGAAGCATGTGGAAATCTTTTAAAGTTAACTGATCGTCTAACAGTGAATGTTTCAATATAACGAGCCACTAAATCAATTTTTCTCATCACTGTTTCTTTATCATCAGTGTAAATTAGTGATGCTAATAATAAAGGATCTTGTAATGATTCTGCAATTCCCCACTTGTTAATATAATTTAAATGAGGCATATTTGAATCAAAATTTACCATTTTATCCTTAATCATTAAATATGTTTTTACAAAAAAGGGAAATCTATCATTAAAAAAATTAAAAAAATCATCAGGACTTTTTAAGTTAAATATATTTTCATGATTGTCTTTAAACCATTGGTGTAAACGTGACCCCACTAATTCATAATCTTTATCTTCTGCACCAGCTTTACCTTCCCTTATAGACTCAGCATATTTTCCTCTAAACCATGCTTGAAAAAAAGGCAAATCTTCATTTTTCTTATATTCATTTAATAGTTGAATTTGTTTCTTCCAAAGATTATTTAATTTTAATCTTTTTTCTTTGTCTTTTATTTTTGATAAAACATAACCTTTTAACATTTCTGTAGGTGTTAAATTAAGACCCCTATCATTCATAGTTTCAAATATTGTGTAAGCATTTTCATCAGAGTGAGCAGTGATTTTCACAATCACAACTTTATATATTAACCAGTCAATGAAAAAAGGAAGTATTTTATTATTTATTTCTTCAGGAAAAGAATCATGAATGTCTTGATAACGATTAACCATATTTTTCACTGTTTCGTCATCATTATCTTTAATAATGTATAATCCTTTTTTAAATAAATCATTTAAACAATCTTCTCGTATCTCATCAGATAGGTTAAACGATTTTTCACCAAACTTTTCAGAAAAAATTAATTCACTAATATTAACTTTTCTTTCAGCTTCATTTTGTAAATGATTTAAAAATATTAATAGCAGAGTAATAGAGGTTATTCTTTGTTGACCATCAATGATGGATAATTTTCCTTCAATTTGACTAAGAACAATAGGTCCTAAATAATAATTTTGATAATTTTCAACTTCGTAAGGTTCATCGCCATCTTTATAATCCTTTAAAAAAGTATATGTCAAATCTTCAATTAATTGAGCCATTTGTTTGTTTTCCCAACGATATTCTCTTTGGAAATAATCAATTAAGAATTTTTGACCCTTTAATAGATCATTCATGTTCGTGTCATTAGCTTCTATTTTATTTTTAAGATTAGTCGTCATTTTATCTACTAAACTTTATTATTATTTTAGATAATTGATTACTGCAATCGTATTTAATATATAATTATGATCAAGACTAAATTTCTTGCATTTTTAAGATTTTTTATTCTTATTGTATTGTCTAATAATTTTTTAAAATATTTATCAACAAGTATTGTTTCTTAATATAAACAATTATTATATAATTATTTTTTAAATAATAATAATTTTCATGATAAACCTATAGTTAATCAATATATCAATATTTTTCCCAAAATTAATCTTTATAATGTAATCTAAAAATTTGTTAATTAGAATATAAAAATTTATTAATAATCTATGAAAGTAAATTATAGTTTAAATTCTTTTTTTTCAATCATATTTTTTAATTTGTTTGTCAAACTTTTAGCTCTTTTTATATCAGACTGTCTACAAGCTATTGGAACATCATGAACAATATCATCAATATCAATGGCTATTGATCCTGTATTCATTTCAAATACTCCACCTAAACAAGAATACTTACACAGTCCACAACCAAAGCATTTTTCAGTATCTAAATTTTTATCTTGTTTACTAGTTTCATCAAAAGTTGTAGTAAAGGCAATAGTTGGACACCTTTCTTCTACTAAACAACTTGAACACTTGATACATTTATCTTCATGAAATATTGGTCGCTCATCAAAGTTATTCCAAACTTTTTCATAAGTAGTTTCAGATAATTGTAAGTGTCTTCCTCGAATATCAGCTATTGGAAGAGGAATCTTGTGATTTAAGATCATTAGCTGTTTTAAAATTTTTTCATTTAAAACTGGAATAGGAATAGCTACTGAGCTAAAAATTTCAGGACCTTCTGGTGTTTTAAAACCTCCGAGAAATTCAGGTTCCATTTGGTGCATATCAGCAGTTAACATGAAATTAGGCTTCACGTCACTACTTCTTGTTCCATTTCCTAAAATAACACCTTTTGAACCATTAAGAAGAATATTAGAACCTGGAACTACTGTATTTTGATCTGGATCATTTTCCAGTGGATTTATCTCTCCACAACCTGAAAATGAAAATGATTCGAAATTTCCTTCCATAGCTATTCCATTAAAAATTGAAGAAACCGGGTCTTTTGAAGGATTGACAAAAGAGGTATAGTTTTTAAATGCCATACGTGTTCCAATCATCTGGGCTGTTGGAATATTTTCAATAGTAATTGTTGATGAGTATTTTTCACCATCAATTGACTCTAGTTCAATTTCTATATCTTTTCCATCAATAATATCTTTAAATAAAAATCCTCCACCATAGCTATGATCTTTAACACTATGGCTTGTACCATAAACAATTGTATCAACAGAACCTAACCATTCATTAGGACATGGCCCTACAAATCCTGGAACTCCATTTAAATAAATGTTTTTAGCTTTTTTAAAAAGACCTGGTTCAAATACATCAAGATGAAAAATAGCTGCTGTTCCTGACATGATTCCACAAGTTCCACATGTTACAACATCTACTTCATCAAAATTAGGAGTATTATCTTCCCTAATAAGTTCTTTCAATTCTTGTGATGTGAAAACATTAGCTTCTTCATTAGCTATTTTTTCATTGATTTCAGCTATTGTTTTTGATTTCATAATATCCCTATTAAAGATTTCATAACATTCCCATAAATAATTCTAGTGATTTTAATAATCAAATAATTTAATAATTTTTAGTTTTTTAAGTTTTTTAAGTTTTTTAAGTTTTTTAATGTTATCATAATTATCTTCATATATAATTTAATCATATTCATATTTTTTTATATTAAATTAATAAATATTCTTATTTTCCTTATTAAAATAGTAATAGTTATTATTTTAATAATTAATTTAATAAAAGCTAATATAAATTTAATAATTTTTTGCAGAATATTATTTGAATTTTTATTTGAAAAATAAAGTTGTTGCGATAATTATATAAAATATCATAGATTATAAAGATTCTTTTAAAAGTTCAATAGCTGTAGAAAGTGCTTCATAAATTTTATCTTTTTTTGACCCTGCTCCTTGGGCAAGTGTAAGATGACCACCTCCACCTCCACCGAGAACATAAGCAGATTCTTTAATTATCTCATTGACTTTCACATCTAGGTCAATAGCAAATTTTGATGCAGCAGCTACAATTTTTCCATCATTGTTTCCAAGAAAGACTAGGTCTGCTTTTCCATTGTCCGTAAAATCAGTAGCTATTTTTTGAAGTTCTTTAATGTCTCCATCTAAAACTTGTTTCAATACTTTTAATCCATTAATTTCAAGAAGATCATTTTCTAAGCTATTTATTTTCAGATTAGCTATTTCGGATTTTAATCTATCTATCTCATTTTTATAAGCTTTCCATTCACGAAAGAACCTATCACAAGTTTTAGGAAGTTGATTTGGTGTAACTTTAAAAATATCGCTACTTTCTCGAAGATATTGATTATTCCTTTGCATTGATTCAATAGCTGCAGTACCTGCTGAAAAATCAATTCTTTCAACACCATCTTGGACTCTTTCAGTTTTATTTATTTTAATTAAACCAATATCTCCAGTATTTAATACATGGGTTCCAGCGCATGCTTGAACATCGACATATCTATCAAAACAGTTAATAACATCACCATTATCATTTGAACCATTAATAACATCGTTTTGATTATCAAAACCATCAATAATATCGTTTAAATTATCAAAAGAACTAATATCATTAACATTATCATCAAACCCCTCAATAGGATCAGGTGGAGAAATTTTAACTACTCTAATAATGGAACCAGGAACAACTCCTCCTTGATAAAGGTTAAATCCATAGGACTTTTCAGCTTTATCCCTATTCATAAATTCCGTCTTTACCTCAAGGTTTTCCATAACATAATTATTAGCTATTTTCTCGATTTTGTTGATTTCTTCTTGAGTAATACGTTTGTAATGAGATAAATCAATGCGAGAGCGTTTTAATCCTTTTTGAGCTCCTGCCTGCCAAATATGATTGCCAAGAACTTTTTTAGCTCCAGCTATTATTAAATGGGTAGAAGTATGATGTCTAGCTAAAGCAATTCTCCTATTCCAATTAATCTTCCCTGTAAGCTTAATCTCTGAATTATTTGTAATCTTCAAATCATTTTCAAAATCTAATGCTTGATTTTCATTAATATTAATCTTATGTAAAACAACATCATTAATTTTTTCAGCATGTATAACTTCTAAATTCATCTTTTTATCTTTAAATTCAATAGTAATAGTACCTATATCTGAAGGTTGACCTCCTCCTTCAGGGTAAAAAGCAGTTCTATCTAATATTAAATAAAAGTTATCTTTTAATTTTTCAAAACATATAATATTAGCTTTAAATTCTTTTTGCTTAAAATTTTCATAAAATATAAGCTTGGTTGGAGGATAATCTAGGTATAATTCTGTTTCTTGATTTTTTATATCTTCTGAGTGGGATTCAGCTATTAAAGTAAAAAAATTATCTGGAATGTTTACAGAAAAATTGTTTTCAGCAGCTATTTGCTTAACTGATTCTGGAGGCATTCCATGAGCATCATAAAGATCAATCAATGTTTCCACAGGCATTGAATCTTTATTTTGTTTTTTAAGATTTTTAATGCTTCTTTTAACAATTCTATTACCTTTATCAAGAGTTTTAACATAACGTTCTTCTTCTATTGTGATAATATTCATAATATGATTTGAAGAATCTTTAATTTCTGGATAAAAATTTGACAAAAAGTCAAGTTGAATCTCCATAATGCTCCTAAGAGATTCTTTCATTTTTAACTCTTTCATAAAACGTATGGTTCTTCGTAAAACTAATCTTGCAAGATAACCTTCTTTAACATTAGAAGGAATAATTCCATCAGCTAACATAAATGCTAAACATCGTGTATGATCAGCAATAATATATATAGCTTCCATTGGTTCAGCTGATGTGAGAAGTTCATCTATTGATATATTTAATTTATTAGCTACCTTCCTACGTAGTGATTTAATATCTGCAAATGTTTCAATATCCATCATTCCAGCTATTTGAGCATTTTCAGCCAAAATATTTTCATTTACATCAATGTGAGTTATTTCCTTTAGCTTGTTTATTATTGGAGCAAAACAAGCATCATAAGCTGTTGGAGTTCCTTGAGAAATCCAAGCAAATCTTTCTAAACCATAACCTGTATCTACTGTTTTAAGAGGAATCTCTTCCTTTTCTCCATTAGCTAAAATTTTATACTGCATGAAAACAAGTGTAGCTAATTCTACTCCTCGAACACAAACCTCATAGCATGGTCCAGCATTTCCTCCACCTTCCCACCATGACTCAATAAATGTAATCTCTTCTGGATTAATTCCAATACTAACTATAAAATCATGACATAGCTTAACAGTTTGATCTTTCCAATAAATTTCATTTCCTGGTTTGTTAAAAGCATGATGAGCTCCCATTGTAAAGCAAGTCATGTGTCTTCCTGTTCTTCCAACATTATCTACATCATTTAGGCGGATTGATGGTTGAGCTATTGTTAGTGGATTAGCTGGAGGTTCAACTAAACCTGAAGTTATCCATGGTTGAAAATCATAAATTGAAGCTCCAACTAAAAAAACATCATCTCTCCACCTTTTAGCTAAAACTGGATAGCGAGCTATTGGAGTATGATCATTGTCTTTAAAGAAATCTATGAAAGTTTTCTGAATCTCAAATAAATCATAGCTATTATCACATGCAGGATTTCCAATAAATTCATATTCATCACAAGGAGCATCCCCACATGTAGTTCGCTTTAGAATAGAAAAAAACTCATTCCCACATGTTTCACACTTTTGCTTCCTAAACCCTAATTCTTTAAATATTTCGCTCATGTTATCAATTTGTAAAAGTTTTAAAGTAGAATAATTAGTGATTATATTAAAATTAATTAAATTAAATATAGATTTATTAAAATATTAATAATTAAATTACCTTAATTAAGTTAATAGTTAATAATAAGATTATTTATTTATTTATATTAATAAGATTATTTATTAAAAATAAAATTTAAAAAAAAATAGTTATATGAAATATTAATTAAAAATTAAAAAAAACAAAACAAAATACAATAAAAAAAACAAAACAGAAAAATAAAAATTAATCAAATAAATTTTAAAAAAAAGTAAATTAAAAAAGAAAAAAGATAAGAAAAAGTACTTATCCGAATAAAGCACCTAATCCTGCTGCAGCTTCTTCTTCAGCTGCTTCATCATCTTCTTCTTCCTCTTCCTCCTCTTCTTCTACTTCTGCTACCACCTCAGTAGCTGAAGATGTTGCACCAGCAGATGCACCAGCAGATGCTACAGGAGCTGCAGCCATAGCTGTTGTTTCCATGGCTTCTTCAATATCAACTTCTTCTAAAGCTGCTACTAATGCTTTAATTCTCCCATCATCCGCAGTAATTCCTGCTGCTTCAATTATACTCTTAATATTTCCTTCGTTAATATCTTTATCTGCACTGTGTAAAATCATTGCTGCATATATATATTCCATGTTTTCACCTTAAATTATTAATTCCACATTATTATAAGTTTATTTGAGTTTTTAAAAAATGATTTAATTGCTTAACTAAATTAAAAATTTTAAATATTAAATTATTGCTTAGAAACATCATCCAAAGAGAGCACCTAAACCTGCAGCTGCTTCTTCTTCACTATTATCCTCTTCTTCTTCCTCTTCTTTATCTTCTTTTTTATCTTCCTTATTATCTTCTTTCTGCTGTGAAGATACAGTTTCAGTAGCTACTGGAACATCAGATAATTTTTCAATTAGCTCTTCATCAATTGCACCATTTACACCTTGTATTACAGAAGCCAATCCTAACATTTTAGCATTTGCAAGTGCTATTAGAGGTTCTGTTGTTTCACTATTAAGTATGGATGCATTCATAGCTAAGTTAAAGGATTTAAATTTAGCATTTTGGATAATAGTCACAATAGTTTCTTTAGTAGGTAAACATACATTAACAGACAAGTTGAATGCTTGAGTAAAAGCACTTTGGAAGTCTGAAAATGTTTTTTCTTCATCAATAGTTAGTAAATCAGAAGTATAAACAGTTTTATCCTCATAAACAGCTGTTAAATCAATTCCTACCTCCATTGGATTTATATCCAATCTTGTTAGCATACTAGCTACATTTTTAGAAACTTCTTCTCCAGCTTTAACAAGAATGTGATCATTAGTAACTACAATTTTTCCTTTGTCAATTTTTGCAGGTATTCCAACTTGCTGTAATTCACCAAGTAATGGACCTGGTTCAAAGCCAGTATCTCCTTCAGGGACAATAATGTCCTCTGTAGCTATATTACCTGCTTTAGCTGGAGCTGAGGTTTTACTACCTTCTAATATTTTGAACAACTTAAAAGGGTTCATATTAGTAAAAACTATAGCTGGTTGTCCTTCCATGTATTCAGAAAGATCAAAAATATTTTCTTTCTTAATATTACAATCTTCAAAGGCTAAATTCATTAGATTCTTTTTAGACATCCTTATAGTAGCTTTATCTTTTAAAGATTGTCTCATTTTCTGAAGTTGTTTTGCAGGTATGTTCAATAAATTAACAATACCCACTACTTCATGAGAATCTATCATACCTTTAAGTTCTTTAACCTCTTCTTTTTTCCATTCAGCAACGTGAGCCATTAAATCATCCTCACTACTGAACCCATTGTTGTTTTAATAAACATGGATTTGATTTGATTTCTTCCTTTTTCTAAATTACGATCTAAGATTGCAAGAACAGCTTCAATATTCTCAGTTATTTCTTCATCAGACATATCTTGAGTTCCAACTAAAGTTTGAATACTTGCTTGGTCTTTAACACCTATCTTAACAGTACTTTTTAATCTTTCGATTATTGGTTCTGCTTTAGCACTAGCAGGTACTGGTTTAGGCATTTTTTTCCTTGGACCTAACACTGGTCCTAAGAATCTACCAACAAGTGGCATCATATCAGCTTGAGCTACAAAGAAATCAATAGAATTAGCTATTTTTTTAGCTTCTTTCCTATCTTTTCCAAGTTCTTCTAACCTTTCTTTAGTTACAACAAGATCTATGCCAGCATTTTTAGCTTGAACTGCTAATTCCCCATCTGCGATAAATGCTATTTTAATCTCTTTACCACGACCATTGGGGAGAGTAACTTCCTCATCAAACCGATTTTCTGGTTTTTTGACATCCAAATCCTTGATATTCATTATAATATCAATAGATTGTGTGAAGTTTCTCGGCTTAGACTGTTCTTTTGCCTCCTTCACCGCTTCCAATATCTCTTGTGTCATGTAAATCCTCCATGAACTCTAAAAAGTCCATTAATGGATATTTATCTGGTTTCATGATCAACTGAAAATCAATTAAGCATTTTAATTTAAATTTATTAGCTAAGTAATTTAAATTTATTAATTTAATTATTATTTTAGTAATTTAAACATAATTAAATGGCACAAATATTGATTTAGTCAATTGTATGAATTTGAATGTATCAATTACATCAATGTAACATCATATACATATAATCAATTTATGAAATTAGCTATTTTCATCATCCATATATTCTTTTATCTTTTTTTCTTCCCATTCTTTTCCAAATATTTTGTTTTCAAATACAAAAACTCTTAAAAAGTGGAAAAGAAGACCAATTCCCCAAAATAGTAGTGGGAATAAAAACCACCAAGCTCCTGGTGTTGATACAGTGTTTATAATAAATAAAAAAATATTTATCACTATATAAACGAATAAATGAATATAAAATCCTTTAATCTCTTTTAACCTTTTTTTAGCTCTCTTGTACTTTTCATCATCATGATTATCCATGAAAACACTTCTTTACTTTTTATTATGTTTATTCAAGATATATAATGCATGATCTTATTCGTTTTTTTTATTATAAACTATTTATTTTAAATTTTTAAAGCTTTTAAATGTTATAAATAATAAAAATTTCCTTTTTAAAAAATATAGTAAATATAAAAAATTTTTATAATAATAAAATTTTAAAGATAGTAATATAATTTACAATGTAAATATGTTGATACTTATTCTACAAGTATATCATCATATTCTCCAGCATCAACAGCTTTTTGTGCTTCTCTTGGATCTTTACCATCAACAGTAATTCCCATACTAACACAAGTACCCATAACTTCTTTAGCACCATGTTTATAATCATTAGCTAAAATGGAATCAAACTTCATCCTAGCTATTTTTAAAGTCTGTTCTACTGATAAATCAGCTACTTTATCTAAACCAGGGTCTTGAGAAGCTTTTTCTATTTTAAGTTCGTCCATAATTAGAGCAGTTGTTGGAGGAGTACCAATTTCAATTTCAAAATCTTTAGTTTCACTATCAATGATAATTTTAACAGGGACTTTCATTCCTTTAAAGTCAGCACTTTTGTTATTAATTTGTTCAACAACTTGCATCATGTTAATTCCGAAAGGACCTATAGCTGGACCAAGAGGTGGTCCTGGAGTGGCACTTCCGCCTTCTATGAGAATTTCAACAGTATCTTTAGCCATTAGTCAGCCTCCTTTTGTATTATTCTAATTTGATCACCTTTAACAGTAACAGGAATTGGAACTGCAGCTTCAATTAATTCAAGAACTACATCTTCGCGTGATTCATCAATACGAACTACTTTTGCCCTTTCTCCTTTGAAAGGACCAGAAACAAGTTCTACAATACTTCCTTTCTTTATAGAAGATATAATAGGCTCAGGATTTAGAAATTTTGCAACTTCTTCAAAAGTTACGAATGAACCATCTTTACTTTTACTATTTCCTTCAACAATACCTCTTAAATGAGGAATTTTGAGTGCAGGATTTTGCATGTCAATCTTAGTTGCTGATTCAACTAATATATAACCTTTCAAGGATTCTGGTACAAGAACTGCTAATATTTCCAGACCACTATTCTTTGTCTTTCTAGCTAACATTCTAGCCACATTCCTCTCCTGACCTGCTGAGGTTTTAAGAGCATATATGGAATTTGTACTATCTTCCATTTTAAAATACACCTATACAAATTAAAATTTCATTTTTGTTTATAGATTAATTCATATACTAATTACTAGCCGAATTAACCTTTAATTGATAATTTTGAATATAAATACTAAATATAATACAATATGTAACAAAATTAGAATTATTGAATTTATGTTAAATTTATATTAATTTCATTTATTATTTTACAAGTATTTAAACTTTTCAAAATATTAATTTAAATTATTTCAGGTATTTTATATAAATATAATTATTATGTATTAAACATATTTTTAATTAAGATGTGTTTTTCAAAAAAAAATAATTATATGTATTAGCTAATGGAATAAAATAGAAATCATCAAAGTAAAGTATATATAAATTATATAAAACATTAAAAATAAGAATATAACTATTTGAATAATATTAATAAGATAATAATCTTAAATTTTAATATACCTAATTTAATATCGCATAATTAATCTTTAATCATACTTTTAAATAAATAATAATAGTAAGAATAGATTAGTAATCTTAAATGCCTGCTAATTGAAAAATTAAAATAATAACAAATCCTATTGCACCAATTATACCTATTCCTATAGCAGTTACTTTAGAAAAATTAAAGTATTCTTCCCTATCAGGTTTTTTAGATACTCTAAGAACTCTCTTACATTGTTTAAAAAAACGATTAATAGATTCTTTAACATTCATTGAAAATCCCTACTTTTAATAAAAAAAATAATATTACAATTTAATTCAATAACAATATTAACATAAAGTATTATTAATATTATGAGTATCAATTTATAAACTTTTGCTTTAATTCATAAAGTTCAATATCTATAAGAAATTTTTATTAATATTTAACATTAATAAGAAGAGATTGACAGTAAAATCAAGTTAATTTCTTAGATTTATTATACCTTAAAAAATGTGAGTACTTAATGAAATAAATCTATGATTTTTTTATCTAATATTTAAGATCCAATAATTAGCTTAACTTGACTATCATTAAGCTTTTTCTAGGTAGTTCTCACTATCTAAAAAAATAATACTAGCTAATGAAAGCAGTTAGAATATACCATCTACAAGGTCTTCTAAAGGATTTTTCACTGTTTCTGAATCTGTTTCACGAAGTTCTAATGGTTCATGTCTTTCATCAATATAGCTATGGTGAGAATTAACCCCTGAAACAATAATTGTTGTTCTTATAGTATTTTGAAGAGCATCATCAATTTGTACTCCCCAAATGATATTAGCTTTTGGATCTAATTTATCACCAACAATTTGCACAATTTTTTCAGATTCATATAATGTTAAATCAGAGCTACCAGATATATTAATTAATGCAGCTTTAGCATCAGAAACATCCAAATCAAGTAAAGGGCTACTAATTGCTTCATGAACTGATTCAAGTGCTCTATCTCCAGATTCTGATTCACCCATACCAATCATAGCCATTCCAGATCCTTGCATAATACTTCTAACATCTGCAAAATCTAGGCTAACTAAACCTGGTTTTGTGATTAACTCTGTTATTCCTTTAACTGCACGACCTAAAATTTCATCAAGGACTAAAAATGAATTATTTATTGTTAGATTAGGAGCTACTTCTAATAGTTTATCATTAGGAATTACAATAACTGTATCTGCATTATCTTGAAGTTTTTCTAATCCTTTTTCTGCATTTTCTCTTCTGTGAAATCCTTCAGAAGCAAGTGGTAATGAAACTACAGCCACAGTCAAAGCACCTGCTTTTCTAGCTAACTTGGAAATTATTGGAGCAGCACCTGTACCAGTTCCTCCTCCAAGACCACAAGCTATAAAAACCATGTCTGCGCCTTCAAGTTTTTCTTTAATCTCATCTTCACTTTCTTCAGCACATTCTTCACCAATACTTGGATCTCCACCAGCACCAAGTCCTTTGCAAGTTTTTTCACCGAGAAGTATTTTTTCATCAGCCTGACAATAATATAAATCTTGTGCATCAGTATTAGCAGCTATTGAATATACATGGTCGATTCCAATATCATTGAGCCTTGTTACAGTATTATTTCCAGCTCCACCAATACCAACGACAAAAATCTTTACTCTGCTCCCTTTTATGGTTTCTATTAACTCATCATCAAGTTCTACAGATATTCTATCAGGATGTTCAGTTTCCATCCTCTTTTCAGATTCTTTTATCGCATCATCTATAAATTTCACTTACTTTCCCCACATTATTAAATATGTTTAAATGATATGTAATAAGTTATATTTAAATGCAACGATTATAATCAGCACAAATCAATTTATATCATATAAAATCTATGTCAAATACCTAAATTCAAATACTTAAATTAAAGTTATAAATTATAAAAATATTCAATTGTTTAATAATTAAATCTATTAAAAAATTTAAATAAAATTGAAAACTATTACTTGGAATTGAGATGTTCGAAATTTGAAAATATTTAATGTTATAATCAGTTGAATTTTTAATTAATATTATTTTTTTAAAAAATTCTCATTAAGTATTTCAGGAAAAAATTAAGCTACTTTCTAATAAAAATTAAAAATAACTATTATTTACCCAGTAGCTATTATTTCAATTTATTTAAGGTCTTGGCATAGCTATTATCTCATGAATTCGTATATCAAAAACATTTGTCATATTAGCTGGAGTTATTATAGCTGCAGAATCAATACCATGAGCTCTCCCACCAATAGCTAATATTTCTTCATCTACAGGAATTAATCCTGCATCAGCTAACATTATGGTTATTTCAACACAAACTTTAATACCTTGCGAAAACATTCTAACTGTTTCAGCTATAATTTCAACTGGTGTAACACCACCAAATTTATTAGAAATTCCTCTACCAACACCACTTAATGCATGAGATCCTACAAATGTAATAATTCCTTCTTTTTCAAGTTTAACTTTCATATCATCTGAAATGTCTAATTTATTTTTTTCTTTAAAACCTGCATGATGAGTAGTATTTACAATAGTAACACCATCTAACTTTTTAGACAATTTTAAAGCAGTTTCACCAGAGGCAGAGGCAACAGCCACATATTTTATATTGGATTCTTTAAGTCTTTCCTTTATTAATTGAATTAATTCTTCAGTATTTTCTTTTCCAGGAGTTTCAAAATAAGTAATTGTTTTTTTCATGTGAATTACCTCTATTAAAAGCTTTATTATTGATTTAAATGTTTATTTTTATTTATTAAGGTTTTAAAGAAAATCTAATAGTTTAATAAAATAAATTATATTTTTAAATATTAATATTTTATAATCTAAATTTAACGATACAACTAATATTTGATAAAAAAATATAGCTAATAAACAATATATTAATTTTCTATATTAATTTATTTTTTCTATATTAAAATAATTTTTCTATATTAAAATAAATAATATGATTTTAATATTATAATTTTATCTTTAGAATATAAGTTTAGATATTATATTTAAATATTGTATTTTTTTAAAAAAGTTTCTTAAAAAAAAATCAATTCCAAACAGGTGAACATATGAAATCATTTAACTTTCTTCTTCCTAATAGACCAGAAAAACCAAGGAATAATGGACTTACTATGGCACTAGATAAAGGATTAGGATATGAGGCAGCAAAAAGTTTAATGGAAATAGCTGGAGATTATGTAGATTTGTTAAAATTTGGGTGGGGAACCATAATTATTCATGATAGAGATATTATTATGAATAAAATAAAAATGTATAAGTCATTTGATATAAGTCCTTATCCTGGAGGAACCCTTTTTGAAATAGCTTACACTCAAAATAAAGTTTCAAAATATTTTAAAGAAGCTTCAGAAATGGGTTTTGAAGTTATTGAAATATCTGATGGTTCGACAAATATGAAAACAGAGGAAAAATTAGATTTTATAGCTACTGCAAAAGATAAAGGATTTCATGTGATTTCAGAAGTTGGCAAAAAAGATCCTAATGAAGACTCAAAGATAGATTTAGATTCTAGAATTGAATTAATTAAAAATGAAATTAAAGCCGGTTCTAGTAAAGTAATAATAGAAGCTAGAGAAGGTGGGAAAAATATAGGTATCTTTGATAAATCTGGTAATGCCAAAGATAAAGAAGTAAACTATTTATTAGAAAATTTACCTAATGATAAAATCATTTGGGAAGCTCCTAATAAAGATCAGCAGATTTACCTTGTTTTAAAAATTGGAAGGGATGTTAATTTGGGAAATATATCTTCCAATGATATAAGCTCTCTTGAAACCATTCGAAGAGGATTGAGAGGAGATACTCTGGGAAAAGTTTAAAAAAAAAACTGTTAAATTCATTCCTAAATTTCAATCAATTGTATCATTACTAATTTCATTCAATTAAATTGATTCTTGATTCTATGAAAGATAAAAATTTAAAACCCCACTTAGCTAAAGATTCAAATAAAAATTCACTTTACAAAAAAGCTAAAACACGAGAAGGAATAGAATATAAGTTTATAGAAACCGAGAAGTATATTGTTATTCCAATTGAAACAAATTATATAAAGCCTAATGAAAGTTTAGACCCAATAATCAATCCCGCTATAGCTATTTCAAACGATAACGATTATTTAATAATAGCCGAAACACCAATAGCTATTTCACAAGGAAGGTTAATAGATGAAGTGAGCTTTAAACCTTCAATTAAAGCAAAATTCTTAAGTTTTGTTTGGAGTAAATGCATTTGGGGCTATTTTCTTGGACCAATCTTTCAGATTAAAAAAAGAACCATAAAAAATTTAAGAAGACTTCCCAAAGAAGCAGAAAGACATAAAGAACTTGTTTTACAATTATATGGATGGAAACACGCTTTAAAACCAGCTTCAGAAGCTGGAATTGATTTAAGTAATGTTCCGGGGACTTTAGTCTCTTTACTTCCAGAAAATCCTGAAAAAGTAGCGAAAAAAATAGCAAATGAAATCAAAGATAAATCTAAAAAAAACATTAATGTTTTAATAGCTGATACTGATGCAACATATAAAAGAGGAAATAAGTATTTTACAGGGTTGCCAGTAGCTATTAAACCAATAAAATCAAATTATGGTATTTTTGCCTATATTTTAGGGCAACTTTCTGAAAATGTTGGTTCAACTCCACTTGGAAGCTCTTGTAAAATAGACATTGAAAAGGCTTTGGAAATGGCTAATGTAGCTGAAGATTATCAAAAAACATACACAAGAAATATGGAAACTATTTATAATGTAAGTGATATTTTAAAAACAAATGAAAAAAATGTTACTTTTGAATCTTTAAATTCTATAATACACACTCCTGCAGTTATTGTGAGAAAAAAGACTTAAAAAATTGTTTCAAAAAGTTTCATAAATAAGGTACTTTTAAAATAAATTCATTACAAAAATATACTTTTAATATAAAAAATATTCATTTTCATTACATAAATAAAATCTTTAACTGTTTAGAAAAATTACTAAAAATCAAAAATTTTATATACATTTAAAAATATATATATATATAAGTAAATAATGATAGTGCTATTATTTAATTTTTTACTGTTTTTATCCTAATAAAATAATAGTAATACTTGAAATCAGTAATGTATAAATTTTAAATGAATACTTATTATTAAAAACATTGCAATGAATTTGAGTTAATTGTTGAGGGAAACTGCATGTTAAATGATCCATTAGTTCAAGAGTTACTAAATAATGTTGTAAAAGATGAAGAAAATTTGAAGATTGTTAAGTGTCTTTTGAATGGTACGGATAAAGACGAAGAAATAGCTGAAAAAACTGGCATAAAATTGAATATTGTTAGAAAAATATTGTATAAGCTATATGATGCTGGATTAGCTAGCTATAAGCGAAGTAAAGATCCTGAAACCCAATGGTTCACTTATTCATGGGAATTTGACTCAGATGAAGTTTCATTCCAAATTGAGTCCAATTCAAAAAATATGATAAAAAGTTTAGAAAAGCTACTTGAATTCGAAAAAAACAACATGTTTTTCGAGTGTCCTGAAGGTCATTCAAGATTTGATTTTGATGAAGCTGCTGATAAAGGTTTTATATGTCCAAAATGTGGAGATGAAGTCAAATTTAAAGATAACAAAGAAAAAATAGAAAAAATAAAAGAAGAAATTGACTCATGTAAAGAAACCTATGAATTAGTTAAATCAAATAATGCAAAATAAAAAAGTTCATGATTTTTTTCACCAACACTTTTATTTTTTAAAATTCTTAAAACTTATTAACTTTTATTTTTCACATTTACTTTTAATGATTATAGAACTATAATCTCCAAATCGATATTAAAAACACAACATTTATTTTATAATTATTAAGGATTAACTCTATTCTCCATAATTATAAAACAATTTTAAAAATCCTTGTTTTTCTAAGATACAATAATATTATTAATTATAATATTTATTATAAGGAATAATCATGTATATTATTAATTTTGTAATTAATAGATAGTATCATGTGTTTTTCATGGTAATAAAAATTTTAAAGCAATGAAAATGTCTTGAATGAATTATTAATCATTCCATAGCTGTTTATAATAAAGCTATGGAGATATCAAGGAATTTTGATATGGACAAAGACCTAATTAAAAAAGGCTCACTTTTACATTATATTGAAAATCAAAAACTAATGATATTAATCATACTATTGTGGGTCAAAATTAGCTATTAATCATGGTTTTTCAAATGACGTAGCTAATATAATCGAAAAGCATATTGGATTAGGGATTGCAAAAAAAGAAACTATTCTTAAAAAAATGCATAATGAGCTTGTAACACCATTTATCTAAGGATTATTATTTAAAACCATTAATAATATAAAAATTTAGACAAAAATATAATCTTATTTATTTATAAAATTTATTTTATTATAAAATTATATTATTAAAAAAATTATTTATTAAAAAAAAATGTTTTTAAAATTTATTTTAATTAACAAGGTGTCTGATTATCGTGAAAATTTCAAGGATTTTTACACTTTGTTTTTCATGAAATTAAGTTTATTTATTTAGCATTGTTAAAAGTACAGTTTAATATTAAATAAATTATAAT
>JAITUQ010000024.1 GCA_031286225.1 Candidatus Methanorudis spinitermitis
AAATTATAATTTATTTAATATTAAACTGTACTTTTAACAATGCTAAATAAATAAACTTAATTTCATGAAAAACAAAGTGTAAAAATCCTTGAAATTTTCACGATAATCAGACACCTTGGATATAAATCAAATAAAAAATATTGAAATATAAAAAATTAAATTTCATATTTATAAAGTTTTCAATAAGAATTTATTTTTAAAGAATAATTTTTTAATAATTTTACTTATTTTTTATTATTTTTAGATATTTTAGATATATTAATAAAAATAAGATTTTTTATAAAATTTATATGAGAAATAGGACTTTTTTTAATAGTTTTTTTAATATTTTAATAAAAATAAGATTTTTTTTTAATTAAAATAAATGAGAAATAGGATTTTTACATTATTTTTAAAGAATAATTTTTTAATAATTTTACTTATTTTTTATTATTTTTAGGTATTTTAGATATATTAATAAAAATAAGATTTTTTATAAAATTTATATGAGAAATAGGATTTTTTTTAATAGTTTTTTTAATATTTATTTATAAAAATAGGATATTTTTTTAGTATTTATTTATAAAAATAGGATTTTTTTTTTAATTAAAATAAATGAGAAATAGGATTTTTACATTATTTTTTAATATATTTTTTAATATTTTTTATTATAATAAAAATAAGATTTTTTAAAGATATATTTGAGAAATTTTATCTTCAAATTGTTTTTTTCTATTAAAAGAAATAATATGTAGCTATTCATTTAGAACAGCTAATAGTATCCATTAATAGGAGTTTTCTTTTATTTTTTTCTTTAGTTATGTTAGTGTTTTTATAAGATTTTTTGCCTTATTTTTTTCTTTAGCTAATGACATTTATCTTCATAATATTCTTATTTTTAAAGATTCAATATTCAATAAATCTTTCAATGATTTTTTTTATTTGGTTTTTGCTGTTATTGCTGAAGAAGATCCATAGTAAACTTTTTTATTAAAAACCTTATAAGATCTTATTTGGTATTTATATGTTGTTGAACTTTTTAATCCACTTATTATTAAAGAATTAGTATTATATTTAGTTATTTTTGTTAATAATTTGTGTTTTTTAGTTTTAGAATTGTATGTATATATTTCATAACCTGTAGCTATTGCTGGATTTTGTTTTTTCCACTTTAAAGTTATCTGATTTTTTTTACTTTCTACTTTCACACCACTTACTTTTTCAAGATAAACTTTCTTAGTTTTTACTTTTCCAAATAGCTGTACCCAATAGTTTTTATACTCAGTATTTGTTTTTTTGTGACTAATTCCTATAATTGTAAAGTTTGGATTTAGTATCTGTTTTCTGTGGCTTGGAGATTTCATCCAAGCAGATACAACTTCTTTGGGTGTTTTTTGCCCAATTGCTAAGTTTTCACCATTTGCTTTAGGGGAAATATCTAAACCGCGAGTACCATCTGGTCTTGTATGACTAAAAAGAATTTTAATTTCTTCACATCTAATTTCTGCTACTTTTGTTAATTCTTTATCCATTATTAATGGTTGAAGTGAATAAGCAGCTCTTTCTTTATTGACTAATTTTAAAACTTCACTACTTTCATTAGCATAAACTTCTTCTACAAATAAAAAAGAAGGTGTAGCTATGATTAAAACTAATAGGAGAGTTTGGAAAAGCCTATGTTTTTTAAAAATATTCATTTTTCCACTTGACGCTAAATTACCTATTATCAGCTCATTTCTCCTACTTTAACCCATAATTAATAATCATATATATTTTTTATATTATATTAAATAATATTCATTTACATTATTTTTAATTAATATTATTTATCTATAATATTTTTTACATATGATTATTATTTCATATTATCTACTTTACATATAAAGTTTTTGGATTAATCTAATCTGTATATAAAATAATTATTTAAAAAAAATTGTATATGATTATTAATTATAAAAAAATATATATATATAAATTAATTACTATTAATCTTACTTCATTTATATTTAGATATATTATGTTGAAAAAGATTATTATTCTCTTTATAATCTTTAACTCTCATAATATTAGCTTAATTTTTTATTATTCTACAAATATAGAAAAAATTACCATGAACATCAATTTAAAAATTTAAAACTGATTATAAAAGATTTTTAATTATAAAAATAGCTTCAAAGATTTTAGAAAATAAAATAAGTTGTGCACTGTTAAATAAAGTAATTTGAGTAATAAATAGAAAAAAACCAATAAATAATTATTATTGATATTAATTTTAACTTTAATGTGAAAATAAGTAAATGATTGTAAAATTAAATCAATAGCTATTGATTTAGCTATTATAGTTTAATAGCTATTTTTTTTTAATTTTAATTAAATTTTTTTAATTTTTTTTTAAAAAAATTATAATAATTATATATTAATTTTAAAAAATAATAAAAAATAATAAAAAATAAGTTAAAAAGATTATTGTAATGAATGAAGTTTAATAAAATATCATAATAAAAAAAATGTTTTTAATGAAAAATAGATTGAAAACAATTGAAATTACTTTTATTTTGAAATAGAATTACTAATAACTTTTTATTAGAGAATATAATAAATAATAACTTTTTATTTTAAAAGGTGGTATAGAACAGATTTTTGACTGTGTAATCGATTTTCAGCTTGATCAATTATTACTGAATTTTCACCATCAATAACATCTGCTGTTACTTCTTCCCCACGTATAGCTGGTAAACAATGCATAAATATTGCATCATCACAAGCTAATTTCATAAGTTTTGAGTTAACTTGGTATTTTCCAAGAGCTTTTTTTCGTTTTCCTTGTTCTTTCTCATTACCCATGCTTACCCACACATCTGTATACACCACATCTGCATCTTTTACAGCTAGTTCAACATTATCTGTTATAGTCACATTGGAGTCAGATTCTTTAGCTATTGTTTTAGCTTTTTTCATGATTTTTTCATTTGGTTGGTACGTTTTTGGACAAGCAACAGCTATGTCCATTCCAAGACAAGCTGATATAAGAAGGAGGGAGTTACAAACATTGTTTCCATCCCCTACATAAACAAATTTCCCATCAAAGTCTCCTTTATGTTCTTTGACTGTTTGCATATCAGCTAATGTTTGACATGGATGTTCTAAGTTACTCAGTCCATTTATTATAGGAACAGTAGCTATTTTTTCAAATTCAACTAAGTCCTTATGTTCAGTAGCTCTTATCATTATTCCATCAACATATCTACTTAAAACTTTTGCGGTATCTGAAATTGGCTCTCCTCTACCCATTTGTAGATCATTATCTGATAAAAATAGAGCATTTCCACCTAACTCATACATTCCAACTTCAAAGGATACTCTTGTACGAGTTGATGATTTTTGAAAAATCATAGCTAATGATTTACCATCAAGTGGCTTGTTTTTAATCGAACCATGTTTAAATTCATTAGCTAAATCTAATATTTCTTTAACCTCATTTTTCACATCACAAACTGACAACAGGCTTTTCATAATATGTTTCTCCTTAAATTATATTCAAGCCCTATAATTTATAGATCTTAATTTTGTTCTAAATTAATAATAATGTTGATAAGTCCTTATAAATTTTCCTTTTATTTTACAAGTTTATTCCTATAATTTTCCTTTTTTCCTAAAGTTATAACTTATAAGTTATAATAAATTATTTTAATTATTTATTAATCTTTAATTTTGAAAATGAATTTAAATAATATTTAAATTTTTGTTTTTGAAAATAAATTTTATGTAAATAAGAATTTAATTATTTATTATTTTCTGTTTTTGAAAATGAATTTAAATAATATTTAAATTTTTGTTTTTGAAAATAAATTATATGTAAATAAAAATTTTAATAATTTATTAACTTTTAATTTTTAAAAATAAATTTAAATATAAATCCTTAATTTTAAAAATAAAAAATTATTAAAAAAAATTATTAAAAAAAATTATTAGATTTCATTCTAATAAATCAATACTTGTCACTTTAACCATTTTAATTTTTATCCTCGAATATCTTTCATATGATGTATTCTTTTTTGAATAAGCTTAGCTGTTCCAATGTCTTTTCTATGATAAAGGTTTCCTGAAATATATTTGCAAGCTTCCTCAGCAATAGCTTCACTTTCAGCTATTGACTCTCCAATTCCTACAATCCCTAAAGCTCGTGAACTTGTGGTATATATTCCATCATCTTTTTGATTAACAGCTGCATAGAAAACTTTAGCTCCTAAGCTATTGATTTTATCTTCATCCACTTTAATTATAGAATTTGCAAATTTAGTTTCAGGATAGCCATCAGGAACAAGGTATTTACAAACTGAAGCTTTCTCTTCAAATCTTACTTTTTTAAGATTACCATCAACAATAGCTTCACAAACATCAATCATTTTTGTTTTCATAATAGGGAGAACATTCATAACTTCTGGATCACCAAAACGGGCATTGTATTCAATAAGTTTTGGACCATTTTCACAAAGCATAAATTGACCATAGAGGATTCCTTTATATGGGGATGCTTCTTTTTTAATAGCTGTAATGGTATCCTTCATAATAGCTACTGATGCATCATAATCATCTTGAGATAGGAATGGAAGTATTCCATTGTTGTCTGAGTAAGATCCCATTCCTCCAGTAATTGGACCACGGCCTCCTTCAAAAGCACAAGGATGATCCTGAGCTATTGGCATAGCTGCAAGGTTATCTCCATCACAAAAAGCTTGCACAGTAAATTCTTCCCCAATAAGTCTCTCTTCAATAATAACTTGAGGGAAACCACCCATTTTCCTATCCATAACTTCTTTTGCATAATTTTTTGCTTCTGAATTATCTTTTAAATGATCTCCAACTATTTTAACTCCTTTTCCACCAGTTAAACCAACAGGCTTTACAACAGCATCTTTATCAAAATCATCTAAAAATTCTACAATGTCTTCATAGTTATCAAATACTTTATATATTAGAGAACCTTTAATTTTATGATCTTCAAATAGCTTTCTCATAAATGATTTATCGGTTTCAATTTTAGCTGCTTCAATATTTGGACCAACACAGTTAATACCATGTTTTTCAAGCTCATCTACTATTCCTTTTCCAAGAGGACCTTCTGGTCCGATAACAGCCATATCAATATTGTTTTCATTAGCATATTTAGCTACTTTTTCAACTTCTCCCTCGTTTCCCTGTTTAAATTTAGCTATTTTAGCAATTCCTGGATTTTTATTAGACATATAAGAGAATAATTTTATATCATCCTTTAATGATTCACAAATTGCATGTTCTCTTGCACCTGTTCCAACAACCAAAACATTCATCTTTAAACCTCCAACATAATTTTTCACATTTAATTGTTATTATTATTCAATATAAAATATTTTTTTCTGAATTATAGTATTAATTTAACCAATGACCATATATACTATAAATATTCATTTATTTGTATTATATATATTTTCAATCAATATCTAATATTTATAACTTCATAAATCTGTATAATTTTTTTTAAAAAAATCAGAAAAATTATGAGTATATAGCATAAAGTTTTATTTTGTAGCTATTTCCTATTAAATTTTTTTTAATATTTAAACTATTTTTTAGCTATTTTTGTTCTTTCAAATAGTGCATTGATTTTTAAAAAAGCAAATTTTCCTAGTTTTACCTAATTAATATGATAAAATATCTTGTTTTAATCAAGTTATTATTAAAAAAACAAAAAATATTTAATTTTTATTCAGTACAATAAGTTAAATAAGTTTTAAAAAGAAATTGGATTGTATAAAAAGGTTAATAGGTTAAATAAGTTTTAAAAAGAGATTGGATTGTATAAAAAGGTTAATAGGTTAAATAAGTTTTAAAAAGAGATTGGATTGTATAAAAAGGTTAATAGGTTAAATGAGTTTTAAAAAGAGATTGGATTGTATAAAAAGGTTAATAGGTTAAATGAGTTTTAAAAAGAGATTGGATT
>JAITUQ010000008.1 GCA_031286225.1 Candidatus Methanorudis spinitermitis
AACAAAAGAAGCATTAGGTACAAGTAAAAAGTCGTCATATGTATATCCTAGTTCAGCTTCTTTTATTTTTTTTGAAAACAATTTTCCCACCAAAAAATAAATTAATATAAAAAAAATTAATGATTTTTAATCTCTAATTTTAATAATAAATAAAAAATCTAATCACGTAAAATAAATAGCTAAAAATTATTAATAAAAAATAAAGAATTCATTCAAATTAAAACAAATAGCTATTTAAAAGAATTCAACAAAGTTTTTAATTCAGCTACTGCAGATTTATGAATTTTACCAGAGTTTCTATCTCCTCCAATACAAGCAGCTCCTCTAACACCAACAACATCACAACCTATATCATAAAGAGGTTTTAATTGTTCTTTTTGAACAGATCCAGCTAATGCAGATTTTAAGCCATAGCCATGAATTTCATCTACAAATCTTTCTAAATCATCCATATTTAAATAATCAAAAAGAGTTTTTCCATCTTTAACTGCAGTATCTAACATAGCTAAATCTGAACCTGACCTCTTAGCTATTTTTGGAATTTCCCAAGGATCTACTCCTCCAACACGATGAGCATCAGCATATCCAGAAGCAACTACATAGCTTTCTGGATTTTCATCCTTTACAGTTTTAACCACATTTTCCATTACTTCTAAGGCTTCATTATAATTTGATGTTCCATACAATCCTACTTTAATATAGTCAGCACCTGACTTTAATGCACCGTAAGCCGCAAGCGAAACAGTTCCAGGTTTATAAGGAACATCTCCTAAAGTAGCACTAACCAATATATTATCAGGAGTTATTTCTCGAATATTTTTGATTACCCATGGAAAATTAGCACCGAGAGACCCTTCTTTAGGATTTTTAACATCAACTATATCTGCACCACCTTCAATAGATTCAAGTGCCTCATTATTATTTATAGGACTTATTAACAGAAGCAATCCATTTCCTCCAATAAAATCATGAAAATATCATAATAATCATTTTTGAAATTAATAAAAGTTAATTTTTAAAAAAGAAAAAATAAACAATCCACTTTATAAACAACCTACTTTTTTTATAAACTATGATTACAATCAAATTTTTTTAAAAACTATGGGTAATAATAATGGTTAAATGATAAATCAATATTTAATATAGTTAGGAACTATTATTATAAAAAATGATAAATCATTATTTAATATAATTAGGAACTATTATTATAAAAACTTTTAGATTAATAATTGTTATTAAAAAGTATCTTAAAAAAAAGAGATTAAAAATTTTTTAAAATACAATCAAAACATAATTTTCAATATAATTTATAAAAATTAAATAGAAGATAAATAAGAAGATTTTCAGATAAATCTAATCATAAGGAGATCCTTTTTTTTGGATATTATCTTTAATATTTTTATGTGACTTTGGATAAAATCCTTGTTTTTGAGAATCTGACCGGATTTTTTCAATCATTTCCTTTGTAGGCATAGCTACTGGACAATTAATAGTGCAAAGACCACATAATGTACACATGAAAAGTCCTGATTTGAAACTCATTTCATTATCTTCAATAAAACTTGCCATAGCTACTCCTCTTCCTCCAAGGTAGTTGTTAAATCCAAATTCATTTCCAACTACATTGTAAACAGGACAAGATAATATACAGCTTCCACATCCAATACACATTAAACATTCAGGAGTAGCTCGAGACCTTCCATTATCTAATAGTATAACCACGATTTTACGAGCACCATACATATTTTTAAGTAGTTTTTTTTCAATATCTGCAGTTTTCGATGGTCCTGAGATTATATTCATATAAGATGTTGTTAAATTCCCTGTAGCATAAGTTGATTCTAATTTAGCAAGAGACATTGCATCTTCTAAGTTTGGAATGATTTTATCTATTCCAGCTACTATTATATGAGTTTTCATGAGAGATAATAAGGATATGTTTCCTTCATTGTGAAGCAGAAGTATTGATCCTTCATTACTTGTAATAGCATTAGCTCCAGTAATTCCAATTTCACAATTAGCTAATTTTTTTAAAACATCAAATTTCACAGTTTCCATAATAGCTTTAGGATTAGGTTCAATATTTACTTTTAAAGTGTTGTTTATAATTTCAACAATTTGGCGAACATTTAAATGTGATGCAGGACCTGTAGGATGAATAGGTTTATTGTCATATTCTTTAAGTTGTAAAATACGATCTCCTAAATCTGTTTCAATAACTTCAATATTTTTAGACTTTAAAAATTTAGAAGTAGCTATTTCTCCAAGAGTATTTGATTTAGATTTAGCTACTCTAATGTTATTTTCGGAATTATCACTTTCATTTCTTGTTTTATTAACAGAATCAATGGTTTTATTATTTTCTTCACTAATTATTTTAAAGATAATCTTATTAGCTTCATTATCATCTTTTGCAAAATAATAATCAATATCATTATTTTTAAAATTTTCTGTAGCTATTTTAAGAAGTTCTTCTTTATTTTCAATAGAATTTTTTCTAATATTTAAGACTTTTTCTTGGAGTTTTTTAATTTCAGGATTATTTAAAAGTTGTTTTCTTCTATTAAATAGGGTTTGAAATGATTTTCTCATGGTTTTTAACTCTTTATCCTTCAATCTTAATCATCCCTATTATCTAATTATATTTTCATTATAAATCCTATAATAATTAAGTTTTTGAAAAAATTCATTTTTTATGTTTTAATTATAGTGAAGCACCAAATTTTTGGTAAAATTACTCATAATTTCTTAATACATAATATTCTTTTATTTAATCTTTAAAATTATATATTATAAATATTTATTAATATAATTATATATTTATACTCTAGTTTAATATTAAATAAATTTTAATTCTTTATATTAAAAAATATTCATTTTAATTAAAATTAAAAAAATTAAATTTTTTCCAAAAATAATCTTTTCCACTATAAATAAAAAAATATTTTAATTTTTAAATTTCGTGATTTTTTCATTAAAAATCAATTAAATTTTAAAAAAAATAATTTTAAAAATTTTAAATTTTTATGATGAAATTTCCAAAAATTACTTTAAATTTAAATAATTATTTTTTTATACTAAATTTTTTAAAATAAATTCAGATAAATCTAAAACCTCCAAGGAAGAGTTTTCATCTAAATTTAATTTACAAAAAGGACAAGTTGTTATTACGGTTTCACATTTAGTATCTTCAACTTCTTTTAATCTAGACTTAGCTATTGATTTAGCTATATCTGGAAATGCAGATTTTACTCCTCCACCTGCACCACAACATTTTGAATTTTCTCTATTATTTTCCATTTCTTTTAAATTAGCTATTGATTTAATAAGTTCTCTTGGAGCATCCAATTCATAGCTATGCCTAGTTAAATGGCATGGATCATGGTATGTGACATTTATATCTGATGCATTAATATTGAGTTTATTTTCATCTATTAATTTCTTAAATAATTGGGAACTATGTAAAACATCTAAATTAACATTAAATAATTTTTTATAATCTTCTTTAAATGTCATATAGCACCCTGCACAGGATACTAAAATTTTTTCATTCTTAAAAGTAGCTATATTATTTTTTATGAGTTTTTTAGCTTCTTCATCATTACCAATTCGCAGTAAGATTGATCCACAGCAATTTTCATCATCCAATATTTCATAATCAACATTAGCTATTTTCAATAGCTTTTCTGTTGAATTAAAAATATTTTCTAACTTTTTTTTTGTTGTACATCCTCGAAAATACAACATTTATATAATCTCCCCATTCAAACTTGTATTATTCATTAATTTTAAAAAAAAAAGTTTATTTTTAGTTAAAAAGTTTATATTAACTTTTTTAGTGAAAATAACTGGATGATTTTTTTAAATAAAAAAATAGCTACAAACTGTAAATAAAAAAAATAGTTACAAATTGCAAATAAATAAAAAAATAGCTACAAACTGTAAATATTCTCATCCCTTTAATTTTATCCTAATCATTTATCATCTAAATCATCTTCAAATTCTAATTCTTTTTCCATAGCTATTTTCCTTACAATTTTTGTAATATCTTGATTGATTTTTTCAATTTTTAAATAAATGCGAAATACTAAATAATAAACAAAAATTAATCCAAAAATTAATATTAAGTCCAAACCTCTATTAAGACCAATGAAGTTTGCTAAAAATGTAATTGATTCAGGGACAATTGCAAATATAGCTAATAATAACCATAATATAGTCCAAAGTATAAAAGTGTGTAAAGATGTTTTTCTCTTATGATACATATTAAATACTAATAAAACAACTACAATAGCTATAAAAGCTACTAATATTTGATATAACATCAAATTGTCTCCAAAAATAATATCACCTCTTAATATTTCTTATAATAATTAGTCATAATGATTAATTAATTCTAAATTGGCAATTCTAAGCTTTGCAAAATCTTCGATTTTGCATTGTTAGAAAATCCTTTGGATTTTCTAAACTTTCTAAAATCTTCAATTTTAGAATGATAAAAAGTCTTTGACTTTCTAAATTTTAAAAAATAATCATTCTATTTAATAATGTCAAATATCATTTTTAATAAAATTTTAATCCCTACAAAAATATTTGTACCTTTTGCTTGAGTTTCAGGAGTATAAATTGTGGTAATTGTGACTTCTTCAAGTTTAAGGCTATTTTTTCTAATTTCTCTAATAAATTCAGAAGAAACACCATATCCTTGAGAAACAATATTTAAATCAGAAATTACGTCTGCTTTAAAAGCACGTAAGCCAGATTGCGAATCTTTAACTCTAGTTTTATAAAAAATTAAGGTCAAAAAATTCATTACATTATTTGCAAAACTTTTAGACTTTGGCATATCTTCAAAAGGCCTAGCACCAATTACAACTTCAGCTTCTCCATCTATTAATGGCTTGCAAACCTTAGCTATGTCTTCCACATCATGTTGACCATCTGCATCAAAAGTAACAACAAATTTTGCATTATGTTTTAAAGCACAGTTCATTCCTGTCTTTAAAGCAGCTCCTAAGCCTCTATTTAATATATGCCTATATATAAAAATATTCTCAGGATATTTATCTCGAGATTTTTTAGCTATTTTATATGTATTATCTTTTGATCCATCATCTACAAGGACAATTTTATAATTTAATTTTGAAACATGCTCTAATATTTCTCCAACAGTCTTTTCTTCATTATATGCAGGTATAATTAAAAAAATTCCTTTTTTATCTTCTAAATCTTCAATTTCAAATTGTTTATCAGTTGATTCTAGATCAGTATCAATTATTCTATCAAAATCATCATTTTCGGTTGTTTCTCTTTCAATACTTAACATACTATCAAAATATTTAAAAACATTCCATTTTTTACAATTAATTTTATAAAAATTAATATTGAAAACAAACCCCATTCTTTTAAAAACAAATCCAAATGAAAAATTAATAAAAAAAACAGCACATTTTTAACAATTTAACAATTAATTAATTTATAATGGTCCAGCATCTTCTTTACCTTCGCGCATTCCCATTCCAGCTTCTTTTTCTAGTTGTTTTGGTTTAAAAATCATTTTAATTAAATTTTGAGCATGTTCTCTAGTTCTATTTTCAGCTAATTTTTTTAGTAAAGAATCATTTTCTTCTTCATCTTCATGGATGAAAACTTCTAAAATATGAGTATTTGTCATTAATTGAGCTTGAATAAGACCAGTAGATGCTTCATGGGCACACATTTTGTCTTTTTCCATTGGTCCAGGCATTCCAAGAGCCAGAACAATTGTACAATTTTCTTCTTCAATTAATTTTTTAGAAGCTACAGGTAAATCTTTTATTCCTGGAACTGTGACTTTTACAATATTTAAATCCGTTGCATTTTTTTCAAGCTCATCAATAGCTACAGCACCCATATCAAACCGAGCAAATGTTGTATCACAAATTCCAATTTTCATTCATTCACCAATAAATAGCTAATTAATAAATTAAAATTCTATAATATAAGTATTTTAGATATTGTTAATAAAATTTATCATAAAACCAATGATTTTTTTAAATATTATTTAAAAAAATTTAAAATAATTAAAAAAATATTTATAAAAATATTTATAAAAATTTAAAATAAAAAAAAAATATTTAAAAAAATTATAAATATTTATTAAATGTTTTAATTAGAATCAATGAAAAAATAGCTATTTTTAATTAAAATCAAATTTATATATGAATATTAAGAAAAAAGCAAACAAAATATAAATAGATATTAGTCAAAAAAATAAAAAAAGCAATTGTATTTTATAAAAAATAGCTATTAATCAATGGAGAAACACTTATCTATTTTTCAAATATTATCATTCATGTAATCTGTTAAATTTTTTCGAGCTTGACCAATCGTTAGGGGATAGGAGTCAGCTATTTTAATATTATCTTCCTTTTCTAGAATTTCAATTAAGTGAGCTATCCTTGGAAGTCTTAAATCAGCTTTTCTTATGGTTTCAACATCATCAAAAACTTCATGAGGAGCTCCTTCTTTTATAATATTCCCTTCTTTTATAATGTGTACACAATTTGAGTATAGTGGTACAAGATCAACATCGTGTGTGGAGATTATTATAGTCATTCCTTCATTATTTAGTTCATATAATAATTTTAGTATATTTGAAGCTCCTTTAGGGTCTAATCCAGATGTAGGCTCGTCTAAAACCATTATTTCAGGATTCATAGCTAATATTCCAGCAATAGCTACTCTCTTTTTTTGACCACCACTTAAATGATGAGGAGGTTTTTTCTCATACCCTTCCATTCCCACTCTTTTTAAAGCAGTTATAACTCTTTTTTTTGTCTCTTCTTGAGTTAATCCTATGTTTAATGGTCCAAAAGCTACATCTTCTTCAACAGTAGGAGCAAATAACTGATCATCAGGATTTTGAAAAACTATTCCAATTTTTTGGCGAACTTCAAGTAAACTTTTTTTATCATATTTTAATGTTTTACCCTCAACTAATATCTCACCTGAAGATGGTTGGAAAATTCCATTAAAATGTAAAAATAGTGTAGATTTACCAGCCCCATTATTACCCAATAATGAAACCATGTTTCCTTTTTTAACTGTAAAATTAATATTATTTAGGGCTTTAGTGCCGTCAGGATATAAATAAGTTATATTTCTCGCTTCTATAATATTCATTAGCTCACCAAAATTAGTTAGTAGTAGATTAGAAATAGCTATTTTAAACTGAAAAGATAATTCCTATAAAACATTAGTTTAGCTAATTTCATAGAATATAATCAATTTCTAATCTAATTATCTTCACTTAAACCCTTTCAATAATTAAATAAGCTTTAGAACTTATAAAGTAAATTTGATAAAACTAATTATGTTATAACCAAATATATAAATATTATGATTATTTTCAAATATACTTTAAACAATAAAGAAAATTTTAAAAAAAAATTAATAATAATCTAATGATTATAAACTATTAATGTGATTAAAATTATTATAATTTATTAAATTTAATAGCTATAAAACAATTAAAAAAAAAAAAAAACATAAAAAGTATTGTGGAGCTAGAATATGGAGATTAAAAACAATATAATTCTTGCAATGGACTTAATGAATCTATTAGATGCATACTCAGTAGCTGAAAAAGTTTCAAAATATATAAACACTATCAAAATTGGCTATCCATTAACATTAGCTGAAGGATTGAAAACAATACAAGTATTTAAAGAAAATTTTGATTTCCAAGTAATATGTGATTATAAAGTAGCAGATATTCCAGAGACAAATTCAAAAATAGCTAATTTAAGTTTTGTTGCAGGAGCTGATGGAATTATAACCCATGGATTTGTAGGAAAAGATAGTGTGGAATCTTGTTTGAAAGTAGCTAATGAACATGAAAAAGAAATCTTTCTATTAACAGAAATGTCTCATCCAGGAGCTAAAATGTTTTTACAAAAATTTTCTTATAAGATAGCTGAAATGGGAGTAGCTATGGGTATTAAAAATTATGTAGCTCCTTCAACAAGATTAGATAGATTAGCTACTATTCGAAAAATTGTTGGGAATGATTCATTTATAATATCTCCAGGAGTTGGAGTCCAAGGTGGAAAAGCAAAAGACACCTTAAAATATGCAAATGGATTAATCATAGGAAGATCAATTTATGAAGATAGTAATCCTGAAATAGCTATTGAGAAAATTATAGAAAGTGTAAAATAAAGAACAATAGCCACAATTTAAAACAATGCAATAATATATTTTAGATTAGATTTTTAAAGATATTTATTTATAGTTTTTTTAATTTTGATATTGGAATGTTGGTGGTTTCAGCTATTATTTCAAGAGAAATCCCTTTACTTTTTAATTTACTAGCTATTTCTAACTTTTCTTCTTTTTTACCTTTCTTCATACCCTTTTCTTTTGAAGTTTCCATGTCGCTGATGTATTCCATTTTTGCAAGTTCTCTCATGTAATAATCGTGTAGAGCTTGTTCATCTGATAAAACTTCTTTAATTTTCTTTTCAGCTAATTTAATATTATCATCCATTGAAATCACCTTATTTACAATCTTTTTAGGTCTTTGTTTATCAAAAAATATCAGCCATCTATGCAAAGGATTGTTTAAATCTATATTTTTTTTTAATCTTCTAAAAGCCACCATATCAACATTGACAATAGTTATAAGATCAGAATATACACAATCTATATTTTTAATATCCACTATATTAAATTTTGCACTATAAGCTGAACCTTTGCAAAAATTGTAATTTAATAAATTAATCAATACATGAGGAGTTAAACTTTTAAAATTCCCTTCTTTTGCAGAACTTGAAATTTCACGAGCAATATACAACATACTACGCTTAACAAAATGATAACTATCACGGTTCTGCAACTCCATATTAACTTTTCGCTGATAACTATCTACAGAACGTAAATCTAAAATACAAGACTTATTGCCCTTAATATCAGCAGATATAAACTTATTATCAACAATATCAACACTTTCCATAACCTTAATTCCAACTTCTTGAAAAACACTATTAAAAAACGACAAAAGTATCTTCTCACAACCTTCACTACCCATAAACTTTGAAAACAAAAAATCATTCATAGGATCAAAAACTACCATAAAACCATCACCTCAAAAACACATCAAACATTTTTTTTCATGAAAATTATAATAAAAACACTTGAAAAAGTATTACACAAAAAACTATGTTAAAAAGAATAATATATCCTTTTCTTATAACAAAAAGCAATATTCACTTAAACTAAAAAAATAGACCTCACCAACCCAACATATTTTAATAGTACCAAAATAATAGTGAAAAAAAAACAACAATAAAAAATCCTAAACAACACCATTTAAATACTCAAATTAAAATCAAAAAAAAAAAACACTAAAACGAAAAATCAAAAAAAACAAGAAACTAAAAAAAAAAATATTTAAAAAAAGAAAAAAAAAAAAAAAAAAAAAAAAA
>JAITUQ010000004.1 GCA_031286225.1 Candidatus Methanorudis spinitermitis
TTTTTACTTTTACTTAAGTCATAGCCGGCTACTTCTATATTTCCACTGTCGGCTACATCTAGTGCTCCTATCATGTTGAGTAGTGTTGATTTTCCTGAACCTGATGGACCGATTATTGAAACGAATTCTCCTTTTTTTATTTCGAGATCTATTCCATTTAAAGCTTTTATGCGCCCTTTTTCATAGCTTTTTTCAAGGTTTTTTATCTCTACAATATTTTCATCATTCATAAAAATTCACCTCCTATCATATCTATTCATATCTTAATGCTTCAGTTGGTGGAAGTCTACTAGCTCTCCATGCAGGATAAAACCCTCCAATCAATCCAACAATAATAGCTACTCCAAATGCTTGGGTAAATGGTTCTATTGTGAATACAGGGGTTATTTCACCTAATATTCCTGCCGAAGCTAATAGCCGAATTCCTACAACTCCTATTATAGAACCTACAACTCCTGCGGTTATGGTAAGTACAATTGATTCTCCAAGAATCATTCCAAGAATCCGTCTTCTTTTCCATCCTACAGCTTTTAAAACACCTATCTCTCTGGTTCGCTCATAAACAGACATTATCATGGTGTTAATAACACCTATTCCTCCGATAACAATTGCTAATAATGATATTCCCCATGAAGCAGCATTTACCATATCTAATGATTCAGCTACCATCTCAATATCTGTTATAGATGTAACTGTTGTTATATCATCACCATACTTTTCATCTATTTTTTTTGTTATAGAATTCACATCTACTCCACTATCAACAAATACAGAAATGATACTAACTTTTCCAGTGTCATCAACTAATTTTTGCACATCTTTAATAGAAGTTAAAAGCCCATTATCTTGTCCGGGGTCTCCAGATTCAAAAACACCTACAATGGTGAATTTTTGATCTTTTATAGTTATTTCATCCCCTACATTTTTATTTAAATCTTCTAAAGTTAATTTACCTGCTAATATTTCTTTTGAATCATCTTTAATCATTCTACCCTTTGTTAATGTCATTGTCATTGAACTAAGGTTAAAATCATTCTTAGGATCAATTCCTATTAGCATAGAATAAGGTTTATTTTCTAGAGGTACCATTCCAATATAGACTCCTTCTACATTTTTCACTCCACTAATATTTTGGATTTTATCTAACCATTCTTCATCTAAAGTAGCAGTACCATAAGGAGTACCTACAGCATCAGATTCTTTGCTAAGTATTGAAAAATCAGCTCCTCCAGCATGTAAAGTATCATCTATAGTTTGAGTCAAACCTGCTGTTATGGCTCCAAGGGCGATGATTGTAGCTATTCCTATCCCTATTCCAATAATAGCAAGTAAAGCTCTGCTTTTATTTCGAAAAGGATTTTTAAAAATTAATGATATAAATGACATAATATTATAGTAGATTTATGGACTATAAATATATTCTTGTATTATTATCATATTAACTAAATTTTCACACATATTTATAAAAAAATTTTTAAAAATAATCTATTTTATTATTTTAAAATTCAATATAAGATATTTTAGAATTTTTAGAAAAATTTAATCTTTATGATTCCCCAATATAGCTATTTTTAATGCAACAGGACTAAAATTTCACTAAAAACATAATTTTTAATTTTTCTTTCCAATAATTTCTTTTATAATACCAATATCTGTACTATCTAATGTTTTTGTCAGAGCTATAGCTATTAAATATGTGATAATACCTACAGGTATTGCAATGATAAATGATGGTAAATTAACAATATATAATATAATTGCTAAAATAAGACTGGAAATAATGATTTTGATCATGTCTTTTACTAGGGAAAAATCAGGTCTATATTTACTTTTAATAATAATATATGCCATTATTACACATATTAGCAATCCAGTTATTACAGTAGCTATACTTGCACCAATGTAGTCAAAATAGCTAATTAAAACTAAATTTAGAATAAAATTAAATACACAAGCTATTGCATTTATTTTTGTTACTGCAACTTCTTTATTAGAAGAATTTAAAAGTAAGGTTGATGCACCATTAATAAATATGAAAACAACATTCCAAATTAATACCTGTAAAACTGAAGAACCAAGTACAAATTGGCTTCCAAATATTAACAAAACTACAGGTTCTGCATAATAACTAATACCAATAGCTATAGGTAGGATAATCATCAAAAGATATTTTATAGATTTTTTATAGCTAATTTTAAGCATATTTGCAGAATTTTTATATAAGTTAGACATTAATGGAAATATAACGAAATTATAAACCATATAAAGAGTTGTAAATACGGTTATGATTTTATAAGCTGAACTATATATTCCAACTGATATACTTCCTTTCATAAAAGATAGCATTACTGTGTCTATCATGAAATATATTGTAGTAAATATATTTGTTAAGCCAAAGGGTATTGCTTGTTTAACAGATTTTTTCCAAAATGAAAAATCAAATTGTAATTTAATAGGAACTATTTCAGAATTAGATTTTATATATAGGTAGCTTATTGTGATTAAACTCCCTATTAAGTAAACCATAGCTACAGAATAAATTCCAAGATTAGTAAATATTACAAATAATGTTCCAGCTAAAAGTAGAGAACTGTTGATTATAATACCAATAGCTTGATATTTCATTTTTCCAAAAGCTTGGATAACTCCATTAAAAAGATATCCCATACTTAAAAAGATAGTATGTATTGCGAAAATTAAGGTTACTCCTATAGTAAGTGATTCATGTACCATAGCTATTAAAATAGCTATTGTAACAAAAAATGAAAAGATTGCAAGAAAAATTTTTAAAGAAATTCCATTTCCAAAATATTTACTAGCTAATTCAGGATCTCTGGATAAATCTCTTGTTGTATAAGTACTAATTCCGAAATCCATGAAAATACTCATTAATCCTGTAAATGACATTGCAAAAGTTAAAATTCCAAATTCAGAAACTCCAAGGTATCTAGCTATTAATATCACCCAAAAAAATCCAAAAATACTTGTAATTATTTGGGAAGTCATAACCCAACTAGTATTTTTGAAAATTTCCATTATTTTGCTCATTTTATCACTTAATTCTAATTTAACAAAATTGATATTAGTTTAAATCCCAGTTATATTGATAAAAATTAATTTATATATTGATAAAATTTTTTTTTATCTTTATATTGGTAAAAATTGATGTAGATATTGATAAAATTTTTTTTTATCTTTATATTGATAAAAATTAATTTAGATATGATAAATTTTTTCTATTATAATATTTTTAAAAATTTTATTGAAATATTATAACATTTTTAAAGTTATTGATTATTTTTAAACCATTTGATAGTTTTTTTAAGATTTTTTTCAAATAAATCTTGGTTAATTTCACAATCAATATTTTTCAAGTTTTCAACATTAGCTAAGGAGTGTTTAATATCTCCAGGTCTTTCATCTAAGTATTTAGGATCTATATCAGAATTTAAAACTTTTTTTACAATTTTGAATAAATCATTTATGGTTAATGATCTTCCAGAAGCTACATTTAAAACTCCATTATAATCAGATTCACAAGCAGTTATATTTGCTTTTACAACATCTTTAACATATATAAAATCTCTGCTCTGCTCTCCATCACCATATATCACAGGTTGTTCACTATTTATCAGTGAGTAAATAAAATTAGGAATAACTGCAGCATATTGAGAGTTTACATCTTGTTTTTCTCCAAATACATTAAAATATCTAAGTGAAACAGTAGCTAAGTTATAACTTTCAGTAAATGATTGACAATAAAGCTCACAAGATGCTTTTGACGCAGCATAAGGGGAACTAGGACTTGGTCTTTCTTTTTCTTTTAAGGGCATATTTGGATTATCTCCATAAATAGCTGAAGAAGATGAAAATACAATTTTTTTAACATTATTATTCTTAGCAGCAATAAGTAACTTTAAAGTAGCATTAACATTGTTTTCATGATTAAATAAAGGATTTTCCACACTTTTAGGAACATTAGCTAATGCTGCTAAATGGAAAATGCAATCTATTCCTTTAAATAATTCATTTAAATTTAAATCATTCAGGTTTCCTATCACTAACTTTAAATTTTCATGATTAGGATTTTCAAGGTTTTCAAGTTTTCCTGTAGACTTATCATCTATTATTGTAATTTTGTTTTTATCAATTAGTTCATCAACAATATGTGAACCAATGAACCCTAAACCACCTGTAACAATAATATTTTTTTTTTGCATTGATAACTTCCTAGTATTATTTCTATTTGATTCTAATATTCTTTTTTAATAATTTTTATTATGATTTAATAATTTTTTATAGTTTTTTTTTATAGTTTTTTTTATAGTTTTTTTATAATGAATTAGTAATTTTTTGATATTGAACAATCCTATTTTAATTTTAATCATATTAATCATGATTATAATAATATAAAAATAAACATTTTTACTTTGTACTTTATAATAATTAAATATATTAATTATTAATAGATATAGGTATTAATAGATATAAGAATTTATAAAATTATAAAAAAATAAAAAGTTTTTTTAATTAAGTATTCTATGAATTTTTTTATTAAAAAAAATTTATTTTTAATTAATTATTCTTTCAATATTCGGATGATTCAGCATATTCTTGTTGTTTAATATTAATCCTTTTTTAAATTTTAGTTTTTATAATATTAAGACTATACATGTAAAATATTTGAAATTCTTAAGAAAATGTTAGATTCAAGTAACAAAATTTATATATATTGCAGTACTACATTTTATCATGATTGTTCATGTTGGTGAAACTTATCTATTATTGAGTTATTTGATAGCTATAACTACTTCAATAATAATAGCTATTGGACTTAAAATGCCCATTTTACCTGAAAAACCTAGAAGGTTTTCTTGGACAAATAGTGCAGTATTTCCAACCCCAATTATAGCTCTTGGTCTTTTGGCAATTTGTTTTTCCATAAATTTTATTTGGATATATAATGGAATAGTATTAGCTATTATTACAGGTGTTGTTTCAGCATTATTTGTGAAATATTTATTTTATTATGTATTTCCTAACCCCCCTGAAACTATGGAGGAAGTAAATGAATGAAATTTTAGGAGTAGCTATTGCTGCTAGTATAGCATGGCTAAATTTTGTCATTATTGACACATTCATGGGCTTACCTGAAGTTCCTGGTGTTAAGGGTGCAGATATTATAAGTCACTCTATTAAAGAGAGAGGAGGAGACTTAGCTGGAGGATTTTTCCAAGGAAACATACTTTGCTCTCCTGATGCATCTGCAGGTACATTACTTGCTTCTATTGGTGTAATGCTTATAGGAATAGAAGGAGGAATAATATCTACTTTTTTTGTATTTATTGGTAATAGACTTTGCGCTGATCCAGGATATGCTGGAACATGTGGTGCATTAACTACCACTTTAATTGTAGTTGCTTTTTCTTATATTGGATTTACACCAGAAATGTTTGTAGTTGGTATGGTAATAGCTATAACTACAATTCAAGGTATTCATCATCCAACATCTTCTAAATTACTTGGAAATATAGCTAAAACAATGAATAAGTATACAAAATTAGATTAATAATTGTTGTTGGTTTTAATAAGGATTTATTAAATAGATAAACATGTTAAATAAGAAGGATACTTGTTATTGGGATTAACAATGATTGATTAATAATTAAGAATAAAAAAACAAAGATTTTTAACTAATTACCTTTTATGAATAAAATATTAAGATTGAAGTTTTAATTATATTGGAATGGTAGAATGATAGAGGAAATTATTATTATAATTGTTATAATAATGGTCATAAGAACTTTTTTAACTCGAAATAAAGCTGAAAAAATGTTATATATTAATGTTATTGATTTTGGTGTTTCAGCACTTATTGCTTTATCTGTTAATACTCCTTTTGGTCTTATAATAGCAGTCGTGTTCTTTGTTACATCTACCATAGGGTCTAATGCAATTGCTTATACACTAAATAGGTTAGATAATGAAATTGTCTTGGATTAATGATTTATGGTGATATTTAATGAACCTTTTAGATTTTATTAATGTTACAACACTTTCAATAATATTAATGTTTATAGGTGCTTTGGGTATAATATGGCTTATTAAACCTTTAGATAAACTTATAATGTTTGCTGTAATGGAAGCTGGGTTTATGTTAGCTGTTGTTTCTTTTAAATATTTAGATGTAGCATTAGTCATTGCTTTATTTGGACCAATTACTACCATTGTTTTTCTATTATCTATTATAAAAATTAATGAGATTAGAAATAATAAAAAGATAAAACAGGAGGGAAACAGTATTGATTGAAGTTGAAATGTTGTTCTATACTGGATGTATATTAGCTATTTTAGGAAGCATAGCTACTGTAGCTGGACCTGGTGTTAAAGATCCTATAGTTAGAACTTTCAATACTGAAATAGCTGCAATAGGAGTTTCATTAATATTTCTTGCTTATAATCATACTTTAGCTCTAATGACTTTTGTAGCGGCCACTGCTGTTATTACTCTAGTATTACTTAGAGCAATCACCCGATTAGAAGAGATGGGGGCAGATGTATGAAAAGAATTGGAGAACTTTGGAATAAATTAGCTAATCCAAGCATAGTTCCAAAATTATTTTCTGTAAGTCTTGGATTAATTCTTCTAGTTGGTTTTTTAATCCCAATGGATTTGAATATAGATCAAATATATCCAAGACCAGCTCCTCAGCAACAAATAATAGAAGGTTTAGCCGTTGCTCCATATGATAGAGGTGGTGAAGTTTTGAAAGTTCCTGGAATTACAAGGGCTCAATATCCTGAAAATTCGAAATCATTAGGAATGGTCAATTCTTATATGTCTCCACAAGCTCTATTTGTTCAATCAATCTCCCCTTACTTTGGAACTTCCATATGGGCTTCTCCAGGTGGATTAATTGATGAAATTCTTTATTATACAAGAGGATTTGATACTATATTAGAATCATCTATATTGATGATGTCTTTTACAATAGCTTCTTGGCTAGCTGTTAATTTCACAATAAAAAGAAGGGAAGAAAAATCTTCTAATCATAATGAGGAGCATAAATAAGTGTTGGTCGTTGATTTGTATTCTAATCATAATGAGGAGTAGAAAATATGTTAGTCCCTGATTTTGTTCCAGCTATTACAGCTTCATTCTACATTCCAGCAATTTATGTAGGAATCATTGTAGCTTTTATAGGTTTAATGGGAATAGCTATTGAAAAAAGGGATATCCAAATACTTATTTTAACAGATATTGTAGGTTTAGCAATGTTAATAGTAGTTGCAGCAACTGGAACAGATTTAGCTGAAGCTTTAATATTACCAGGTTTGGTTGTAGAATTAGCTGAAATATTGGCAATATCTGAAATATTAATTTCTCGTGAAATGAGAAAAATTGAAGCCAAAAATGGCAATGATATAACGACTTCTGTATTTCCTCTTCCTTTAACATTGGATATGGAAGTTTTGACCACTGCTCCAAATTTTATTGTACTTATAATGCTAGGTTTTGGTGCATTTTTAACTGGCTTTACTGGTGGTGCTGTTGCAGGTGGAGGAATATTATTATATGTTATTTCAAGAAAATCAAGAGGATTGCCAATAGCTGTTATCGATGGAATTAGTGGAATTTCAGGAATGGCTTGGTGCTTATGGATTATTGGATTTTTATTGTTCTTTTTAACACCTGAATTATGGCTTTTAAGTTTATTCATGGCTGCTTGTGGTTTAGTTTTAAAAGTAACTTCCAAAATTGGATTGATTGGAACTATGATGAGAGAAGAATACAAGAGGGAATAATTGTTAAAATATTTTCAAAACTAATTATATAATAGTTTTTATAAAAAGTTAAGATGAAATTTATTAAAATTATATTAAAATTATAATCAAAAAAGTTAAGATGGAATTTATTAGAATTATAGATAAGATTAATAATCCAATTTATTATTACAATAAATTTCTTGATTAATATGTATCATATATTCACTATTAAATTAAATAAAGAGGATTAAAATGGATATTGCATCATTAGGTGGAGATTTACTTGGAACAATTCCTTTAGGAGATATAGTACTATATTTAACTCCTTTCCACTTATTCATGTTTGTAGTTGTCTTAATATTCACAGGATTAATAGCTATTAGCCGAAGCGAAACTCAAGTTGAAGCTAGCTTCAAAACTTTAAAGGATAATAAAGTTTCAGTTGGATTAGAAGAGTTTAAGATTAGAAGATTTTTAGCTATTGTTTGCGGTTTAGCTACTGCTGGGGCAATGATAACTGGTGATTTGTTTAATTTCACTTTATTTGTAACTTTAATTGGTATAATTAATGTAGGCATAGTTTCTGCAGTTAAACAAATCGATGTTCTTGATGCAGCTTATAATTATGGAATAATAGCTATGATAGCGTCACTTCCATTATTTGGAGGGGCAAGTATTATATTAGCATCAACTGGAACTCTTAGTTTGTTTGAAATAGCTAAAATTGCTACTACTGCTCCAATGATGACATTTGGAGCTATTTTACTTTTAATTGGTATAGCTGGTGAAACAGGTACTGCTCCATTTTTTGCTAGTAAAGCTGAAATGTTTAGAACTCCAGGTTCTCCCTTTATTTTAATCATTCATTTAAGTTCTTTAATGGTGATTATAAGGGCAATTGAAATCTTATTAATAATAGTTAAAGTAATATGACATTAAAATAAATTTTGAGTATATTGATATGGATAATTAATAAATTATTATATAAAATAATAATATCTGCTAACTGTAGAATTATTTCAAATTAAATTCATGATAAAGGTGTGAAAATGAATAGATTAATGTTAACTAGCTATTTAATAATGTTAATATCGTCAGTGTTTTTAATATACACTTTAATATTTAAACAACCTAATTGGATCGTATATGGAATAGCTGTTATATTCATACCATTATTTATACTTTCATTAGGCCTAATAACAATGGCAAAAACTAAAATAGAAGAAGAGGAGGAGCGAAAAGAAGAACCATTTATTGGATATTAATAGAAATTAATAAAATAATATTAAAATAAATTTTTATAAAAAATTGTTTTATTATTAATATTGTAAAATAGAATTTAATTTTTATTATTAATAAAAGAGTAATTTTTTATTATTAACATTGCAAAAAAATAAATCTTTATTATTTATATTATATAAAAATATGATTTTATTTTTAATATTGTAAAGGAGTAATTTTTTACTTTTAATAGTATATAAAAACAGGATTTATAATTTATATTCTAAAATAAATTTATATTATTATAATTTAAAGGAATTGGCATTATATCTTTAAGAGGATACTATGAATTTAATGGCTAATATCATCATGAATGTTGCAATAGCTTTTTTACTTGGAAGCTTACTTTTAGGACTTCATAGGAAAATTATGGCAAGAATACAGCTTAGACCAGGTCCTCCTATAATACAACATTTCCTACACTCTTTAAAATTCTTTTTCAAAGAATCAACATTTCCAAAAACTGCATCTATGCCATTTTACATAGCTATAGCTTGTATTTATTGTGCTGTATGGATTACTGCAGTAATTGTTGGACCTATTACTTATGGATCATTGTTCGTGATATTTGCAATCTATGCAGTTTATAAGATTGTTGAACATAATGCTGGATCTTCTTCAGGTTCTCCTTATGGTAAAGTTAGTTGTGTAAGAGCAGTATTTTCAGCAGCAGCAGAACTTCCTCTTTTTGCAGTTTTAGCTATTGTTTTCTTTCAAACTGGAACTATGAACATTGGAGATATTATTGCTTATCAATCTGCACATGGACCTTTAGTATATTCAATACCTTTAGCTGCATTAATGTTTTTCATTCTTATACTTTCTAAATCACCATATTCTCCTTTTTCTATTACTAAAGGAAAAGATATAATTTCTGGTTTTGAAACAGAACATTTTGGTGTTTTAAGGGGATATATGATGCTTTCAGAATCTATATCATGGTATATTCTTTTATGGGTCTTTTTAACTGTATTTTTCGGACCTTTATCTTTCTCATGGTATTTAATTGGAATGGTAACAATCACAACTTTAACAGCTATTATAAATGCTACAACTCCAATACTTAATCCAAACCATTCAGTAATGAGTCAAATATCAATAGCTATACTAGGAATTGGTGGTTCAATTTTAATAATGCTTTTAGTTTAAAATCATAAATAGGTGGTTCTATTTTAGCAATATTTGTTTATAATCATAAATATAAGAAAATGAATTTAAGGAGATATTATGAATAAAGAGAAGGATCTTATTGTACTTACTTCACTTGTAGCTTTGGGAGTTATAGTAGCTAGTGGTTTATCTGTAATATTACAAATAAATGTTATGACTCCTGTTTTGATATTTGGTATCATCATGTTTCCTTTGATATTATTACAAACTAAAAAGAGGTTTATATATATAACTGAAAATTTAGAGAAAATGGTTTTTTTTGTAACTCTATTTACAATTGCAATATCATTTGCAATATTGTATAATCCCATTTAAGATAAATAAATTCGATTCGGAATGATTTTATGGATGATTTAAAAATTGAACCATTTAAGCTCATTAGCTATGATTCTGGAAATTCTTTTCTTTTAACTGTTGGAGAATATAAAACTGAGATTTTCGAAAAGAGAGAAGATGAAGGATTTGAAGGAAATGGATATGATTGGGCATCATTAGCTAAAGTATTTTTAGATGAAAAGTTACCTGATTTGAAAGATAAAATAGGATTTGATCCTGAAGGTAGTATGTTTTGTGCTTACTGTAATGATTTAAATGCTTTAAAAGAATTTGCAATAGGTTTTTATAATGCTTGTGAAAATAAAGATTTAATTGAAGACTTATTTTCAAGGGCAGAATTAGATTAAATATAAATTATTAATTATCAAATAATCATTAAATTAATAATAGAAATATCTTTAAATTATTATTTAATTATCTTTATAATGAATATGATTAAAATTTAGAATTAATTAGAATTATTAAGAAATATATAATTAAATCAAAAAAATTTTTCGGATGGTATCTTATGGATTCACTATTATATCTATTATATTTATTGGCAGTTATAATTGGGGCGGTTTTAGGTCTCTTAATTAGTTACAAAAATCACAAAGAAGCCTTTGTTATAAATAAAATCGATATAATTTCTTTGATAATATCAATTGTGGGTTGGACACTTTTATTCAATTATAGTTTGATTCCAATATTTTCAGCTATTACAATATCTATAGGATTATTATTAATAGCTTTAGTATTTGGAATGAGACCTGGTTATGGAAGAAAAGAAACTCTCATTGGAATAGTGGTATCTGTTATTATTTGGATTTTTAGCTATTAATTTAACATATAATTAAATTAATATAATATAAATGATGAATTTAGCTATTTAATTATAATTAATTGGGAGATTTATTTAATTAATATTAATTAATAATGTAGAATAAATGAATATTTATTATTATAATTAGTTATTATTATAATTATTATTTATCAAGTTTGAATTATAATTATTAGGTGATATTTGTGGATGAAGATAAAGAGCTACTGGAAACAATGAAACTAAGAATTCTTAGAAGTTTCAGGTGGAGAGAAGATGTTGTTGTCCCATTAGCTACTGAATTAGAAATAACTATTGAAGAGCTTGAAAAGATTTTCATGAATCATTTGGATATGTCAAGTTTAGAGGCACTTCATTCTACATTTGAATCAGCTCGAACAAATTGTTTAAGTGAAAAACTACATTCTGATTTAAGACTTTGCTGGCTTTGTGATGTCTTGAGAATAATCACGGAAGAAGAAGCTAATGAAATTAAGGTAAAGTTAGTAAAAGAAATCATCAATGGAAAAGATTATGAAGAAGTATTAAAAGATGGGAAAAAACAAATATTGAATTTTCTCCAGTGATTATTGAAAATTTTTAATTAAATTAATAAATAACTAATAGAAAAATTATTTAAATTAAATTTAAAAAAATATTTTATTATTTAAACTTTGAAAAACTTTGTTTTTCTATTATTTTCTAAAAATGATTAATAATAATAGAATTAATAATTAAAATAATTAAAAAAATGAAAAATTGTAATAATATAAAATGTTATATACTTTAATAATATTATGTTTAATATTTTTCTATATTAAATATTTATTATATTTATAATAATATAAAATATTCATTAATATTATTTATTATATTAAATCCATAAAGAGGATCTAAAGGTCGCCTTATGCTAAATACTCTTAAAGACATTGTTAGAAAAAGTTCAATCCATGTTTGTTTAGTAAATACTGGAGGATGCAATGGTTGTGATGTAGAAATTGTAGCCTTATTATCTCCACGTTATGATCTTGAACAATATGGTATTTATGTTCATAGCAATCCTCGTGAAGCTGATGTTATATTAATAACTGGGGCGGTTACTGAACAATGGGTCAAAAAACTTAGAAGAATTTATACAAAGGTCCCTGAACCAAAAATTGTAGCTTGTGTTGGGAATTGCCCATTATCTGGTGATGTTTTCAATCAAGAAGGTGGAAATGTTCATGCACCAGTATCAGATTTCATACCAGTTGATGCAGAAATATCTGGTTGTCCTCCAAGACCAAGTGAGATTTTAGAAGCTATTCTTGCAGTAGCTCCTGGAGCTATTGTATCTAAAGGGAGAGATGCAAAATGATATTACCTATTGGACCAATTCATCCAGGACTAAAGGAACCTTTAAGACTTAAACTCCATACAAGAGGAGAAAAAGTTTTAAATGCTGAAATTGACTTTGGTTATGTTCACAGAGGTATTGAACGAATTATGGAAGGTAAAACCTGGCAAAAATGTATTTATTTATCTGAAAGAGTTTGTGGAATATGTTCTTACATACATTCTCAAACATTTGCCGAGGTAATTGAAGAGATTTCTGATGTTAGAGCTCCGCCTAGAGCTCAATTTTTAAGAGTTATAACAAATGAATTAGATAGAATACAAAGCCATCTTTTAGCTAATTCTACTTTTTTTAAAGCTATGGAACATGAAACATTATTCATGTATATGTTATCTTTAAGAGAACATGCAATGGATGCAATTGAACTTTTAACTGGAAATAGAATTAATATGGGTTGGAATGTAGTAGGTGGTGTAAGAATGGACGCAAAACAAACTCATTTTGACCAAATTCTAGAAAAACTCACAAATATTGAAGATGACTTTGATAGATATGTGGAAATTTTCCAGCAAGGTCCCCTAACAGGACTTCGTTCTAAAAATGTTGGAAAAATGAGTCATGAAGAAGCCTTAAAAGGAAGAGCTGTTGGTCCAATTGGAAGAGCTTCTGGTTTAAAACATGATTTAAGAGAAGAACATCCTATTTATCGTGAAAATTTTGAATTTAAACCTATTTGGAGAAAGGAAGGAGATAATTTTGCAAGAACAATGAATAGGTTTGATGAAATTCCTCAATCTATTGATTTGATTAGACAAGCTATTGACAATATACCTGATGGGGATATTAGAAAACAGGTTGATATTGGTTCAACTTACGGTGAATGGAGAAATGAAGCTCCAAGAGGAGAAGTTACTTATATGGTAGAAACAAATGGTAATCTAATTAAACATATTTCTATTAGAACTCCAAGCATAATGAATATTGATTCATGTGCTAAATATATGCTAAAAGATGTAGCTACTGTTCCTGATGCTGTAGCTACTTATGCTACTGCAGATCCTTGTATAGCTTGTGCAGAAAGAGTAGCTATAATTGATGAAGATAAAGGAGAGTCTTTAAAAGATATTTTTAATTTGAAATATTAGTTATTAAGCTAAGAATGAAAGTCTTTTTTAAAAGATATTTTTTTATTTAAAATAATTATATTCATGATTTTCGATAATAATAACAATAATGAAATTGAAGTTTATTAAGCATTTAACAAAACAAAATTGTTTGGTGGATTATGTCTTCTGTAATTTGGTATTTATATGAATTTGCAAGAAAAACCTGGTTAGAAGGTTTTACTAATGCGAAATCTAAACATGATATTGTAGAAAAACCTGATAGGTTCAGAAATTTTCCTGAAGTTATTAAAGAATACTGTATTGGTTGTGGTGCTTGTACTTTATCTTGTCCTTCTCCCAATGCTATTAAACTTGTTCGTGAACAAGATGACGATGAAAATGATGGTATGACTCATCCTATAATAAATGTTTCTGCATGTATAAGATGTGGTTTTTGTGCAGAAGTTTGCCCATCAAACCCAAAAACAATTTTATGTGGTGAAAATCATTTAATAAGAGAAGAATTTAATATAATCCCTTCAAAAAGAGAATATATAGTGGATGATTTTTTATGTATTAGATGTAAGAAATGTTTAAAATCATGTCCTGTGGATGCTATTAGTGAGGCAAATAATAAAATTCAAGTTAATCAAGCTAAATGTATATCTTGTGGGGACTGTTTAAAGTCTTGTCCTGTAAAAGGAGCAATGAAAGGACTATTTATAGATAATCTTGAAGATCAAAAAGCTATTATCAGATTAGTTGTTAATAGTTTAGAAAAATACATAGAATCAAAAGAAAAGGAACTAAAGGGATTATCTAAAGATGAGTTTCTTAAATATCAATTTAATGTGTCAAAAATTTGGGATGATGCATTAGCTATTTTGCCAGATGAAGAAATAGCTCTAGAAATTATTGAAAATGCAATTAATAGATTAGAAATTAGAATCATTACTCGGGATGAATCTAAATGTAATAATTGTCGTTTGTGTGTTGATGAATGTCCAACAGGATCTCTTACTTATAATCCAGAAAAAAATGAGGTTAAATGGAATCAGAGTAAATGTTTAAGATGTAGTATTTGTTATCAAACATGTCCATTTTGTGTTATAGATAATTTTATAGCTAAATTCTTACTTGATGATGTAGATGATGAAATGAATATTTTAATAACTATAAAAAAGGCTCAATTATCTAATAACTAATTACTATTCACATTTAAATTTACACTTTTCGATTTTGGTCTTTTAAGAACTAGTTATTTTGGAATTTTTACTAAATTTTATTTCGATGTTTTAGGAGATGGTTATTATTGAAGCTTCCACTAAAAAATGCACTAAACCACTAAGGGAAGTTGAAGTGGAATATGAAATTGATGGGGCTAAGTGTGAAAACTGTAAAGATAAACTCTGTCTTAATGTTTGCCCTGTTAATGCTGTTTTTATTGATTTTGAAGAGGATATAATCAAGATTAATGAAAAATGTTTTGGCTGTGTTTTATGTAGAGAAATTTGTCCTTATGATGCAATTACGATGGAGGTCAAATTAGCTGCTCCAATTAGAGAAAATGTTCCTAACATAAATTCTAAACTTTGTAAAGCTTGTGGAGCCTGTGTTTCATCATGTAAAACAGGAGCTATTCATTTAACTTCTTCAGGAACTGAACAAGTACATAGTGAAATTGATGAAGATAAGTGTGTAAGATGTGGATATTGTTTTAGATCTTGTCCAACTGATGCAATTAAATTTGGTGAAATCCTTCCAAAAACTGTGTCTGGTGGGAGAGCTATTGTTATAAAAGAAAAAGATTGTATTGGATGCATGACTTGCACAAGAATTTGCCCATCAAGAGGAGCTATAAACATAGGTAAAGTAAATAGATTACCCTATATTAATCCATCATATTGTGCAAGGTGTGAAGAATGTATGAATGTTTGTCCATCTACAGCTATTAGATATTCTTCCCGTAAAAGAGCTTATGAAGAATTTAATAAGTTAAAATTATTGGAAACTGCTTCAATTATCATGGAAAAGGATATTAAAAAATTATCCAATGAAATGGATGATATTGATAATATTTTATTAGAATTAGCTAAAGATCTATCTTCTAAGTATGATGAAACTTTTGAAATTGACATTACAGATATTATTATGGATAAAATCAACTCAATTATAGATCCTAATATTTTCATAGATTATGTAAAAGATTTCATAGATTATTTCCCACCAATTCGTAACATTAAATCTCTTGAAGATAAGTGTATAGGATGTGGAGCATGTGTTGATATTTGCCCAGTAAATTGTATTTGGCTTGAACTACCTTCTTCAATTAATATTGAAGATGAATGTGTTTTTTGTGGTAAATGTGTTTCAATATGTCAAGTAAAAGCTATTGAAATTCAAGAAGAGTTTTTCAAAACAAAAGCTGATGATTCTAATGATAGAATATTTTTCACAAGAGTAAATATTGATGGACCTAGAGATGGTGAATTTCAAATTCAAAATTCCCAATGTCAAGTTTGTGGAATTTGTGTCAATCAGTGTCCAGTAAATGCATTAGCTATTGAAAATGATGAAATAGTTGTAAATCAGGATCTTTGCATTTCTTGTAGAGAATGTGAGTCTTTATGTCCTGCTAAGGCAATTAAAATTTCTTTAAAATAAATTTTTTATTTTTCATTAAGTGTAGCTGTTAAAGATATACTAATTTTTTTGTTCGTTATAGGTTACTATAACGAAATTGAAAATAGTTATTATATTATTCATTATTTAATCTTTGAAAAATTTTTAATTTTTTTAAAACATTAGCAAATCAAAGATTTTATAAATTAGAAAAAGGCATCTTTTATTTAATTTAAAAAAATCAAGTTAAATCTTTTTAATTTAATGAAATAATATTTTTATAATCTTTATTTTTATAATTATTTATTTTAATTTTTTAAATTATTTAATAATGATTTTTATAGTCTTTATTTTTAATAATATTTATTATAATTAACTTTATTATAAAATAATGATTAGATTAAATTTTAAATAATTACATTTATAAAAATTATTTCCAAAAATATAATTAAATTATAGTAAAAATGTCTTTCAATATAACTAATTTTTTATTAAATTTCACAGATACATGTTTGAAATTTATCTAATTCTCCATCTTTAGCTATAAAAACTTCTCCTACATTGAATTTTTTTATAACATCTAAAATATAAAATCCAAGAATACTTGTATCAACAATAACTTGAATATAATCTCCTTTATTAAATATTGGGTCTAAAACATTAGCTATTCCTTCATAAATATCATTTGTTTTTTCATCCATAGCTATTTTATATTCTTTTATAGGAATATTATTAGTTAGTTCCCACAGTTTTTTCTTTTCTTTTGCTTTAAAGAAGATTATTTCTTTAATATCTCTTTTTCCAGTATAATTTTCAGATATTTCAAAGCTTTTCGTTATCGTTTTATTATTCAAACTTTCATCTGTTACATTAGTAGCTAAAATTACCATTAACTCACCTTTCTTTGTTTTATGTTTCATTGGATTATTTTATGTCCTGTATTGTTCTTATGTATCTACTATTCATTGATTAATTTGTTTCCATGTATTGTTATTGTATTCTTATTTATTAGATTAATCATTGTTTTAACATTAAATCCATTACAGTAAAAGGTTTATTTTTAGCTTTTTTACTTTGTCCACCTAAAAGTGGAGGAATAGCTGATTTTAAAAATTCTTTGTTTGCTCTATTACTTACTTCTTTAAAAATCATTTTATAGGCAGTACATTGAGGATCTACATTTTTTAGATTGCCAGTTGCTACAATTGCATTATATGGGCAACCTCCTCTACAGAATTTTATATAGTTACAATCTCTGCAATCTTCATCTACAAAACTTTTAAATTCCTCTAGCTTTTTGAAAGGCTCAGTTTTACCTATATCTTCCATACTTGGATTGTCAAAAACATTAGCCATTACATATTCTTCCATTCCAACAAATCTATAACATGGATATATTTTACCATCATGACCAATAGCTAAGGTGTCCCCCATACAATCTGCAAATGTACATAATGTTCCACGACGTAGGAATGTGCTTTTACAAATATGATCAAAATCTTTTATTTCAATCTTATCTAAATCATATAGGTATTTATCTAATAAATCAATAAGAAGATGCCCATGATCTTCATCATCTAATGCCCACTTATCCGCATTATCTGCTCTTAGGGAAGGGAGAGCTGCATGAAGTTTCATATTAAAACCATTTTCTAAGAAGAAATCATAGATTTCATCTTTATAATCCTTTGAATATGAGGTAAATGTACAAATAAAGCTCACATTAACTCCATTTTCAGTAGCTGTTTTATAAGATTTCATGGTTTTGTCGAAGTAGCCTTCACCTCTTTGATAATCATTGATTTCTTTTGGTCCATCAATACTTGTACTAATAGCTAGCCCATATTCTGCAAATAATTTAGCTAATTTTTCATCTAATAGCCATAAATTACTTTGCAAGGAAAAACCAGCTTCTTTATGAGTTTTTGCATTTTTAAGTAGTGGAAGGGCTTTTTTATAAAAATCATATCCTGCAATTAAAGGTTCTCCTCCATGAAATGTAAAGTGTACATAGTCATCTCTAAATCCATCTAACCATTTAACAATTTGCGTGATTACTTTAATATCCATTACTCCAGATCTTTTTTTTGATCCCCAGCAGTAGCTACAGTTAGAAGGACAATCTAAAGTTGGTATTATCATAATATGAAATGTCATAGTATCCCATAATTATTTTTAATTATTTTATGGTCTTTTGACTTTTTAGTCTTTATTTTCACCTGTTTCAAAGATATAACCACATTCATCACAGACAATAGCTTTTAATTCTGCATGAGCTTTTTGTTCATCTAACATTTTTCTTTGAACAGTTTTATCTTGAGATCCACATTTAGGACATTTAGCTAAGATTTCTTCCAGTTTCATAATTAATAATATGTGATTAATAATTTAAATAAGAACATGATATTTATTAGTTTTAAATTTTTATATTAATTAAATTTTATAATAATATGTTAAATATACATTATTCATTTAAATTTAATTATTTAAGATATTTTTAGTTATTTTTTATTTATTTTAAGATATTTTTATTATATACGATATTTTATTGTTTTCTATATAAATTATTATAAAAAATATTCATATATATTATTTATTTACACATAATTCATTTTTATTTGAAAAATTATATATATATGTTCGCAATATACATAATAGTATGCCCGATTATAAATGTTCATTAAGAATAAAAAATAATTAGGCAGAACACTTTTACTAGTTATAAGGGAGGTGAAAATGTTGAAAGAATTGAAAAGTGTTTTAAAAAAATTAAATAACAATCGTTTATTACTTTACATTGTTATAGTGTTATTTACAATCTTAACTATATCTATATCTTCTGTTTCTGCAGTTGATGTATATACTGATTTGTCTGTAACTCCTTTTTATAGTGTTCCTACAAATAGTACGTATAATATAACAGGTAATTTAACTAATTCTGCAGGTGTACCTATTGATGGTTCTGGAAGTATAATAAACGTTACTATATATAATTCTACTAACTCATTTAATTTTTCAGCACCTATACTTTCTGATGGTAGTTTTTCAGTACCAATCCTTATCAATATTTCAGGAACTTATTATGCAAAAATATCTTTTTTAGGTAATAGTACTCATAGCTCATCTACAGTAAACATGACTATGGAAGTTAAAAAATTAGCTACTTTTTTCGTAAATACAAGAATTACTTCTAGTGGTAATATAACAGGTTATTTATATGATGAAAATGGAAAACCTGTGGTTGGTAGAACAATATATTTAATTTTTCCTAGAAATGAGACTTTTACTCCATCTACAGATGTAAATGGTTTTTTTACTCATAAACTTGGTTCTAATGATCTTTTAGGTCAGCCAAGAGATTTTGAATTTAGATTTCCAGGTGATGAATCATATGGTGCTGTTAATATTAGATATACTATGAGATCGGGTGAAAATGAAGGTTATTCATTAAATATTGACTCGGTTCTAAGTACTTCCACTAATAATCTATTTATAATTACAGGTGTTGCAAAATATAATGATGGTTTAATTATTACAAATCCGCCTCTATTATTAGTATTTGTTAATGGTAATAGTACTCCTTATGGAAGTTATGTTGTGAATGCAGATGGTACCTTTATAATAAATAATCTTACTCTGCCTTATGGTTATAATAGTATAACTTTTTTATTAGATAATTATGGGGGAGGGAACACTCATAAAGCAGTTAATAAAACAATCAATATTCTAGCTACTAAAACACCTACTTATATTATATTTGATCCAATTGAAGGTTTTGAAAAAGATTTGAATCAAGCTATTTCTGGAACAGTATATGATGCTAAAGGGCTAAAAGTAGGCCAAATATTGCCTAATCAAAATGTGACTGTAATTATTTGGGATGCTTTAAATAATATTGTTTACAATAAAACTATTCCTATAGCTATTGATGGAAAATTTATAATACTTGATTTCACACCTATAACTGGAGGAATTTATACAATATTAGTTTCTTATAATGGAACTAGTAATGAGTATTATTATTTCTCTAAAGAAATACAATTTCTTGTTGGAATTTTACCTACAAGAATATCAGTCTCAAATGACACTATCAAAGTTGGTCAAAACTCGACAATTACTATTAATTTAACTGATTCACATGATATTCTTATTAATGGTACTGTGAATATTACTATTATTGATTCTAATGGTATTGTTGTTCACAGTAGAATTGTTAATATTATAAATGGAACTTATAGCTTTACTTTTGGAGAAGATCTTCCTTATGGTAATTACACAGTAATAGTTGTATATAATGGTGATCCAACTGCTTATGATCCTTCTAATAGTTTAGGTTGGTTAGATATTACAAGATTTACTACAGTTACTGTTGTTTATAATGTGACTGGTAATGCTACTAAGAATATTACTATTAATGGTACTGTTCGTGATGATGAGGGTAATTCTATCACTGGTAATGTGACTGTTAGTATTAATGGTACTGATTATACTGTTGAGGTTATTGATGGTGTTTTTAGTTTGACTGTTAATAGGTCTGTTGCTGGTAATTATACTGTGAATGTTACTTATTATGGTGATGATACTTATAATGGTTCTTTTAGTGTAGGTTGGATGTATGTTCTTAAGTTGGATACTGTTACTGTTGTTTATAATGTGACTGGTAATGCTACTAAGAATATTACTATTAATGGTACTGTTCGTGATCAGAATAATGATCCTGTTACTGGTAATGTGACTGTTAGTATTAATGGTACTGATTATATTGTTGAGGTTATTGATGGTGTTTTTAGTTTGATTGTTAATAGGTCTGTTGCTGGTAATTATACTGTGAATGTTACTTATTATGGTGATGATACTTATAATGGTTCTTTTAGTGTAGGTTGGATGTATGTTCTTAAGTTGGAAACTACAACTATAGTGGATAGTAATAGTGGTACTTCTACTTATGGGGTTGATGTTACTGGTCGTGTTGATGCTGCTGATGGTTCTCTTGTTAATGGTAGTGTGACTGTTAATATTTTTAATTCTACTCGTGGTGTGAATCTGACTTTTTACAATGTTCCTCTTACTAATGGTACTTTTAACTTAAGTGATATTATTCTTAATTTGTCAGGAAATTATTTGGTAACTGTAACTTATGAAGGCAATGAAACTTACAATGGTTCTGTTGGAACTGGTTGGTTGTTTATTGGTCTTGTGAGTACTACTGTTGTGGTGGATGATAGGAATGGTACGGCTACTTATGGGGTGGATGTTACTGGTCGTGTTGATGCTGGTAATGGTGCTCTTGTTAATGGTAGTGTGACTGTTAATATTTTTAATTCTACTCGTGGTGTGAATCTGACTTTTTACAATGTTCCTCTTACTAATGGTACTTTTAATTTGAGTAATGTTGTTCTTAATTTATCAGGTAGTTATTTGGTGACTGTTACTTTTGATGGTGATGGTACTTATAATGGTTCTGTTGGAACTGGATGGTTGTTTATTTATCGGGTGCCTACTCATATCTCTCTACCACCTAATTATAGTGGTAGACCTGGTGAAACTTTCACTATTCCTGGTTATTTGACTGGTGATCTTGGTAGGTTTATTAATGGTTCTATTGATATCTTTATAGATGGTGTTTGGAATCAAACTGTCACTGTAATAAATGGTCAATTTAATGTAACTTTAACCTTTTATGATGTTGGTAATTTCACTTTAAGAGCTGTTTTTAATGGCACAGATGATGTATATATAGGTTCTGATGCTATTTCTTTAGTCCAAATGGATTTAATTGAAACTTTTATTACAGTAACTAATGATACTAAATATACAACAGAGTATTTTACTATTAGTGGTAATGTGACTAATAATGTTGGTATAATTATTAATTCTGGTAATGTAACAATTACAATTTATAATTCTTCTGCTATTGTTCGAGTGGTTGTTGTTCCTGTTATAAATGGGAAATTTGTATATACTGGTATACTTTCTATTAATGGTTTTTATAATGTGAAAGTTGAGTATTCTAGTGATACATCTTTTGCTCCTTCTGATGCAATGGGGTATTTGGATATTTTACCTGTTCCTACTACAATTACTGTTACTAATAGTACTCCTTTGATATTTGGACGCAATACTACTTTTGTAGCAACTCTTATAGATAGTAATGAAAATATACCTATAGTTGGAGCTATTGTAGAATTTTGGCTTGATGGTGTTAATGTTGGAACTGGAATTACAGATGCTAATGGTAGGGTCGTTTATACACATTTAATCGATATTGCTCATGGAGACTATAATATTTCAGTTATATTTAGGTATAATAGTACTTATTTAGGATCTACTGCTTCTACTGGTAATTTATCTACTAGGCAAATGAATACTTATATTACTATTGAAAATGTGACTACTAAACCATTCCGAAACGCTAGAATCATTATAACTCTTTATAATGAATTTGGCGAAACTATATCTGGTGAAGACCTTTTAGTAAGTATTGCTGGTGAACCATCACAAGTTCTTACAACAGATTCTTATGGTAGGGTTTATATAAATTATACTCCTTCAAAAGCCGGTAATGTTCCTATTACTGCATCATATATGGGAAATTCTAATTTAAACAGTTCCAATGCAAATGGTTATTTAGTGGTTGAAAAACTTAGCACAGAGATTTTATTGAAAAATGTTATTATAAATACTCTTCAAGACCTTGTTCTTAGTGCTACTTTAGTTGATGAAGATGGTAGATTATTGGCTAATATGGCAATAGAAATCTTCATTGATGGAAATAGCATTGGTAATTTTACAACTGACTCTTTTGGTAGAATATATATTCATTTAGGAGCAGGAACATTTCCTCAAGGTGTTTATATTATTACAGCTACTTATGCTGGAGATCCTGATGTTTGGGCAGGTACAGTTTCTGAAAGTATTTTAACAGTTCGTCCTGTTAGAACATCTTTGATGGTTTCAGTTATTCAAAATGCAAATGAATCTACTATATTTGTTGCAAGACTTTTAGATGAATTTAATAAGCCATTAGCTAATAAACTTATAGTATTCATGCTTAATGGTCAATTTATTGGTATTGCTGAAACTGATAATAAGGGTATTGCTTTATTACAGCATTTTTACATTCCAAATGGTAGAATCATTGCTGAATTCCTTGGAGACAATATTTATCTGGAATCTCTTGATAATCGTGTTTTTGGAGCTAGTCCTGGTCCTAAGCCAGATCCTAAACCTGATCCAAAGCCTGATCCTAAGCCAGATCCAAAGCCTGGACCTGATCCTAAACCTGGACCTCACCCAGTTCATCCTGTGCAAATGTTAAATACAGGTAATCCTATAGCTATGATATTGTTATGTATCTTATGTATTTTCATAATCGGAATTAGAAGAAAACGAAAAAATTAATCTTTTAGGATTCTTATTTTTTTAAATCCTACTTATTTACTTTTATTTTTTTATATTATTTTACTAAAAGATATTAAATCTTTGATATCTAATGCTTTTTTTAATATTTTTCTTAATTTTGATTAAATTATTATTTACTTGTTTGTTAATCTTATTTTGAATTTTAACGTGATGGTGTTTGTTCTTTTGGTCTCTATCTTTTTTTATAATTATTCAGATTTTTAAGTCTTAAACTATTTTGTGTAAAAAATATATTCTATTTTTAATATTATTGTATAATATTTATATTTTTAAGTCATCTTTTTGATTGTTGTAATAGCTTAGAATTAATTTTTTAAAAAAGGCTATTTCTTACTTTAATTTAAATTTTTTTCATAGAAAAGAATATATTTTTTAAAAAAATAATTAATAATAATCGTTTAAATTAAAAATATAATTATAGATAATTTAAAAAAAATAAATATATAATAAAAAATATTTACTTTTTTAAATGTAAAAAAAACTTCTTTTAAATTATACTTAAAACATTTTAAACTAAATTCAAAATTAATAGGATATGTTTTAAAGTTTTAAGTCAAATTATTATATATTAACTTTTTTTTAAAAGAAAAAAGAATGTTTATAGGATTTATTTAAAAATATTGGAGAATGAATGTTATGGATAAGATAATTTTAGGTCTTCCAAAAGGAAGTTTAAATAATGTAAATAGAGGAAATACCTATCAATTATTTGTTGATGCAGGTTATGAGGTAATAGGTTATGAACCTGGAAATGAATCTTATGAAATTAACATAGCTAATGACAGCGAAATTAAAGGATTTATTACTCGTCCACAAAGTACTCCTGTTGAACTAAACAGAAAAATGCTGGATATAGCTATTGTTGGAGAAGATTGGGTTAGGGAAGAATCTGTTAATAATGATAATGAAATTAGAAAAATTGGCGATTTGGATTATGGTCAAACTCGTTTAATTGTAGCGGTTCCTAATAATTCTCCTCATTCTTCTTTATCTGAATTTTTTAGATCTAATAAAGATAGAAACACTCCTGTCTTGTGTTTTACTGAGTATCCAAATCTTACGAGACAACATATAATGGAAAATGAAGGATATAGGGAAGTGTTTGGGGATATGGTTCCTTTAGTTCAAGTTAGAGGGATTGTTGATGGAGATAATAATAATGTTCAAATTATTAACTCTGATGGAGCTACTGAAGTGTATATTGCCAAAGGTGCTGATTTAATCGTTGATAACACTCAAACTGGCAATAGCTTAAAAAAAGCTGGTCTTATTGAACTTGAAACAATTATGCACTCTTCAGCTGGACTATATGCAGGACCCTCTTCTGGGGATAAAAAGATGAAAAAAGCTCAAATGATTTTTGATCAGCTATATGGTGCAATAACAGCTCGAAAAAATTTTGATGTGAAATTCAATATTAAAAATGAAGTAGCTAAGGATGTTTGTGATTTTTTAGTTGTAAATGATTTTTGTTCTGATGAGCCAACTGTTAATGTAGGTAGTCAATTTTCTCAAATAAATGTTTTAATTCCAAAAAATAAGTTTCCTGAAATGTTAAATGGAATAAAAAAATTCAATGCTTCCTCTATTGTTAGAAATGATGTTAAACAGTATATTAAATAGCTGATACAGCTATTTTTTTTAAACCTTATCTTTTTTTATTATTATTCTTTTTATTTTATTATTTATCCAAATTTTAATAAATATTGAAGCTTTTTTATTAAAATTCAATGGTTATTTCTATTAATTTTTATTTTTCTATATTTTTTGCTAATTTTGCTTATTATCTACTTTATTTTTTAATAAAACAATAAATATAAATATTATTAGGAAAATAGTTTATCATGAATAATAATTATAGATAGTCCTATGCTATTTTATTAAGAATTTTCTTAAAGTTAAATCACATATTAAAATCAGCTTAATGATAATAAATAATCTTTTTCATGATAAATATGATAGTATTGTTAATTAATGGATTAATCCTTTCTTGATATTATGTAATAGTTTTATAACTAGTATGTCCTCTTTTCACTAGGATAGTAAATAGCTGTTTTATAATGTTATAGCTAAAAATTTATCCCGATAATAATTAATCGATTTTTGATAATAAATATTCATTTTAATGATAATATAATAATATAGGTGGCTAGGATGCTAACATCTGTTCAAAAGGAAATTTTACAAACACTGACAAATTTGTACCAGAGTTCCAATGGGAAGTCTATAAAGGGAGAAGACATAGCTGAAGTCATGAGTAGAAATCCTGGAACAATTAGGAATCAAATGCAGTCTCTCACTAGTTTAAACTTGGTTAAAGGAGTTCCTGGTCCAAGAGGAGGATATAAACCTACTATTGAGGCATATCATAATTTAAATATTTCTGTAACTGAAGATGAATCAAAAGTCCCAATGTTTAAGGATGGAAAAGAAATAGAAGATGTTTCAGTAGCTAGAATTGAATTTACAAGTATTCCTAATCCTGGAGAATGTGAAGCAGTTATAAAAGTTTTAGGAAATATTAAAAACTTAGATTTAGGTGACACAATTCGAATTGGTCCTACTCCAGTTAATAACTTAGGAATTATTGGAGAGATTGTTGGTAGAGATGATATGGATAATATTTTACTTTTAGATGCTAATACAATTAGAAGTATTCCTAAAAAAACAGTATTAGATGTAGCTACTTTGGATTTAATTGTTTTAAATCCTAATAATTCTATTAGGGAGGCATCTAAAATACTATCAAATAAATCTGTTGATGGTGCTCCAATTATTGAAAATAAGGATGTTGTAGGGATTATAACTCTTCATGATATTGTAAAAGCATTAGCTGAATCAAAAGAAAATGGAAAAATTTCTGATATTATGGAAACCAATGTTGTTGCGGTTAATCAAGATTTAAAAATAGCTAATGCTATTGAAATCATGTACAATGAAAATGTTGGTAAATTAATTGTAGAAAATCATGAGAGTATTCCAATTGGGATAATTACTCGAACAGATATTGTTGATACAATAACCAGCATGGATAAGTTTCCAGTTAGGAAAGATAGCTAGTTAGTGGATAATTACTATTTTAATTTTTTAATTTCTTTATTATTTTTTTCATCTTTATATAATATTCCTTTTTTTAATAATTCTTTATAGTTATTATTTTATAATTATTATTTTTTTATAATTATTTTATTAATGTGATCTTATGGATAATGTTGATAATTTGGAAAATAAAATAATTGAAATTTTGAAAAAGAATCAAATAACTCCAATTATCTCTGGAGACCCTTTACTTCTTGGAACAATAAGAATATATGAGGAAAAAAAGTTATTTAATATTTTAAATGAATTAAAATTTCTTTTTAAAGAATATAAATCATATAGTTTATCCTCATATCATGTTAGCTCTTGCTGTGCTCTTTCTTATGAAGAAATTAGATATAAAATTGAAATTTAAGATTTGAACAGAACATATCCTTTTTCATAAATAATTCCAATTTAAAAAGTGAAAAATTATTAGTAGTGTTATATTTAATCATGTTCACAAAGTTATATTAAATCAGCGTTTTCCAATGTTTTTCACTTAATCCATATATACTAACTAATATACTTCTCAGTGAAATAGACTTTTTAAAAAATTTTCTATTTTAAATTATATTTTTTCTTACTTTTGAATTTTAAATAGCTAAATTTACTTGAAATGTTTTTTTAATTTATTTTTTAATAGCTATTTTTAAATTTAAAAATTATAATAAATTTATAACAAGATTAAAATTATTTTCATTATAAAATTTAAATCATTAAAATTATTTTTAATTTTTTTTTAAAAAATTTAATGATTTTTAATAAGATAAAAAATTATAAATTAAAATGTTATTTATTGTTGATTCATTTGATGTAAAAATTATAAATTAAAATGTTATTTATTATTAATTCGATTGATGTAAAAATTATAAATTAAAATGTTATTTATTATTAATTCAAATAATGTAAAAATGATAAAAATATTTATAAAGGATAAAATTTACCATAAAATTATACTAATTAATTAAGCTATTACTTTGTGGTTTCTTATTGAAATGTTCTCAAATTAAAATATATTTATTCATTTTATCTTAATTAAACTCTCTATAATTTAATATGTGTATTATTATGAAGATTAAACAGATAAATATTAAAAAAAAAATGTCAGTTAGTCAAATCATGGAGGAATATGCAAATTCAGGTGTTTTAGGCGCTGGAAAAGTAGCTAAAGCTTCAGCATTATTAGCTAATATGATTAATGATAAGAATATGAAAATATTTTTATCCGTAGCTGGACCATTGGTTCCAGGAGGACTTAGAAATATTATAGCTAATATGATTAAAAACAAGCAAGTAGATCTTTTAATCACCAGTGGGGCTAATATAACCCATGATCTTTTAGAATCCTTTGGTGGAAGACACTACAGGGGTCTTGGTTTTAATGATGAAAAATTAAATAAAGAGGGAGTAGGGAGAATTGGAGATTTATATACTAAATCTGAGGATTTTGAAGTTTTTGAAAAAGAAACAATAGCTATTTTAGATAAAATATCTGAAAAAATAGCTAATAAAAAGGATTATGCCTCAGGTACTATTTCAATAAAAAATTTATTGTATGAAATTGGGAACATGTTAAAGGATGAAAATTCTATATTAAAAATAGCTAGTGAGAATAATATTCCAATATTTGCTCCAGGTTTAATAGATAGTATGCTTGGATTGCAGCTATGGATGTTTACACAAGATAGGGAACTTAAAATTGATGCAGTAGAAGATATGCATGATTTATCTGAGATTGTATTTGATTCAAAACATGTTGGAGCAATTTTTTTAGGTGGAGGACTTCCAAAACATTATACCTTAGCTTCTAATTTACTAAAAGGTGGAATTGACGCTGGAATTCAAATAACAATGGATAGACCTGAAACTGGTAGCTTAAGTGGAGCTACGTTAGAAGAAGCTAAATCATGGTCAAAAGCTAAATCTTCTTCAAAGTTAGTTTCTGTAGTTGGTGATGTGACAATTTTATTCCCTTTAATATTAGCTGGAGCTTTGGACAATATCAATGAAAAATAATAATTTTTTCAATTTTATAAAGAAAAATTATATATTAAGGAGTGGGGGAAATAAATTTTATATGGTAAATAAATTTGGCACTGTCAAAATCAACAGGTCGAAGCCTTGAAAATTTGAGATAACACTTCTTTAAATTTGATTCAAAGAATATTTTGTAAAATTTCATATTGACTGAACCTGTGAAAATTTACAGTACCTAAATTTTGCATATAATAGTTTTCATCTACTATCTCCCTTTGGATATTATATATGATGAAAAACAATATTTTATCAAGGAGGTTAATAGATGAAAAATAAGGAAAAATTAAATGTTTTTATAAATCTATTAAAGGATAAAATCGGTTTTTCATTTAATATTGAAGATTTTGATGATAGGTTAAAACTTCAAAAATATGTTTTTATATCCAAATATTTTGGCTTTAATCATAGTTATGTTTATAATTTATACATTAGAGGGCCTTATTCATCTGATTTAGCTAATGATTATTATGATATTTCTCCTAATGAATTCACTTCTAACATTTCATTAAAAATAGATATGGATTCTTTTTCATCTTTAATTAAAGATAAAGATATTAAATGGTTAGAATCAGCAGCTACTATGTTATCTTTGTATTCAAGCTATAAAAATAATTATAATAATTATAATAAGATAGATTCCAATAGATTAATTAAAGAAACTAATACAATTAAACATAGAATAGATTTTGATATAATTAAAACAGTTTATTCTGATTTAAATGATTATAATCTTTTTAATTGATTTATATGCCCCAACATTATTATATTGATACAGATTATCTACAATCATATATATTCATGAAAAATCATTTATTAAAGAAATTTTTATCAAAAAAAAATAGTGATGAGGAAAAAACTCGTTCTGAAAATTTTCAAGATATAATTTTTAATAAAAATAGAGAAATCTTTATTAAAATCCCTTTTATAGTGTTTGGAGAGTTATTTAACAATATAAATAATTATCATGCTTCTTTTGATGAGAATTGCATTAGTTCTATAAACAATGAAATTTTTTCTTTATTTGATAGAAATAATGTTGATTTGGTTCCCCCTGAGAAAAAATCTTATAGTTTAGCTAATGAGATAATTCAAAAAGATTCTCGTTTTGATTCTACTGATGCTTTGATTGTTTCTCAATCACTAATTGATAAAAATTCTGTATTTATGGCAACAATGGATTATACTATCACTGAATCTTTTGGAGGAGGCATAATTGCTAGGATTAATGATAGGTTATATAATAATAAGGAAAGATTTAAAAAATTAAAGATTTATGGTTAAAATTAATAGAAGTATGAGTATATTTTACATTGAAAAAAATGATTTTTATTAATATGATAGATTAATTATTTTTTTTAAAGGTTTATAATAAAATATTTTTTTTTGATAATAATTTATTAAATCATTTTAAAATTAATATAAAAGATTTGCAGTGCTTTTATAAATTTGTTTTGTAATAAGTATAATGTAAATCACTATATTTTTAATTTTTTTTTAATAATTAAGTTATACTGGTGTTAATAAGTGAATTTTCTAACAATAGCTATTTTATATTCATTATCTGGCTTTTTAATGAAACTATCAGATGATGAATATGATGAAAAATCAAACAAGATAATAGCTATTGTCATTGGAATACTATGTGCAGTAGCTATAGCTTACCTATCAGTAAATAACATTGATGCAAGCTATATTTTCATTGGAATATTAATTGGATCATTATTATCTTTTAAAATAGATGGAATTCATCATATAGTAACCCTTATTACATTCCTTCTTTTGCTTTTTATTTGGGGGGTTCCAAGTTTAAACTTAGCTACTTTAGGATTTTGCGGAGCTTCAGCTTTAATTGATGAGCTTGGAAATGATAATGAAAAGATTTATAAGAAAAATAAACTTTTTAAAGTGTTTTTTGAATATAGGTTTACCATGAAAATAGCTATTTTTATCTTAGCTATTTTAGGATTTATTCAAAGTTTTATCATTTTTCATATAGCTAATATTGATTTTTTAAGTTTTTCAACATTTTTTTACTTTTTATTATTTGAAATATCTTATGAATTTGCTGGATTTACTTTTAAAAAATGTTTTAGCTAGTTTTTAACTAATTTTTTAGCTATAGTGCTTCTCCAAACTTTTGCGACATAGATAAAAAATATGACAGGGAAAATTTTTTCTATTTATAATTTGCTTAACCCTTTTTAAAGATTTCTAGAGCTTTTTTCTACATCTAGTTATAATGATTAAATCTCGCATATATGAGAAATATTATATTAGAAAATTCAATTTACACTTCAAAAAATTTACAAATCTGAAAAGAATCTATAAAATATCTATTGCTTTATAAGTATATATTAAAATTACAAAAGCTTTTATATTAATATATATAAATTATATAGTATATGTCTTGGAAAATACAGAACAATGTTGAAATAAATAATAGAAATGTATATCATGCTGAGACAAACAAAGGTTGGGCAGTTGTAATACTTCCAGATAACATTATTATAGACAATTATCATCGAGGTTGTGTTCATATACATCCTAATCACTCAAAACACTATATTTATGAAGAGTTAGAACAATATTCAATGTTGGAAGTATTTGAGATTGTTTGTTTACATATTGACAAAAACAATGATTTAATTTTAAAAAAGCTTATAAAAGAATTAAAAGGTTTAGGGGGAATAAAATAATGATAATGACATTAATTAAAGAAGAAAGTGGAAAAAACTTCATAAAAGAAATGGAAAAGAATTATGGATCAATAGAAGAACTTGAAAAATTACACAAAAGAACAAATAATGCTCTAATGTATGTTGATCTTGAAAATTGGAAGTATTTTCTCAAACACCCTGATGAAAAAATTAAAAGAGGAGAAACAAAGTTTATCAATAAGATTAGCTTAAGTGATATAGAAATGGAAATATTAAACACTATAAAACATAAACACCCCCAATCAATTAAGCAATTGGCAAAATTAATTAATAAAGACATAAGCACAACTCACTCTAAAGTTAAAAAGATGACTAACCAAGGATTATTAAGTATAAAAGAAGGAAATAAAAACAGTAAAGTACCTATATTAAATTATGACAAAATAGAAATATCTGTCTAGCTATTTGGGGTAATGGAGTATTTTTGTTCAATGAATGGTCTCGTGAAGTCTTTATATTAATTTATGAAGAAAATGAATTAATCACTGATGATAGTTATATTCATACAACTATAGCTGATGAAATAACCATTAAAATTAAGAACAAAAAAATCATAAATGACCCAGATCCTTGTAATCCAGACAAAGATAAACAATGTAATAATAAAGATAAACAAGATAAATCTAAAAAAGTTAAAGAAATAGCCAAGAAGATAATAACCAAAGTAATATGCAAGATAGCAATAATCAAGAATATAATAACCAAGCTAACCAATTGTAACAACCAAGGTAATAGCCAAGGCAGTAACAGTCAATGTGATAATAGCCAAGGTGGTAACAGTCAAGGTGGTAACAGTCAAGGTGGTAATAGCCAAGGTGGTAACAGTCAAGGTGAAGACAACAATAGTCAATAATTTTCAAGTGATATAATTCAATAGTGAGTTAATAAAATTGTAGGAATTTTATATTTCTTATAAAATTTCCTTTTCTTTTTTTTATACTTTTATTTTGAAAACCATTCTTTACTATAGTGGGAAACATTATTTTTTGGAAAAATTTATTTTTTTTTTTAATTTTAATTAAAATGAATATTTTTTAAACTTTAAAAGCTAAAACTTTTAAAATAAAGAGTTAAAATTTATTAAATATTAAAATAAATTATAAATATAAAATTATATTAATAAATAATTGTTATGTGTAATTTTAAAGATTAATAAGAGAATATTGTATATTAAAAAATTGTAAGTAATTTTAAAGATTAATAAGAGAATATTGAAAATTAGAAGTAATTTTACCAAAATTTGGTACTTCACTATAAATATAAATCCTTTTTTTATACATATCTTAATATTAAAATGTTCAAAAATAAACGCAGTGTTTTGAAAAACAGCAAAATTAAAAAATTCCAGTTTTTGACAATTTTTTTAATTAAAATAAATTGTTTTAATTTTTTGGATACTTACTTTGTTTTCCATAGATTTCATCCATAAATAATTCCTTCTATAACTCTAATTTCTTAATAGAAAATATACTTCATTCTATATTTTCCATCTTCATATAAAATCATGTAATTAATTTTTTATAATATTCGTTTTTATTATAATTTTAAATATTTATTTTATGCTATTTTTTTTGTAAATAGTTACCATAATTCTTTATAATTCCATTATATTATTTAATTATTTTATATAAACATTAATTTTTACAAATATTTTTTACAAATATTTTTTATTTTTATAATATAAACTCCTTTTTTGTTCATTAATAATAAAAAATCTTAATTTTTTTTAAACAAGGTTCATATTTTTCAATAGAAAAATATAAATATATTCAATGAGTATAAATAAATTTAGAGGAATTAAATTATTTACTATTCAATAATTATCTTTCCTACTAATTGTAAAAGGAGGTGAAAATATGCAAAAAAATAAAAACCAAAATAAATTTATGATTTTACTCATAGCTTTTACATTATTATTGTTAGCTATTGTGAGTAGTATAGGTGCTGTTTCTGCAGATACTTATGTTGACACATCTCTTCGAGCTGTAGATGTTTCATCAGTACCTACTGAAACGTCCCCTGGTGTTTGGCAATATTATGTTACATGGAGTTCTGTTTATACTCCTACCGGATCTGGAACAGTAAATTCACCTTATAGTAGTCTGAATTATGCTTATAATAATGGAGATAATGATGTTCGGATTGCTACAGGTTATACTGCAAGTAATACCTTAAATATTAATAATAATGCTCGCAATAATGTAGTATTTAGTCAATGGAATGGCGCTGGTTCTTCCTTAACTATGAGTGCAAGTGCTGCTGGTGCTCCTGCTCCAGGTTATTATAATACTAATCCTGGTTCTGGTACATTTTATTATCATGACATAAATTTTGGAACTAATACTGACCTAGATTCAGTTAGTATTTCTGTTCCTACTACTAACAGTTTTACTCCTGGTTCTGGAAGAACTTTTGGTATTGGATCAGTTACTGCTAGTACTGGAACTTTGAACTTTAATAGTGGAACAACAGTTCGTAATAGTTTAACGGGTACGGGTGGTACTCAAAATTTTAATTCGGGTTCTACTTTCGCATCGGGTACTATTTCGAATGGAGGTTATCAAAATTTTGCACCAGGTTCTAATTTGGATGGACCAGTGACTATTTCTGCTGGTACTCAATATATTCAAGGTACTGTTAGTGGTGCTATAACTGTTCAAGGAACTGCTAATACAACATTTGATAATCCTGTTATCTTTAATAATCCTTCATCTATTACTCAGACTGCTGGTACTGTAACTATTATGAACACTGTTCTTAATGGAAACCCTACAATTACTCATTCTGGTGGACTGATACGTCTTTGGGATACTATTGTTCAGGGATATACAAATGGTTTCATGACCTTTAATGCTGGTGGAAATGGAGAATTTGTAAACACTACTTTCAGAAACAATAATAGAGCTTCTGGTAACGGTGCTGTATTCTTGCAAACTGGTGGTGATTTAAAATTTACAAATTGTAATTTCACTAATAATAATGCTGCTGGAGATGGTGGTGCAATACACCAAACTGGAGGAACCATTAATTTACAAGCTAATTTAGTTTATAATGGCACAGCTTGGACTTCACAATTTTGGAATGGAACAAATTGGAATACTGCTTACACACAATTTACAGGCAACAATGCTACTAATGGTGGTGCTATATATACCACAGTAAATACTATAACTGGATATGGTCGTTTCAATAGTAATAGAGCAACAACTAGTGGAGGTGCAGTATTTGCTTCTTCTGATAATTTTATTATTAGCTCTTTCTTTAATAATAATGGTGCACTTGAAGGTGGTGGTCTTTACCATTCTGGTACTGGTACTTTGACTCTTTCAGGCTCTACTTTTGAAAATAATTATGCAAATACCAATGGTGGGGGAGTATATTCTCGTGCTCGCACTATATATGCATTGACATTCACTGGTAATCATGCTGACGCTGGTTCTGGTGGAGCTATATATGCTACATCTACTGATGTTACTATTGTTGGTGGAACATTTACTTCTAACCATGCTCGAGATAATGGTGGTGCCATTCGTCATACTGGTGCTGGTTCCTTAAATGTTACTAATGGTGTTTATACTAGTAACTATTTGGATTCAGCTACTGGTTTAGGTGGTGCTATTCATTCAGATGCACTAAATGCTTATATTACAGGCGGTACTTATACTAGTAATAATGCTTCTAATGGTGGTGCTGTTTATCTTACTAATACTGCTGGTACTTTAGATGTTTCTGCTAATTTCGACAATAATCGTGCTACTGCTGGTTCTGGTGGTGCTATTTATCAGGCTGCTACTGGCGGCTACTTGAATGTTTCTGCTGGTCGGTTTACTGGCAATACTGCTACTGTTAATGGTGGTGCTATTTTCTCTGGAACTGGTGTAGCTATTATACGAAATGTTGATAGATTTTATAATAATACTGCTACTAATGGTGGTGCTGTTTACCTTACGAATACTGCAGGTACTTTAGATGTTATTAACTCTTATTTTGATAATAATCGTGCTACTGCAGGTTCTGGTGGTGCTATTAATCAAGCTAGTACTAGTGGCTACTTGAATGTTTCTGGTGGTCGGTTTAATGGTAATACTGCTACTGTTAATGGTGGTGCAATTTTTACTGAAGCTTTTGAGGCTATTATTAGGAATGTTAATAGTTTTAATGGTAACCAAGCTAATGATGGTGGAGCTATATATAGTAGTAATGCTAATGGTAATTTGACTGTTTCTGATTCCAGATTTACTAATAACAGAGCTACTCGATGGGGTGGTGCTGTCTTTTCTAATTCATTACAAGATATTTATAATAATGATATTATTGAAGATGGTTCTGCTCAGAATGGTGGTGGTATCTATTATAATGGCGTTGGTACATTGAATATTACTAATAATACTCGTATTAGAAATAATAATGCTACTCAAAATGGTGGTGGTGTTTATTCTGATACTGCTGATGAAGTTATTATAACTGATTCCACAATTAGTGGTAATACTGCTGGTAATGATGGTGGTGGTCTTTGGACTACTGCTCCTGAAGTTACAGTTGATAATTCTTTCTTTAATAGTAATACTGCTGGTGTTAATGGTGGTGGTATTTTTTATACTGAAGTAAATGGCTATCTCAATATAACTGATACTGAGTTCAATTATAATGAAGCTGGTAATTATGGTGGAGGTATTCATACAAATACTTTAGATTTCACTGTTACTAATTCTAGGTTTAATTATAATCGTGCTGGTATAAATGGTGGTGGTATTCACTATTTTAATCCAGATGGCGATCTTAATATCACTGGTTTAGAATTTATTGGTAATCATGCTAATAATGATGGTGGTGGTATTTGGACTAATGCTTCTAATGTTTTTGTAGACACTTCATTGTTTGATGGCAATACTGCTGGTCGTGATGGTGGTGGTATTCATTATACTGAAGATGGCATTTTCAATGTAACTGATTCTTTCTTCAATAACAATAGTGCTGGTCGTGATGGTGGTGGTATTTTTACTAATACTACTTATTTCTATGTTACTGACACTGAATTTAACTATAATCATGCTGATCGTGATGGTGGCGGTATTCATTATGTAAACCCTGATGGTGAGTTTTATATTGATGATTTAACCTTCCGTGGAAATACTGCTGGTAATCGTGGTGGTGGTGTTTATTCTAATGTTGATGAATTTGATGTTAGTAATTCTCGTTTCTTTGCTAATGGTGCTGCCTATGGTGGAGGTATGTACTTCTTTGGCATAGCATTGAATATTACTAATACTAGCTTTAGAACAAATTATGCTACTGTAGATGGTGGTGCTTTATGGACTAGTTCTGGTGAGGTTAGTATTTCTGACTTCTCTGAATTTATATCTAATCGTGCTGGTAATGATGGTGGTGCTATTTATCAAGTTTCTTCTAATGGTTATTTGAATATTGATGAGACTACTTTCACTAGTAATTATGCTCGTCGTGATGGTGGTGCTATTTGTACTAATGGAGCTGATGTTAATATCACAGGCTCTAACTTAATTAGTAATACTGCAGGTCGATTTGGTGGAGGATATTATAATGTGAATGGAAATTCTAATTTATTGATTAGTAGATCCACATTAAATTATAACTATGCTAACCAAGGTGGTGCTGTTTATACTAAATCTAATTCAACATTAATTACTTATTCTACTTTGAATGGTAATTATGCTTACAATACTGGTGGTGCTGTTTATCAGACTGGGTATGGCTATTTAACTATCAACCGTAGTAATTTAACTGGCAATGCTGCTTATTATTCTGGTGGTGCTGTTTATACTACTGTTGGTACTACTGTTGAGTATTCTACTTTCACAGACTCTGTGGCTGAGAATTACGTTGGTGGTGCTATCTGTAACGAAGGTCCAGAATTACGTGTTTTCCACTCTAATTTTATTGGAAATACTGCTATGGTCTATGGTGCAGCTATTTATAACTATGAACATGGTCGATTAGTGGTTGCTAGTTCCAGTTTTATTAATAATACTGGTGTACGTACTAGTAATAAAGCTAATTATGCTCTTGTTAATATTGAAGATCAGGTAGGTGCTATAGCTAATTTTGGTCGAGCTGAGATAACTGGTGCTTACTTTACTGGTAATGCATTATGTATTCTTGATAATGGAAACATGTTTGTAACTGCAAGTAATTTCACTGCTAATAGATGGGCTTTCCTCTTAAATGGTACTGGTAGTTATGTTTTTGGAAACACTATTGTTGATAATAACTTGGCTTTTAATGTTACTGGTAAGGATACTGTAATCGAGTATAATCGTATTGTTGTTCCTTTCGGTGGTAAAGCTTTATTTAATTTCGGTGTTAATACTGATGCTGATTACAATTGGTGGGGCCAAAACGACTTTAGAAACCTTATTTATGGTATTAATTTGAGAAATTGGTTTGTAATGTATTTGCAAACTGATATTCAGCCACATAACTTTGCTAATCCAGGTACTGTCTTGTCTTATACCTATCATTTCGAGTTAAACACTAAAGATCCATGGTTTTATAAATATTTACCTGAATTCTATGTTGATCTTGATATAAATGGTAATAAATACTCTTGGTTAGCTACTGGAGTAGCAGGTACTGGTATTTATCATTGGGATATTTATTTCACTAATACTAATTATTACTATGCTAGTGCTCAGTTAGATCATGAGATTTCTGGCTTTAATGTGAATAATTATAGTACTATTATAAAGGCTCATAGCTATAATGCCAGAATTGGTGAGACTGTTAATTTAACTGCTACTTTAACAGATGCTTATGGCACTCCTATGATTAATCGTAAGGTAACATTTTACATTAATGGTACTATTGTTGGTAGTGCTTACACTGATTTGGATGGTGTTGCTAGATTACCTTATAAAGCCACACGAATTGGTAATTTCTCAGTGAATGCTTATTTCGCTGGAGATAAATATTCTGCAGCTTATTATATTACTGATCCTCCTATAACTGGTGTGGATTGGTATAAAGCTATTGCTAGTTATTCTGGCTTTTTAAAGGTTAATAATGACTCCTTTAGAATTGTGGGCAAATTTGATACTGGCAAAGTAAATGGATCTAATGTTAATGTATCTTCTCGAGTTGGTTCTAGCTTTAACTTCCTTTATACTGTAACTAATAAAAATCCAGGTACAGTTGAGTTAGTTATTAAGATGGTTATTCCTGCTGGTTTGAAATATGTTAAATCTGTAGTTTATGATCAGAAAGGCAATGTTATAACTAATGCATCTATTTCAAAAGTTGTCTTTAATAAGAAAACCAATACTTTGACTTGGTATCTTGCTGCTACTGGTAGTGCTTCTATTAATATTACCTTTAAATCTTTAAAAGTTGGTAAGTATACTATTAAACCTGTGATTACTAGTAAAGATGCTAATCTCAATGTCAGCGCTGGTCGCTTGAATATTGATGTTAAAGCTCCAGATCTTATAATTTCTAAGGTCAAAAAAGTTAACGGTGTTTATCAAATTACAGTTAAAAACATTGGTTCAGCTACTGCTGGAAAATCAGTTCTTAGATTTGTTTGTGGTTGTAAAGAATACAGTGTGTTAGTTGATGTTAAATCATTAGCTCCTGGTAAGTCTACTACTGTAACTTCTAAATTCCCTACTGGTGGTAGGGATCATGTTAAGTTTGTTATAGCTAACTACAATAAGAAGATAGTAGAGTCTAATTATAAAAACAATAAGTACAGATTAGGAAGAGTTTAAACCATTAAATGTTTATAGCATGGATTGATTTATAATATTTTCCCATTTTATGGGTTATTTAAGGAAATATTGTTTTTTTCTTTTCCTTTTTCCTTTATTTTCTTTTT
>JAITUQ010000013.1 GCA_031286225.1 Candidatus Methanorudis spinitermitis
TATTAATGTTACTATTTCTATTTACAATTTAAAGAGTTAAAAACTCTTTTACAAAATAATAAAATTTCCAATTTAAGTAATATACATTTTTCAACCAACTAAAAATTGGACAACCTCCATTTTAATAATTTACAATAAAAATATTAATAAAAAACTTTTTTTTTTAATTAAAATATTATTAAATACTCTTTAAAATTTTTTTCTTTATTTGAAAAAACTTGTTTTTTCAAGTTAGAAGAATAAAATTTTTCTTTATTTTAAATATTAATTTTATTTTTTTTTAAAAATACAGTTGAAATTTACCTCTTTGATATATAATATTGAAAAAGTATTACATTATTACTTATTCTTAATTGTGAAATAAATATCTATTTATTTCTGTTTATTCTTAATAACAACTGATTATCTAATAATTTTTAATCATAAAATGATTTTTCACTTGATTTTATATTTTATCAAAAATAGCTATATAACTAGCTAAACAATAACTTTTCATGGATAATACTTAAGCTTATTATTTTTTTGCCCATAATACTGCAAAACAATATGCTTTGTATAAATGGTCAAAGTAAGAAAATCCTGCATTTTTTAACCATTCAAGATGTGTACTTACTGGAACTTTTTTATCTAATTTTAATCTTTCAATAGCTGCAGATTTAGCTTTTTCATCAAGACTATTATCACTGGCTTTATTAACAATCCATTTTTCATACATATTATTTGTAAATTCACTTTCACCAGCTATCATCTCAGCGTTAACAAAGATTCCATCATTTTTTAACCAATCAAATATTTTATTATACAATATCTCCTGATCATCAATTTCTAAATGATGAATAGCTAATGATGAAATCACAAGGTCATATTTTTCATAAGTAGAAAAATCAAGGATATTTTCAACAAAAAAACTGAGATTAATATTATTTGAAAACCTTTCTTTAGCTATATTCAACATATCTTCTGCTAAATCAACCAAATCCATTTTTGCTTCTGAAAATTTATTTAAAAACATTTCAGAAAATAAACCTGTTCCAGTACCTATTTCTAAAACTCTTGGTTTTTTTGTATTTAATTCAACGCTTTCAATAGCTATTTGGTAAAAATCATCAAATACAGGTATTAGCTTTTTTCTTTGATCATCATATTCTTTAGCTATTTTATTGAACTCACTAGCTACATTCATCAAATCACAATTAATTTTTTTTTAATATTTTTTTTTAGTTCATTAAGATGTTTATTATTCCTTTTAAAAATTATATGGGAATAGTAAATGCTTATTTTTATGATTTATTTAATTTTAATAATCATATGATATAGTAAATAACATATTTTTATAATTTTTTTTTGATTTAAATTATTTTATAATTTTTTTATTAATTCAATATTTTATTTAGTTTTTGAAAAGATAAAAACATCATATGGTTCATTATTTTTAATAATAGTTACTTTTGACTCAGATTCTTGCTTGAAACCTGATTTTATTAAAACTCTTTGAGAAGCTTTATTTTCAATAAAAGGAGTTGCATAAATTCTATCAATGTCAAAAGTCTTAAATCCATAATCAACTATTTTTTCAATAGCTGAACTAGCTATTCCATTGTTCCAATATTTTTCAGCTATCCAATAACCCAGTTCCCCACTTTTCCTCTCAAATTCTTCCTGAGGAGTTATAGCTATTGCTCCTGCAGCTTCTCCTTCAATTTCTATTGCAAAGACTTTGGTAGGATTTTCATTAGAAATATAGGCTATGAATGATTCAGCATCTTCTTTAAAATAAGGATATGGAAACTCACTAGTTAGAAATTTAGCTACATTATAATTGTTGGCATGTTTTACTAAACTGTCCACGTCACTTTTTCTAAATTTTCTAATATTAAAACTAATTTTTCCCTTAAAGTTTTCCATACTAACACTAAATTGATGAATTTTTTATAAATTATTAATTTTTTTTTATAGAGAATTATTTTTTTATTAATTTTTAAAATATTTTTTTTATAAACTTTTAAATATTTTTTTACCAATATTTATCATATAATTTTGGAACTAATGATTTTAAATTTTTTTCATCATCTTCATCCCAATCAACATCAATATCTTCTCCAAATACTATTGTATCTACTATTTGAAAAGTTTCTGAAGGATCTAATTTGTTTTGATCCAGTTTTGTATAATATAAATCTATATCATCTGTTCCAAAACTTTTATTAAATGCAAGACCTGGAACATACAACATTTGTTCATTTTCAAAATAATCACAATCAGGAGCTATGTCTAATTCAATTATTGAATCAGGATCTTTTAATGCATTTAAATAAGCTTCTTCTCCTCTTGATATTAACCATCCTCTAAAATAATCGAAACAATCATCTGAACAACCACCATTCATAACATAGGCTGCAGCCCAGAGTTTACTTTTATAAGATTCATTACTATAAACATCATAAATATATTGAAATTTAAATATTTCTTCTTCTGAATAATTAGATAATTTATCAATTAATATTTCCATTTGCTTATCTGTCTCCCATTCCCCTTCTTGAAATGAGCTTTGAATCAATTCCCAAAATTCATTTTTATTCATCATATTATCCACTTTTTTGAAAATTCTAATTTTTTAATATTTTTCCATTTTAATATTTTCACAAATCTTTATTTTTATCAACTAATCTATTCATATATCTTTTGGACCATCCATAGGCTATTCCACTTCCAACTAAATTTCCAAGAACAATTCCCCACCAAACGCCATATTGGCCTAATCCAAGAGGAATAGCTAAAACATAAGCAAATAAAACTTCAAGAATAAGAAGACGTATAAGTGTTAAAAATAGAGAATCTAATCCTCTTCCAACTCCTTGGAATATTGAAGATGAAGACATTCCTATTGGCAAAAATATATAAAATAAACATGTTACCCTGAGAAAAACTGTTATTGTCTCTCGAAACCCTGCTGACTCCGGAGAATATGCAAATATATAGCTAATATAAGGTGCAAGTAAGAAGATAGCTATTGACATTATTACAACAATAATCAATCCAAGTTTAATACCATAGTTATGTATTATTTTAAGATTTTCATATTTTTTCCCACCAAAATTAGCTCCTACTACAGCTACAATGGAAACTGCAATTGCAATTGATGGAACCATAGCCATCATCACTACTCTCCACCCTGCAGTATATACAGCTACTCCATCAACTCCTGCTACCATTATTAATATAATGTTTATAGAAGCAGATAATGTAGCTATTATCAAAAATTCCATACCTGCTGGTAAGCCTACTCCTAATATTTGTTTAACTAATGTGTTGTTGTATACAAAGTCTTTTATTGAAAATTTTATATAAGTGTCTTTTTTAAACCAATAAAGTAACAATAAACTTACACTAAAAAGAGAAATTACTGTAGCTATAGCTGCTCCAGAAACGCCCATTTTTAAGGTATATATGAAGATAGGATCAAGTACCATATTTAAAACTGCGCCAAATCCCATAGCATAGGTTGTTTTAACTACATTACCCTCTGCTCTAAGTATTCCATAAGCTGTTGATGAAAAAACAATGAAGATTGTTCCTAAAAACAGAATTTTCCCATATTCAAGACTAAGTTCAATGGTAGATCCTGCTCCAATAAGTTCTAGCATAGGTCTTAAAAATAATAATAAAATAACTGTGAAAATAATGGTTAAAATTCCAGTTAATAACATAACATGAAGTGCAGCATTATCAGCTTGTTTTTTATCCTTAGCCCCAATATAACGTGAAATTATAGCTGTAGCACCAGCTCCAAGACCATTAGAAAACCCCATTACTACAAGAAAGATAGGGTTTACAAAACCAATAGATGCAAGAGCAGCCTCACCAAGTCCAGCTACCCACACAGCATCAATAAGTGCATATAATGAATTTACTGTCATAGCTATTATCATTGGTATTGAAAGCTTTAAAACTGCCTTTTTTGGTTCTCCCAATAATGTAAATACTCCTTTTGTTTCTTTTTCTTCACTTGTAGTAACCATTGTAATTTTTCCTTAATTAAATAAGGTTATTAGCTTGTAATTATGCTTATTATATCTCCATTTGATAGTACATAATCACTAGCTACTCTCATATTTTTTCGAGCATCAACAGCATGCATAAATTTATCTCCAATATCAGTATGGATTATATATGCAAGTTCACGAGGAATAGTTCTTTTTGGAACAAGTATTGCATCAGGAAGAATGTTTCCTTTTTGATCTGTAAATTTATGTTCATCTTCTACAGGATAAACAGCTATCATATTGAGTAAGTCGAAAATAGCTGTATTTAAAGCTTTTGAAACACCAGTATTCTCATATTTTTTTAAGACATTTTCTTTAATATAAGTTAATGCTTTAAGTTGATTTTCATTTAAATCATCTTTATTTTTAATTTTAAAATCACTATCTCCAGGAGTATAGCTAATCAATCCTGCTTCATGAGCTCTAATTAGGGCAAGTTCTGATTCTGCTGAAGCTGGAATAACATTTGGATATTTTTCTTTAATTCTTTTGATATTTTTTTCTGATGTAGGAAGATCTGCTTTGTTAGCTACAATTAACATTGGTTTAGCTATTTTTAATAGATTTTTAACTAACTGGATTTTATCTTCATCGACCCATTTACTATAATCATTTTCCACTGTCCTTTTAGCATCAACAATATTTTCAAGGGTTATTCCAGTTCCTGATAGTTGCTCATAAATAACTTTGCTTACATCAAGTTTTTCAGCATCAATTTTTCGAATGAGTCTATCCCAATTCTTATTTAATATTCCAAACATCCACATCACAATCTCATATTCCAAAAATTCAATATCTTCTAATGGATCATGACTTCCTGGATCAACTGGTCTTCCTTCCTCATCAGTAGAGCCTGATGCATCAATGACATGTATAAAAACTTTAGCTTGTCTTAAATCATCTAAAAATTTGTTTCCAAGACCTTTTCCCTCATGAGCTCCTGGAACAAGTCCAGCTACATCAATAAGCTCCACAGGAATTAATCTATTTCCTTCAATACATTTTGAATTTTGAGGATTACAAGTAATTTCAAGTTCTCTACATGGACACTCACTAATAACATGAGCAATAGCTTTGTTAGCATCAATAGTTGTAAAAGGATAATCAGCCATTTCAACATGTGAAGAAGTAGCTGAATTAAAAAATGATGATTTTCCTACATTTGGCTTTCCTGTAACTGCAATTTGAAGCATTTTTATCACTAAATTATTTATATATGGGGTTTTATGATACTTAATAAATTATTTTTATAATTAAATATTTCATTTTAATAATAAATATAATAAATCCATTATTTGAAAAAGTAATGAATGATAATTAGGATTTAAATAAAAATTTATTTTTGAAGTTAGGGCATGAATATCATTCTTAAAATTTAAATTTATTATTTTTATGTATAACTTTTTATATCTTATTAAATTTATTATTTAAATTTTTATAAATCTTTTTTTAAAAAATTAAGATAATATTATCCTTTATATTGAGTTTAATAATAAATATTAAAATTAACTTATTAATTTATTAATTTTATTAAAATTTTTACCATGAGCATTACAATTAATTATTTTTATTTTCATTCCTTTTCATTTTTTTTTGTTTTTAAATTTGCTTTAATCGTATAATACAGATAAATTAATAAAATGTTTAATAGGTTCTTTACAAAATTTTTATCAATTAAAATATAAATTCAACAACTTTTAAACATTTTTTATTAAAACAATAGCTGCAATGAAAAAAATATTTTTATTGACTTAGATTAACAGCTTTTCTTTAATAAACTTATAATCTTAAATTTTTTTATTATTAAACAATAAAGTTTAATAGAGTTATAAGTAAAAATAAATATAATATTGTTAGTAGGTGATAAAATTGAGATTTAACAAAAAAATTATATTAATTTTTTTAATGCTAAGTGTTTTTGCTGTTGGAACTTTACAATTTGTTGATACAGTAGAAGCAGCTACGTGGAAAAAATATGATTCAGGAACATTTGCTGATGAATATCCTGCTGCAGGTGATAAAAATATAATGTCCTATCAATCATATGTTAAAGGAAACAATGAATTATATGTTAATTTATATTCTTTCTCAAAAAAAACAGGGAATAAGAAATTAGATACTAAAATAACCTTTGTTAAGAAAAATGGTGTCATGAAAATAACAATGAATTATTATAGTTGGAATGAAAAATTTACAAATCAAGGTAAGACACCTTATAGTGTTAAAACTGTTTATAAATCCACTATGAAGGAAATTAAAAAGAGTTCGTCTGTTCCTCCTGAAAAGATAGCTTTTGATAAACAATCATTTACAGTGAATAATAATAATTTTAAAGTTTATGGTATTAACTATAGTAAGAATGTGATGGAGGTATATATCTACAAAAATAATGAAGAATATTGTCATTTTAGCGTCTACAAGGAAAATAATAAAATAATATATGAAGAACACAATCAGAATAGAAAATTAGTATCAAAAGAAAGCTTTAAATCACCAAATACTCTTACATCAATTTACAAAAATAAATTAAATAAAATTGTAAATAAAATCAAGTCAAGCCCTGCTACAGTTTCTGGAGGAAAAACGTATAATGATGGCTATGTATCTTTTAAGTATCCTTCCAGCTGGACAAGATATTCTTCAACTGGGGCTGATAAACTCGTATCCTTTAAAACATCTAAAGGAGACACTAGTATTTTCTCTGTTTTCATGAGTAACGCTGGTAAAACATCAATTAAGAGTTATAGAAGTTTTTATGAACCTTCTGGCAGTGAAAAACTTATTTCATCTAAATATATTACTATTAATGGTGCTAAAGGATTTGATGTTTCTCTAAATTATTACACTAATGGTGGAGGTCAACAGAAGATTGTAGGATTTGTTAAAAAAGGAACATTTTATAGAATGATATTTACAACTGGAAGTTTAAATGCAATATCTTCTGATATGAACATGATTATAAATTCTTTTAAAGCTTTATAATTAAAAATAAAATCACTTTTCAATTTTTCTTTTTTTTATTATTTCAATGGATTTCATTTTTGTTATTTTTTCACATTAATTTTATTAAATAGCTTATCAAATTTTTATTCATTTGTAAAAGCTTTCACTTTTCTTAATTTTATAAAATTTAAATAAATATCTATTTAATTCAAAAAATTTAATTATATACTATTTATTATTATTGATTAAATTATAAAATAAAAGATTTATATTAATATTTAAAATAATGATTACATACAAAGATTATTTTTAAGACTATAGAAAAATTAGCTCTATATAATTAATTAAAATAAATTATTTATAAGGATTATATTAAAATTTCTCAAAAATGTAGGGTTATAATGTCAAAATTATTTATTGTTGGAATAGGTCCTGGATCAAAAGAATATTTAACTGAAATAGCTATTAACACTATTAAAAAAGCTGATGTAACTATTGGAAGTAAACGGGCTATTGATATTTTCGATGATATAAAAGAAGCTATTGTGTTAAATGTTAAGGATTTATCAGAAAAGTTAGAACTTTCTGTAGAATTAGCTATAGCTGGAAAAGATGTTTGTGTATTGTCAACAGGAGATCCAGGATTTTCAGGCGTTTTAAATCCAATTCTAAAAATAGCTAATGAAAAAGGATTTGATAAGGGAAATATTGAAGTAATTCCAGCAGTTAGCTCTTTACAATTAGCTGCCGCGAAAAATAAGCTTTCATGGGATGATGCTAATATAATGACCTTTCATGGAAGAGAAAATATAGAAGATATTTTGCATATAATTGATAATGGCTTCAAAACAATAGTTTTACCTTCTAAAAGTGTAAAAGACATGGCCAAATTTTTATTAGACAATGGTGTTAATCCTAATAGAAAAGTAGCTATTTGTGAAAAACTCAGCTATGGTGATGAAAAAATAGTAAATTCAACTTTAAAAGAAGTAGCTAATAGTGATTTCACATATATGTGTGTTATGATTATTTTTTAATGCATTATGTAATCATGGAAATTTTTCTTTCTTTCAAATAATATAAAAATAGCTTAATAATTTTAGATAAAAAAAGAAAAATTAAGATAAATATTTTTTATTTCAAGGAATATAAAAATAGTTTTATAAATTTAAGGTTGAAAATAAAGATAAACTTTTTTTTATTATAAATAAAGAAATTTAGAAAATTGATTTTATTTTTCTAAATTTTATTTATTTTCAAATGTTTTATAATTAAAAGCATCTACTTTAACTATAAATTTTATTAATTTAAAGCGTTTACTTAGTTATTAACTTTATAATTTTAAGTATTTACTTAACTATTAGCTTTATAATTTTAAAACATCCACATTAGCTATTAATTGTTTCATATATTTGTCAGTAATTGTTTTAGTTTCGTAAACATAGGTTTCATAGATTATTGTATTAATCCCTTCATTTACTAATGGATTAGTGATGTAGTGGGGGCTTGTTTGACTTTCAGGGAAGTAATATGATAAACCTGGAATATTCTTTATCAATTTCTTTGCAATAGTTTTTGAAGCTTTTTGATTTAAAGGAGCAAAAATGAAGTTTGTTTTTTTATAATTTCCTCCTTTGGTCCCTTGATTAGCATGAATATCAATAACTAAATTGTATTTATTTTTTTTAATATGAGGAAGCACATATTTTTGGGCAAGTAACTCACCATTTCTTCTTCCAAGGTCATAATCAAAAATTCCTTGTGTAACATTAATTTTGTAAATATAATATTTATATTTTAGATTCTTTACTTTAGTTTTTAGGTTATAATCCAAGGATTGATGTGCATTGTTTTCTAAAGGGTGTATTCCAATAATATAAGCTATTTTAATTTTTGATGATGAATCTCCAATAGCTCCAATCAACTGGACATTGCCTTTTTCATCTTGTCCTAAAGTTTTTGTTGTAAATTTAGCATTTCTATTGTATACTGGCATATACAAGTTAAATGATGTTGATTTCTTAATATTTACTGGAACATAGTAAGGTAGATTATTTTTAGTAGATGATAAAACTTTTGCAAATAAATAAATAATACTTTGGTATTGTAACTTATTCCCTCCGGCAGTAGTTATATAGTTTGGAGATTTGTTAGTTTTATCAATACTTTTTATAATTGTATTTGCATATTGACTATAGTAAACAGAATAAATTTTTCCTTTAGAACCAGTTCCTGTGGCATTATTAGGATTTTTTATATCATATTTAATTTTTATTTGAGATTTTGAATTAATTTTCTTGTTACTGATAGTTTTAGACATTAAATATAAAAATTCAGGCATTGAAAACCTGTATCCTGAAACAAGAACACTATCTGGCAATATTTTATTTTTAGATATATAGTTGTTAACAAGTTTAGCTGCTGTTATCACACTACTTTGTGATACTTTACTTGGTTTTGAAGTGGTGTTGTTGGAACTCCCATTATCTATATTTGGAAGTGGTGGAAAAATATTTTGAAATGGATCTGTAATATTCCCAGTTAAATTCCCATCGGACCCAGTTAAATCCGTATTATTGTTACCATTAGCAGCGAATATTCCATTTAAAGATGTGACCAAAACTAATAACAAAATTAATCCGATAAAAACATATTTATACTTTGTTTTTTCCATTATTAATACTCCTACATTAGATTAGCTACAGAATAAGATAATAATTTATCATTTTTTTAATTTTTTTTTTAAAAATTTTATATTTATCATTTTTTTCATGCACAATTATTTTAACTATTATCTATTTTAGATTATATAAATTTTTTTTAACAAAAAATTATAGATTTAGAAAGTTTTTTTTATGAATTTCTTAATTATAAAATTTTTAAATCATGTGATGGTTTTTAAAATATTATTAAATTTTTAAATTACTAAGTTACTCATCAAATTTTATTTGAATTTTTGATCAAATTTCTTTAGTAATAAGTGAAAATGATATTAAAGTAAGATTGCATCTTTTTCTATTTCATCGTGAGGTTTTTCTTCATATAAAACTTTAGCTAATTCATTTAATTTTTTAATTCCTTTGACTTCTTCTTTAAATAAAGGAATTTCACCTATTGATTTGTCTTGGAATTTTTGATAGATCATAGCTAATCGTTTTTGCTGTAAGCTATGTCTAGACTTACAAAAATCACAATTATCAATATCTGGCATTATTTGATTAACAATTATTCCATCTGTAGTCATGTTAAACTTATCAAGAGCTTCAATAGCTCTTTCTGATTCATAAATAGACATTTCTTCAGGTATAACAACCATTTTAAATGTTGTTTGTTCTGGATTCGATAAAACTTTCTTAGCTTCATCAATTTTTCTTTTAGTTTCTTCAAGATCAGCTGTTGACTGTGGATCATCATCATCCATAAATGGAACTACATTTTTAAAAGCACTTGCAAGACTTCCAAGCTTGGTTTTAACTTTTATCATCTTACCTACCCAAGAATCCATAAGACCAGGGAAAGATAAAAGCCGTAAAGTATGCCCAGTTGGAGCAGTATCAAAAACAACAACGTCATATTCATTAGTTGTCATCACTTGTAAAAATACTTCAAAAGCAGCTGCTTCATCAGCACCAGGAGCTGAAGATGCAAGATCTAGTTGATCACCAAGTAAATCTAACCCCATAGCTTGATCAGGACTAGCTATTGATTTTTGGCTATTTAACTCTGCTTGTTTTTGTTCCATAGCTATGTTCGGGTCAATTTCAACTGCATAGAGATTTTCTCTAATTAATGTGGGAGAATGACCAATAAATGTTTCAAATGAGTCTGAAAGAGAATGCGCTGGATCTGTTGAAACAATCAAAGTTTTTTTTCCTTGTTCTACCATCCAAAGCCCAGTAGCTGCAGAAATAGATGTTTTACCAACACCTCCTTTTCCTCCTATAAATATAAATGTGGTTTTATCATCTTTAAATTTAATAAGATCTTTAAATCCCATAATAGTCCTCCAAAGATTTAGCAATATTTATTTTTCATTAAGTAGTATTGTTATAATTTTAATAAAATATTTAAAAATATATAAATGCATATTTATTGAGTTTTTTTTAGATTATAACTTTTTTCTTATAATTTATAATTAATTCTTTTTAATTTTTATATTATAATTTATAAATTATAACTTTTTTCTTATAACTTATAATTAATTCTTTTTAATTTTTATATTAAAAATTATAACTTATAATTAATTTTTTTTTAATTTTTTATATTTATAAAAATTGTTTATTTTTATCTGAAAATTAAAATTCATATACTTTTTTTAATATTTATAAAGATTATTTATTTTTAACTAAAAAAATAAAATTCATATACTTGTTTTTTTAAAACCATGAAACTAATTCCTGATATAGTTTTAATATCCTATTTAAATATTTTATAAAATATTAATTATCAAAATTATTAATCATGAAATATAAATAAATAAAAATAAATATTGTTTTAATATAATTTTTATTGAATATAAATTTTTGTAGGTATTATCTTAAGTAACTAATCATTAATTTTCTAGCTGTCTTAAGTATTATTTTAAATATTTGTGATGATATGATAGAACTACCTAAACTTAATCCAGATAAAACAAAAGATAAAATAATTGACTTTATAAAAAGTGAAAAAATTGAGTCTAGTGTTAAAGGGATAGCTATTGGTTTAAGTGGAGGATTAGATTCAACTATTGTTGCATATTTATTAAAAGAAGCTATTGGGCATGAAAATATTTTTGGAGTTCATATAAATACTTCAACAACTCCAGAAGAAGATAAAAAACATTTCAAAATAATAGCTGAGAACTTAAACATAAAATATAAAGAAATAGCTATTGATAATTTATCAAATGATTTTATTAACTTAGTTACAGATTTTAGTTTGAAAAGCGATAATCCTGAATCTGAAAAAGTAGCTAATGTTTTAATAAATAAAAGAAGATATGATGAGTATATTCAAAAAATAGCTGAAGGTAATCTTAAATCAAGGATAAGGATGTCTATTTTATATTATTATGCTAATTTGAATAATTTTCTTGTAGCTGGAACAACAAATAGAAGTGAACTATTAATTGGTTATTTTACAAAATATGGTGATGGAGCAGGGGATATTCTTCCAATAGCTAATATTTATAAGTCTCAATTGAAAAAATTAGCTATGGATTGGAATATTCCAAAAGAAATAATAAACAAGCCACCAAGAGCAGGATTATGGGATGGGCAAACTGATGAAGATGAAATTGGATTTAGCTATGAAATTTTAGATAAGTTACTACACCTCATTGTAGATAAAAAATTAGATAATGATAGTATTTCAAAGGAGATTAATATTTCAACCGAGGAAATTAACAAGATTCGAGATAAAATAGATAATAATAAACACAAACTTCAATTTCCTTCAAGCCCAGTAGGAATCTGAAAAACTCTTTTTATTATTATTTTAAAACTATTTAATTATAATTTTATTTTTGATAATTTTTTAACTATTTTTTTATTATTTATTATAAATTTCATGATAATTTTTTAATTATAAAATTTTTAAATTATATTAGGACTTTGTGATAATATGATGGCTATAATTTATATTACAACATCAAATGAAGAAGAAGCTATTAAAATAGGAACTCATATTGTGAAAGAAAGATTAGCTGCTTGCTCAAACATTATAAAAGATATGAAGTCAATCTATTGGTGGGAAGATAATCTTGAAAATGATGATGAAGCTATTTTAATATTAAAAACAATTGAGGAGAAGGTCGATGAAATAATAGCTAAAGTCAAAGAGATTCATAGCTATGATAATCCTTGTATTATTGCACTACCTGTAATAAAAGCTTCAAATAGCTATTTAAACTGGTTGAAAGATGAAATAATTTAGAAGTTTTATCTAAGTTGGTTAAAAGATGAAATAGTTTAAAAGTTTTATCTAAGTTGGTTAAAAGATGAAATAGTTTAAAAATTTTATTTTTTATATTCTTTTAATTTATCATAATTTTCTTTTATTAAATTTTTTCTATAAATTTTTTCATTTGTAGATTCTCGGACTATTTTCCAAAGTATTGAAGCTACTTTTAGCTTTTTATTAAAAATATAGCTATTTTCATCAGCACAAAAATCTTTATAAAATTGATTCCACTGACAAGATGAATTATCATATTCAGCATATTCTTTTTTACCATAGTAAATATCAAGCATATCTTTTAAAGTAAAGGACGTATCATTTTCTTGTTTTACTTTTTTAGCACTTGCTGCCATATCAGCATTAAATTTAAAGTTTTTAACGCCTGTTTGCTCTTTAAAGAAATTTTTAAATTTTTGATTAAAAACAAAACCACACTCTAATAGTTTTGTATCTAAAGTCAATATATCGGTAGTTTTTTTTATTTTTGTCACGTGTTTATTTTTTTCAACTAAAACTCCTTTAAAATATTTTTCTATTGCTTCATTTAATTCTAATTTTCCTCCAGAATAATCTATTCCTATATTTTTACAAATTTGTTTTAATTCTTCTCTGTACCAATAATATTTTTGAAATTCATCATAAGAGCTTATATCTTTAAAATCAGGTCGATGTTTCATAAAACCACATTTTTAGAATTTTTTAGCTATTTTTTGATTTATGGGGTTATTTATCACATGCTTTAATTAGCTGTGTTTTATGGGGTTATTTATCCAATGCTTTATCTAACTGTGTTTTTTATGGGATTACTTATTATATACTTTAACTGTATTTGTTTGCCTATGGGGTAATTCCTATTTTCTCACAAATGGACCTGTTTGCTGTTTTTATTATCTCACAAGTTTAAATGCATCAAAAAGACATGATAATGTATTTGCAATACCATGTAAACACCAACTTGGAACTATTGAACCACCACTTTCTTTTTCATTAATATACCCCATAAACCATCCTAATGTTCCTGTAAATATGGTTACAGAAATTGAGATTATCGCACCAAAATTAATATATAAATTAGCTCCATGTAACAAACCAAAAATTGTGCCTTGAATTAAATTACCGATTGTAAATCCAAACTTTTTACTCAAATTTTTTCCTAAAAAACCTCTAAAAAATATTTCTTCTGATAAACCTGTTTTAATAAAGGAAAATATTAACATTGGAATTATATTTCTTATTCCCTGACCATAAAATCTTTGTGAAGCAAGTTGAACTGTATTTGGCAAAATTGTATCTAAAATAAGAGAAATAGGGGTAAATAGAGCAATAACTATTATAAATATTAGCCAAAACTTTTTTTTATTCTTGATTTTAGGTTTTTTTAAGCCAATCCAATTAAAAAAAGATTGTTTTTTTCTTTCTGCAAATAACCACCATAATAATGGTATTAATAAAAAAAACATAAGGTTTATTATAGCATCTATAAATTCAGATAAAATCATAATTATCACCTTCTTGAATTAAGATACAAAACTTAGTTTTTAGATTCACATACATTTACTTCATACCATAATAATTCAAATTTACAATCTAGTTTTAGCTAATTTAATTGCTGATTGTTTTACTAATATAATTATCAACAATTTATTTCCAAACTCATTATTTTTACTATTAAAAATCAAGTTCATACAATGTACTATGCTCTGTACTTGCTATGATTAAAATTTATTTATAAATAAAAAATTATTTTTTTAAAAAAATTATATAATAATCATTCATAATTTAAATAAATATTAATATTAAGTAATTTTAAAAATTAAGACATTATATAAAAATATTAAAAATTTGTATAACTATTGGACTTAGATTATAAGATTATGATGGATCTTTAATCATGATAGACCTTTATTAATATTCATAGGTAATTTATATTATAAAATTAAAGATAATAATTATTTATATATTAATTAAATAATTTTTCAATTTATAGTAATGGGCAAAATGTTTAAAAATAATAACTTTTATCATAATCATTATTTTCATATATAACTTAGTGATATTTATTATTTTTTATATTAAATAAAATATTTTTCATTATTTAAATTATTAAAACATTTATGATTATTGTTTTAGTGATTAATATAATAAAAAAGAATACATATTTAATAATCATTTTAAAAAGTCATGACTAGTACTATAATAGCTATTTTTCTTGAATATTCATTATAGTGATTTATTCACTATAAATAGCTGAAATCATGAAATTTTTAGACAAAGTTAATAATAAATATTAAAAAATGGATAATATAATATTTTAGACTAGGTTTTTATAATACTATTATCATTTTAAATTATCAAGGGTGTTTTAGTGAGTAGAGAAATAGAAAAGAAATGGCAAAAAAAATGGGAAGAAGCAAAGCTATTTCAATCAGATTGTGATGAGCGAGAAAAAGTATTTTTAACAGTAGCTTATCCATATCCTAGTGGAGCTATGCACATTGGGCATGGAAGAACTTACACAGTTCCGGATGTTTATGCAAGATTTAAAAGAATGCAAGGTAAAAATGTCTTATTTCCTATGGGTTGGCATGTAACAGGAGCTCCAGTTATTGGAATAGCTAGTAGGATTAAAAATAAAGATCCTTGGACTCTTGAATTATATGAAAAAGTTCACCAAGTCAATAAAGAAGAATTATCAAAGTTAGAAGATCCTGAATATATTGTGAAATACTTCAGCAATGAATATCATCAAGTTATGAGTGATATGGGATATTCAATTGATTGGAGAAGAGAATTTAAAACAACTGATCCAAGTTATCAAAAATTTATTGAATGGCAGCTAAGAAAATTAAAAGAAATGGGAATGGTAAGAAAAGGAAATCACCCTGTTAAATACTGTCCTAATTGTGATAATCCTGTAGGAGATCATGATCTTTTAGATGGAGAAGGAGTAGATGTTAATGAACTCACTATGCTAAAATTTGAGATAAATGGAAAATATTTAATTCCAGCTACTTTTAGACCTGAAACTGTTTATGGAGTTACAAATTTATGGTTAAATCCTGATGTGGAATATATTGAAGTAAAAAATAATGGAGAAAGCTGGATAATAAGTGAAAAATCTTTTTATAATTTATCAAATCAAATAAAAGATTTAAATATTATTGGAAAAATTGATCCTAAAGAATTTATTGGAAAATTTGTAAAAAATCCTATTACAGATAAAAAACACCCAATATTTCCTGCAAGCTTTGTTGATGGTGAATATGGAAGTGGAAGTGTATTTTCTGTTCCAGGGCATGCTCCAGCAGATTATATAGCACTTCAAGATTTAAAAAATAATGAAAATTTACTAAGTGAATACAATCTAAAAGAAACAGTAGCTAATATTAAGATATTGAATGTGGTCACCTTAAAAAAATATAGCGAAATCCCAGCAAAAGATGTAATTGAAAAGCTAGGTATTAAAAACCAAGAAGATCCAAAGTTAATTGAAGCTACAAATGAACTATACAAAGTAGAACATTCAAAAGGAATAATGAGCCCCCATATTCCAAACTATGGGGGTAAGAAAGTAGCTATTGCTCGTGATATGATTAAAGATGAGATGATAAATAATTCACTAGCTACTATTATGTATGATTTTGCTGAACATCCTGTTGTTTGTAGGTGTGGAAAAAGGTGTGTTGTTAAAATAATGGATAATCAATGGTTTTTAAAGTATTCTGATGAAACTTGGAAGGAAAAAACAAGGGAATGTTTAAATCAAGAAAATATCATTCCAAATGAAGTTAAATCAAACTTTGAATACTATATTGGTTGGTTGAAAGATTGGGCTTGTTCAAGAAGAATAGGTCTTGGAACTCGTCTACCTTGGGATAAACAATGGTTAATTGAACCATTAACCGATTCAACTATTTATATGTCATATTATACAATAGCTAATTATTTAAAAAACATAAATGTTCAAGATATAAATGATGCTTTTTTTGAAAAAATCTTTTTTAATATTGATTCAAATGACTTAAAGGTTGAAAAAGATATCATCAGCAGTATACAAAAAGAATTTAGCTATTGGTATCCTTTAGACTGGAGACTTTCTGCAAAAGACTTAATAGGAAATCATTTAAGTTTTCACCTCTTTCATCATGCAGCTATTTTTCCAAAGGAAAATTGGCCTCAAGGCATGGTTGTTTTTGGAATGGGTTTACTTGAAGGAAATAAAATGTCTTCATCAAAAGGAAATGTTATTCTCCTATCAGATGCTATAGAAAAATATGGTGCAGATGTAGTAAGACTATTTTTAATGGCTTCTGCAGAACCATGGCAAGACTTTGATTGGAGAGAAAAAGAGGTTATAGGAACTAAAAGACGACTTGATCGATTATTTGAATTTGTAAATAAGATAGAAGATATAAAAGGATCTCCCCTAGATTTAAGCAATATTAAAAAAGTTAATTTAAGCCGTAAGATTGATTTATGGATGATTAATCAGCTTAATATTAGAATAAAAGATACTACAGATGCACTTGAGGGATTCCAAACAAGAAAAGCATTACAAGATTGTCTTTTCCTTCTTAAAAAAGACATTGATCATTATACCTACAGAGTTAAACACCTTTTAGAATCTGATAATGTTGATAACACCAATAAAAATGGTGAGGGTAAATGGGATGAAGCTATTGTATATGTTTTATCCACAGTTTTCAAGTCATGGATTAGAATTCTTGCCCCGTTCATACCTCATAGTGCAGAAGAGCTATGGAGTAGCTGTGGTGGAGAGGGATATGTAGTAGAAGCACAATGGCCAACAAACATTCCTCTTACTTATAACTCTTCCCAAGACTCAAATCTCGAAGAAAAGTACTTATCAACTGAGATTATTGAAAAATCAGAAGAAATTGTTCAAGGAATTGTTCATGATATATTACAAATAAAAAAGATTATAGATAAAGAGCATAAAAAAATCCATATTTATTTAGCGAGTGGATGGAAGTGGGATCTTTATAAAATAGCTGAAGATATTGGAAAACCTGATATTGGTCAAATTATGGGAAAAGCTATTGGTCAAAATATCCATGATGATAAAAAGGAAATAGCTGATTTTGCTAAAAAAATAAGTCGTGAAATGACAAAAACAAGATATATTGGAAAAATAGATGAATATGAAATATTAAATGACGGGAAAGACTTCATAGAAGAAGAAGTTAAGACTGAAATAGCTATTCATAAAGACAATAGCTATGATCCTGAAGATAAGGCAAAAAATGCAATTCCTTATAAGCCAGCTATTTATATGGAATAAGTTTTTGATAAGAAATAGTAAGATTTTATAATGTTTCAAGATTATATAATCAGCTATTCATTATCATTATGATTTTAATTAATTTTATTTTTAAAAATTTCTTATTTTTGTAAATTAAAAACGATTTCTTATTTTTAAAACTTTCCAAAGCCTTGACTTTACAATGTTGAAAAATCTTTGATTTTCTAAAATTAAGATAATAACTATTTATATTGAATTTAAATAATAAATATTGAAAAATTAATTTTATTAAAATTTTTAAAAATTTAAAATATATATGAGATCCATAATATAGAAATGAATATTAGAGCATATAAAATGGTTTCTGGATATCCTAATAATTGATATATGTAGGGGATATTTGTATAAATGAAACCCTCAAAAGAAACTGGAACTGGCCCTACTGTTAAAAAAAAGATAATCCTAAAATTAATATTCCTAATTTAGCAAAACCATTTTTTTCTTCAATAAACATGTTTTTCAAAGGAAGTAATACTAAAGATAAAAACACACCTCTAAAAATTTGCAGGCCAGGTCCAAGGACCACTATTTCAGGATTAACAGATGCATAAAAGATAAAGCCTCAGATAAAAAGAGTTTTTGATAATCCATTATTAGCACAGCAAACATTCCTGCAATAAAATATGCAATAACAGGGGAATAAGTAATTTTCCAAATAAACAAATCAGCATCTTTTTTATTTTCCATGAAAACGACCAGCTAATCTTAATAAAATAATAATAAATGTTTCATAATCGTATATCATTATTATATTTTAGTATTATAATATTTTAATATAAGGTTAGATAAAATATTTTTATTTTATAATTTTAATAAATGGACATCGATGCAAAAAAACTTCAATTTCACATAATTTTATTTTTAAGAACTCCAATATCATCAATAGCTACCTCTACAATATCTCCAGACTTCATTTCTCCTACACCAGAAGGAGTTCCAGTAGCTATTATATCTCCTGGATTTAATGTCATAATATTTGATATAAATTCAACAAGCTCTTGTGGTGAAAATATCATATTTTTTGTGTTAGACTTTTGTTTTATTTCTCCATTAATTTTTAAAGAAATATTTTGACTACTTGGATCCATTTCTGTTTCAATAAATGGCCCTGTAGGAGCAAATGTATCAAAACTTTTAGCTCTTGTCCATTGTTCATCTTTCCTTTGAAGGTCTCGTGCAGTAACATCATTTAAAATTGTGTAACCTCCAATATACTCATGAACTTCTTCAATAGCTATATTTTTTCCTTTTTTCATTATTACAATAGCTAATTCACCTTCATAATCAATTTCATTAGAAGATTTTGGATAGCTAATGACCTCTCCATGACCTATAATTGCACTAGGAGGTTTTAAAAATATTTTTGGTTCATCTGGAATTTCCATCTTAAATTCTTCAGCATGATCTTTGTAATTCAATCCAACACAAATAATCTTAGAAGGAGTAATTGGTGGCGCAAAATTAATACTTTCGAGTGAATAGCTAGTTTTCATCTGATTTTTCATATATTTCCAGTTTTTCCAAGAATTTAAAACTTTTTCTATAGAGTCTTCAAGTTCAATTACTTTTTTTCCATCAAAATAAGCTGTTTTTATTTTATCATTATTATAAAATCTTAAAAATTTCATATTTTTACCTTTTAATAGCTATTCATTATTGTGAATTTTTAATTAAAATATTTTTTTCTAACTCTTTTACTCAAGTATCTTCTTTTTTTCTTTAAAATATTATAATTATATCTTTTTATTTTTTTTTAGAATTTTTTTATAATCACTTTTTATTTTTTTTAATTTGATTATTAATCGAAAAGATTATATACTTCTTTTTTATAATAATGAAATATTCAAGTTTACTTGAAAAAAAATAAAATATACTTAACTTATTATAAATTTGTTTATAATCTAGAAATATGGAGAGGATATTTTTGCATATTATGGAAGGATTCTTACCAGGTATTTGGGCTATAATTTGGTATATCGTTTCAATACCTGTTGTTATTTATGGAATAATTAGAATTAAAAAATTAGCTGAGGAAGTTCCTGATTCAACTTCTCTTTTGGCAGTTAGTGGAGCTTTCATGTTTATACTATCATCATTAAAAATACCATCGGTTACAGGAAGTTGCTCTCATCCTACTGGTAATGGTATTGGAGCTGCTATATTTGGTCCAGCTGTAGTTTCTGTTCTTGCTACAATTACTTTAGTGTTTCAGGCTTTACTTCTTGCTCATGGAGGAATTACTACTCTTGGAGCCAATATATTCTCTATGGGGATAGTTGGTCCTTTTGCAGCTTGGGGAATTTATAAAATTCTAAACAATAGAGGTATATCTCCATCAATAACTATATTCTTTGCAGCAGTATTTGGAAACCTTTTTACATATATTACAACATCCTTCCAATTAGCTATGGCTTTTCCAGAACCTACATTTCAATCTGCTCTTATACTGTTCTTAGAAATTTTTGCTTTAACTCAAATTCCATTGGCTATTGCTGAAGGATTTTTAGCAATTGTTATCTGGGATCAATTAATGAAATATCAACCAAAATTACTTGAAAAACTCAATGTTTTAAAAGTAAAAATATCTTCTAATAAAGAAATAGCAGGAGATAGCTAATTAAATAGATATATTAATTGATGAATTGGTGATATTATGAATAATACAACTAAAAATATAATTTTATTGATTCTTGTGGTTGTTATAGCTGTAGTTCCAATGGTAATGTATTCTGGTCTTGGAGAAGATGAAGGTTATTTTAGTGGTACTGATGATGTTGCATCTAGAATTGTTGAGGAGTCAGGTTATGAACCTCATCCAATTTTACTTTGGGAACCTCCAAGCCCTGAAATTGAAAGTCTTCTTTTTGCAGTTCAGGCAGCTATTGGTGGGGTGATTTTGGGTTATTTCATTGGTAAGTGGCAGGGACAAGCAAATCTTAAGAATAAAGAAGAAGATTAATAAATTAAGGTTGTTTAAATGAGATTAAATTAGTGGTTGATTAAATAGAAATAAATTAATTGGTTGATAAAATGGAAATTGATTATATTGCTCATACAAATGAATTAAGAAATATTAATAGTAGTATAAAGTTTATCACTGCTATTTTTCTAATGATTTTGGTTTTTATAGTTAATATACCGATTTTTTCCTTTTTAATCGCCTTTTTAATAGCTATTATATTGCTTTTCCTAGCTAAAGTTCCAATTAAATTTTATCTTAAATTTATTTCGATTCCTTTTGGATTTTCTCTTATAACTTGTGTTATCATGGCTTTTTTCTTTGGTTCAGGGACAATAATTTATGAAACAGGTATTTTGGATATTGTAATACGGGAGGATGCTTTAGTTCTTGCTATACTTACATTTTCTAGAACACTTGCTTGTTTTTCTGCTCTTGGATTTTTAGCTTTAACTACTCCAATAGCTGAGGTATTAAATAATTTAGACAAGATTAAAGTTCCAAAAGTATTTATTGAAATAGCACTTTTGATGTACACTGTAATCTTTGTTTTTTTAGAACAAGTGAAAATCATGACTAATGCTCAGCAAACAAGAATGGGTTATAATGGTATAAAAAATTCTTATAGATCTTTAGGACTTTTAGTTGCAAATCTCTTTTTAAGGTCTCTTGATAAAAGTGAACAATTACAGCGTACTTTAGATTCAAGAGGATATAGTGGAGAGTTGCCAAAATATAATCCTTAGGTTTTTTTTATTTTCTTGTTTAAATTCATTATTTCATAATATTTTAATTTTCAATAATTTTTTACAATTGAAAAATAATATTGACCTAATTTTTTAAAAAAATTATTAAAATTATATTAGTTAATACTCCATTAATTATTAAAATAAAAATTATAACTATTTGAATAATGAAAATATTGATAATTACTAATTTAATATAAAAAATAATGAATATAATTAAATCTTTAGCTGAATAATAGATTAATTCAGATAATCAACAATAAAATTTATATTTTTAGCTTTCTATATAATCCTTTCAATTGGAACTACTAATATGTCACGAGCTCCTGCATTTTTAAGTTTGTTAACAAGATCAAAAACTTCTTTTTCATCTACAACAGCTTGAATAGCTACAGTATCTTCTGTTTCAGATAAAACTTCTGAAACTGTAGGACCTGTCATTGATGGCATTAAATTCTTAACATTGTCTAAATTTTTTAGTGCAACATTCATCATAAGTAATTTTTTCTGATTTGCATCAATAACTCCTTTAATACTAACTTTTACAGTATCAATCAAGTTTTTCTTTTCATTGTAACTATTTTCATTAGCTATTAACTTTATTGAACTATCTAAGATATTATCGATCACTTTAAGATGATTCATTTTTAAAGTTGTTCCTGTACTTGTTAAATCAGCTATTAAATCAGCTACTCCAATAAAAGGAGCAATTTCAGTTGAACCTGTTAGTTCAACAATTTTCACATCAATATCATATGATTTTAAGTAGCTATTGGTTAAATTTGGAAATTCTGTAGCTACTGTCATTGCTGATTTTACATCATCAATAGAATCAATAGCCGAATCTTCAGGTGAAGCTAAAACTAAGCTTGTCTGACCAAATTTTAAATCAGTAAGAATTTTCACATTTGATTCACTTTCTTTAATTAGATCTAACCCTGTTATTCCCATATCAGCTACTCCATCAGCTACAAACTCTGGAATGTCTGCTGCTCGAGCAAACATCACACTAATAGCTGAATTGTGAGTATTTGAAAATAATTTTCTATTACTTGTATCTTTAAGTCCAAGACCTGCTTTTTCTAAAATAGCTATTGATGGGTCACTGATTCTTCCTTTTGAAGGTATTGCAATTTTAATCTTCATAAAAATTCCTTAATATATATTATGAGATATATTCATTTGAATTATTGGATTTATAAGATTTATTTTTCCTTGTTAAGCTAATATTTAGTATTTAATTTATAAAATTACATATAGTTTATTTTCATTTTTTTTATTTTAATACTTTTATTAAATCTTTTATTAAATTTTCCTCATTTTACAATGACTTAAAACTTTTTTCAACACTTTTTGAAAATTTTAAAGAACTTATGGTTTTTTATTCAAATATTATTATAGATAATAAGTATAAATATAATACCAAGTGATTCCAGCAATAATTACCATCACTCCACCTATAATTGCTACAATTCTAGCTACACTCCGTCCAAAAAAATTGTCGATTCCTTCAATTTTATTTAAATTGTAGCTAGGTCCTTCAAAAAGCCATTCCCAATTTTTAATTCCTGCAAACAGCATGAAAATCCCAAAACAAACAAAAATAATTCCAAAATATTGGGGCTGTTCTGTAAAAAAATTAGTTATTTCTTCTATCATAATATGATATACTTTTCTCGTTGTATATAAATATTTAAATATTTTTCACCTTTTAAGGTACCTTATTATCTTAAATTTTAATCTTATTAATATTTTTTTTTAAATCTTTATTTCAATGGATTTAAAAATTATTTTATAATAATTTTTTATAAATAAAATAAATAATTGTTTTTAAAAATTTTTAATTTAATTCTTAGTTATTTGAATAATAATAGTGTATTTTGAATAGTTTATTAAATTCTTAAATATTTAAAAATAATATAATTAATATAAGTGAAAGCCTGGTGATGAAAATGGAAACAAAAAATATTCTTATTAAGGATGCAATCATACTAAAACAAGAAAATATCAATGGAAAAATAATTCAGTCTGGAAAAAAAGAGTCATTACTTATTGAAAATGATAAAATAGCTGAAATATCTCCAAAAATAGATTCAATAGCTATTGATAAGATAATAGATGGAACTAATAAAATATTGATGCCAGGACTTGTTAACACTCATACTCATATTTCAATGAATTTGTTTAGAGGTTTAACTGATGATATGGAACTTGACACTTGGTTAAATGACCATATTTGGCCAATGGAAGCTAAATTAAATGGAGATTATTGTTATATTGGAGCTCTCCTAGCACAAGTAGAAATGATAAAATCAGGAACCACAACTTTTAATGATATGTACTTTTTTATGGAAGATGTAGCTAAATCTGTTGAAAAATCTGGAATTAGAGGATGTTTATCCTATGGAATGATTGATTTTGGGGATTTAAAAAAAAGAGAAAATGAATTTAGAGAAAACATTAGATTAATCAAAAAATGTAACAACCAAGCTAATGGACGAATAAAAACTTTTTTTGGACCACATTCAACTTTTACATGTTCAAAAGAGTTACTTGATGGAGTAAGAGAAAAAGCTAATAAATACAATGTTGGAATCCATATCCACATGAATGAAACTCAAAAAGAAATCAAAGATCTTATGGAAGCTACTGGAAAACGACCATTTGAATATTTAAACGATATCAACTTTTTAAATGGAGATGTCTTAGCTGCTCATGGGGTGTGGCTCTCAAAAGAAGAAATAAAAATCATAAAAGAGAATAATGTGAAAATATCCCATAATCCTTGTAGTAATATGAAGTTATCATCAGGAATTTCTCCAGTAGCTGAATTGTTAGCTAATAAAATTTGTGTTTCTATTGGAACAGATGGTGCAGCATCAAATAACAACCTTGACATGTTTGAAGAGATGAAATTTGCATCACTACTTCAAAAAGTAAGTACTACAAATCCAAAGGCACTTCCAGCTAATGACGTGATTAATATGGCAACTTTAAATGGGGCAAAATCATTAGGTTTAGAAAGTGATATTGGTTCACTTGAAGTGGGTAAATATGCTGATATGATATTAGTTGATATTAATAGTCCAAATTTAACTCCAATGTCCAATCAAATAAGTTCTAATTTAGTTTATGCAGCTAATGGATCTAATGTTTCACACACAATTTGTAATGGTGAAATATTAATGGAAAATAGGAATTTAACGAAATTAGATGAAGATGAAATTTTAAAAAGGGCAAGAATAGCTATTGAAGAGTTAAAAACAATATAATTTATCTGAATATTCCAAAAATAGGTTTTTGTTGATATGTGAGAAAAAGTTATTTTTTAATGTTATTCATGGATTATAAAATCTTTTTTGAGAATATTAAATCATAAAAATTGAGACTATCTAAATTATCAATGAATTGGGACAAATAGCTATAAGTCGTGTTAGTAGGTTCATTTATTAATGTTTCATAGATTATGGAAGGAGTTCCATTTTTTATTATAGGGATTGTTACATATTCTGGGCTCGATGGGCTATTGTCAGTAGCTGGCTCAAATTTTAATATATGCATTCCTTTTATTCCTTTAATTATATTATAACCAATCTCTTCTGATTTTTTATCGTTTATTGGAGAAACTATAAAGTTATCTTCAATATAATCTGATCTGTGGGAGTGAATATCGACAACAAAAGTGTAGTTACTTTCTATTATGTCTGGCACAACAAAATATTTAGCTAATATCTGACCATTAAGACGTCCTTTATCAAAATCATTTTTATCCTTTGTAACATTTATTATGTAAATATAATAGCAATGATTCAATGACTTACTCTTATTTTTAATCAAATTTAGCAATGCATTATGAGAATTAGATTCTAAAGGATGCACACCAATAATCAAAGCTATTTTTTCATTAGAACTTTTATTACCATATGGTCCTTCTAAAATGACGTTTCCTAAGCTATTTGAAGTTAAAATCTTTTTTGAATAATCATCATTACTTTGATCTCTATTTAATGTCATGTAAAATGAAATAAATATTAATATAATAAGTATTATTACCAAAAAACAGATGAATCTATCTTTTTTATTCATTTTAACCTACTTCATTAATTTTCACAATTGTTCAGCAATTTTTTAGCTTTCATATTTTTTATTAAAATTTTTTATTATTTGAATAAATATTAATTTTATTTTTATATTAAAAATTTCATTTTAATTTTAATAAAATTAATTTTAATGAAATAATTTATAATAAACTTATTTATAAAAAAATAATTTAGAATAAAATAATTAATAATAAATTAATTTATAAAAATAATTAATAATAGTTAAATATTACTTTTATCTACTAACATATCTTATATCCTTGTTTTTATTCATTACAATGCTTTTTTTCCATTCATCTTTTGTTTCAGGATAATCTTCTCTAAAATGAGCGCCACGACTTTCTTTTCTAATAATAGCTGATTTAACAGCTAAAATAGCTATTTTTATCATATTAATAACTTCTAATGCTTCTTGAAGTCTTTTATTATAATGTGTTTCTGAGCTAATGTCCATATCCTTCAATTTTGTTTTCAAATCTTTTAATTGGTTTAAAGCATTTTTTAAATCTTTTTCATTTCTTATAATAGCTACTTTTTCCCACATAATGTTTTGAATAGCTTTTCTTATTTCATGTGGAGCAATGTTTCCATTTTTCATAAGTTCATTGATTCTTATCTCTTCTTTTTCAATTTCTTCTTTGTTAATTTCAAAATCAAGATTTTTCGCAACAATTGATGCAGAAACACCTGCTCTTTTTCCAAATACTTGAGTATCAGCTAATGCATTTCCTCCAAGTCTATTTGCACCATGAACTCCTCCAGTAACTTCTCCTGCTGCAAATAAATTAGCTATTGATGAGGCACAATCTTCATCTATTTTAACTCCTCCCATAAAATGATGTGCAGTTGGAGATACTTCCATTGGTGTTTTTCTAATATCTACCTCAACATCTAAAAACTGAAAAAGCATGGTTTCCAGTTTTTCTTCAATAAGCTCATCTGAAAGATGAGTTACATCAAGATAAACTCCTCCATTGTTGTTTCCTCGTCCCTGCCTAATTTCATTGTAAATAGCTCTTGATACAACATCACGTGTAGCTAATTCTTTTCTATCATCGTAATTTCCCATAAATCGCTCATTATTTTTATTTAGAAGAATTCCACCTTCTCCTCTAACAGCTTCTGTAACTAAAACTCCTCTTCTTGACTTTGGATAAAGCATTCCTGTAGGATGAAATTGAATCTCTTCCATATCAATTAAATCAGCTCCTGCATTCCAAGCTAATGCAAAACCATCTCCATTTTTTTGAAATGTATTTGAAGTTACAGGATATAGCTGACCTGCACCACCAGTAGCTAAAATAACTGCCTTCGATTGGAAAAATATTGTTTTAGTATCAGAAATTGATAAACCAATAGCTCCAATAACTTTTTCACACTTTTCATCCATTATAAGTGAATTTATCATTACTTCCTCTATAGTAGCTATTTTTCGTTTGATGATTTCTTCTTTTAAGGCCATTATTATTTCATGTCCTGTTCTATCACCTTGAAAACATGTTCTTCTAAATGTTTGCCCACCAAAAGGTCTTTGATTCAATTCACCAGATTTTTGCCTATCAAAAAGAGCTCCAAACTCTTCTAAATCAATCAATCTATCAGGAGATTCATCAACCAATATTTTAGCTAATTTTGGATCATTAAGGAAACTTCCACCCTTTAATGTATCATTATAATGGATTTCTTTAGTATCATTACTATCTACAAAAGCAAAAGCAGCATTATACCCTCCTTCAGCCATTCCTGTACACCCAGATCTAAATGATAATCCTTTTGATACAATAAGTGGTTTTAATCCTTTTTTTGAAATTTCAATAGCTGCACGACAACCTGCACCACCAGAACCAATTATTAATACATCTGATTGAATAACCTTACTTTCCATAGTATTATTTTAGGCTTAATTTTATAAATCTTTTTAGATTATTAACACTTTTTTGTAAAATTTTATTATTATTAATTTTATTTTCAATATATATTAATATAACAATGTTATATTTATTTAATAATGATTTAATAGTATAAATTCATTATTTTTAAATACTTTTTTCAACTAATACAATATTGATTTTTAAGAATTAGCTTAAAGTATAGATTTTTTAAACTTTTATCAAATGATAATAGAAATAAATTTATTTTCATAACAATACAAATAAAAAAATAAAAATTCAATAATAAATATAAATTAAACTCTCAATATTAATTAGATTTTTAAGTTTTTCATGCTTAGGAAGTGTAAAGTTGGATAAAAAAAAACTTATAAAATTATCTAAAAAAGACTTTGAAAAAGCTTGGATTGAATCAAAAAAAACAATAAAAGAACCTCATCCTGATTTTACATACCCTAGATTGAAATTTAATTTAGGAAAATCTCACATACTATCAGATACAGTAGCTAATTTACGTGAAGCGTATCTTAGATTAGGATTCGATGAAATTATCAACCCATTATTTATTGATAAAAATCATGTTTATAGGCAATTTGGTCCAGAAGCCCCCGCAGTTCTAGATCGATGTTTTTATTTAGCTGGATTGCCGAGACCTGATATTGGAATTGGAATTGATAAAATTGAGTCTATTAAGAAATTAGGTTTTTCACCTACTGATAAACATATTGGTCTACTAAAGGAAGTTTTCAGAGGATATAAAAAAGGATATTTTGATGGTGATGATTTAGTTTTAGAGGTAGCTGATGCATTAGAACTATCAAATGAAGAAGGTTTACTTGTTATTGAGAAAGTATTTCCTGAGATTAAAGAACTTGACCCCATATCTTCCAATACTACTTTAAGATCTCATATGACGTCAGGTTGGTTTATATCACTTGAAAAATTAGCTAAACAAAGTAAAATGCCTTTAAAACTATTTTCTATTGATCGATGTTTTAGAAGAGAGCAAAAAGAAGATGCAAGCCATCTAATGACTTATTATTCTGCTTCTTGTGTAATTGTCGACGGCGAAGTAAGTCTAGACATGGGTAAAGCTACCTCAGTTGCATTATTGGAGTACTTTGGATTTTCTAAGTTTAAATTTCTTCCAGATGAGAAAAAATCTAAGTATTATATTCCAGAAACACAAACAGAAGTTTATGGTTACCATCCAAAACTAAAAGAGTGGGTAGAAATAGCTACTTTTGGTCTTTATTCTCCAATAGCTCTTTCAAAGTATAAAATTGATAAAGAAGTTATGAATTTAGGCATCGGCGCAGAAAGAATAGCTATGATTTTAAATCAAATAGAAGATATTCGTGAAATGGTTTATCCTCAAATATATAAAAAATTTAGTTTAAATGATAGAGAAATAGCTACTATGCTAAATTATAATTATTATCCAGTTACAGATATTGGAAAAACGCTAATGAAGAAAATTTTAGCTATTTGGATGGAAAATAAAGATGAAAGTTCTCCATGTAACTTTAAAATTTTTGAAGATGAATTTTTAAACCAAAAAATTCTTGTTGAAGCTATTGAAAAAGAGGAAAATACTAAATTACTTGGTCCAGCTGCTTTAAACCATGTTTATATTTATGATGGAAATATTTTAGGAATTCCAAAAGAAATTGAAGAAAAAGTAAATCAATTGTCTCAGGAGGAATTAGCTGCTTATAAAAATGAAAATGATGAAGAAAAAATCATTATTGAAGCTATTTTAAAAGGAATTCCAACAAAAATAAGGTATTTAGATTCTTTAGCTGCTGATGTTGCTTATAAAATTGAAGAAGCTATTTTAAGTGGTGAAACTAGTTTAACTCTAAGGTCAACAATAGCTAGATCTCTTTCTGATGTAAATTTGAGATTGGATGACGTAGCTATGAATTATATAAATAATGAAAACAAGTTAATTGATATAAGGGGTCCTATTTTCTCTACTGTTAGATTAGAATATAAATGAAGTTTAAATATTACATTATTTAATATTTAACGTGATAATAATGGAAATTAAAGGAGTTGTCACATCTGGATATGGTAGAGGAGCTTACTTTTTAGCTCAAGAATTTTACAAATCAAAATTCAATCAATATTGTGGTTTCACTCCATTTCCAGGAACATTAAATATTTCAGTTTCTGAAGAATTTTTAGAAGATATAAAAAAATTAAAACATAATTGTAAAAATGTTATAAAGTCAAAAAAAGGATTTGGTGGGGTAAAATATATTAAAGCTACTTTAAATAATGATATATCGGGAGCTATTGTATTTCCAGATAAAACATCTCATGAAGAAAATTATTTAGAATTCATAGCTAAAGACAATTTAAGAAAAAAATTAAATCTTGAAGATGGAGATTTTACTATTATAAAAATAAATATCGATTAATTTTAAATCTTTAAAATTTAATTTAAGGTTTTAAGATATAAATTTAAATCTTTAAAAATAATTATTGATAAATCTTATTATTTGTACACAACTATTCTATTCAATTATTATATATATTAAAATGAACAAAAATATTTATATTAAAAATAATTTAAATATTTTTTAAATAAAATTTATAAAATATTATTTTGTTCATTAAAATTTATAGATAAATAGCTAGTTTTTTTTAAAATAAATATAATATTTTTAATAAAATGTAAAATATTGTAAATAATATTATAATTTTTTATAAAAAAATTAATAAATTTTTTATTCTATAAAATTTAAATATATCAAACTTAGATAAGAAAATCAATCATTAAATTTAAAAAATTATTTAAAAAACTTATAAAAATCTTTATTGAAATCTTTTAATTTAAAAAAAATTTTATAATTCTATAAAAATCTTCATTGAAATTTATCAATTTTGAAATTATTTAAAAAATCTTTAAAAATACTTATTGAAGTCATCTAATTTCAAATAATGATTTTAAAATTTTGAAAATATTTATGAAATCATATTAAACTAAAAAAATAATCTCATATTAAATTTTAGCTAATTTAAAAAAATAGCTATTATATTTAATGAAGGTAAAAATCATGTTAAAAAAAGCATTAAAAGCATTAAAAAATGGTGAATTCATTCTCATGTTTGATGATGAGAAAAGAGAAAGTGAAACTGACATGATTATTGGTGCAGAGTTTGTAACAAATCGTGAAGTAGCTACTATGAGAGAAGATGCTGGAGGATTGATTTGCACCTGCATTCACCCAAATTTGTGCGATAAATTAGGATTGCCTTTTATGACTGATGTAATGGATGTAGCTAGGGAAAAATTTCCTGTTCTTGGAGAATTAACGCCAAATGATATTCCTTATGATGAAAGATCTTCTTTTTCTCTATGGGCAAATCATCGAAAGACTTTTACTGGGATAACTGATAATGACAGAGCATTTACTATTAGTAGCATAGCTAAACTATGTAGAGAAGAAAGATTCAGTAATTTTGGAAAAGAATTTAGATCTCCAGGCCATGTTTCACTTTTAAGAGGTGCAGATAATCTTTTAAAAAAAAGGCAAGGTCATACTGAAATAGGATTAGCTATGGCTGAAATGGCAGGAATAACTCCAGTAACTGTTGTTTGTGAAATGATGGATGGTACTACTGGAGAAGCGAGGTCAATAGCTAATGCTCGAAAATATGCAGAAGAACATGATCTTGTTTTCATGGATGGAAATATTGTAATTGAAAAATACTTAAAAAGCTAAAGATTTAATACTATAAAAATTCTAACTACTTTACAATTATGGATTACTTAGAACTTTGCTGATTTTCTTTATTTTTAAGGTTTTAGCCTTTAATGCTAGAAATCTGATTTTTTTTATTTAAATGTATTTTCGAACATGAGAAGGGTATTCTTTATATTTTCCCCTCAATAATAATGTTTAAGAAATTCTTCTTCTTTTAAAATTTGCATGTGTATGATTATTATTAGAAAAATTAAAAAGATAAAGGTAACAATGCTTGGCTATGATAAAAAAACTCCGAAAAAGAAAACTATGATGTCATAAATAGGGTTTCAGTTTAAAACAATTGTACCCGTAGTATTAGCTCATCGCTTCTATTTTCATCAATTTCAACTTGAAAAAAGTTTTTAAATATCTTTAATATAATTACAGGTAATATTAAACTTATTGTGCAAATTACAATAGCTAAGTAATTTGAAATATTAATATTACCAAAAATAATCTTTAATAAAAATAGTGTAATGGAAAATTTCTTAAATTTTTTATAAAAATTAATTTCTTATTAGTGTATTTATTTTTGAATTAAATCTATAGAAAAATTTGTTTTTTATTATAATAGTTATTAGTGTATTTATTTTTGAATTAAATCTATAGAAAAATTTATTTTTAATTACAAAAATTCATATTAAAATATTTATTTAAGCAAATAACTATTAAGCTATTTTTACTTATTATTCTCCTGTGGGGGCATGATTTTAAGAGTTTTACAAATTACTATGGGGTCAGGGCATTTTGACTTCACTTACTTTAATTAATCTTTTGCTGCTTTTTAATAATTTTTCTTTCCCAGTAACTGCACAATAATCTGCATCACATCCTTCACAGGTCCATTGTCCCTCTAAGGGTGCAACATCTTTTTTTTCACTCCATTTAAGTTTGGAAGATTTATTTTTATGTGATGTATCATCAGCATGTGCACATCTATTAACAAATGTGACCTTCCATCGTCCATATTTATAGCCTTTTTCACCACAGGAACAATAATAGTAACCCTTAGTTTCAACACCTTTATTGTAGTTTGGAGGAGTTATTATATCACTTGTACCTATTTCTGTCCCTGATATTGATGGTATTGTTAATCTAACAGTTAAGGGATTTTTGTTATCATTGTCTTTTTTGAACTTTATTACTCTGTTTTGACTGTCTTTCCAGTCTTTTAATTGAACTTGATTTCCTTCTATTGTAACATAATTAGGTTCTATTTTCTTGTTTTTTTTGAATGCTTGATATCTTTTTTCTCCATCTGCCCATATTGCCCATGATACAGTTATATCCTTTGCCATTTTTCCACTCCATTAAAAATATATTATTAAGCTAATTTACTTTATTTGCAGTATTTTTTTAAATATTCTTCCTTAAAAACTTCATCAAATATAATGTATTATACAAGGTGTCTGATTATCGTGAAAATTTCAAGGATTTTTACACTTTGTTTTTCATGAAATTAAGTTTATTTATTTAGCATTGTTAAAAGTACAGTTTAATATTAAATAAATTA
>JAITUQ010000021.1 GCA_031286225.1 Candidatus Methanorudis spinitermitis
TAATTTATTTAATATTAAACTGTACTTTTAACAATGCTAAATAAATAAACTTAATTTCATGAAAAACAAAGTGTAAAAATCCTTGAAATTTTCACGATAATCAGACACCTTGTATAATAAAAATTAATTTAGTTAAGAAAATTAATTATGATAAAAATTAATTGTATAAAAACTAGTTTAGCTAAGAAAATTAATTAATATAAAAATTAAATAAATGATTTGATGTCTTCTCTTAATAAAAAAGAATTTAATGAAAAGTTATTTTCGAGAATTGAAAAACTAATAGAAGATTATAAATTAGTTGAAAAAAATGATTCAATAGCTATTGCCTTATCTGGAGGAAAAGACAGTGTATTAACATTACATACATTAGCTAATTATCAAAAATCAGGAAAATTTGATTTTGATTTAGTAGCTATTTCTGTAGATGAAGGAATAAAAGGTTACAGGGAAGATGGAATCACTTCAGCAGTAAATAACGTGAAAAAACTTGATATTGAACTTATTCAAAAATCTTTTAAAGAAGAACTTAAATTTACTTTAGATGATTCTTATTATCATTTTAAAAGTGCTTGTATTCCTTGTGGAGTTTTCAGACGAAATATTTTAAATAAAACAGCTTATTCTATTGGAGCAAATAAAATAGCTACCGGTCACAATTTAGATGATGAAATACAATCATTTTTAATGAGTTTTGCAAGAGCAGATACTTTAAAGTTTTCAAAGTTTGGACCAAAACTTGATCAGATAGGTCCAAAATTAATTCCAAGAATCAAGCCACTATGGAATACTCCAGAAAAAGATGTTGGGACATGGGCTATAATAAATAATATTAATGTTCATCTTGATGAATGTCCATATGCAAATTTATCACTTAGATCAAAAACAAAGAATTTTTTAAATAATATTGAATCTAAATATCCTAAATCTAAATTAGCTATTATGGAATCTTTTAAAAAGTCCTTAAATATTAAAGCCCCAATAGCTAATTTAAATGAGTGTGAAAAATGTGGAGAACCATCTTCAGCTAATGTTTGTAAAGCTTGTGAACTATTAAACATTATAAACAGTGCCTAAATTAAAAAAAATACAGATTAATTTAAAAAAAAGAAATTAGATTAAAAAAAAGATTAAATAAAAAAATAGAGATTAAAATAGTGTAATTTCTCTTAAAAAATCAGTTCTTGAACTTAAAGTGAAAACCGTAAAACAAAACAGAATATACCTAATATAACAGTCAAAGCTACCACTTGTTCTGGAGAAATTTTAGGTCCTGTGGTTTCCTCATCAAAATATCTAACTAAACCTGCTCCTGTTGGAGGAAGAGATGTTTTTTCTTTTTTTCCCATTTTATCACCAAAATAATCATGATTATCCAAATAAATATTATGATTATCAAATTAACAAATAATGATTATGAAAATTATATGAAATTAAAATGATATTTGAAAATAACTTAAATATAACGTATTTAATCTGTTATTTCTTATTTATAAGTTTTACCATGAAAATTTTATAAAATGTATTTATTATTTAAATATCTATAAATCAAATATATTCTTTCGATAGATAATTTACTGATTTTTCCATAATTATTAACTTTAAATAACTGATTAAAAATTTTTTTTTATCAAAAATAATATTTTATTGGTATTAATTCCAATAGCTAAGCTATTGAAAAAGTAAATAATAAACCCTACCTTTATATATGATGTGATTTATACTTCATGTAGGTGATATATTCTTCACAAATATGAAGAAATTCACACATTATTATGAGAGGAATGATAAAATGGAAATTTATGAAAATAAAAAACTTTTAGTTGATATGGAAAATAAGTATTTGTTTGATGGGAAAGACCTTGTAGTAATTTTAAATGATGATAATCAGTGCCAAATCTTAAAAAAATATACTGATAAAAAGTATTCAATTAAAGCAAGAGTTAAATCCAGTTCAAAAACTGAAACATTAATTATAAGTAATTATTGTATATTAGAATACCATGATAGTGAAAAATTAAAAAAATCACATCGATTGAAAATGTTAATCCTAGATAAAGTAGGAATTAAATCTTCTACTGAAGGAGGAATATTAATACTTGGTTTTGAAAAAATTGGTATAAAAAATAAAATAAAATATCTTCGTCATGAACTAGGAATAACCCAAGAAGAATTAGCTAAAAAAGCAAATGTTAGTAGAAGAACTATCAGTTCTCTTGAAAATGGAGACTATAATCCTTCATTATCTCTAGCAAATGAAATAGCTAAAGCATTAGATTGTTCTAGTATTGAAGAAGTTTTCACATTGTATTAGTATTAGTTATTTCAACAATTCATTATTTATAATAATAGCATGATTAAATTAGCTATTTTCAACAAATTCATTATTTAAATACCTATTATTAAAAATTACAGTATTATATGAAATTAAATAATTAATAATAGGTATTTATTAATAAATAATATATTAACTCTATAATAATAAAAAAAATTTTAATAAATAATTATTTTAATAATAAAATATTCTATTAATTCTACAATAAAAAAAAATTATTATTAAAAATATTTATCATTAATGTTTTAAAATTTGATGAAAATTATCAGTTAAAATTAATAAATGATTAATAGCTATTAGATTAAATGAATAGTTCAGGTTCTCTAGGTTCCATGAAGTTCTCTTCAAGCATAGCTTTTAATCCTAAAATCTTTTCATTACTAATATATTTTGCATTTGCTGGGCAAATCTTAATACATGAACAACAAATAATGCATTTATCTTGATTAATTTTTGCTGGATCTTCATCATCTATGGAATCAGTAGGACAATTTTCAACACATTCCATGCAAAATATACAATCATCTGTGGTTTTTTGAAGAAGTGGAGGGAGTTCTGATCTTTCTTTATATGGGAAATTTCCCCTTAGCTCAAAATTTTTTATGTCATTTCCAGCTTTTAAGAGTAGAATTTTATCTGCAATTTTATCTGAAATCATTTTTGCAAACTTCATATCATTCACATCAGGACGATCAGTAGCTATTTTATTTGAAAATGAATGTTCTCCAATAAAAGCAGCTGCAGAAATAACATGAAACTCATTATCTTCTAATATGTTTTTCATTTCAAGTAATGCATCATCAAAATCACGATTACCATAAACTGCAACAACAATAGCTAATGTTTTATCTCCTTTTAAATTAGCTAAAAATTTTTCTAAAATTTCTGGTATTCTACCAGCATATACAGGAAGTCCTAAAAGTAAAATATCGTCTTTATTAAAAGAATAATTTTTATCACGAGAGTTAGATGAAGTGATATTAATCTTTGTCAAAGGATATTCCAATTTATTACTTAAATTTTCCCCAATTCCCAATATTGCCTTTTCAGTTGTTTTTGTTGGGCTAAAATACATAGCTTTTATTTCCATATTACCATCTCATAATTTTTTCTTAATATGATTTTGAAAATATCTTTTATCAGATAATTAATATTATAGAATATCATTAGAAAATTCATTATTTAATAAATATATTTAAGTATAGCTATTTATTTTTTAATAAAAATAGTAAGATTATTGAAATATCTGAAAGTAATTTTAAAACAAAGGATAAGTAGTTCTATGAAAAACCTAAAAAACACGCCTATTATCATATAGTTATATAAATAATAAAAGTATAATTGTTAATTAATGAGGTATTTTACCTCATAAATAGTATTATTCCACTTTCTCAATAATGATATTATTTATTAAAATCTATTAATCATATTTATTAAAAAATTGTAACTATGTAGAAATGGAATAATTCATGCGAAAATATAAAATATCGGAGTTAAAAAATGGATGCAACAAAATTATTTGATGATGCTTTAAAATATCCAACGAAAGATTGGAATAAATTATTAATTTTAGGTGTTTTACTTTTAATAGCAGGAATTTATAGTGTTTTAAGAAATTTTGGTTTTTTAAAGACTGGTGATATTACTACTGGACTTATAACATTGATATTTTCTTTAATAGCAATAATTTTTACTTTATTTGTAAGTGGCTATTGTCTTAATATAACTAGAAAGACAATTAATTTAGAAGAATATATACCTGAGTTTGAATTAGTTAAAAACTTTGTTGATGGACTTAAAGTATTAGTTTTAGGAATTGTATATATGATAATTCCTATTGTAGTTACAGTTATTTTTGTTATTTTTGCAGGAACATTCGCTTTTATCACTCAAGCATCATCTTATATCACGAACTATGGAACATCTACTATCCCTCAGTTACCTCCTTTTTATGTAATTCTTAGTTTCCTTATTCTACTTTTAATTGTATCGATTTTCTATATTATATTTATATTATTATTAAATATTGCAACTGCTAAATTAGCTGAAACTGATAGCTTAGCTGAAGCAATCAATATGTTAGGAATATTTAATAAGATTGGTGAAATTGGATGGGGCAATTATGCCATTTGGATCATCGTATATGGATTCATTTCTTTTGTAATACTAATTATTATGAGTATCATCAATTTAATTCCATTTATTGGAATTATTGTAGGACTTTTGCTAATTTCACCATATATGCAAATGTTCAGATCAAGAGCTCTTGGATTACTCTATAATGAATCAAAACAATAATTAATAAATTTTTTAATTTTTCAAATTTTTTTTATTATTTTATAATTTTTAATTATTTTTTTCTTTTTAAAAATATAATTATAATTTTTAGCTATTTTTTATTATAAACTATTTTTAATATCAAAATTATAATAAATATTTATTATATTCTCTATTTTTAATAATATCGATGATTAGCTAAAATTCATACATTATCATTAAAAAAAAACTATGAATAAAAAGATGGCTATCCTTAAATCATACATAAAATCCTATTAATCTTTTTTATATCTAATTAAACTTATTGCAACAATAAATTACAAGTTCTATAAAAAAGCTTGAAATCCGTATGTATTAATCCATAGTTATATTAATATAAAAGTACAATGTCAATTTATGGGGTATTGTACCTCATATATAATTATTATTCCACTTTCTCAACAATATTATTCATTAATACCTAAATCAGTTTTATTAAAAAATTGTAGTTATGGGATAATGGAATAACTCATGCGAAAAATATAAAACATTTTATTATTTGAGGTTGAAAAAAATGGAAGTTATAACATTATTCAAAGATGCTTTGAAATATCCAATGAAAGGTTGGAATAAATTATTAATTTTAGGTGTTTTGATTTTAATATCTAGAGTTGATAAGGTTATAATAAGTTTTGGTATTCATATAAATAGCATTAGTACATTACTAGCTGTAACAATAATATTTGGTTTAATAGCACTTATTATGAGTTTTTTTCTGAGTGGATATTCTCTTAGTATAATTAAAAAGACAATTAATCTAGAAAATGACATGCCTGAATTTGAATGGGTTAAAAATCTGGTTGATGGAATTAAAAGGTTTGTTTTAAATATTGTATATCTTATAATTCCTTTTATAATTACATTTATTCTTGCTTATGTTACAGGAACATTAGGTTTTTTAATCCAAATAGTGAATAATTATTTGACAAGTGGATTAACAACTACCCTTCAGTCAATTTTAAATTCAGCACCTAATTTCCCAATCGTTCTCTTAGTTGGAGAAATTTTATTTATTATATTTTTTTTGTTATTATATATTGCAACCGCTAGATTAGCTGAAACTGATAGCTTAGTTGAAGCAATCAATATGATAAATGTTATAAAAAAGATTGGTGAAATTGGATGGGGCAACTACATCATTTGGCTTATTGTAATCGTTATCATTGGCTTTGTAATAATGATAATTATGAATATTGTCCGAATTATTCCATTTATTGGAATTATTATAGGATTTTTGCTAATTTCACCATATATGCTAATGTTCTATTCAAGAACTCTTGGATTACTTTATAATGAATCAAAATAATAATTAATAAGTTTTTTAATTTTTCAAATTTTTTTTATTATTTTATAATTTTTAATTATTTTTTTCTTTTTAAAAATATAATTCTAATTTTTATCTATTTTTTATTATAAACTATTTTTTTAATATTCAAATTAATATTAAATAATTTTATTATTCTTGATTTTCAATAATATAATAATTATTAGCTAAAATTAAAATCATTGAAAAATAAATAGCTAAAGTAACTTTTAATGTCTTAATATATAAAATACCTATCTTTAAGTTGCCAAACAATTCTTATTTAGCATAAATCCAATAAAATTCATTTAAACAATTTATTATTGTTCTAAAAAACTTGAAAAACCTAGTTATTACCTATAGATATATAAACTATTAAAGTATAAATGTTATTAATGAGGTTTTACCTCATATGTGATATTATCCCACCTTCAACAATTATATTTTTTATTAAGACCTATAATCAGACTTAAAAAAAAATTATAGTTATTGGAGAAATGGAATAATTCATGTGTAAAAAATACAAAATATTTTATTATTTGAGGTTGAAAAAAATGGAAATTACGAAATTATTTGAAGATGCTTTAAAATATCCAACAAAAGATTGGAATAAATTATTAACACTGGGTGGTTTAACTTTAATACCAATGATTGTCTTATCTTTACTAATTGTTCCAATAGCTTTAAATGGTTCAAGTCTTAATTATAATTATTTAGCAAGTTTATCTGTTACAATGCTTTTAATACTTGCTGTAGCTGCAATATTAGCAATTATACTTGGAATTATTTATTGGGGTTATGAACTTAGTATAATTAGAAATACAATTGCTTTAAAAGAAGAATTACCTGAATTTGAATGGGGTAACCTAATAGTTGATGGACTTAAAGTTTTGGTACTATCAATTGTGTATTCTATAATTCCTGGTATAGTTTCATTTATAATGATGCTTTCCGTTGGATTTTTATCTGCAACAGCTTCTAATACATCTTCTATCGTGTTTGCTAATTTATTCCTGTTTTTAATTGTATTTATTATATCCATTATATTTCAATTATTACTCTATATTGCCATGGGAAAATTAGCTGAAACTGACAGTTTAAGTGATGCAATCAACTTTATAGATGTTTTTAACAAAATTGGTGAAATTGGATGGGCTAACTACATTATATGGATTATCATAAATTGTATAATTTTAGCTATAATAGGATTCATAATGGGTATTATATCAATTATTCCAATTATTGGAGCTTTAATAGCATTTGTGCTTTTTATTCCATATATTGTAATATATCATTCAAGAGCTCTTGGATTACTTTATAATGAATCAAAAAATTAATAAATTCTTTTAATTTTCAAATTTTTTTATTATTTTATTTTTTTTATTTTTTAAAGTATAATTCTAATTTTTAGCTATTTTTTATTATAAACTAGTTTTTTAAATCAAAATTAATAATAAATATTTCCATATTATTTATTTTTAATAAAAACAATAATTAGCTAAATAAAACATAGCTATTTCAAAAGTAGCTAAATAGATATTATGAGTTTTTATTAATTATAAAAAAAATTAATTTATTGTAAATTTTAAAAAAAGAATATAAAATTAATTAAATTTTTAGCTTTTTTATTTTTTTTAAAAAAAAGAAAATAGTTTTTTTCAATTTTTTTTTAAAAAAAAACTTGAATATATTTATTCGATACTTAAAAAATATTATTTTATAGATTTCATGAACCTATTTTTTATCTCTTCAGGACTTATATCAATAATTGGAGAATCAGCATTTCCTGGAAGAATTTTATAATGTATAAAAATAGGTCCTTCTTGTTTACTTTTTAAAATATCCTTAAAATCAATTTCATTATAATCATAGCTATTTTTAAAACCAATACTTTTAGCTACTTCTAATAAATTTACATTTTGAGCATAAGTACATTGATTCCCTGTTGAACCATAACATCCATTATCAAAAATAATCAAAATAAAGTTGCTTGGATTCTGATTAAATACTGTAATAAGCGAACCTAAATTCATAAGGATTGATCCATCCCCATCGAAAATAATGACCTTTTCTTTAATTTTTGACATAGCTAATCCCAAACCAATAGATGAAGCTAAGCCCATAGATCCTAACATGTAAAAATTCTTAGATCTATCTTTTATTTCATATAGTTCTCTTGATGGAAACCCAATATTACATACAATTATCTCATCTTCAATATGTTTCATTACATTTTTTATTCCATCAAAACGTTCCATCTTAAAAATTCCTTATAATATTTTAATGTTCTATTAAAATTGAGATCTTATGAAAATTATTTACCAATAGCTAGTGTCTAACAATACTGAAACTGGTCTTTTTTCAGACATTGATATATTCCAAGAATTAGCTACTGTTTCAATAGCTTCTTCTGGTGTTTTTGGATTGAAATATTTTAAATCCATAGCTTCTAATATTTTGGGAGTAGCTATTCCCATTGGAACCTGACCAATTATAGGTTCCCCTTTTGTTCCTCTATGACTCATAATCATAACTAGTGGAAGTGAATATAATTGATACAGTGAAGTTAAGGCATTTACACAATTACCTAACCCTGAATTTTGCATTAAAATAGCTGTTTTTTTACCACCAAGAAATGCACCAGCACAGATTCCAATTCCCTCTTCTTCTCTTGTAACTGGAACATGAATTATTTTTTCATCTGTTTCTATTATCTTAAGGATTTTTCCTAAGTTAACACAAGGTAAACTCACAATAAAATCGATTTTTGCTCGTTTCAATCCTTGATAAACAGCTTCACTACTGTCCAAATTCTTCCCTCTCAATGATTTATTTTATATCCTAATTTCTTAGATTATAGCTAATGATTAGTTTAATAATTGAATATGATTAAATAAAGTTTAAAATAATCTAAAAAAATAATATTAATCTTTAAAACTAACTGAACTATTTAATTAAAAAAAATAATATTAAAAATAATATTAATCTTTTAAACTAGCTGAATTATTTAATTAAAAATATCATGACAATAATAATCTTTTTTTATTGTTCTGTAATTAAATATTTATCAATGTCAATGTCTAATTCATCGCAAATTTCTTTTAATTGTTCATATAAGTTTTCATCGATTAATATTCCATTTTTTTCATTTTTAGCTATTTCTTTGACTTCAAGATCCCCTGGAACAATTGTATCTCCACTATTTCTAATTTCTTTTACAAATTCTTCAGTTTCTTCTTTAAATTTATTAATATCTACAAATTTCGAAGGATCAATAGCTAGGAAGAAATCACCTTTGGTACATTTCTTTTTATAATCTGCTGTTCCCTCTACTTTACTACCAAAAGCAGCACTTACTAAAGGCCCTGTTATAATTTCAATCATAAAAGCTAATCCATATCCTTTATGAGCACCAAATGGTAAAATAGAACCTTCAAGTGCTTTGGAAGGATCTGTTGTAGGATTACCATCTGCGTCAAGTGCAATATCTCCAGGTATACTTTTTCCTTTTCTTTTTGCTTCTAATAACTTCCCTCTTGCTGAGATAGAAGTTGCCATATCAAGTGTAATATAAGTTTCACTTGCTGGAATTCCAATAGCTATTGGATTTGTTCCAATTACTGGAATTTTTCCTCCAAGAGGAGCCATAGCTGGATCAGTATTAGCAGAAACTATTCCAATAATATTTTCTTTTATAGCTAAATCAGAGTAAAATCCTGTGACTCCAAAGTGATTAGCATCGTGTGTGCCTACAGCACCTATTCCTATCTTTTTAGCTTTTTCAATAGCTAGTTTCATGGCTTTATAAGCAACAACTTGACCAAAAATACCATTTCCATTTATTAAAGCAATTGCATCTGTTTCTCTTTCAATATCTATTTTTCCTTCAATATTAATATTCCCTCTTTTGATTGCATTTATGTATTGTGGAAACCTGCCTATTCCATGAGAAGTAAAGCCTTTTAAATCTGCATCTAAAGTAGCTTCTGCAACAATTTCAGCATTTTCTTTTTTTAGACCTAACTTTGTTAATATTTCAGTAATTAATGCTTTTTCTTTATCAGCCATTATCTTCATGAATCCACCTTTAGAAATTAAGAACATATTTCAGATTTATATAAACTTAATTAAGATTACATAAAACTCATTGATATTTTTTATGTATGTTCTTTTTTGATTTTTATTAAATAATAATATTTTATAGATAAAAAATACTTTATAAACAATTCATTAAAAAAATATATAATACTTTATAATACTTTTTTAATTCTTATTAAATAAAAAATAATCTTTATAAAAAATAAGATCATTAATATTTTTTTTAATTTTTATTATTTACTTTAAATAAAAAAAATTTTGGAAATATTTTTAACTAAAATAACTACTTTTTATTTTAAAATTTTTATTTATTAAATAATGTTTCTTAAAAAAATGTATTAAAAATATTTCTTATAATTTTTTAATATTCTATTTCAATATCTTCAAAAGTTTTAATCCTAACTTTACCTTTATTAGAACTTACTCTGCCAATTTTATAAGTATTACAATCTTTGGACAATATATCTAAAATATTTTGAGATTCTTTTTCATTTACAATCAATACAAAACCAATCCCCATGTTAAATACTGTATACATTTCTTCTATAGCTACATTTTGTTTATAAATTAATTTAAATATTTCATGAGGCTCTGGAAGGTTTTCAATCTCAAAACCAACATCTTTTTTTAACCTTTTAAGGTTGTTAAATCCTCCCCCAGTAATGTGGACCAAACCTTTAATATTAAAGTTATGATTTTTTAGAAGGTTAATAACAGGTTTTACATAAATCTCAGTTGGCCTTAAAAGCTCTTCTCCAATTATTAAATTAGTATCTGGGATTTTATCATCAATTTTAAATTGGGCATCTTCAAATAATGCTTTTCTTGCTAAGCTTAATCCATTACTGTGAATACCACTACTTTCAATACCAATTAATACATCATTTTCTTCAATTTCTTCTCCAGTAATGATATCATCAACATCTACAAAACCAATTCCACATCCAGCTAAGTCGAAGTCATTTACAATTTCTGGAAGTGATGCAGTTTCTCCCCCAATAATAGCTATTTTTGATAATTCAGCTCCTTTAGCTAATCCTTCAGCAATTTGAGAAGCTATTTCTGGGTCTGGTTTTTCAACAGCTAAATAATCTACTAAAGCTATTGGTTCAGCACCTACACATAAAATATCATTTACAACCATAGCTATACAGTCTATCCCAACAGTATCATACTTTTCCATCATTTTAGCTACAAGAATTTTACTTCCAACACCATCAGTACTCATTGCAATAGCTCTAGTTCCCATTTTAACTAATGCTGCAAAATGCCCACTATCTGTAATTATATCTCTATTTTTCAAGGTTGATTTTAATTTTTCTGCTAATCTTGAGACTGTAACTTCTTCAAGGTTTATATCAACACCAGAATCTGAATAAGTAACCATTTACTCACCTAAAAGTCATTGAATAATTTTTCATGATTTGTTTAGTTATTATCACTTAAACATCTATTAATTATGTTATTAAGATATTATATTTAATCTGTATTAAAAGTAATCAACCATTTGTCTATTATTGTATACGAGTACATTCTAAATTAAGAGGAGTTTTAGTTTCTATTTTATAACTTCTGTGAATGCTTGAAGCAAGATCCATAGTTTTATAGGCATCACCATGACACATAATAACTTTTTCTGGTCTTGGCGATAACCTTTTAACATAATCCATTAACTGGCGTCTGCTAGAATGTCCACTAAATCCTTCAACTGTTTTAATTTCCATCTTCACTTTATAGAGTTTTGTTTTTCCTTCTTCTTTTAAAGGGATATTTTTCCATCCTTTTTGTATTCTTCTACCCAAAGAACCTTCTGATTGATATCCAACAAATATTAAAGTGTTGTTTTTATTTTCACACAACCATTTAAAATATTCAACAGAATTTCCACCAGTTAGCATGCCTGAAGTTGAAAGGATAATTGACGGCTCACCTTCAACTATATCTTGTCTTTCATTAATATTTTGAACCTTATTAAAAGCATCTGAAATAAATGGGTTTCTTCCCATGTGAAATATTTGATCTCTTAAATCTTTACTTAAGTATTCTGGTCTTGCAGTATGTATAGCTGTTGCTTCCCAAATCATTCCATCAATATGTATAGGAACTTCTTCTATCATTCCATGACGCATATATTCTTCTAAAACTATCATCAACTCTTGAGCTCTTCCTACTGCAAAAACAGGAATTAATACTTTTCCACCACGTTTTAAAGTATTATAGATTGTTCTCATCATCTCTTTCTCAGCATTGTTTCTTGATGGTTGAACATCTTCATGACCACCATAAGTAGATTCCATAACTACTGTTTCTGCTCTAGGAAATCTTATTGTAGCTGGTTCTAAAAGTCGACTTCTTTCATACTTGAAATCTCCTGTGTAAACCATATTATGCTGTCCATCTCCAATATGCATGTGTGACATAGCTGAACCTAAGATATGCCCTGCATTATGAAGAGTCAATCTTATATCTGGAGAAATATCAGTTACTTCCCCATAATCAAGAGTTATAGTATGTTTTATACTTTTTTGAACATGTTTAATATTAAAAGGAAGAGGATCATCTTCTCTATGAGCAATATCTATATGATCTAGTTGGAGGAGAGTCATTAAATCTCTTGTTGGAGTTGTACAATAAATTGGTCCCTCATACCCATAGTGATAAAGATATGGTAAAAATCCACTATGGTCTAAATGAGCATGTGAAACTATAACAGCATCTAAATCACTTAAAGAAAATTCAGGAACATTTAAATAAGGATAAGAACTTTTATCATCTGATGCAGCTACATTTACTCCACAATCAAGCATTACACGACTGTTTGGAGTTTGAAGTAGCATGCATGATCTTCCAACTTCTTTAAATCCTCCCATTGAACTTAATCTAGCCCAATCATTTTCATATTTAACTCCTTGATGAATTTTAGTTCCTAAATTTTGTAAAATCTTTTTACGCTCTTTACTTCTACTTTTTAAAGTATTTCTAACTCTTTCAATTATTTCAGAAGATATTGGAGGAGTTCTAAGTATTTTTGGAGCCCATCCTGTATTTTTAACAACTTCTCTTGACGTTGTTCCATATTTTCCAATAACAAGCCCTGGTTTTTTAGCCTCAATAAGAACTTCACAAGTTACATCATCAAATGAAACATTGGTGATTTGTGCTTCTTCTGGAACGATTTCATGTATTTTATCTATAGTTTTTTCAGGATCTAATAAAACAGTTTTATCTGAGCGAATGATTATTCTTTTTCTTAAGTCTTTAGCTAAATTTCTTATAAGATCTCCATTTTCCGTTATTATTTCTGGGTTTTTAGTATATATAACAACTTCTGGTCCTTCAAATTCTATTTTAGCTACTTGTACTCTTTCTGGTAATCTTTGTACAATCGTTTTCTTGATTCCTTCCAAAATCTCTGAAGCCATAACACCACTTCGAAAAAAAAATAAGATGTAAAAATGGTTTTTTGCTATATCTATTCAATAATCTAAAAATCTTCAATATCTATTCAATTATTTATAAATCCTCAATATCAATTTAATAATTTATTAAACATAGAAAATATTTTAAAAAATTATTAAAATAGCTAAATTAATTACTATTAATATATCTAAAAAATCCTATGATATATATTATAAAAATAAAAAAATAAAGCTTTATTAAACAATTAAATATGTCTATTATAATTTATTTTTGTTCTTTTTAGATTTTAGTTTTATTAAAGAATATAATAATATCGGCAAAAAATATTTATAATAAATTAATTAATGAAAAATTAAAATTAGTCAACTTTTACTATCAAATTTTTTATAGCTAATCTTTATTAGCTAATCTCCTTTAATTTCTCTTCTACTTCTTCATTTGGTAACATTTCAAATCCTTTATCTTTAGTAACAGTAGCTAATAAAATACCATTTCCAGAAAAAGTATCACGTTCTGTAGCTGCTTTAATAGCCCTTATAGCTACTTCAGCAGCTTCACTAACATCCATATTTTTTCTAACTCTGTCTTCAAGGACACCATAAGAAAATGTAGAACCAGATCCTGTTGATATAAATGAATCTTTAATCATCCCTCCAGCAGGGTCTAGAGAATAAATTGAAGCACCATTTTTATCTACTCCTCCTAGGAGAGTTTGAACATACGCAGGAGAAGAATGTAAAATATTAGCAGCTAGTGCTGAAGCTGATTCAATACTGATATTTTCCCTGTTTCTCATTTTATATAATGAAACTTCAGCAGTCATAATCTTCATTAAACTTTGAGCATCAGCTACAGATCCAGCAATTGTAGCTGCTATATGATCATCTATTTTGAATATTTTTTCTGTAACTTTATGAGCAACCAAGTTCCCCATGCTAGCTCTTCGTTCACTAGCAAATACAACTCCATCTTCGCAAGTAATACCTACAGTTGTAGTACCTTCTAATGTGTTTTTATCATTCATATAAATAACACCTCATAATTTGAATAATTATTAGTATAACAAAAATATTAAACTATAAAAATTAGCAAACAGTTAGTTTATAATTAACTGAATATTAAATGTATTGTATATAATAGTATTTTCTATGACAATTTTAGTTGAGTATATTAATTAATCAGTTGTATTAACTAATGATAATAAATTGTTAATTGTACTAATAAATAATTTTGAAAAATAAAATATAATTATATACGGTTACTTGAAAATTATAAATAATGAGTAGTAACCAAACTTTTATATGATTCTTCAAGATAATAAACTTTACTGAAAATTATCAGTTTCTGATATTTTCTTCACTTATTTGATTTATTAGTATTTTATTATACTATCTTTTTAATAGTTTTAATGGTTAATCGCCTTGAAATTTATTTTATATGATTCTATGATTAAATATTTTTCAATTTTAATTAGAAATATGAGGAATATTGTAATTAACATCCTTATAAATTAATAAATAATGAAAACACGTATATAAATTTAAGTACTGATAAATCAACATGAATTAAAGCTATATTAATTGCCCTAGTAATATTATGAATAGTAATTTATGGCAATATTATAAAATAATAACTATATTATAATAAAAATTAATATTAATAATAAAAAAACGAAAAAAAGATGTAAATGATATTGATTAAAATTTTTTCATTTTATAAATTAATAAATATAAATTAAAAACTAATATAAATTAATAATTTACATAATAATTATTAAAATTAATACAACTAAAATTAAACTATGATTTAGCTAATTTTTAAAATTTTTAAATGTATTTTTTTACTAATATGCTTAAATTTAATTAACTTTATTAACATCTTAATTCATTTACTATAATTATTAAATTAATGCTATTGGAGGAATCATTATTAACATGAAATGTGGGCTAGAGATACATGTACAATTAGAAACTGAATCAAAGCTATTTTGCAGTTGTCCAACTAATTATCAAGATGCTCAGGTCAATACAAACATTTGCCCAGTTTGTTTAAATCAACCAGGTGCAAAACCCTACCCTATTAATGAAAAAGCTATAAATAATGCTTTAATGATAGCTTTGATGTTAAACTGCAAAATTGATGCAAATCTAATTTATTTTATGCGGAAACATTATAATTATCCTGACCTTCCTTCTGGATATCAAAAAACCTCAATTCCAATTGGATATGAAGGAGATCTCAATGGAATACGTATAAGAGAAATACATATGGAAGAAGACCCTGGGCAATTTAAACCAGATCGTGGAATAGTTGATTTTAATCGTTCAGGAATTCCTTTAGTAGAAATTGTTACAGAACCCGATATGCATTCTCCTGAAGAAGCTCGTACATTCTTAAGAGAACTTATTAGAGTATTGAAATACAGTGAAGGGGCTCGTGGAGAAGGAACTATGAGAGCTGATGTTAATGTTTCTCTTGAAGGTGGTAAAAGAGCAGAAATTAAAAATGTAAATTCTATTAAAGGAGCTTATAAGGCTTTAAAATTCGAAATAATTAGACAAAAAAACCTTATTAAAAGAGGAATAGAAATAAAACAAGAAACACGTGCATTTTTAGAATCTCAAATGATAACAGTAGCTATGAGATCAAAAGAAGATACTGATGATTATAGATTAATACTTGATCCAGATTTGCCTCCAATAAAAGTAGCTAATGAAGAAATTGAAAACATTGAAGAGATTATGCCTGAAGCACCTCATAACAAAATCAAAAGATTTGTTAAAGAATATGGAATAGACGAAGAAACAGCGAAAATTTTAACCTCTGAATTAGAATTAGCTAATGTTTATGAAAAAGTAGTTAAATCTATTAATAGTGAATTTGCTGCAATGTGGATGAGAGATGAACTAAAAAGAGTCTTATCTTATAACAAATTAGATTTTGTTGAAAGTGAAATAAGAGATAAGGATTTAATCCAATTATTTTCCATGTTACAAAATAAAGAAATAACAACTAAAGCTGGGCAAAGAATAATTGAACATATGCCTAAAAATAAAAAATCCCCAAGTGAAATAGCTGAAAAATTAGGTTTAACTGGAATAGTTAAAGAAGATGAAATAATAAATGCGGTAAAACAAGCTATTGATGAAAATCCAGAAGCTGTTGAAGATTATAATCAAGGAAAAAAAGCTTCAATGAACTTTTTAGTTGGGCAAGTAATGAAAATTACACGAGGAAAAGCTGATCCTAGTGAAACAGTGAATATTCTAAATAGTCTCCTTAAAGAATAAATAACTAATAATAAATAAAAACAATATTAAATGATTATAAGTAATAGTTAAAAAAAGGAATTTTATAAGGAGATAGTTTATTAGTAGGAATGAAATTTATGAACAATAATAAATCATTAGTAAGAGATTATATGACAAAAGATGTTATTAGTGTCAAGTCAAATACTCTTAATGAAGAAATAATTGGACTAATGAAAGAAACTGGTCATGATGGTTTTCCAGTTGTTAATAAAGAAAAAAAAATTGTTGGAATAATTACTGCATTTGATCTTTTATTAAAGGATTGGGAAGATTATGTAAAAGACACCATGTCTATAGAAGTTGTAGTAGCCCAAGAAGACATGTCAATTAGTGATGCTTCAAGAGTTATGTTTAGACAAGGAATATCAAGACTTCCAGTTGTTGATAGAAAGGAAAAACTTAAAGGAATAATAACCAATACTGACATGATTAGATCCCATATTGAACGATCCACCCCTAGAAAAGTAAATTATTTTAAAGAAAGTTTTGAAGGACTATATGGAATAAAAACTGATTTAAAAAGGAAAAAAGTTAGTACTCATGATTTAAGACCTACTCAAGATAAAATATATGCTGATGAACTTCAAGGGAGAGTTTACGAACTTAAAAAAGGATTAGCTGAACCAGCTATTGTTGTTAAAACTGGTGATCGTTGGATTTTAGTGGATGGACATCATAGAGCAGTAGCAGCTGTTAAATTAGGTTGTAATGAGATTGATTCCTATGTTATTGATTTAAAAAAGGATTTAGAGCTTGGAATGGAAAGAACAGCTAATAATGATGGAATATATTCGTTTGAAGATATAGAAATTATAGATGACGCCCAACATCCCCTAATAGCTATTACAGAAAGCATAAAAAAAAGCCATGAAAAAAAACATCATAACAAAATAAAGCAAGGAAAACATTGGATTAAAAATTAAAGAAATAAATTTCCATTACATATGGATTTAAACTCTTTAAAAAGAAGGATAAATAATGGTAGATGAAAAAATACTTAAAACAATCTTTAATACACTAAAAGATCGGAAAAATAACCCTATTGATTCATATACTTCAAAAATAATGCAAAACAATGGAAAAAAAGCTGAAGACAAAATTTTAGAAAAAATTGGGGAAGAAGCTACTGAGGTCTTAATAGCTTCTAAAAACAATGAAAATTTAGTTCATGAAACTACTGACTTAATATTTCATGCCTTTCTTCTTTTAGTATATAAAGGATATGAATTAGATGATTTATTAAATGAGTTTGAAAAAAGAACACATTAAGTATATTATACTCTCCATCAAAATAGCTAATAAAAACAACTAAACTAAATACTCCATATTATACATTCCTTTCCATATATTGAAAAATTTTGCCCTTTTCTTATTAAATATTTTAAAACCTAATGATTCATATAGTTTAATAGCTTTTTCATTAGATACATCAACATCTAAAATAACTCTAGTATAATTCTCTTCTTTAGCTTTTTTAATAGCTTTTTTTATTATTTTAGTACCTATTCCTTTTTTTCTTTGGCTTTCATCAACAGCTAACTCAGATATATAATAATCATCTTGATTCAAATTAGATAATGTTAAAAAATCCACAAAATATATTAATGAAAATCTAAAAGCATACCCAATAGCTAAATTTTTAAATAAAAAGAAAATGTCATATAAGAAATTACTTTTTTTACCTTTTTCAGCATCTAATATTCCTAAAATATTTTTATTTATATTTTCATCCTTAACAACAAATAGTTGAATGTTTTTTTCAATATTATATTTTTTATTAATATTAAAATCATTTTCAGCTAATAATAATTTTTCAATAGCTGAAATAGCTTTTTCATTTCTTTTAAAAACTTTTGAATAAGTTTTACTATCTACAGAAAAAATAAGTTTAGCTACTTTATGAGAATTATGTTTATTTAAATCAAATTCTTCAAAAATCATGAAAAATCAACGTGGTTAGATATTATAATTATAAAAGGTATTAACGAGTATTTTTAGCTATTGTAAGTGCAAAAACCCCTGCTCCAAACCCATTATCAATATTAACAACAGCTATTCCAGGAGCACATGATTGTAGCATAGCATAGAGTGCAGCTTCACCTTTACCTCCTATTCCATAACCAACTGAAGTTGGAACACCAATTACTGGAATATCTACAAGACCTGCCACAACAGAAGGAAGAGCTCCTTCCATTCCTGCACAAACAATGATTGCACAAACATTCTCTTCAATCATTTTAGCTATTTGTGGAAATAATCTATGAATTCCTGCTACACCAACATCATAGGATGTTAAAGCTTCACATCCTCCTTCTTCAACAATAACTTTAGCTTCTTCAGCAGCAGCTATATCTGAAGTTCCAGCAGTTATAATTCCAATTTTTCCATGAGTCTCTTCATTTTTTAAATTTATATTGTTGACATTTTCAAAATCACTACCTTCATTAATATTATTATGATTTTTTTTAGAAATTTTTAATATTTTAGCTTTAGAATTATATTTAAAATCACATTCTTTTGATAAATAACTCAAATCATCTTTTAATCTAATATACATTTCTTTTTCAAGTCTTGTGATTAGGACATTTGAATCCTGAGAAACCTTATTAACATTTTTATCAAAATATCTTCTTATTATCTTAGATAAATCATTATATTTTTTTCCTTGAGCCAAAATAGCTTCAGGAAAGCCAGTTCTAAATTTTCGAAAGATGTCAAATTTAGCTATTTCATCTAATTCCATTATATTATCTGATTTTAAAAGATTTTCAGCTTCATTAATGTTAATTTCACCATTTAAAAGATTTTCAAGGATTTTTCGCATATTATCACGATGTTTTAAAAAATTAAAAAAATTATAATTTATTTTTTTAATCAAAAAATTATCAATTTTCATTAAAAATTTTATAAAAATTATCTAATAATAAAATTATCAATTTTCATTTTAAAAATTTAATAAATTATGTTTTCCAATGACAAAATTATCAATTTTCATTTAAAGATTTATAAAATTTATAGCTATTTTTATTTTTTAAATTTTATCTAATAAAAAATTTATTCTAATTAATAAAATAGAAATAAAACATTATCTGATTTTCATCTATAGATGAAAAACTTAACTATTTTTCCAATGGCTCTATAATACCAGTGATCCATTGATTTACTAACATTTTTCAATTCATCAACAATAGCTATTTCCTGAGGACATTTTTCCTCACAAATTCCACATTCTCTGCATTTGTAAGCTGCTGATTTATCTTCAGTTGCATTCACATACATTCCTAATGGTCTAAATCCTCCGAATATTGATTTATCATTATATGATGAAAAACATGTTGGAATATCCACATTATGTGGACATGGCATACAATAAGCACAATTTGTACAGTCTACCTTAATTTTACTTTTAAATTCTTCTTTAACTTTCTCTAGCATTTCTTTTTCTTCCATAGACAATGAATTTGGAAAAGCATTTGAAGCAGCTTTTATATTTTCTTCTATATGTTCCTCTTCATTCATGCCAGATAAAACTACTTTTACATCAGGATTATCCCAAACCCATCGAAATGCCCATTCTCCTGGAGAACACTTAATATCAAAAATTTCTATGTGTTTTTTAGCATTTTTAGGTAACTTATCAACAAGCATGCCACCTCTAAGAGGTTCCATGATTATTACACCAATACCCTTAGATGCAGCATATTCTACTCCTTCAGTCCCAGCCTGATAATTTTCATCAATATAATTATATTGTACAAGTGTGAATTCCCAATCAAAATCATCTATTATCTTTTTAAAATTATGTAAATTACCATGGAATGAAAATCCAAAGTTGATTATCCGTCCTTTCTCTTTTTCTTCATTTACAAATTCTAAGATTCCATTTTTTTTTAGTTTTTCCCAATCTTCAAACTTTATTAGATTATGAATCATATAATAATCAATATAATCAGTTTGAAGTCTATCAAGCTGTTCTTCAAAAATTTCATCCATTTTTTTTCTATCTCTTGCAGTAGGAGCAGGCATTTTATCAGCAATTTTCACTTTTTCCCTGCAATCATTGTTTTTTAAGATTTTTCCCAGAGTTTTTTCACTTCCTGGATAAAGGTAAGCTGTATCGAAGTAATTGACCCCACTATCAATAGCTGTCATAATTTGTTTTTCTGTTCTTTTATAATCAATAAGTCCATTTTTCTTTGGATAACGCATACACCCATATCCTAATATGGATAATTCATCTCCATTCTTTTTCATTTTCCGATAAAGCATTGAAATTTCTCCATATTTATATAAATTATATAAATTATTATTTATAATTAAAAATAATATTAGTATAATACTCACTATAAATCAGCTATTATTTATTATATTTATAAATTATTTATTAATCTTTGTTAATTATTTATTAATCTTGATTTTTATTAAACTTGGTTCATTAAGTTTTTATTAATTACTAATACTTTACAAAATTAAAATTCTATATTCTTTTCACCTGCTTTGTAAATTTTAATAAGATTTTTGATTCAATAATCTTTTTTAGAACTTTTTCTTTCTATATTTTATTTTACTTTTCAATATAGTATCCATTTTCAACCCATCTATCGATAATTCCTCTATACTGAATTTTATTTTTTAAAACATGAGGTTTTATACCTACACTAAAAGACACTTTTCGAAATATTCTTTCATAAATAGAAAGTGGATTATCTTTTTCAACTTTAAGCAGGAACTTATGAGACAATTTTGAAATTTGATTATTTCGTTTATCAGTAATAGCTTTCTCCTCATGATTTAGTTTAAGTAAATATTGACAACTGACAGCTCCTCCAGAATTCCTTATTAATTCATTAATTACTTTTTGTGCTTTTCTACCACCAAAATTCTCATAAGTTACTACTGAAAAGCAAGCTTTATTGTATAATAATCGCTCAAATACAAAATGACATCTATCCATTAGTACCTTAAAATGTCCTGAAACATTAGTTACATATGTAGGACTACCAAATATAACTCCATCAGAGTTTTCAATTTTTTTAGACAGATTTTCTAAACCATCATCTTTAATATGACAATATCCTTTTTTATAACATGAAAAACAGCCACTACAAAGATGCACATTCATTTCTGCTAAATCAATATATTCAATACCAAGTGATGGATCTATTTCAATTAAAGAATTTTTAATTTTTGTAAGTATCTGACCAGTTACACCTTTTACTCTTGGACTACCATTTATAATAAGAATTTTCATCTTTTTAACTCCTTTAATATTTCTATATTATGAAATGTGTCTTAGATTTTTTTCATCTTATTCTCTCAACTTCAGCCAAAAACATCTTTTTTTAAAATTAACTTATGATTATAAATCAAAACATAAAGTCAGGTATAATAAAGAACGACTATACTACATATAAATCCTAATATTGAAATAGGAGTCATTAGATATTTTTCCTTCTTACTTTTTGTTAATAAGCCATTAGCAATAATCGCATATCCTAAGAAAATAGTATATAAAACCAATGAAATATTGATAATCTCATTTGAAATACCTATTTCAAAGAATTTTATACGTTGCAAATATGATAATCCAGTGAAAAGGAATAATAAAGAAAAAATTCCACTTATAATGCGTTTTTTTAATGGTAAAACTTTATTATATCCTCCCAACACATATTCACCAAATGGTGCACCAAATATAAGTAAACAGTGTAAAAAAACAAAGATGAATGGTAACAAAACACTGATAAAATTTGCAATATATAGTATCATCAGACCCCTCAAAATGTTTATTAGCTAAATTCTATATAAGGATTGACATATCTTCCTCGCTTTTTTGTTGAATTACCATATTCTATTGCTTGTGAAGGGCAACGATTGATACATGCAGTACAATGACTACATTTTTTTTCCTTCCATTCTGGTTTTCCATCTTCCATATGTATAATCTGAGAAGGACATATTTTTTCACACTGCCCACAATTTGTACATTCTTCTGTTGCATAAAATTTTTTTGTTTTACGAAGAACCCCATAAAGTCTATTTGGAATAGGTGAAACTATTGCAATTGATCCATGATCTGCAAAATATCCTTTTTTATTCTTTTTTATTCTTTCAATTAGCTTTTTTACTTGTTTTTCTGCCATACCCATAACTGAATTTATATTTTCTTTATTAGTTATATCATGAATCATGATATAATTACTAGGCATTTTAACTGAATAGCTACTGTTTAATTTTAGATTTTTCAATTCCAATAAGTTCCCTAAATTTTTATCTGCATTCCCAACATGACCCCCACATGTAATTACTGTGTATATAAATGGATTTTCGGTTGTTTTTAAATTCAATTTATTTACAAATTCAGATACTATGGTAGGTAAACCCCAAAAGTAAACGGGAAATATAATTCCTATTTTTTCTCCTTTTTCGATTTTATAATTAAACTTTTTCTCATTTAGTGCATGAGCCATATTAACTAGCTTTCCACCCTCAATTTCTTGTATTTTTCTAGCTACATACAGGCAATTACCTGTACCTGTAAAATAAAAAATCAATTAAGCATTCCTCCATTTTTACATTTTATACACAAAGCTAATTTTTATAGTTTTATTGTTTGATAATTTTATAATTTTCGAATTGTTTTTATAAAAAAATAATATTTTATTTATTAGGTAAGTTTAACAGTTCACTTACTTCATCCACCATCTTTTCATTAACTCTTGCAACTAAAAATTTTCCTTTGCGTTCTGTGAAAATTAACTCAGCATTAGTCAATTCTTTAAGATGATGAGAAATAGTTGGAGCACCAATTTTGAAAGATTCAGCAATGTCACATATCAAACAACCATTGCTTGTTTTATAGCTAGTTTCTTGATTTTCAACAATTTTTAAATAAAGTTCTAATCTATTCGGGTTAGATAAAGCTTTAAAAACTTTTGCCATTTTTTTAGTGTCCATTACATACACCCAATACTACAATTCGACAAGTATCAAAATAATATAATTAAAAACTAGTATATAAAAGTTGTGTAATTCTTCATTGATAATATATTAATTATTTTTATTAATTATCTTTTTATTTTTTTAAAAGTCATTGAATTTTAAATATATTCTATTATTATGTATTTATATAGTTTATTAAATGTAAACATTGTTTTATATGTTAAAAAAAGAAAATTAATAAATATTTGTTTTTAAATTTAAATTAAATTATTATTCTTAAGTTTAAATAAAATGAAATTATTATTTTAGTAAAAAATAATTATTTAACAACCCCTATAATATAATTATAAAAAATCAAACAGAAAAGTTATTCATAGAAAGATAATTTTTTTGCAATTTATTGGTGTAATATTAATGAAAATAGCTAAAATATTAGTTCAAGGAATTGTCCAAGGAGTAGGATTTAGACCAACAGTGTATAGAATAGCTAAAACTTTAAATCTAAGAGGATATGTGCGAAATCTTGGAAATATAGTTGAAATAATTTTATTTGAAAATGAAGAAAAAACAAAGAAATTTATTTCTAACTTAAAAGAAGAAGCCCCACCAATATCGAAAATTAATTCAATAAATCTTCAATGGATGGAAAAATGTGAACACCCTTATCCAAAAAACATAGATTTTGAGATACTTGAAAGTTCATCTAATTTTTCAGGAGTATCAGTTATTCCCCCAGATATAGCTATTTGTGATAATTGTTTAAAAGAAATAAAAACTCCAAATAATCGAAGATATAAATATCCTTTTACTGCTTGTACAGATTGTGGTCCTCGCTTTACTGTAATTAAAGATGTTCCATACGACAGGGATAAAACTACAATGGATGATTTCCCTTTATGTGATGATTGCATGGAAGAGTACACTAATCCATCAAATCGTCGTTATCACGCTGAAGCAAGTTGTTGTGATATTTGTGGACCTAAATTCGATTTATTTAACTCTGATCATCGTCAATACAACAAAAATCCTATAAAAAAAGCAATAAAGCTTTTAAACAATGGAAATATATTAGTTATGAAAGGAATAGGAGGAACACATTTAGTAGCTAAAGTAACAGATGATAGAGTGATTCAAAATTTAAGAAACCGATTGAATAGACCTAATCAACCTTTTGCAGTAATGGCTCCAGATGTAGATAGGATTAAAACCTTTGCAGAACTTTCCAGCAAAGAATCTAAATCACTCACGTCCAAAGAAAGACCTATAGTTGTATTAAAGAAAAACAAAAATTATAACTTTGCAGAATCTTTAGCTCCAAATTTACATAACATTGGAGTCATGTTACCTTATTCTCCCTTACACCATATTTTATTTGATTATAGTAATGAAAACGCGTATATAATGACTTCAGCTAATATTCCAGGAGAACCAATGATGATTAAAAATAAGGAGATTCTTACAAACCTCTTTGGAATAGCTGATTATTACCTCCTTCATAATCGAAGAATCCACAACAGGTGTGATGATTCTGTAATTAGATATAGAAATAATGAACTATCATTTATAAGAAGATCTCGAGGCTATACTCCTGAACCATATGATTTAACAAATTTGATAAAATCAAATAAAGTTGATGAGGATTTTAATATTTTAACTCTTGGCCCTGAACTTGATGTGACATTCACACTTCTAAAACAAGGTTTAGCTTATGTATCACAACATATAGGAAATACGAATAAATTTAAAACCTATCAGTTCCTTCAAGAAGCTATTGGAAACATGATGAATATTACAAAAACAGACTCTTTTAATATAATAGCTTGTGATATGCATCCTCAATTTTTTACAACTAGTCTAGCCCATGAAATGGGAGAAAAATTTAATTGTGATGTAATACCAGTTCAACATCATCATGCACATGGAGCAGTTTTAGCTATAGATAACTCTCTTGATGAACTCATCTTTATTGCAGCTGATGGAGTTGGATATGGGGAAGATGGAACTGCATGGGGAGGAGAGATAATGTATACTAACATCGAAAGCTATGAACGATTAGGTTCACTTATGCCCCAAAAGATGCCTGGTGGAGATATTTCAACGAAATATCCTGTTCGAATGTTAGCATCTATTTTAATGAATGAAAATACTAATACTTCCCCATATAACGATGATGAACTTAAAAAACTTTTAAATGAAAAATACATTAAATATTTCAAACATGGCGAATTAGAAATTGATAGTTTATTTAAACAATTAAAGTCCAATTTAAATGTCACATTAACAACCAGCACAGGCAGGATTCTCGATTCAATAGCTGTTGCCTTAAATATTTGTGGTAAAAGGACTTATGAAGGAGAATGTGCTATGAAATTAGAGTCTTTTGCTTATGGATCTTGTGGAGATTTAACCATTCCACAAAAAATAAAAAAAGTTGATAATCGTCCGGTTTTAGATACAAGCTTCATATTGCAGAATATTATGGAAAAAATAGCTAATGGAGAAAATAAAAAAGAAATAGCAGCTGCAGGACAAATTGCTCTTAGTGAAGGTTTAGCAGAAATAGCTATTGATTGTGCAAATAAAAAAGGTATTGATGTTATTGGAGCTACTGGGGGAGTTTTCTATAACGAAGCTATTACATTAGCTGTTAAAAATTACATTGAAAAAGAAGGATTCAAATTTGTTCAGCACATAAATTCATGCCCAGGAGATGGATCTGTTTCTTTAGGGCAAGCAGCTATTGCTTCTTCTAGATTAAAATGAATATATCAATTATTATTTTTACCAAATATTTATAAGAAATACAATTTTTAATTTTTTAAAAACTAATATATTCATGAATAAATAATTTAAAACTATTTATTTGAATTTATATTTAATGTTATATTATAATAAAGAATAAATATTTTTTATAAAATTTTATTAAAAAATATATTTGTTTATAGGCAAATTGAAATGAAAACCATCTTTTGACTTCAAAAAATATATTGGCAAAATTAAGGTTTTAAATAGTGTGTGATATTGTGAAGAAAAATATTGTTAGTGAAAGTAATAGAGCTGCTTGGAATCAAGCCCTAAAATATCATCAAAAAGCAAGAAACAATTCACTACAAATTGGTTTTAAAAATCCTAAGTTCACAACATTAAATCGTGACTGTGATGAAATATTAATTAATGAAATAAAAAATATCAATCTAACTGGTAAAACAATTTCACAAATGCCTTGTAACAATGGCAGAGAGTTATTATCACTTATGCACTTTGGGGCAAAAGAAGGACTAGGATTCGATATTTCTGATCTCGCAATAAGAGAAGCAAGACAGCTTACAGAAATATCAAAACTAAATGTAAAATTTGAAAGAGTTGATATTTTAGAAATTGATGAGACTTACAATCATTATTTTGATTTTATCTACGTTTCAGAAGGATCACTTCAATGGTTTCCTGATTTAAATGATTATTTCTCTGTAGCAAGTAGACTTTTGAAAAAAGATGGGAAAATATTAATTTTTGAAATCCATCCATTTGCATATTTTTTTGAAAATGGATTTGACCCTAAAAAACAAAATTTTGAAAAAATGACTTCATACTTTAAAAAAGGTTCTTATAATTATAACGATGGGTTAGATTATGTTGGGGGAGTTAAATATGAAGCAAAAAAATGTTATTGGTTCATGCATAAAATATCTGATATTCTAAATGCAATATTGCAAAATAAGATAGAAATACAAAAATTTAGTGAGTATAACATGGAAATGGCAAATAATGACTCAATAAAATTTTTAGATAAATTTCCCCTTAGCTACATCCTTGTAGGTGAAAAGAAATAAATTTTCATTGTGATATTTGCACAGTTGTTTGTCAGATGAAACTAGAACTTATCTTCATTTTATTGTGATAAAAACAAGAATTTAGCTCTTGATCATTCTTCAAAACGAGTGTATCCTTTTTTATATATTTTTAAAACATAAAATTGGATTTTAACCTTAATTTTCTAAGTTTTAATAATATTATATTTTTCATAGTAGTTATTAAATCATGCCAAAAACTTTATTTTATATCAACAACCACAATTTCTGGTGGATTAAAAATTCGTGGTATTTGAAGATTATTTGATATACCTCGACTTATAATATGAATCAAGTTGTCATGTTGGTAGATACCACCTGCATATTTTGGGAACCATCCTTGATTCGGTGCATACAAACCATTCAATACAAAAGGTATTCGAATCTGTCCCCCATGGGCATGACCAGACACTACCAAGTCAAATGAATATTTTTTATATGATTCAATCAGTTCTGGTCTATGGGCGAGGAGGATTTTATATTGATTTTTCTCATCTAACTCCTTAAAATTTTCATCCATTGATGGTTTTAAGTCTTTATTTTCATAATTTATCCATTCAGGGTCATCCACTCCTGCTATTATAATGGGAACACCATCAACATCAATTTCATAAAATTCATCCTCAAGGACTACAACACCATAACTTCTTATGATCTCCTTGATGTTTTTAATATCCCCAGACCAGTATTCATGGTTTCCAGAAACATAAAAAACTGGGCAGATATCTTTAATACCATTAAGTAAAAGTTTTGTTCCATTAATCGGAACTTCATCTTCAGCGATATCTCCAGCAAGCAGTATTATATCAGGTTTTTGATCTTTAATCTTTGCTATGAGTGCACTTTGATTTTCCCCATAAATATGGCTGTGTAAATCAGCAATCAGAATAATACGGATGCTTTCATCTGTTTCAAATTTACTGCTAGTTACTTCGTGATTTTTTATGGTTAAATCACTATTAAACGCCGTGGCACTAAGCAGTATAAGTATTATAATAAATATGATTATAATTATCATCTTCAAAGAGGAAAATCTTAGAAATAGACTGGGTTTCTTCATAAAACATTACCTCTATTCTTATTAAAGATATAATACTATAAACTAATAGAATAATCAATAATATTTATTTCATAATCTTCTTTCAGTTCTCTCTAAAATATATTCTGCCCTATTTTTCAAGTTGTCATACAATCGAATCAGGCTTTTAAGCTCTTCAACAGCTTCCCAATGACCTTGATCAATTTTTTTTTCAATTTCCAATAATTTTGACCATTCATCCCCAGATGGAAGCTGTTTTAAATGTAAATTATCCTCTGAAACATTAATATCAAAAGAACTTTCAGTAATGGTGATGTTTATAGTAAAATCATGAGGCATGTCATAATATTTACGAGGTCTTCCTCTAACGATTTTTTTAAATGAAGATTCTAATATTCCAAGTTCTTCCATAGCTCGCAGATGCTCTATAATAGCTTTTTGACCAATTTCTAATTCTTTAGATATTTCACTAACAAATCTTGGCTCTTCTCGAAGTAAATCAATAATTTCACGTCTGGTTCTACATCCCATAACATCAAGTAGGTCGTCCCTATCAACATTATAAAATGGATTTTTTTTAGGATTATTTATCATCAGTGCTATTATGTAACGAAACATTTATATAACTTTTTGTTACTATAATAGTAATGAGAAAGATAACTTTTTGTAACTTTAATAATTTTATGAAAATTAATGTGTCAGCTCATAGCTATTTCTCTAAATTCATTTTAAAACTTTAGATAAATAGTAACAAATAGCTATTTTTTCCCTCAAGATGTAGAAAACAATGAATAGTAGCTATTTTCTTAAATGAAAAAAATTCATAAAATATAGCAAAAAAATATCTTTTTCATATATTATCAGCTAAACAGGTGAATTAATGGCTAATGATACTAAATTAAAAAAGCTTAAAAAAGAATTAGATAAGTTAAAATCTAATTTAAAAGTTCAGGAGGAAGAATTAAAAGAAACTCTTGAAGAATTAGAAGAAAAAAATGAAAAATTAGCTAAGATTGAAAAAGACCTTGAAAAAAAGAACGACGAATTAGAAGAATATCTTTCTCACCTTCAAAGGCTTCAAGCAGATTTTGAAAATTTTAAAAAACAGACAGAAAAAAGAAATCAAGATATTATCAAATTTGCAAATGAAAACCTGATTATAAACTTTTTAGATAGCTATGAAGACCTTGAAAGAGCATTGAAAAGTTCCGAATCTGAAAAAAAACTTAGAGAAGGTGTTGAATTAATATATTCAAAAATTAAAAATACTTTAGAAAAAGAAGGATTAGATGAGATTTCAGCAGAAGGGGAAAAATTTGATCCATTTAAACATGAAGCATTAATGGCTGAAAGTAGTGAAGAACATGAAAATGGAGAAATAATCGAAGAATTAATGAAAGGTTATACTCTTAAAGATAAAGTCATTAAGTATTCCAAGGTTAAAGTTTGTAAAAAAACAGACTAATTTGTAAATTGCTCAATTTTAAGTTAAAATGTATATTGCTCAATTTTAAAGTTAAATTTTAAAAAAATAGATTAATTTATTCATTATTATTTTTAATAATTAAAAAAAATAATAAAAATATATTTTATAAAATTATTATAAAAAATAATTAATTCATTTAAAAATAAAATTAAAAAAAAATAAAATATTATAAAAAATAATTAATTCGATTATAATAATTAAAATAAAAAAAAATGAATTAAAAAAAAATAAGAATATATTTAAAAAAATATTTAAAAAATATCAAATTTATTATTTACAAATGAAAAACAATTAAAATTATAAATAGGTGATTAATTTGGCAGAAAAAAAAGAAAAGATTATTGGAATTGATTTAGGAACAAGTAATTCAGCTGCTTCTGTTTTAGTTGGAGGTAAACCTACAGTCATACCTAGTGCAGAAGGTGCTACTCAGTATGGTAAGGCATTTCCAAGTTATGTGGCTTTCACTGAAGATAGTCAAAGATTAGTTGGAGAACCTGCAAGAAGACAAGCAGTAACAAATCCAGAAAATACTATAAGTGCTATAAAAAGAAGTATGGGAACTGATAGGAAAGTCAAAGTTCAAGGAAAAGAATATACTCCTCAAGAGATATCTGCCTTTATTTTACAAAAAATCAAAAAAGATGCCGAATCTTTTTTAGGAGAAGAAGTAAAAAAAGCAGTTATTACTGTTCCAGCATATTTTGATGATAATCAAAGAACAGCTACAAAAGATGCTGGGACAATAGCTGGATTAGATGTTGTAAGGCTTGTTAACGAACCCACTGCCGCGAGTTTAGCTTATGGTATAGACAAACAAGAAGATGATGAAGTTGAAATCATGGTATTCGACTTTGGTGGAGGTACCTTAGATGTAACCATAATGGAATTTGGTGGAGGCGTATTCGAAGTAAAATCCACTAGTGGAGACACTCAACTTGGTGGAACCGACATGGACAGCACCATAATGAAATATTTAGCTGAAGAATTTAAAAAAGAAACTGGTACTGATCTCATGGAAGATGATCAAGCAGTTCAAAGACTTAGAGAAGCATCTGAGAAAGCTAAAATCGAACTTTCAACTACATTAACTAGTGAAGTTAACTTACCGTTTATTACAATAGGTACTGATGGACCTAAAAACCTTATTAACACATTAACAAGAGCAAAACTAGAAGAATTAGTAGACCCAATTATTAAAAAATGTGGAAATCCAATGGAACAAGCATTGAAAGATGCAAAAATGACAAAAGGCGATATTGGCAAAATAATCCTTGTTGGTGGACCTACAAGAATGCCATCTGTGCAAAAATTTGTAGAAGGTTATATTGGAAAACCATTAGAACGTGGAATTGATCCTATGGAATGTGTAGCTATGGGAGCAGCTATTCAAGGAGGAGTACTAGCTGGAGAAATTAAAGATTTAGTACTTTTAGATGTTACTCCATTATCATTAGGTATTGAAACATTAGGTGCTGTATCAACCAAACTTATAGATAGAAACACTACAATACCTGCAAAAAAAAGTCAAATATTTTCAACAGCTGCCGATAATCAAACTTCTGTTGATATTCATGTTCTTCAAGGGGAACGACCAATGGCTCATGATAATACAACCCTTGGAAGATTTCAATTAATAGGAATCCCACCAGCACCAAGAGGAATACCTCAAATTGAAGTAACATTCGATATAGATGCAAATGGTATTATAAATGTTTCAGCTAAAGATATGGGAACTGGTAAAGAACAAGCTATTACAATTACAGCTACAACTAAATTATCAGATGATGAAATTGAACAAAAAGTAAAAGAAGCTGAAATGCACGCTGAAGAAGATAAAAAGAAACAAGAAGAAATTGAAGTTAGAAACAATGCTGACTCTATGATTTACACTGCAGAAAAAACTTTAGAAGATCTTAAAGATAAAATATCCGAGGATGAAAAATCAAATATTGAAAAATTAGTTGGGCAGTTAAGAGAAGCTATAAGTGGAGATGATATTGCAGCTATAAAAGGTAAAACTGAAGAGTTAACAAAAGTTGTTCAAGAAATAGGTGCAAAAATATATCAAGAAGCCCAAGCAGCACAACAAGCTCAACAAGGAGCAGAAGGTCAAGGTAATCCTAATCAAGATCCAAATGATAATAAAGATGACGATACCATTGATGCAGACTATGAAGTTAAAAAGTAATTAAATAATTACATTTTTTCAAATTTTTTTCAAATAATGAAAATATCTATTAGCTACAAATAAAACACATAATAGCTACAAAACATGATAAATAGCTACTAATAAAAATACAATATAATTTTATTTAAGGTGAATTAATGCCAGAAAAGCGTGACTATTACGATGTTCTTGGAGTGGAGAAAGGATCTAATGATAAGGAAATTAAAAAAGCTTATCGTAAATTAGCTATGAAATACCATCCAGATGTTAGTGAAGATGAAGAAGCTACTGAAAAGTTTAAAGAAATAAGTGAAGCTTACGCTGTTTTATCAGATGCAGAAAAAAGAAATACCTATGATCAATTTGGTCATGCTGGAATGGATGGATTCTCTAACGAAGATATATTCAGAAATATTAACTTTGAAGATATATTCCAAGGATTTGGTGGTGGATTCGAAAGTATTTTTGATATGTTTGGCTTTGGTGGTGGAAGCAGAAGAAGAGGACCACAAAAAGGATCAGATATTTATGTTGAAATTGAAATTAGTTTAGAAGAAGCTGCAACTGGCATAGAAAGAGATATTACTATAAATCATAGTGTCACTTGTCCAACATGTCATGGAACTAAAGCAGAACCTGGAAGTAATCCTCAAACATGCCCCCAATGTGAAGGAACAGGTCAAGTAAAACAAGTAACAAATACAATTTTAGGGCAAATGATGAATGTTAGACCATGTCGCAATTGTGGAGGAGAAGGAAAAATAATTACCAATCCATGTAGCAAATGTAATGGAAAAGGAAAAATTAAAGAAAATAGCACTATCCATATCAAAATTCCTTCAGGAGTTGAAGATGAATCACGTCTTAGAGTTCAAGGAAAAGGAAATGCAGGAGATGTGAGTGGACGATATGGAGACCTATTAGTTTTAATTAATATTAAGCCACATGAAGAATTTGAAAGAAATGGAGCTAATCTCTACTTTGAACAGCACATTAGCTTTGTTCAAGCAAGTTTAGGTGATACCATTGATATACCTACAATTGATGGAGAAGTTGAACTAAAAATACCTTCTGGAACACAAAGTGAAACTGTTTTTAGACTTAGAGGTCAAGGAATGCCAATGATGAGGGGAAGTTCTAAAGGAAACCTTTATGTGACATGCAAAGTTGTTGTTCCTCAAAAGCTAAGTGAAAAGCAAAAAAAATTACTGAAAGAATTTGCTGAAATGAGTGGTGAAGAAATCCATACCATTGAAAAAGGATTTTTTGACAAATTCAAAGAAGCTATTCATCACTAACTAATTAAAAAGAATTTTTTGACAAACCCAAAGAAGCTATTCATCATCCACTAATATTAAACTATTTTTAAAAGATAGTAGCTATATCCAAATAATAGCTACTCTAATTTTCATATATTATATTAAAAAAAATACTTTTTGATTTATTTTTTCCTTTAATTTATATTTTATTTTTATAATTTTTTTTATTAATATTTCTTTATTTTAACAAAATTAAATTAGATAAAAAACTTTTAAGTGACATATAGTCTATTACGAAATGTTTGCAACGGATGATTTAATTTTGTATATTATTTAATATTTATAAATGTTCTTTAAATTTAAATTAGGGTATTTTTAGAAGTTTTTTATAAAATTATAAAAATTATCATTTGTTACAATTTTTCTGTAATATACTATATAACTAAATAAAATTTGTTATTAATCTTATGATTTAGCTATTAATAAATAAATTTTAAAATTAGTAGTTAAAAAATATAAATAGATAACATTGATGATTTAAAAAAAATAAAGAAATTAGATAAATGAATCTTTAAAAAAAATAAAATACAATTGTTTTTAAACTTTAATACCATCTTTAGGACTTATTACAACGTTTTTTTTAGTAAGTTTACCCCTGTAGCTATATATAGCATTATAAACTTTAGCTGAAATGTTCTTTTTAAACTTAGAATTAGCAACTTTAATTGGCATGTTGCTATTTGAAATAGCTCCACCTTGTTTATTTGCTTTGTTATTTGTAAATGTACTACTACTCACACTACATTTTGCAATTTTAGAATTGAAATCTGTTCTAAAATATGATCTAATAGCTCCACCATCACATTTTGCTTGGTTATTTGTAAAAGTACATCTATTCACAGTCAAACTACTATCCATTGAATCAATAGCTCCTCCGTATAGAGTTACTTTATTATTTTTAAAAATACAACTATTCACAGTTAAAATACTAGTTTCAGATTCAATAGCTGCACCGTATTCTCCTTTGTTATTTTTGAAAATACAGCTACTCACAGTTAAACTACCATAAGCAGAACCAATAGCTCCATTACTATTATTTGTGAAATTAGATTTAAAACCTGTTAAATTGCTTTTCCATGAGTCAATAGCTTCAGCTTCGTTATATTTGAAGGTACACTTACTTACACGACATTTACTATTTGAAATTTCAATAACCTTATTCCAATTATTTGAGAAAATACAGCTACTTATAAGTAAGTTGCTACTTTCTGAATAAACAACCCCTCTATAAGGTGATTTGACATTTGTAAAGGTGCAGCTACTCAGAGTCAAACTACCTTTTACTATATAAATAAGTCCACCACCACTATCATCATCATCTTTGATATTATCAGATCCTTTAAATTTAAGGTTTTTTAAGGAAACTTTTACTTTGTTAATCTGAAATATTTGATTTTTTCTTTTATCATCCAATATAACATTAGCCCCTAATCCTTTGATAGTAATATTTTTATTAATGGTGATACATGTGTTATTTTCACCAGTATAAACTCCATTTTCTAAATAAATTACATCTCCATTTTTGGCTGTTGCAATAGCTTCTTTCAATCCACCTGAAGTATTAGGGTTTATTGTTTTTCCAGCTGCATTAACAGCATTTATTGAACTAATAGCTATAATAGCTATTAAACAGACCGAAAATAGTATTAATATATTTTTTTTAAAATATGTTCCATTGCAAATATTAATCACCTCTTAAATAAGTTTTTATTATTGAATACTTTTTTCATGAAAATTAAACTAATATTTATTAATTTAAGAATGAAAAATATCATTAATCATTAAAAAAAGATGAAAGACTTATTTTTTGTAATATTAATATAATATATTTGTAATATTATAGAATATATTTTAAATATATTGTAGAATATATTTGTAATATTGTAGAATATATTTGGAATATTATATAATATAAATTTATTAAATTTTTATTTCATTATAACAATTTCTATAATATTTTAAAAAATATATTTTTAAGATTTGCTAAATATTATTATTAAAAATGAAGTTTAATTTGAAATCAAATGATTCATCCTAATGTTTAAATTCTATTAATTACAGAATCTTCAAGTTGTCAATGGTTGTAATTAATTGGTTAATATAATCTTTTGTTTTTTCATTTGATTCATACATATAAGTTTCATAAACTATTGTAGGGGTACCTGATTTCATAATTGGAACAGTAACATAATTCGGACTTGTTTGAGATTCTGGATAATAATAAACCAATGGAGGAATATTAGCTATAACTTTATCTGCCAAAACCTTAGAAACCGAATTATTTAGTGGAGCAAAGATAAAATTAGTTTCCTTATAGCTACCTCCCTTTGTACCTTGATTAGAATGAATATCCACAACTAAATCATATCTCTTTGAAGTGGCATCTGGAACAACAAATTCATTAGCTAATATTTGACCATTCATCCTACCAATATCATAATTATCAGGATTATTTGTGACATTAATCTTATAAATGTAATAACAATAATTCAAAGAAGTTGATTTAGCTATTAAAGAATTATATAAAGTATTATGAACATTAAATTCTAAAGGATGAACACCAATAATATAAGCTATTTTAACACTTGAGTTTTCATTGCCTATAGGACCGATAAGTTCAACAGATCCTTTATCATTTGATCCCAAACTATTACTATTTAAGTCATTAACATTATTTAAGTTGTCAATACCAATATCAATCTTATTACTATCATTAACATTAATAGAAGCAGTAAAAACCAATAATCCTATTAATAATACTAATAAAATTGCAATTATTATAATTAAATTTCTCACTCTCAAAAAAACCAATCCCCATCAATAAAACTTTAAAAATACGACTAAATTCCTCACCAAAAAACCCTAATCAATAAAATTCTGAAAATTGAATAGAAATTTTTTATTTTTTTACCAGTTTATACTTGGAGGAAGAGAGCCTTTTTCAGAGTCTAATATAACAATGCAAAAAGCTATTACCAGCCCATCATACCCAAAATCAGGACTTCCAGCAACAACAATCCCTGTATAATTAGGAGCTAGGCCATTATTATCCATCCAATTACAAGTTCTTTGAGCCATATCAACGTATTCAGATTTAGTAAGATAATTAGTACTTACTCCATTCAATGGACTTTCAGGAGGATCAAAAGATTTAAAGCTAATAGTTCCATCAAGATCTTTACTTTTCATATCAATAGCTTTAGCAAAAATATAGAGACATTGTTGTTTAGTGAAAGTAACACCTTTATATTCAATTGAAGATATCTCCTGAATACTTTTATATTTAAGCTCATTGCTAAATGCTGATGCAAGGCCATAAACTTCAGATAAAGAAATAGTTGAAGTAGTTATAGTAGCAACATTATTGTTATTATTATCTAAATTAACATTATTAAGAAGGTCATTGTCTTTATTGTTATCCAATAAGATAAAAGCAACTGCTCCAGCAATTGCAATAGCTATCACAATGATTATAACTATTCCAATTAAGATTTTTTCCTTATTATTAGTGCTACTATTATTATCCTTTGTATTTACTGTGTGAAGCTCAGATAATCTTTTTCCACAATTTTTACAGAATGTGGAATTTTCATCATTTTTTTCTCCACAATTAGAACAATATTTCGTCAAAATAACTCACCCCAATTTTTCATTGCTCATAAGATTACTATATTATATTGAAAAAACACAAATTTATAATTATGATAATAAAATTAAAGGATTAATATTTATTTGTGTTGATTCTAAAAAATAGCTAATAAAAAATTGATAGCCTGCCAAGAGTAACCCACCTTCTGTTTATGCAGCATTCATCTACGCAGACTACCTTGCCTCATTACAAAATTTATCATCAGCATGTTTGTCCTTGCATCACTATAGATTGGCCGTTTCACCGATCCTTTCAATGTCAATCAGCTATTTTGCATCATATTCATTCATTAAAAGACGTGTCGTTTCTGCTCCAGGGTCATACTTCTCAGTATATGCGTTAGCATTATAGTTTTTTGTATTGATGGATGGAGTTTCCTTAGTTAACGAATAACCAGTAGCTGCCTTTGGCTTGCTATCAATAAATAAATTTATTATTTAATAAATTTAAATTTTTTGATTAATATTGTCATATTCAATAGCTATTAAAAATTAATTAAAATAAAAATTGCAATGAAAATTATTTTATAAAATAATGTTATAAAAAAAATTAATAAAAATAATTTAATAAAAAATAAAGTAAATGTGAAAAATATAATAAAAAATCAATAAAATAGATTTATATAGCAGGGCCTAGATTTGAACTAGGGCTCTCGGGGTTATGAGCCCCGCGGGATCACCAGACTACCCCACCCTGCTTAAAGGAAAAAAATTAGCTAAAAAATAATTTAAACATGAATTAAATTAATTTTAAAATAGCTATCTAAAAATTAGATATACTCTAAATATTAAATACATTACTATATAAAGCTTTCTATCAATAATAAAAAAATGGTTATTATATTAAAAAATTAGATTTAGAAAATAAAAAAAAATAGTTTTAAATTAAAAAATTAAGATTAAAAAAAAGATAAAAATAAAATTAAAAAATTATGATTAAAAAAATTAAAAGCTAGAAAAAAATAGCTAAAAATTAGAATTATTAAAATATTAAAAAAAGAGTAGAATCAAAGAAAATGAACTTTCTTAGTGGTTCCATTATTCATCTAAATTTTCATCTTCTAGTTTTTTTAGTCTTTCATCAAGATTATCTATTTTTTCATTAGTATAATTTTTAAATTCTTTAAATCTTTTCTCTAAATCATCAATATTTTTATAAGCTACCTCACATCTTTTTTCCAAAACATCAACATCATTTTTAGTAGCTAATGACCAGTCTTTAATTAGTTCATCACTTTTTCCATCTAAAAATGCATCAATTTTTTTAGAAAAGGTATCAGTATTAATAGATGGCATGTCAATATCTTTAAATCTATCTTTTAATTTATCTCCTACAGAAATATTTTCATTATCTTCCTCTATCTTTTTATCTCCAAGAGATACATGTTCGGACACATTTCCATCAGGAGTAATATTAGGAATATATGTTTTTACTTTAGTTAAAGCCTCTGAATTATTTTGAATATAATAGTAAATTAAAACCACCAATGCTCCAGTTAATATTAAAATAGCTAATAACTCTATAGCTTCCATAATAATTCCTCATTATTATTGTTTATTCTTTTTAAAAAGTTGTTTTTCTTTATTTTCAATGTCATTAAGCATTTTTTCAAGTTTTTTCTGCTCAGTTTGAGCTTCTAATCTTGCTAAACGCTCATTTATTTCATTATGTAAATATCCAACCTTATTCATTACTTGGGAAGTTGATTTTCTAATATTAGATAAATTTTCTTGCTGTTCTTTTGGTAATTGAATTGGGTTTTCCATCAATCGTTTAGATTCCACATCTTTTTCAACCATAGCTATTTTTTTAAGTTCAATTTCTTTTTGCATTAGTTTTACAGCATTATTAGATTCGTTTACACGTTTCCATTGAAGAACAATAAACATAATAGCTATAAAAGCTATAATAGCAATTATTAATATGAAAGTTTGGTTTGGTAAAACAAGTTCTGAAGCCATTTTTTTACTCCACAATTATTAAATGTACTAAATTAAAATTATTAAGTATTATATCAAATTAAGTATATAAAAATTGTGTAAATTCAATATTACTAGTGAAATTTAAAGAATAAAGTTTAAAGATTTCTAATAAACTATAAAAAAAATATATTAATGAAGCAAAAAATAAAAGATAAAATATTCATTAAATTAATTATTAGTAGAAAAATATCAAAAAACAATAAATCACCTATATTTATTCTTAACTAATAGGAATAAAAAAAATATCAAAAATATAAAAGCCCTTAATTATTTATAATTGAATAAATACTAAAAAGGAATCAAAAAAGGGATATCATGATAGATTCTTATGAAAAAGCAGGGAAAATAGTATCAAAAATAAGATTAAAAGCTTGTAAACTTATAAAAAATGATTTAGCTATTATTGATTTAGTGGAATTTGTGGAAAATGAGATAATAAAAAATGGAGCAGGAATAGCTTTTCCTTGTAATGTGTCTATAAACGAAATAGCTGCTCATTATACATCTCCAGCAAATGATGAAAATAAAATAGCTACTGGAGACTTGGTTAAGTTAGATCTAGGTGCACATATTGATGGATACATAGCTGATTCAGCTATTACTATTATGGCCCCTGGAGATGATTTAGAAGAAAAATTTGACGAAGAAACATTAGCTAAAAACCAAGAATTAATTGATGCCTCAGATGCAGCACTAGAAGCAGCAATTAGTACAGTGAGAGTTGGGGTAGAAATTGGAAAAATTGGAGCAGCTGTAGAAGAGGCGGTGGCTAAATATGGATTTAAACCAATAGTTAATCTTACAGGTCATAGTTTAGATCAGTGGAACTTACATTCAGGTTTGTCTATTCCAAGCATTAATGACAAAAGTACTACAAAGTTAAAAGAAGGAGATGTGTTAGCTATTGAACCTTTTGTAACCGATGGAGTGGGCTGGGTGACTGATACACTCCACCCTTTTATTTACAGGTTTTTAAATGATAAGCCATTTAGAATGACTCATACTCAAAAAGTTTTTCATGAAATTAAAAAAACATATGGTTCCTTACCATTCTCCCAAAGATGGTTATCAGAAGAGTTTAATGTAAATAGATTAAATGCTTCACTAAGACAGTTATCACAAGCTATGGCAATATATCCTTATCCTGCTTTAAAAGAAAAAACCAATTCTTGGGTAGCTCAAAAGGAACATACAGTCATTGTTGAAGGAGATGGTTGTATTATTACAACTAAATAATAAATAGGTGTACACTACAAGAAAATATAGATAGTTGTACCACTACAAAATATAGATAGTTTATTATTACAACAAAATGAAATGCTTTTAAAAATCCCTAATTTTTAAAATAGTTTTTATATCATTTAAATCATCTTCATTCTCTATATTTATCAAAATAGATATTCCTTCCATATATTTTTTTGCCTTTTTGATTATATCCTTTGTTCCATTTGAAATATCTGAATCTAAAACAATTTTTGATACGTTAACACCCATATTTACAGTAACTATGAAGAAATCATTATTTGGCAATAAGAACAACAAATTTCTTTTTTTTATTTGCAATTTTAAAGCTCCATCCAGAATTTTTGCTATAAAATTTCCACTCTTTATTTAATTCTCCATATTCATTTTCTAAATAATCTATTAAATTATTCCACACACTTAAACTATTATTTAAAACATCGTCTAAATCTTCTTCCATTGGAATAATTTCTTTATTGTCAAAAATACTTGTTGCCATTTAATCACCTAAAGATAAAAAAAATATCTTATATTAATCCGTGAACCTTTTAAAAATAATAGTTCTTAGGGAAAATATTACTTTTTTGAATAAATTACATTTTAATTATAATCCTTATTTTAATTATAAAAATTATTATTGCTAATTTGTTTAAAATAATTAATTATAAAGATTTCTATAATGAAAATATTAAATATGAAAATTATAAACATTAAAAAAAAGTGTTTATATAAATTTTTTTAAAAAAAAATACAATTAATTTATTAAAAGAATTTTTATAAGTAAAATATTGATTAAAATAAAAATTATAAATTAAAAATTTATTATAAGTAAAAATAAAATTCTAAATCTAAAAAAAAGTAAATATGTGTGTAAAAATAACTAAAACTCAAATAAAAAAAGTAAAAACAAAAAATAAGTAAAAATAACTAAAAATAACTAAAAATAACTAAAAAATAAAATAAAAAAGAAATAATAGAATTAAAATGGGACTGGAAGTCCGATTTCTCTTCTACTATTCATTTCTTTATTAGCATCGTCCTTTTTGCCTTGTGATAGTTTTTCTAGCATAGGTAGTCCTGGTTTTACATCGTCCATAGCTTTGATTTCAATAATTCCAGCTGCAACAGCTTGATCAAATATTGAAGCACCAGCATCAGTTCTTTTAAGAACGGTAGACCAACCATCTGGAGAACCTACAGATCCTGTAGATACATCAGCTAACTCAGCAGTATAATCAGGACATATGTTACATCCAGCTTGTTCATACCCATGAGTTTCTTTTAATGGAAGACCAGTTTCTTCTCCCAATGATTTAATCCAGAATTTACCTTTTCCAATGTCCATTTTTTCAACTACATCAGGTGAAGATTTCATTTTTTCACTTATAAAAGTTTCAAGTGAAGCAAATGGGAAATTTTCCATACAGAAAATACCAACAATTAAGGCTAATTTATCAGCTAAGAATCTTGTTCCAAAAGGATAAGATTGCATTTTTCTGATACCTTGTAATTGACATGGGAGAGCAACAGTTCCTACTTTTTCAAGACCATATTGTCTAACAGCTTTTTTCAATGCAGCTACATTTGGAGAAAAAGTATATTTTGTTCCTGCTGCAGAGATAATCTCATCTGATGTCATAGCAACCAATGGTTCTGGTTTCCATAATTCTTCTGTTGGTCCTGCAACTACAGCTCCTTCAATAATTCCTTCATCTAATGCATAAGATAATAATGCTGTTACGATTCCACCATCTTGTGAGACTTTTTGGATTTGTTTATCATTAGCTCTTGCAGATACTGCTTCTTTATAAGTACCTAATACCATTTTTAAATCCTCCTATAGTCCTAAATCTTTATTGATCTGTTCTGAAGGGAACCAACTTCTTGGACAATGTGTATAACAAATTCCACATTTGATACATCTATCATTATTAATTTCTGGTCTTCCTTCTATCATGTCAATAGCTCTTGTTTGACAAGCCATTGAACATGTTCCACATCCAGTACAAAGAGATCTATTAACAATATTTTTTTGTAAGTCACAGCCACAATTGTAAGTACATCCTGCCATGTCAAGCATAGGTTGTAAATAATCCATGTCTCCGTTAATAAGTGCAACTACAGCTTTAGCTATTATTTCTGGAGAAACTGGACAACCTGGAATTGCAAGGTCTACTTGTACTACATCCCCAATTGGCAAAAATGCTTCATGTTTTGGTTGTGCTTGTTGTCCACCACGACAGTATCGTGTGAAACATCCATTAGCAGCACAAGATCCATAAGCACATACTAATTTTGCTTTTTCTCTTAATTTTTTAAGTTCATGCATACTGTGTTCGTCTTGTAAACAGACAGATCCTTCAACTAATGCTAAATCCATTTCTGGCATGTCTTCAATCATATCTGGATTATTTTGGTTAACTCCATCATCATGCCATACATCTGCTAAGGTTTGTCCATAAACAATATCTACCATATCAGTAAGTAAGTCAGCAAGTATATCATAATTTTCAGTTAATGATATAGCATCACCAGTACACCCACTTAAGTGAATATATCCTATTTTTGGTTTTTCAGCCACTTTTCCAACCTCCTGTTGTGAAGATTTATCTTTCTTTGGCTTAGCTTCTTTTTTTGCCTCAGCTTCAAGTCCTAAAAACCTTTTAATTCTTGCAAGCATTTGCTAAACCCCTATTTCTTTTAAAATCATTTCAATGGCTTTAGGGATAGCATTTTTAACTGGGTCAGTTAAGCCCATGTCTACATTTGGTGCAGAAATTTCTTTTGGTTTACACCCTACAATAATCACTTCTATTGTCTCAGCTAATTCATGAAGTGGTTCTTCAACAGGCCAAGAGTGAACATTTTCATAAGTTCCCTTTGGCATATCATAAGGGCTAAAAATTTTAAGAGTTCCTGGTTCACCGTTGAACTCTACAACATCTACTACAATCAGCTTCTTCCATTTTTCATTAGGTAAAGTAAATATAAAGTGTGTTGCTCCAGTTCCTGCATCAATAAACATGGTTTCGGATGGCATTTCTTTATCTTTAAAGTAATCTTCTAAAGCATTTATTACTTCAGGTCCGAACCCATCATCTTTGAAAAGGATATTTCCACATCCTACAACCAATGTTTCTGCTTCAAACGCCATGTTATTCCCTTAAATATCCATTAACAATATAATAGTTAATAATTAGATTCTTACCATTTCATTTTTAACAACGCTCTTGTCTTCATCATCTACTACCATTACATGAGTAGCACAGGATAAACAAGGGTCATAAGCTCGTATAACATGAGGTCCAAATTCATGGTGGAAACCTTCAGTTGCAGGACCCATAGTTGGAATATTCCATGTAGTAGGTACTAGTGCACTGTAGGATTGGGTTTTTCCATCAGCAACTTGTGCCAAGTGAACATCTAAACCTCTTGGACCTTCAATAGCCCCAATACCAAGTTTATTTGTTCCTCTAGGGTCAAAATCAGCTAAAGTTGGTGCTGAAGTATTTAATTCATCTAATATAGATATTGCTCTTGAAAGATAAATTTTCATTTCTAAAGCTCTAGCCACATGTTGAGCTACAACTCCTCTTTCTTTAAATCCTCCAAATTCAACAGCTCTTGCCCTTGGACCAGTTTCTACATTTACACCATCCCATAAAGGAATGGTAGAACAAGCTTTTTTAGCTATTTCTGCATCATCATACCAACTTTCAGGCATGATTTCAGTAAACCTGTTTAAGTCAAAAAATTCTCTTTTGCCATATATTCTGTCACTTGCAAAAGTAGGTTGATTGTGTACGCCCAAACCTTCTGGGAATCCTTTATCAGCGACTAATCCAGTGATTAATTCTACATGAGCATCTACAACAGGTACCAATGCTTTTAATCTTGAATATAATTTTTTTCTAGCTAATTCAGTAATATTACTAGCCATACCCCCGATTCTAACATCAGATGGGTGGATACCTTCACCAGCAACCATATCAACAACATATTGTGCAGTTTTTCTTATTGTGGAAACACTGTTTACAGCATCAGCAAATAAGTTTTCTGGTACAATGTCAGTAGCTATTAAAAAATGGTGTATACCATGACTATTAATTACATGTGCAGCTAAAGTTAATTCTCTCAACAATTTACCGGCTTCAGGGACTTCAATATTTAATGAGTCATCTATTGCCTCTACAGAAGCTAAAGTGTGCGGGATTGGGCAAACTCCACAAATCCTCTGACACATAACTGGGGCAGTTTCAGGTGCTTTACCAGCTACAAGTTTCTCTAAGCCTCTAACAGGAGTGATACTTAAGTATCTTCCTTTTGTAACTATCCCTTCATCATCGACTTCCATGACAAGCTCAGCATGCCCTTCTTGACGAGATGTAGGTGATATAACTATTTTTTTGCTCAAATGTGTCACCTCATTATTTATAAAAAAATAAAAAATAGCAAATTAAATTCTATTTTTCATTATTAATAAAGCTTTCATTTAAAACATTAATGATGAAATATAAGAATAACATATGTTTACAAAATGATTAATAATTATAACAACATTACTCCCAATAATTCATCCATAGAAAATGATTTTGAACAAATTATTTCATAAAACTATGATTTCCCTAACGAGTCTGTCAAAAAGTGTGGAGTTTTTTGAATTTTTTTCCAAAAATTGAATTAGGATTATGGAAGTTTTATTTGATTTAATTAGAATTTATATGAATTCATTACACTTGATACACTTGA
>JAITUQ010000044.1 GCA_031286225.1 Candidatus Methanorudis spinitermitis
CAACAAAATTGAAAACTATTTCAGAACCACCCTCCCTAAATCTATAAAGAAAATATTCAAAACTATAAAAGGTTTAAAAGAATATTTAACATTACAAAACAAAAAATGGAAAATTAAACGAAAAATAAAAAATCCCAACTAAAAAATAGACAATCCCTTAAAATGTAATATTTTTTTTTAAAAAAATCATTTAAATTAAAAAAAAAAAAAAAAAAAAAAAATTAATAGTTTAAATACTATCTAGAAATTTTTTAGAGGAAATTAATTTATAAATTTAGTTTTTTATAAATTATGATTCTATTATATGATTTCAATTAAATATATATGATTTAAATTAATATTTTTATAAATGGAGGAGAATATGCATCCAAGACCAAGCCCAATAGCTGCTTCACTTTATACACTGCGAGATTTAAATGCTGATGTCGTGATAATGCACGGCCCTCATGGATGTTGTTTTAGAACAGGTCGACTTCTTGAAAGTGATGGTGTTCGAGTTTTAACAACAGCTATGGCTGAAAATGATTTCATATTTGGAGCTAGTGAAAAATTAGAAGAAACCCTTAAAAAAGCTGATGAAATGTTTAATCCAAAGCTTGTGGGAATTGTTGGAACATGCGCAAGTATGATTATTGGAGAAGATTTAAAAGAAGCTATTCAAAGTGTTGATACTGATGCAGTTGTTCTGCCAGTAGAATCTCATGGTGGTTTTGGAGAAGGGGATAACACTGAAGGTGCAATAGCTGTTTTAGAAATAGCTAGTGAAAGTAACGTTATCTCAAAAGAAGAAGCTGAAAGACAAATTAAAATGCTTAAATTAGCTACAAAAATTGAAAAAACAAGAGGAATGGCCCAAGGAGACTATATCAAACCAAATTTTGGAGATAGTAAAGAAAAAGTAGCTAAGCTAATAATTAAGTATATTAAAGAAGGGAAAAAGCTTGCATTTATTTTAAATGCAAAAAAAGAAACAGCATATCTTTTTGCTGATGTATTAAATGTTGATTATTCTTCAATAATGAGTAATTCTTCTTTAAATAATAACCCCAAACAACCAATTATAATAGCTAATTTAGATGAAAATATTGGTCTTCCCAGAATAAGAAGCCATGCCCAAAATATTAAAGCATGTTTAAAAAATGAAAACATAGCTATTGACTATATTACTGGTGGATTAGATGAATATCCTATTACAGCTAAAAAGTGTGAAGAATTCTTAAAAAATAAAGATATTGATTTAGTAGTAGTAGCTGGAGTTCCTCATGCTTTAAAAATCGAAGACCTTGATGTTGAATCTGTAGCTATTACTGATGGTCCTCGTTTAGTTGAACCACTTCGAAATTTAGGTTATAATCATGTAGTGGCTGAATTAGATGCTCATTCAAAAACCCTTGGAACAGACCTTATTGTAGATTCTGATTTTGGTATGATCCTTAGAACAGCTATTGAATGGGAAAAAGATAGTATTTAATCATTTATCATGCCTTAATTTATTATTTTATTTTTTAAATTTTTTTTATTAAAATATTTTTTTAAAATTTTTATAATTATAATATTTTACTTAATAATTTTACATTATAAAAAAAAAAAAAAGATAAAAATTTTAAAAAAAAATAGATATAAATTTTATTACTAAGAAATAAACTTCTCAAATAAGAAATAAACTTCATGAAAAAGAAATAAAGATCACAGAATATTACAAATAATTAGTAATTTTGTGAGTGTGAAAATATAGAACATCTTAGAAATTTTAAGTAATTATACTCTAGAAAAATTTCATCAAAGATAATAATATTAACTATTTTTTTATTTGGTTTTTTAGAAAAATAGCTATTTTATAAACGATAATATTCTATAATTTTTTACACTTGAAGTATTACTCTTATTGAATATCATTTTTGATTTTTTTTAAGTGCAATATTTTTACAGAAATAAATTTTTTAATAATAATTGTTTTATTGCAAATAAATAATCATAAACTATAAGTATTCATTTCTACAATTTATCTTTACTAAAAAGATAATTAATCTAAAAATCAAATGTAAAATCAATAAAATCTGATTTAAATCAATAAAATAATATAATTAACCTTAAATTCAATTAATTACACTATGATTCAAGTGATTTAAGTTTAACAACAGGTGTATAAAATGGACTTAGAAGGCTTTGTAAGAGATAAAATAGCTAATGAGGAAGAAGAAAATTTACTTGAAGAAATTTTATCCAAAAGAATATTAGAATATAAGGACATTAGCTATGAATCATCATATTCAATGGCTCAAACTGTAATTGAAGAGGTAAAAAACACTTTAAAACTTGAAAGTTATCATGATGAGTCATTAAAAGAAATCATCAAGATTCCAAAATCTGATGTAGCTATGGGAGAAATGGGTGTTGGATCTCGTGGAGCTGGAGATTTTTTTGTCCATCGTAAAATCGCAGAAGTAGTAGCTAGTGCTAAAACAAGTTCTCTTATTAATCCAACAGCTCAAGATGATGGGGGAGTTGTCAAATCACCAGTTAAAGATAGTGACATTTATATAACAACAGCTGTTGATGGAATCCATTCTCGACTAAGTGAATATCCATTTTTAGGTGGATTTCATGTAGCTAGAGCTTCTCTTCGTGATGTTTGTGTAATGGGAGCAGATCCAGTAGCTATTATAAGTGATCTTCATTTAGCTGATGATGGGGATGTTGGAAAGCTATTTGACTTTACTGCTGGTGTAGCTACGGTTTCAGAGCTTATTGATGTTCCCATAGTAGCTGGAAGTACCCTTCGTATTGGAGGAGATATGGTTCTTGGAGATAGACTTGTTAGTGCTGTAGGTTCTATTGGTGTGTCAAAATATCCACCAACTGCAAGAAAAAGAGCAGAAAATGGAGATGTGATTCTTTTAACCGAAGGATCTGGTGGTGGAACCATAACAACAACAGCTATTTATAATGGATTTTTTGATGTTATCTGGGAAACTATGGATATTAACTTTATAAAAGCATCTAACGTATTGATGAAAGATGATTTAATTAAAGATATTCATGCAATGACAGATGTTACAAATGGAGGGCTTCGTGGAGATGCCCATGAAATTTCATCCACAACCAATTTAGGATTAGAAGTTTATCAAGATAAAATTTATTCAATGGTAACTCCAAAAGTTTTAAATATGTTGGAAACTTTAAATATTGATCCTTTAGGTGTGTCAACAGATTCATTAATGCTAATAGCACCTGAAAATGTTTCAAAAAGAATTATTAAATCGATTGAAAGTGTTGGGGTTAAAATAAACGAAATAGGTAAGGTGGATGATTCTGGTATTCCAAGAATGATTAAAACAAATGGTGAAGAAGAAGTACTTATGCCTTTATTTAGAGAAGCAGCTTACACAAAAATTAAAAAGTTAGTTGGAGAAACAACCCCTGAAAACTTCCAAATAATGAAGCAAAAAGTTGAAAAATCAGCTATTGAATCAATAGCTAAAAAAGACAAAGTTGTAGAATATATTAAAAATCACTGATAATTAATTTAATTATTTTATTTTCATTAAACATGAAAAAATATTTAAAAATAATATTAAGATTTTATGAACGTTTATAAAGATAAAAAAGGATTTTTTTCAATATTTGATGGAATTTTAGCTATTTTAATAGTAATTGTAGCTTTAATGATCTTTAACACATTTATTAATATAGATATTTCTCAATATTCAAAAGCAAATGATGATTTTCTAACAAGTCAAGATGTTATGGAAATTATGGCTTTAAAAGCTAATGAAAATACTTACTCAACATTTGAAATTATTTGCTCTAATTTAGAAAATAATAATAACTCTCTTCGCTCTATTGAAGAAATAAGTATAATTTCTGGAGAATTTTTAAATAATACAATTGGAGATAAAAGCTATTCACTAGTTGAAAATAATCAGCTAAATGGAACTGTTATTGCAAGTAATGATAATATGTTTTCAGCTAAAAATATAAGTGTAGCTACGAGAAATATAGGAAAATATAGCTTTACACTTTATATTTGGTGAAAATAATAAATTTCAATTAATTAAAATAATAGCTACTGAGTATTGCCTTATATTTTTAAATATCTAAATGATTAAATACTAAAAAATCATAATGAATAGATAGTTAATATTTCAAAAACTACTGTAATCTAATATATTTTATTATTTATAAAAATTTTTTACTTGGAAAAATTTTTTATTTTTTCAAGTTTAGAAAGTCAAAGAATATCTAACATTGTAAAATCGTAGATTTTACAAAAGTTAGAAAATCTTTGATTTTCTTTATTTTTATAAGTTTAAAAACGAAGTTTTTATTATTAAATAAATTTATATCTTAATCACCATATTATTTTTGCCCTGATAGTGTAGTTGGATAACACGTAGGATTGCGGATCCTATTCCCCGGGTTCAAGTCCCGGTCAGGGCACTTAAATACTATTAATCCATAATTTTTACCTAATTTTTTATTTTTTTATATTTTTTTCATGAATTAATCAAGGAATAGCTATGTTAAATGCAGAAATTTACATTACAAAAGAAAAAGGGATTGGAGGAACCATAAGAAATAAATATGAAGATTTTTATGTTGAAGAAATTCCTGAAATTGTTCCATCTGGTGAGGGACCAAATGTTTGGATTTGGATTGAAAAAGTTGGAAGAACAACACTTGATGTTCTTTTAGACATTTCAAGGGACCTTCATATAAGTAGAAAGCGTATGGGCTTTGCTGGAATGAAAGATAAAAAAGCTATTACTCAACAATGGATTTGCATCAGTAACATGGACTCTGAAGAACAATTTAATGAAGTATTAGATTTAAAAGGCAAGGTGCATAATACCAAATTTTTAAAGGTCCTTAGAGGTCAAAAAAAGCTTAGAATGGGACAGCTACTAGGAAACAAATTTAAAATACTTATAAAAGGTATTGAAGATGTGGAAAAATCATCTGAAATAGCTAACAATATCTTAAAAAACTTGGAAGAAACTGGTGTTCCAAATTACTTTGGTTGGCAAAGATTTGGAAAACCACGAACTAATACTCATCTTGTTGGGAAAGCATTAGTAGCTAATGATTTGAAAGAAACTGTTAGATTATATATTGGAAACCCTTATGAAGAAGAATCTGGGGAAATGAAAGTAGCTCGATCCCTTTATGATGAGGGAAACCTTGAAAAATCATATGAATTAATGGGAAAAGGTTTGCGTTATGAACGAATGATGTTAAGAGAGCTCTTAAAAGATAAAAAAAAGGGAAGGATTAATGAAGAATCATACATGAAAGCTATTTATTCTCTTCCAAAACCTTTGCAAAGAATGTTTGTACATGCTTATCAATCATATTTATTTAATAAAGCAGTTAGTAAAAGAGTAGCTATGGGTATTGATAAATATATTAAAGGAGATATTGTTATTGATAATGAAGAACATCTTATCCATGATAAGTCTCCAGAAGAGCTTCAAAAAATGATAAATAACTTTGAAGCTAATTCTACCTCTCCTTTATATGGTACAAAAGTACCATTAGCTACTGGTGATGTTGGAAAGATGGAAGAAGAAATTTTGATAGATGAACATTTGAAAAGAGAAGATTTTGAATGTGTGAAAATGCCAAGATTAGGTAGTCATGGTCTTAGAAGATCCATACGTTTTAAAATTTGGGATTCAAAAGCAATAGCTACTGATGAGGGAGTTTTTGTAGAATTTTCAATAAGTAAAGGTTCTTATGCAACAGCTGTTCTTCGAGAAGTTATGAAAAATGAAGTTGTTTAATGAGATCTTTAAAAAACATTAAGAACGTTTTTTACAGATTTTTTATTTATAAAACTTATTAAAATATTAAAAAATGATTTTATTTATTATAAATAATTAAAAAATTTATAAAATCTACTTTATTTATTAAATTATAAAAATAATTAAAATATTAAAAAATGATTTTATTTGAGATTGATTATATGGTTATAAAATGTAGAACAATTTCAAAAGGAATAGCTACTGGTGAATTAATCGTGAGTAAAGATGCAATTAGCTTTTTAGGCGGAGTTAACCCAGAAACAGGAGAAATAATTGATCCAAATCATGAAATAAAAGGTAAATTCATTAATGATAAGATATTATTTATTCCTGGTGGAAAAGGTTCCACAGTTGGTTCTTATGTAATATTTCAAATGAAGAAAAATCATGTTGCACCACGAGGAATCATATGTTTAAAAGCTGAACCAATAATAGCTACTGGTGCTATAATGTCAAATATCCCCATGGTTGATTTTCCTTCAGCTATTGATAAGTTAAAAAATGGAATTAAGATAGAATTAAATAGTAATGAAGGAAAAATTAGTATTTTATAGTAATTTTATTCAAAAATAAGTTTTGCAAAATCAAAAAGCATCTCTGTTTTAAGGAGGTTTCATTGCAAAATTTATCAAACTGTTTTTTAAAATTTCAAATATTGAATCAGTTTTCTAGCTCTACACCATCAAAACGATTTAAAAATTTTTTGTAAACCTTTTTTGAATTGAGTACCTTGGCTGAATTATTTTCAATTTCTTCTACCCTATCATCATCACTCATAGAGATAAAATAGGTTATTTCCTCAGCATCAAAATCGAAAACATTAGATTGAATTAATTCTAGGAAAGTAGACGTAACCGTTTCGAAAAATAGTTCAGTGAATCTGGATTCTTCATGCAGAATCATGCCTTGATTAAAGAGAGCTTTTTTTTGATCAACTGTTAAACCAGGAGTATAACCTGGAGTTATTGAACTATATTTTTCATATAATTCTTCAGAAATCTTAACTAACCCACTACCGTTCCAATCTGACCAATACCCCCATTCGTCAGGAAACCATTTTGTTGTTTCATCATCGCCATTTTTAGCATATTTAGTGTCTGTTTTTTCCAAGGATTCATAAGTATTTACTATCAAAGACAATGTAATACAGTCACTGTCAGTATGAAATACAGCCGCATAAGGTTTTTCATTTTCAAATTTTTTTCGCATTATTGGGAAATCATTTTTTACAGCTTCTTTAATCTTTTCACCAATCTCCTTAAAAAATATATCCATATTTAACTTTTTAGACTTGAAATCAGCCATTTCAACCAGTGCAGCATTATAATTCCTTTCTGTCAGTTTGTTTTCACACCTTAAATCAGCCAGTGCTGTATTGTTGCTTAAATCCAACGATTCCAATTTGTTATTTCTGCAATCCAGTTTGGTCAGATTGACATTCTTACTTAGATCCAGCGATGTCAATTGATTTTTATAGCATCTCAGATCGGTCAATGCTATATTATTGCTCACATCTAATTCTATTAGTTGATTATTCCAGCACCACAGCATGGTCAACACTGTGTTTTTGTTAATATCCAATGATTTAAGTTGATTATCAAAACAATACAATGTAATCAGATTTGTGAAATGTTCAACTCCTTTTAATGATGTTATACTCATATTAGATACGTTTAACTCTGTTATTTCACTCAACTTAGCTTCGATTAGCACACCTGTATTATCCTTGTCAAAGTTGTCCGCTACATACTGGCGAAATATATCATCTGGAAAATTGATGCTGTTGACTTGAATATTGTTTTCTGTTTTTTCCATTATAAAGTTCCTCCTGAAATTGTATTCAATGTTTTTGTTGTTATTTTGTCAATGGTGGCACAATCACTTGAAAAATCCTGATGAAAGGTCTGTAAAGGTGTATACTCCATCAACGGATTGAATTAATGCTCTAGCTCTACACATTCATAGTACTTAATAATAAGTCTCCCGTTTTAAAAATTCTTCGTAAGTTTTTTTCGAATTGAGTACCTTAGCTGAATTGTTTTCAATTTCTAAAATTTGCTTTTTTAAGTCTGTTCCCACGACAAAATTGCTTAATGACTATTCATAAATCTTTCCAACATAAAATAGAGTAGCTATAAAACTCCAGTTTTTAGTTTCTGGTAGAGGTAAATTATTATTTATATAATAACCTTCCATGTCCTCAATCCAAGCGGCAATTGATGCTAAATAGTCCTCTATTGTTGTATTTTCCCATTCATCTTCATTTCCATGCTTATCCTTAGATAATAAATCTAAAAAATCAATGAACTCTTTTTTTGATTTTATGCTGTTAATTCTATCATACACATCCATGATAAAGCTTCCACCCATAATTATTTCCTAACATGTTCTATTTGTATATCAACTTTAAATTATCTATTTTTTCCTTGCACCATCTTATAATTTTAGTATAATTGATTTTTAACCAGTTTTAGTTGTCTTTTTCCACATATTATCCTAATTTTCATCTTTAGCTAAGATAGTTTGTAATTCTACTGAAATTACTGTTTTATTCAAGCAACCACACCCTCATTTCAGGATGTTTTTCTATTAACTCTAACCAAACCCCATATATTAAATGAAAACCTCTCATTTACCATTATTCATGGAGAAATTACTTTATCCAAAATGGGTGTGAAGATATGCCAATTGACGAGTGCATTAAGCTACCCAAGTGTATCACCGAGCTTTGATAATCTTTTTAACCGGTTACTTTCATCAAAAAAATGATATTGCATCTTTTTCTCTCTTTTTACTTTTATCATATCATTTTTAAACCGATTTTAATAGGTTATTAGAGGTTCTCTATTGAGCTTATAAGCGAATCAATTATGAACTCGCAAAATGGGTTTTCCTCGATAACATCCGGTAAAACAAGTGTATACTCCCATAAATTGTTTCCAATTAGTTTAGAATCATATACTTCAGTTGTTGAACTATTTTGACCATGAACTTGCTTTTTAACTATTATATCTAAATTCATGGCATCCATTAGTCGTCCAAGAATTAAAAAACATCCTTCTCCATTGGCATCTAATTTAAAACCATTTTCATCGTGATAACAATTCATTTTTTCGTCTTTAGCAAAAAACAGCTCAAGGTATTTCTCATCTTTAACATCAAATTCTTCAACAATAAACGAACCCCACCTCTCTTTTAAACGACAATAAAAATTGTCGATAATTTTGAAAACAGAGTTTGTTGAGTATATGACATAATATGTTCCAGTAATCATGATTATTTGAGGGAATTTTCCTATGTTTAGTGATAAAACTTCTTTTTACCATCAAATCACCTTTGTAGTACTTAATAAAATCCCTTCTACCTCCTTTCAAAGATTTTAATTTGATGAGCCAGACTCTCATTTCAGGGCGTTTTTCTATTAACTCTAACCAAACCTCATTAGGAACTTCCTCTCGAGCAGTTCGACCATGTTCTTCTGGTATTTAACTAATCCTTAATTTAATAAATTCTTCTGCTAATTTAATCATTTTTCCACCTAGAAAATTTTTTACCTTCTAATCATGTGTTTATGCAATTTTTTCTTTAAAAGAATTTATTTAAAAATTTATTTTTATTTAAAATTTCTATATATAATATTAATAATTATTATATTAATTGAGATTATATTAATCCTTAATCTTAATATAACTATCAATAGAGATTAAAATTACTAAAATAGTATTTATTTTCCATTTGTTTTTTTCATATTTTATCTATTTTTCATGAAATTATTTTAAATTTATTTTAAAATATTTATAAATATTTTAAAAAATATATAAAATAATGAATAATAAATAAAATTCTTTTGATTTTTTATAGCTTTTAGAGGCATTTGAGCTGATTTTAATGAATTCTAAGTTAATTAAAAATATAACAATTATTGATCCAAGTCAAGATGAACCATTAGATAATAGATCTATCTTAGTTAAAAATGGAAAAATAGTAGCTATTGATAAGGCAACATGCATCGATATAGATGATGGGTGTGAAATCATTGATGGAGAAGAAAATTTCATTTTACCTGGATTTATTGATATGCATGTTCACTTAATGGCAAATGGCTTTTTATTTGAAGATGCTATGAACAACCCATTAGCTATTCACTTTTACAAAGCATTGAAAAATATGAAAGATACAATAGATGCTGGAGTAACTTATGTTCGTGATTGTGGATTAGCTGATATTGGTGTTAAATTAGCTCAAAAAAAAGGGATGTTTCTAGCACCAAAGATGAAAATAAGTGTGATGCCACTTTCAATTAGTAGAGGACATTTTGATTTCAAATTAAATTCTGGGTTTGACATGGTAATGAACTATCCTGGACTTCCTCATCCTGTTTGTAATGGAGTTGAAGGAGTAATAACTAAAACTCGAGAAGTTTTAGGATCAAAAGCAGATTTTATAAAAGTAATGACCACTGGTGGAGTTGTTAGTATAAATGATTCTCCAGAATTTACTCAATTTAATAGGAGAGAATTAAAAGCTATTGTTAGTGAAGCTAAAATGAGAGGAAATACTAAAGTGTCCGCTCATGCACATGGTTCAGGTGGGATTGAAAATGCTGTTAAAGCAGGAATTCACTTCATCGAACATGGAACTTATATAAATAAAAAAATAGCTAAATTAATGGCTGATGAGGGAACTTATTTAGTACCAACTAGATTAGTTATAAGTGAAACGAAAAAAAATGCAGAAAAGGGAAAATTAAAAAAGGATTTATCCAAAAAAGCTATGGAAGTTTCTAAATTCCACAAAGAAAATATGGGAATGGCATATAATGAAGGAGTGAAAATGTTAATGGGAACTGACTCTGGTGTTATTGAACATGGACAAAATCTTAAAGAACTAAAGTTACTTTGTGAAATTGGAATGGAACCAATGGAAGCTATTACCTCTGGAACCATCGAAGCAGCTAAATCTATGGAAATTGATAATGAAGTTGGTTCAATAGCTATTGGAAAGTCTGCAGATATGATAATGACTGATAAAAATCCTTTAGATGATATTAGCTATTTAGGAGATTCAAATAATATTTTAATGGTTTTTCAAGATGGAAAGATCGTTAAAAATAGATTTAATTGAAAATAATACTTAAATCCCCACATATTTTTTATTAAAGGAAATAAATAATTTATTTAATATAATTAATTATTTTCATTAGAAAAATCATTGAAATAGTGAAATTTTTATATAAAAAATAAAGAAATAATCACTATATTATATTAAAATAATAAAATAATCATTAATAATATTTAAATTCATCAAAATAGCTTTAAAATTCTATAAATTAATAATTGGATGAAAAATTTTCATTAATTAACTATTAAAATTTATAAAGTAAAATTTGTTTTTTTATATATAATTTTAACTTTTAAAATAAAAAAATTCATGACAATTAAGAGTTAATATCACTTTAATTTTTAAATAAATATTTCATGATTTAGAAGTGAATTTCATGAATAATAAAAAAGAAAAAAAGCAGATTGAAATTTTTATTGAAGGAATGGAGTGTGCTTCTTGTGCTTTGAATGTGGAAAATTCTATAAACAAACTAGATGGTGTTAAATCTGAAGTAGATATAAACACCAGCAAAGCAAGAGTAGAATACGACCCAAAATCAGTAGCTATTTCTGATATTGATAAAAGTATTGAAGATGTGGGATTTAAAATAAGAAAATCTGAGGTTATATTGCAAATAGCTGGAATGCATTGTGTAAACTGTGTATTAAACATTGAAAAAAATTTGAAAAGTTTAGAAGGTGTAAGTTCAGCTACTGTTAATTTAAACACGCAAAAAGCATTAGTTTACTACAATAAAAACTTAGTAAGTAGTGAAGATATGGGTAAAACTATTGAAAACCTTGGTTTTGATTTTTTAGGAGTAGTTGAACAAATTGACCCTGATTTAGATGATAAAATTTATGAAAAAGATCTAAATGATAAAAAAAATAGAATCATTATTGGTTTTATTTTCTCAGGAATATTGATGGGAATAATGTTTACACCACATATATTCTTCCACAATATTGGAATTTCCATGTCTTTACTTTCATTGATCATAGCTATAATTCCTTTTATTTTTGTTTCATATCCAATAATTAAAGGAGGATTTAATTCATTAGCTCATAAAAATCTAGATATGGACGTGATGTATACTATGGGGATTTTAGTTGCATTTATATCAAGTTTGCTTGGAACATTTAATATAATCCTTGATTCAAGTTTTATGTTTTATGAAACAGCTATTATGTTACCATCATTTTTAATGCTTGGAAGATTTTTAGAAGCAAAAGCTAAAAGAAAAACTTCAAGTTCAATTAAGCAATTAATCTGTCTTCAACCAAAAACAGCTACATTACTTATTAAAAAAGAAGGATCTAATGAATTTAACGAGGATAAAATTCATATTAAAGATATAGCTACTAACACCAATGAATACGAAGAAAAAAAAATTCTTATTGATGATATAGCTATTGATGATTTACTACTTGTAAGATCAGGGGACAAAATTCCCGCTGATGGGTTAGTTATTGATGGAAATAGCTATATCGATGAGTCTATGATTACAGGAGAACCAATAGCTAAGTTAAAATCTAATAATGATAAAGTTTTTGCTGGAACAATAAATCAGGATGGAATTTTAAAAATAAAAGCATTACACATTGGAAAAGAAACTGTACTTTCTCAAATCATTGATTTAGTCGAAAAAGCACAATCTTCAAAACCTCCAGTTCAAAGAATAGCTGATAAAGTTGTGAAATATTTCATTCCAACAATTTTACTTATAGCTATTAGTTCATTCATTGTTTGGTATCTTGTATTAGGTTCTAGTCTTTTATTTGCACTGACGACACTTATTTCAGTTTTAGTTGTAGCTTGTCCATGTGCATTGGGTTTAGCTACTCCTACCGCAGTTACTGTAGGAATTGGACGAGCAGCAGAGTATGGAATACTAATAAAAAATAGTTCAGCATTAGAAAATGCTGGAAATGTTTCAATAGCTATTTTTGATAAAACAGGAACTATTACTGAAGGAAACCCTGAAATTTCAGATGTTTTTATTTTTAATAATGATAATAATGAAAATACAAAAAAGCATGATTTATACAATGATAATAAAAATAGTGAAAATACTGAAAAAATTTATATTAAAAATAATTATATTTTTAAAAATAATAGAAGAAATTATGAAAATAATTTTTATGAAAATGATGATAAAAATAAAAAAAATAACTTAAATAAAAATAATGAAAAAAGCTATGAAAATATTTTAAATGACAATGATGATAAAAAACATGAAAGTGATGAAAATAATAAAAATAATAATTATAAAAAAAATTATGAAAATGGTCTAAATAATAATTATAATAATAATTATAATAATAATGAAAATAATTTAAATGAAAATAATGAAAAAATCTATGAAAATATTTTAAACAACGATGATGATAAAAAACATGAAAGTGATGAAAATAATAAAAATAATAATTATGAAAACACCCATGAAAGTAATTTAAATAGTAGTTATAAAAATAATGAAAATAAAGAAAAAATCTATGAAAATATTTTAAACAGCTATGATGATAAAAAACATGAAAGTGATGAAAATAATAAAAATAATAATTATAAAAAAAATTATGAAAAGGATTTAAATAATAATTATAATAATAATTATAAAAATAATGAAAATAGAAGTAGTGATAAACATTATAAAAGTGATGAAAATAAGAACAATTACAATAACGGTAAAAATTATAAAAGTAATAATTTTGAAAATAATCTTATTTTCGAAGATAATAAACCTGAAAAAAATAACGAATCTGAACTTATTCAATTAATAGCTAGTTTAGAAAATAATTCTACTCATCCAATAGCTAAAGCAATTGTTAAAAAAGCTAAAAAAATGAATTTAAAATTAGACAAAGTTGATGAATTCGAAAATATTAGGGGTAAAGGCTTAAAAGGGAAAATTAAAGGAAATATTGTTTTAGCTGGGAACAAATCTCTCTTAATAGATGAAAACATAGCTATTTCTCAAGAACACATAGAAAAATATAATGAATTTGTTGAAGAGAGTAAGACCACTATATTTTTAGTTTATAATGATTTGATTAAAGGAATTATTACATTAATGGATAAAATAAAGAATGATTCTAAAAAAACAATTGAAAATCTTCATTTAATGAAAATAACTACTTTTATGATAACAGGAGATAATGAAAAAACAGCAAATAATGTAGCTAATGAACTTGGAATTAAAAATGTCTTTGCTGAAGTTTTGCCAAATGAAAAACTTGAACATGTGATGAAAATTCAAAACACAGGGGAAAATTCTGTACTCTTTGTAGGTGATGGGATAAATGATGCTCCAGCAATTTCTCAATCTGATGTTGGAGTAGCTTTAGGAAGTGGAACTGATATAGCTATGGAAAATGGAGATGTTGTTTTAATTAAAGGCGACCTGGAAAATGTTGTTGCAGCTATTCAATTTTCAAAAAAAGTAATGACACGTATTAAAGAAAACATTTTCTGGGCTTTTGCATACAATATAATATTGATTCCAATAGCTGGAGGTTTACTATATCCATTTTTTGGCATAGTTTTTAGACCAGAATTTGCTGGTTTAGCTATGGCATTAAGTTCAGTAACAGTTGTTTCACTTTCACTAACATTAAAACGATATGTTCCTCCTATCAAAGAAGAATAAATGACCCATCTACTTGAATAATTGTGGACTTTTTTAATAATTCTCATACTAATCTTTTTTATCTAATTAATGAATAAAAAAAATAATAAATTATTGAAAATTAATTATTAAAAACTTTTATCTAATAAGTATTAGGTTCACATACTACCACAAACAGTAAAACCCCAATGCCTATGTACTGTGATTTTAAAAAACAGATTGATTTTAAAAAGAATGATTAAATTGTTAATTCTTTTTCTATTTCTTCTAATGACTTTCCTTTTGTTTCTGGAATCCATATTTTAACAAAAATTAATGCTAAAAAGCTTGATAGAGCAAAAATTCCAAATAGAACAGATCCTCCAAAACGATTCAAAGCATATGGAGAAAATTGCACAACAATAAAAGTAAATATCCAGTTAATAGTAGAGGTAAAAGACATAGCTACTCCTCGAAAATGATTTGAAAACAATTCTGATGTAATAACTCCAAAAATTGATGCAAATGAAGCTGCAAAAAAAGCAATATATAATAAAATAGCTATTAAAATTCCAAAATTATCTACATTAAAAGCAAATCCATAGCTAATATACGCTAATGTTAATGTCATTCCTACTGCACCCCAAATAAGCAATGTTTTTCGACCTTTAGAATCAATGAAGATAAGGACAATGAAAGTAGCTAAAAAATTTGCAATACCAATGAATATAGATTGTAATAGAACAATATTCCCCCCTACTCCTGTTTTTTGAAAAATTATTGGAGCATAGTTAATTACAGCATTGATACCAACTAATTGTTGAAAAATAGCTAAAATTGCACATAAAAAAACTATTTTCCTAATCTTTTCTTTAAAAATATTTTTAAATGATATTTTTTTAGTTTTCTTGTAAAACGAGTTTTCAATATCTTTAATCTCCTCTTTAGCTAGTTCATATCCATGAATTTTCTTTAAAACATTATATGCATTTATTTTTCTACCATTAGCTATTGACCAACGTGGACTTTCAGGAAGAAAACTTAATATTAGAATCAAAAATAAAATACTAAACAGGAATGGAAAAGCTAACATATATCTCCATCCATTAGCTAGATCAATGAAAAGATAATTAAAAATATAAGCTAATAGAATTCCTGTTACAACAGCTAATGTATGGAATGAAACAAGCATTCCTCTCATTTTTGGAGGAGAAATTTCTGATATATAAACTGGCACTGCAACAGAAACAATTCCTACCCCTATTCCACCAATAAAACGGAAAATTACAAGTGAAATGTAAGATTGTGCCAACGCGCAAGCTAATGAAGATATTACAAATAAAATTGAAGAGAAAAGCAAAACTTTTTTTCTTCCATATTTTTCTATAAAATATCCTGTAGATGAAGCACCAAAAAGGCATCCAATAATAAGTGAACTAACAACAATCCCTAAAGCATGATCATTTAAATTAAAAAAACTTTGAATAGAATTAACTGCTCCTGAAATTCCAGCCATGTTTAAACCCAGTAGTAATCCTCCATTTGCTGCAACAAAAACTATCCAATATAATTGTTTATAATTTGACATGAAAATTAAGTAATATGAAATATTTTAGGGTTCACTGAGTTAAAATACAGAAAAATAAAAAAAAAATAGAATATTTAAAGTTATATCATCATTTGACAAAATTTTTATTAATAAAAATTTTTTAATTAATAAATTATTTAAAAAAATTTAGATTTAAAAGCTAATTAATAATTTATTTAAAGCTTTTTTAATTAAAAATATTAGATTAAAGAATTAGAAAAACAAATTTTCTTCAATTTTTAAAAAAGATCTAATTTAAAAATAATTATTTATAAATTATTTATTTAAAAATATTAATTATTAATTAAATAAATTATAAAAAAGCTACTATAAATTACTAAATCTAACTAAACTATAAAATAGCTACATACTACTAAATTAAATAATAATTAGCTAAAAAAATTATTTCAAAAACTATAAAAAATAAATAAAAATTATTAAAAAAAATAATTTTAAATTTAATATTTTTACTATTTTTTATATTTTAAAATAATTTTATTTATTGGTTAGTTATCACTAATATCATCTAAACTTTCTACTAATTCTATTTTTAAACCACCCATTCTTGGAGCTAAAAAATTATATAATATAGCTGTTAATCCTCCAACTATAAATCCTCCTACAAATCCTCCAAAAATTAGATATATAATTAAAGATATTGTAGCAGCAAAATTCATAGCTATTATACTTATAATTATGCCAATGACTAAACCAATAGTCGCGGCTATTGTAGCAAATATTAAAGCTAAATTTAAATAATTTATTGAATCTATTCGAGTCATGTCTTCTTCTTGAGTTAATTCCAGTTTTAATCCTCCAATTTTTGGAGAAATAAGATTAAATATAAATGTAGCAATAACTACAGATATAAATGTTAAAATGAAAGAATAAGCTATTATTAATGGATTAGATAATTGAATTACTGCATAAATTAGGAAAAATCCTCCTTCAATAAACATCAATTGTTGTAATACTGGAGATAAAAGTGATATTGCAACCAATATTCCAGGATATGTAATTAATGAGATTATTAAAGCTATTATTGAACAAAGAAGTGCTGAAGAAAAAATAGAAATATTTGTGATTTTATCCATATCAACAATTTTTATGTTAATTTCTTTTAATTTAGATATAAGAAAATTAAATAAGTATGCACGTCCAAAATATTCAGGAATACTAAAAATTAAAACAGAAAACATCATAGCTAACAATAAAATAATCACATTAATATTAATTGATCCTGTAATCACGGATAAATATATTAATAATAATATAGCTATAATTACACTCCAAATAAAATTTATAGAGGCACCAATAACTGTAATCGATGCTAAATCAATATTTTTTAAACTTTTTATAATATCTGTCATTTGACTTCACCTCTTAAAATCTACAAAATATTTATATTTTTAACAATTATTAGCTAAAATAAATTAAAATAAAATACCTATATTTTAGATAATTATTATAAATAAATTAAATTAATATATTAATTAAAGTTTATTAAAAATTTCAATTATAACAACGATTAAACATTTAATTTAATCTTTATTAAGGTTTTTTAAAAAATTAGCTAAAAATGAGAAAATGTTAAAACTTTTTACGAGTTTAAAAGAAATGTTTTAAAGCTATTAAAAATTAGCTAAAACCAATTTTTAGAAGATTCTAAAATTTCATCTACTATTTTTTTAGAAGAACCAATGTAAGTATGAGGATTCATAATTTCCTCTACATCTTCATAAGATAAATATTTTTTTACTTCAGTCTTGGTTAAGATTACTTCAGAAAGTAATTCTTGATTTTTATTAGCTTTTATTGCACATTCACGTACAATTCCATAAGCAGTTTGCCTTCCCATGCCTTTTCTTGTAAGTTCAGCCATTAAACGCTCAGCCATTATTAAACCACGAGTCATGTTTAGATTTCTTTCAATATTATCTTCATAAAAAATAAGATTGGTCATTAGCTTAATTGTAAGATTAAGAATATAATCAGTTAGGATACAGGCCTCAGGGAAAATTATTCGCTCACATGAAGAATTCGTAAGGTCTCGTTCATGCCATAATGGATTATTTTCCATAGCTGCTACAACATATGATCTTATTACTCTTGAAACGCCACAAATTCTTTCAGCTGTAATAGGATTCATTTTATGTGGCATAGTACTACTACCCACTTGTTTTTCAGGATTAAAATACTCTCCAAGTTCCATAATCTCTGTACGTTGTAAGTTTCTAACTTCAGTAGCTATTTTATCTAGAGTAGTAGCTATGTTTGCCATAACCATCATGAATTCAACATGATTATCTCTTTGAATAACTTGGTTAGTAATTGTAGCTGGAGGAAGATTTAATATTTCAGCTACTTTTTTGTGAACATCCCAGCCAATTTCTCCAAGAGCAGCTGTTGTTCCAACAGCTCCATCCATCATAACTATGCATAAATTCTTTTTTGAAGATTCTAATCGTTGAAATTGCCTGTACAGTTCATCTGCCCATAAAGCAAACTTCATTCCATAAGTAGTTGGGAGAGCATGTTGTCCATGTGTACGGCCAATACAAACATTTTCCTTATTTTCACGAGCTAAATTTAAGGTGATTTTAGTAAGACGCTCTATTTTTTCTTCAAGAACTTCTATAGATTCTTTAAATAATAATGACTGAGATGAATCAACAATATCATTTGAAGTAGCTCCAAAATGAACATATTCACCCATGTCTCCTTCACATTGCTCAGCTAATCCTTTAACAATAGAAGCTATATCATGATTTGTTTCTCTTTCTATTTCATCCACTCTTTCTAAAGTTACATATTTTATATTAGCTTTATTTTTTATTTCCTTAGCTACTTCATGAGGTATTATTCCAAGTTCAGCTTCTGCTTGTGAAAGTGCAGATTCAACATCTAACATTTTTTGCAATTTATTCTCAGATTCCCAGATATTTTTCATTTCTGGAGTTCCATATCTAAATTCAATAGGATGAATAGCCATTTAAACACTCCATTATTATTTAAAAATGTAAAAAATCCATATATACCTAATATATACATAGATTCCATGATAAAGTACAATTATAATCATTTATCTAAATATTATTAATATAAATATGATATTACTAGGACTTATAAACATTCATCATAGTATTTAAATAAATATATTAATAAATTTATTTTATATGATATTATTAAGATAAATTTATTTTATCCAGTATTTCTAGATAAATTTATTTTATATGATATTTTAAAGATAAATTTATTTTATCTATTATTTTAAGAGATGAAATTATGAAATGGAAGATTGGAATCTTATATGGGTTTATTGTATGGTTAATACCTTTTTTAGTATCAATCATGATATATCCATTTAAACTATCAAATTCTCCAGTATTTGAAACTATAATGACTATTACACTTGTTTTAATTGGATTAATATTCTTAATTCTGTATATTAAGAAATTTAATGATATTGATGTTATTGAAGGATTGAAAATTGGTATTTTATTCTTTATAATAAGTATTATAATTGATTTATTTTTATTTATGGAAGGTCCTATGAAAATGTCATTTTATAGCTATATGTTAGACATTGGGCTGACTTATATAATATATCCAATTTTAGGAGCTTTTACAGGTTATATTAATAATTTAAAATAATTTTGTAATAGAATTATTTTTTAATTAATGCATAAATAAGTTGAAATATTTGGTAAAAAAAGTTAAAATGCTTAAAAATAATAAATATAAATTATTAGCAATACTAAGGGAAAATATAATGAATATTAAAAAGATGTTTCTAGTATCATTGGTTTTAATAGCAATGATTTGGATAATTACACCTGTAAATGGAAAATTAGATAGTACATTAGAACTAGAATCATCTAAAACATTTAATGGTAAAACTGAGCTTAATTTACAGGTTTATAGTAATATTGGTATGAAAAACAAAAATTATTATTCATACAATTATATTTTCAAAAGGAAAACAGAACTTAATAAAATAAATAAAGTTCTTGTTACAATTAAGGGATATAAAACTATAACTTTTAAAAAGCCTGTAAAAGGTTGGAATTCCGATTTTTATGGTTATTCTTTTGATGTGTCATTTTTAGTTAAAGGTAAAACAAAAAATATAGCTAATAAAGATTGTTCCATTGAACTTTATGATAAAAAAAATAAATTAATTAAGAATAAAAAATCTAAAGTATTATTTTCTCAGTGGACCTCAGGAACGGGGATTAGTAATAATCCTAAATTGTATTTTAATAAAGTAAAAACTCAAAAAAAGAAAAATAAACAGTTTACTTTTGGAAATTTTTATCAAGGGAGTACACAATCCTATTGGAATGTAAAAAACCCTATATTAAGTGCTTCTTCAAATGTTAATTATTATTATAATAAAAATAGTGATTTTAAAAAAGAAATAAAAACAGAACATACTTATTTTTCTTACTTACATTACAAAACAGAAAGTATGGAAAATAAAAAGATTTATACTAATGGAAAATATACATTAACTACTTATACATATAAAAATGGTAAAAAAGGTCTGTTTAAGTATTTAATATTAGAGAAAAAACTTTATGAAACCCAATATAACTCAACAAAAAACCCTTATTTTACTATTTCAAAGGAATGTAATTGGACTAATCCTAGTATTATGAATCTTGCAATGGCAATAAAAACAAATGTTTCTAGATCTAATTATGCTAATAATGATATATATAATATGGAATTAGCTAATGCTGTAATTAAATATGTCCACGAATATATAAAATATGATTATGATTATTCCCCAGATCAATCTGCTATAACCACGCTTCAAAGAGGTAAAGGAACATGTTTAGGAAATAGCATGTTAGCAGGGGCTTTACTACGGGCTTTAGGAATTCCAACATACTTCAAAAGTAGCTATAATAAAACATCTGATGGAAATAGAGAAATGGGCCATATATGGCCAGTATCATATATTTTTTATGAAAATAAATATCAATGGGTTCCTGCTGAACCAACACACGATTTCACAAATAATATTTATTATACAATATATTATAGTAATTTAGAAAAATATAAATACCCATTTCATAAAAATGCTCTTGATTGGTGGATTAAAGATAGTAGTGGAAAATATGATTTTACCAATACCTATAGCTATTATTATGATACATAAATAAATTTATACTGTAATATGAATAACATGAGTTTTCCTTCAATAAATTCCAAAAATTCTCGTGATGAGCTTATAAAAAATATAAATTACTATTTTTCAAAAGAAAGAGAAACTCTTCAAAGTAGCTATCGTTTAGATCTTAAAAAAAAATCAGTTGATTTTTTTATAAAAACTAAAGATGGATCCTATACACTTAACTCTCCAGATTTTGATGGAAAAGTAGAAACTATGCATAATTCAAATGGAGCTATAAGCGAATCATTTGAAAAGTTTGTTAAACCATTTAAAAATAGCTATTTTAAAAATATTAAAAAGGATAGTTTATTAAAAAATAAAGTAATTTCTAATGATGAAACTTTTAATAAAAAACTATTAAAAGATAAAGAAAGTTTTAATGATGAAATTTCTAATGATAAATTAAAAAATCTAAAATACAATGAAGATATAGCTATTTTAGATATTTGTAGCGGAATAGGATACAATACAGCAGCAATTATTGAAGACTTTTTAGAAAATTTTGATAAAACAGGAAAAGAAGTTCCTAGACTTAGTGTTGATATGGTTGAAATTTCTGTTGAAACTTTAGCTGCTGGTATTCTCACTTCAAGTCCTATTAAAGGTCATGAAATAGTTAAAAAGGCTATTGAATCTAAATTAATCAATGCAAGCTATTTAGCTCTTGAATTAGAAAAAACAAATATTCCTCCCAATATAGCTATTTCAATATATTGTGAAGATGCTCGTGAAACTATAAAAAAACTAGAAGATAATAGCTATGATGTAATATTTCTTGACCCATATTCCCCAGCTATGGCCCCAGAGCTTTGTACAGTAGAATTTTTTAGAGAACTTAAAAGAGTTATTAAAAACGACGGAATAATAGCTACTTATACTTTAGCTGCAGGTGTGAGATATGCTTTTATCGAAGCTGGTTTTTATATTGGAGAAGGTCCAGTTTTTGGTAGAATAGGTGGAGGAACAATAGCTTCACTAAACGCTGATAATATTAATAAAGATATTTCAAAAAATGATGAAAAAACCATAGCTCTTTCTGATGCAGGAATACCATTTAGAGATGAAAATTTAGATTTAAAAAGTTTTGAAATATTAAGCAAAAGAAAAATAGAGCGAAAAAATGCAAGACATGTTTATAAACTTTCATCTGCAGTTCAAACACCAATATTCCTTGGTAAAGAAATAGAGGATAAAAAATTAAAAAGAAGAATCATTAGAAACTTAAATAAAGTTAATATTTCTGATTTAAAATCAGAGGAAGCATGTTATATCATTTCTCCACAATATAAATATCTTAATAGCTACTCCTCTAAATATAAATTTAAAAATAAGTCTAAAAATAGATTTGAAAATAAATTAACAAATAAAAATAATCCTGAAAACAGGTCTGAAAATAAATTAAAAAATAAAAACAAATCTAAATATAAGTTTAAAAGCTATTATAAAGAATTTATTAAATTTAATCTTAAAATAAATTTAAAATCTAATTTTAAACAAAATTTAAATTATAATTATAAAACTAATTCAAAAGATAGGATTATTGAAATGGAAAAAAGATTAAAATCAATTAATAATTACCAATAGCTATAAAAAACAAATTGTCAATTTTTATATATAAATACAATATTCAAGATATCTTTTTAAAAAAAAGTTTATAAAGTTTATATTAGTTATTATTATTTTAATTATTAAAATAAAAATTATAAATATTTCAATAATAAAAATAAGAATAATTATTAATTTAATATAAAAAATAATAATTATAACAAAATTATTTATGAAAAAAATATCTGTAATAAAAATTTTTATATAAAAAATAATAAATATGATAAAATTATCTATGAAAAAAATATCTTTAGTAAAAATTATTATCTTTAAAAGCTTTGCCCATTAACATATTCTAAAAAAACAAGAGAAAATAAGATGAAAACGCTTATACTATGTGATAGAGAAAGTTTATCCTATGAAAAGTTAAATTTAGCGTCTAAAGTGGAAAAAATTCTGGAAAAATCCAAGAGTGAAGTGGAAACTATTACGCTAAATGGTGATGAAATCAACCCATGTAAAGGATGCTTTAAATGCTGGGTGAAAACACCAGGTCTTTGCATTATGAGGAATGATTGTGGAAATACAGTAGCTAGAAAGGAAATTCAATCTGATGTAGTGGTGTTCATCTCAAAAATCACATATGGTGGCTACAGCTATGATATCAAATCCTTTTTGGATCGTTCTATTCCTAATATTTCACCATTTTTCGAAATCGTTAATGGTGAAATGCGCCATAAAATGAGATATAAACGCTTCCCTATTATGATTACAATTGGATATGGTCCTTGTACCAATCAAGAGTACCAGACATTTATCAATTTGGCCAAACATAATGCTTTAAACATGCGCCCTCCAAAACACTTTGTATTTATCATGGAAAAAATTAATGAGCTTAAAGAAACCATGGAATCACTGAAAAATGTCTTAGAATTGGAGATATCAAAATGAATAAGATGGTAATTATTAATGGAAGCCCAAAAACAGTAGGTAGTACATCTAGCATATTCATCGATGAAATTAAAAGGCTTTTGGATATTACCCCCATAGTTTATCAATCAACTCAACTGATATTGGATGTGGAAAATTCCAAAGTAATGTCTAATATTCTAGAAGCTGATGTGTTACTGTTTGTTTTTCCACTTTATGTGGACTGTATTCCTGTATCATTGATTAAAATTTTGACAACAATAGAACAAGAAGCAATGAAGGCAAATGAAAAGTTTCCAATAGTTTACGCCATCAGCAACTGTGGTTTTATTGAAGCAAAAGATAACCACCTTGCACTTGACATAGTGAAAAATTTTGCAACTAGTGTAGGAATGTTATGGGGATATGGAATAGGCATAGGTGGAGGAGGATTTGTAGCTTCACAAAGTAAAAACATGCGCAAAAGTGGTCCAGTTTCCAATGTTTATGCTGCTTTAGTGGAACTTGCTAGTGCAATGAAAAATCAGCATATGAAAAATCAGCATGTTTTTGTTACACCTAAAATTCCACGTTTTATGTATAAATTCGGGGGTAATTTAGGTTGGTATTTGATGGGGAGAAAATATGGTACTGTGAGATCCCTTAAAACAAGACCACATGCCTATAAAAAATAATTTTTTAAAAAACAGAAAAAATACTCCATAGTAACAATTCCATATTGTTAATAGTTAGAAAAAACAGCCACAGATACAAAAAAACAGAAAAATAACTAAAAATATTTTTTAAAATTGCAATTTTTTATATTATAGTCCTTAAAGAGTCTGTCAAAAAGTGTGGAGTTTTTTGAATTTTTTTCCAAAAATTGAATTAGGATTATGGAAGTTTTATTTGATTTAATTAGAATTTATATGAATTCATTACACTTGATACACT
>JAITUQ010000048.1 GCA_031286225.1 Candidatus Methanorudis spinitermitis
TAAAGCTAAATTCAAAACAGATGAAGGATTACTAGAATATTTAGCACTTTTCATGACAAAACAACCAACTTAAAGAAAAAAACCAAAAAACTCCACCAAAATTTACACCCTCAATAAAAAGATAGCTTTATATATTAATTATACAAAATTTATCTATAATTGTTTTTAAAACTGTAATACCTAATGTAGGAATATTATGTTATTTTTGATAGTAAAATGTTCAAGTTCCGTAAAGTATTTAAGCTAATATTTACTAAAAGAAAGGTGTTGAGTGTAAAATGTCGAAATGCCTCGGTAGCTCAGTCTGGTGGAGCGCGAGACTTGTAATCTCGTGGTCGCGGGTTCAATTCCCGTCCGGGGCTCTAATAATGTGATTTTGTTTTAAACTCAATTAAAAAATAAAATAAGATAAAATAAGTTTTACTTGATATTTAATAATATAAAATTAAAATCATGATAGTTCTGATTAGATAATTTTAACTAAGTTTATATATAACTATGATAAATATATTTTCATTATTTTATCTATCACTATTAAAACTATATAATTAATACTGTTAAAATTAGTATTATATATGATATTTAGTTCATAAGGGACCATAGGGTAGCTTGGTCGATCCTTTGGGCTTTGGGAGCCTGAGACTCCGGTTCAAATCCGGGTGGTCCCATTTAAATTTTCCCGCCTTAGCTCAATTTGGCAGAGCGTTGGACTGTAGATCCAAATGTTGCTGGTTCAAGTCCGGCAGGCGGGACTTTTTATTTATATATTTTAATATTGGAATAGTCTGCTTTATTCAAATAATTCCTATTTACACAAGATTTATATATTATAAAAAATATTAGTTAGTTTAACAACATTCCTCCAAATTTATATAAATGTCCACAAAGAAGAATTTTCATAATAGTCTACTTATACTTAAGATTCTTGATAGAAACATTTATAAATAATAATATCTAAATTCATTAATGAGTTAATTATACTGTAGTTTTTATAATAACAATACTTATTCTATTTTCATTATTGTTTGTTATTTATATATATTTTATAAGTTGCCCTGGTGGTGTAGGGGCTATCATGCGGGCCTGTCGAGCCCGCGACTCGGGTTCAAATCCCGGCCAGGGCGTTCAATCTATATTTAATTAGATTGATAATAATTTCCTATTTAAATACTCTAGGCTGACTTGTTAATAGTATACTACTTAGCTAGTTTAAATTGATTCAATATATTTATTCATATAATGTTATTTAGACAATTTTTTAATTTATAATTTGTTTGTATTAGGGCCCGTAGCTCAGTCTGGCAGAGCGCTTGGCTTTTAACCAAGCGGCCGCGGGTTCAATTCCCGTCGGGCCCGTTCTAATTTTCATTTAATATTTTTAACTGGAGGAATTTTGTGAAAAAGGATATTTTGGAGCATGAGCTTGTTCCTATTCATGTTATTTTGTCCGAATCTGATAAAGAAAAAGTTTTTAAAGACTTAGATTTTGAACAAGGACAACTCCCTAAAATCAAAAGTGATGATCCTGTTGTTAAAGCTATTGATGCTAAAAAAGGGGATGTTTTAGAGATTATTAGAAGGAGTCCAACTGCTGGTACTTTTGTTACTTATAGGTTGGTTGAAATCTGACTTTTTAGATTTTTTTCAATGATTATCGTGAGTTCAGTAAAAAAAATTTTAATTAATATTTTAATTATCTGGTGTGTTATGTTTTTTTTTATTTTATAAGTTTATGAGTTTTCACATAATAGTATTATTTAATATGGATCTTAAAAAATTTTTAATATAAATTTGTCAATATTTATTTCTGTGCTTTGTTTGATGATTTTTATCATATATAATGTAAAATAAATATTTTTAATAAAATCGTTTCATCACTTTTATTCATTAATCACTATAATCAACTTATTTAAAGCAATATTGGCATTTTTTAGATGTATTCATATTTATTTGTATTAGTGGTATTTTATGTTTATTCTGGAGGAAGTCCATGAAAAGTAATACATGGGGATTGGTAGATGCATTTTTTGATAAGTATGAGTTGGTTGATCATCATATCAAATCATATAATGACTTTGTAAATAACCGTATACAAAACATTATCGATATAACTGAACCAATTACATTAGAACAGGGAAAATATTCTCTTAAAACTGGCAAAGTAGAAATTCAAAAACCTTTCACAAAGGAAGCTGATGGTTCAAAAAGTTTAATTTATCCAACTGAAGCAAGGCTTAGAAACTTGACTTATTCTGCCCATATGTTTTTAGAAATGGCGTTAAATTATGAAGGGGAAGAAAATGAATTGGAAAAAGTTTATATTGGTGAATTGCCTTTAATGCTCAAATCAGATATTTGTCATTTGAGTGGGCTCGATAAATATGAATTATCATCTAAAGGAGAAGATCCACAAGATCCAGGAGGATATTTCATTGTTAATGGTTCTGAAAGAGCAGTTGTGACAATGGAAGAAATAGCTCCTAACAAAATTATTCTGGAGCGTTTAGGTGATGTTCAAGACAGACGTGCTAAAGCTATTGTAACTTCTATTAAAAGTGGTTTTAGAGCAAGAATTTCTCTTGAATATAGGAAACCTCGTAAAAGTGGAGTATTTTTGAGAATATCTTTTCCTTATGTTCCAGGCGAGATTCCATTAGTTATTTTACTTAGAGCATTAGGTCTTTCTACTGATGAAGATATCATAACCGCTATTTCCGATGATTTTAATTTTCAAATGGTAATTGCAGATGATATGCAAGTTTCAGAACAAGCACTAAAATTAGATTCTAAAGAAATGAATGACTTGTCTAAAGAAGAAAGGAATGAATATTTGACTAATTCAGCTATTAAATATATTGGAAATCGTGTAGCAAAAGGTATGACTGAAGAATACCGTGTTAAACGTGCTGAAGATGTTATTGATAGATATTTGCTTCCCCATATGGGTATTGAATCTGATAAAAGAAAGAGTAAAGCAATTTATTTAGCTGAAATGTGTGAAATGCTTCTCCAAGTTATTTTTGAAATGAGAGAACCTCATGATAAAGATCATTACACCAATAAAAGACTTCGTGTTTCTGGAGATTTGATGGAAGATTTATTCCGAGTTGCTTTTACAAGTTTAACAAGAGATATGAGCTATCAACTTGAAAGAAGTATTTCTCGTGGAAAAGAGCCTTCAATCAGACAAGCAGTCCGGTCAGATGTTTTAACAGAGAATATTAAACATGCTATAGCTACTGGTAATTGGGTTGGTGGGAGAGCTGGAGTAAGTCAATTACTGGATAGGACTAGTTATATGGGAACACTTTCACATTTAAGACGTGTTGTCTCTCCATTAAGTAGAAGTCAACCTCATTTTGAAGCGAGAGATTTACACCCAACTCAATTTGGTAAAATATGTCCTAATGAAACTCCAGAAGGACCCAATTGTGGATTGGTAAAGAATTTAGCTTTAATGTGTAAAATATCTGAGGGTTCAGATACAGAAGAGATTGAAAATGTTATTAGAGACATGGGTATAATTGATTAATAATTAATAAGTTTAATTCATGATATTAAGGAAATATATAATATTTAATAAAAAATTATTTAAAATCATATGTGATTTACTTATATTTTTATCATATTTATTATTTAATAATTATTGTTTTATTTGGAGGAGTTTTGGTGAGTAAAGCTAAAATTTACATTAATGGAGAGCTTATTGGAACTTGTAATGACCCTGATGATTTTGTTGGTGAAATGCGAGAGAAAAGAAGGTCTGGAGAAGTTTCTGATGAAATGAATATTACTTATTATAATGAAACAGATGAAATATATATATTTAATGATCCTGGTAGAGCAAGAAGACCTTTAATAATAGTTAAGGAGGGTATTCCTTTACTTGAAGAAAAACACATTTCTCGAATTGAAAATGGAGAATTAAAATGGGATGATCTTGTAAATTTGGGGATTATTGAATATTTAGATGCTGAAGAAGAAGAAAATTCATATATATCTATGGGGTTGAATTATTTAAATGAAGATCATACTCATTTGGAAATTGATCCTTCTACAATGCTTGGAATTTGTGCAGGAATTATTCCATTTTCTGACCATAATTCTTCTCCAAGAAATACTATGGAAGCAGGGATGACAAAACAAGCTCTAGGTCTTTATGTTTCAAATTATGCCTTACGTACTGATACAAGAGCACATCTTTTACATCATCCTCAAATACCTATTGTTAAAACACGTATAATAGATGCAACAAACTATGATAAACGTCCTTCTGGACAGAATTTTGTGGTAGCAGTTATGTCATTTGAAGGATATAATATGGAAGATGCTTTAATTTTGAATAAATCTTCACTGGAAAGAGGAATGTCTCGTTCTTCATTTTTTAGATCTTATGAAGCCTCTGAAAGAAGATATCCTGGTGGTCAAGAGGATAAATTTGAAATTCCAGAAAAAGGGGTTAGAGGGTATCGTTCAGAAGAAGTTTATAGGCATTTAGATGATGATGGTGTTGTTAATCCAGAATCTTATGTTGAATCAGGAGATGTTCTTATTGGAAAAACTTCTCCACCACGTTTTTTAGAAGAAATTGATGAATTTGGAGCAGTAGCTGAAAGAAGAAGAGAAACTTCAGTTACAGTAAGGCATGGTGAAAAAGGCATTGTTGATGCTGTTCTTCTTACAGAAACTGTTGAAGGAAGTAAATTAACTAAAATTAGAGTAAGAGATACAAGACAACCTGAATTTGGTGATAAATTCGCATCAAGACATGGACAAAAAGGGGTTGTAGGTCTTATATTATCTCAAGAAGATGCTCCATTTACAGAAGATGGTGTTGTTCCTGATTTAATTGTTAATCCTCATGCTATACCTTCTAGGATGTCTGTTGGTCAGGTTCTTGAAATGGTTTCTGGTAAAGCTGGATGTATGATGGGAAAACGTGTTGATGGAACTCCATTTAATGAGGATTTAGAAGATGAAATTAAACAACATCTAAAAGAAAGTGGATTTGAATCAGCAGGATGTGAATCTCTTTATAATGGAATAACTGGTGAAAGAATAGAAGCTGAAATATTTGTTGGAGTAGCTTATTATCAGAAATTACACCATATGACTGCTGATAAAGTTTATGCTCGTTCGAGAGGTCCTGTACAAGTGCTTACAAGACAACCTACAGAGGGTAGAGCTCGTGAAGGTGGTTTAAGATTTGGAGAAATGGAAAGAGATTGTCTTATTGCTCATGGAGCTGCTCTTGCACTAAAAGAAAGACTTTTAGATGAATCTGATAAATATGAAGCTATTGTTTGTGGTGATTGTGGGATGATTTCAGTTTATGATAGGATAAGGGATAAGAAATATTGTCCAATTTGTGGAGATGTTGATTCATACCCAGTAGAAATTTCATATGCATTTAAGTTATTACTTGATGAATTAAAGAGTTTATGTATATTCCCAAAATTAGTGCTTGAAGATAAAGCTTAAATTTGATGATATGGTTTTAATTAAATTAAAACAATTTATTCTTATTTATTGATTATTAGGGACAAAAATGGAAGGAGCAAATAATTTGAAAGGAATTATAAAACAGATTTCGCAAATTAATTTTGGTTTAATGTCACCAGAGGATATAAGGAAGATGTCTGTAACTAAGATTGAAACTCCAGATACATATGATGAAGATGGTTATCCAATTGAAAATGGATTGATGGATCCTCATTTAGGAGTTATAGATCCGAGTTTAAGGTGTAGAGCTTGTGGTTCTAAAGGAGGGGATTGTCAAGGGCATTTTGGCAGTATAAACTTAGCTAGACCCGTTATTCACGTTGGCTTTGGTGATACTATACATAAGATTTTACGTTCTACATGTAATTCATGTGGACGTATTCTTTTAAATAATACTGAAATTGAAGAGTATCGGGAAAAAATTGAAACTTTAATGAATAATGAAGATAGTTTAAATGATATTATAAAAGATGTTTATAATGTTTCTCGTAAAGATAAATGTCCTCATTGTGAGATGGAACAAGAAGATATTAAAATTGATAAACCAATTTCGATTATTGAAGGGGATTATAAATTAACACCAAGTGAAGTTAGGGAAAAATTAGAAAAAATTACAGATGATGATGCTTTTGTGTTGGGAGTTAATCCTGAAGTGGCACGTCCTGAATGGATGGTTTTAACAGTTTTACCTGTTCCTCCTGTTACCGTAAGACCTTCAATTACTTTAGAAACTGGAGAAAGGTCTGAAGATGATTTAACTCATAAACTTGTAGATATTCTTCGTATAAATCAGCGGTTAATTGAAAATATGGAAGCGGGGGCTCCTCAACTTATTGTAGAAGATCTTTGGGAACTTTTACAATATCATGTTACAACTTATTTTGATAATGAGGCATCAGGTGTTCCCCCAGCAAGGCATAGATCTGGAAGACCTCTTAAAACTTTAGCTCAGAGGCTTAAAGGGAAAGAAGGACGTTTCAGAAGTAATCTTTCAGGTAAAAGGGTTAACTTTTCCGCACGTACTGTTATTTCACCAGATCCTAATATAAGCATTAATGAAGTTGGTGTTCCGGATATGATAGCTAAAGAAGTCACAGTTCCAGTACATGTTAATGAATGGAACATTGATGAGATAAGGAAATATATTAAAAATGGATCTGATATTCATCCTGGTGCTAATTATGTTATACGATTAGATGGAAGAAAAATAAGAGTTTATGATGAAACTAAAGAAGCTATTTTAGAAAAATTAGAACCCGGTTATATTGTTGAGCGACATCTAAAAGATGGGGATATTGTTTTGTTTAATCGCCAACCATCACTTCATAGAATGTCAATGATGGCGCATGAAGTGAGAGTTCTCCCTTATAAAACTTTTAGACTTAATTTATGTGTTTGTCCTCCCTATAATGCAGATTTTGATGGAGACGAAATGAATATGCATATATTTCAGACTGATGAATCTAGAGCTGAAGCTAAATCTTTAATGAGAGTTCAAGAACATATTCTTTCTCCAAGATTTGGAGGTCCAATTATTGGAGCTATACATGATCATATTTCAGGAGGGTATCTTTTAACCAGGAAGGAATCAATTTTCACTGAAGAACAAGCTTTTCAAATATTAAGAAAAGCTAAAATTCCATTACCTAAACGAAAAAACCAAGATTGGACAGGCAAAGAACTTTTCAGCTTACTTTTACCTGAAAAATTGAATATAGCTTATAAAGGTGAAGTGTGTAGAAAGTGTGATGAATGCATGCTAAAAGATTGTCAGTTCGATGCTTTTGTTATTATAGAAGAAGGGCAACTTATTACTGGTTCAGTTGATGAGAAAGCATTTGGTTCATTTTCAGGGAAAATATTAGATCAAATAATGAAAGAATATGGTTCTGATGAAGCTAGGAAATTTTTAGATTCTTCAACTAATTTAGCTATTTCTGGAATTATGAAGGCAGGAATTACTACAAGTACTAATGATGAAGAAATACCTGAAGAAGCTAAACAAAGAATAGAAGCACATCTTGATAGTGCTGAAGAAAAAGTTGATCAACTTGTTGAAGCTTATGAAAATGACGAACTTGAAGCATTACCTGGTAGAAGTTTAGAAGAAACACTTGAAATGAAAATCATGCAAGTTCTTGGTGAAGCAAGGGATAAATCTGGAGAAATAGCTGAAAGCTACTTTGGAATGGATAATCATTCTGTTATAATGGCAACTACTGGTGCAAGAGCTTCAATGCTTAATCTTACTCAAATTACTGCTTGTGTTGGACAACAGTCTGTTCGTGGGGGGAGAATTGATAGAGGATATAATGAAAGAACATTACCTCACTTTAAAAAGAATGAATTAGGAGCTAAAGCACGTGGTTTTGTACATTCTAGTTATAAAGAAGGTTTAGATCCAATTGAATTCTTTTTCCATGCAATGGGTGGGAGAGAAGGTCTTGTTGATACAGCTATTCGGACTGCTCAAAGTGGATATATGCAAAGACGCCTTGTTAATGCATTACAAGATTTAAATGTTAAAGAAAATGGATTAGTCACTGATAATAGAGGAATGGTTATTCAGACTATGTTTGGTGAAGATGGAGTAGATCCTGCTAAAAGTGACTATGGCAAAGCTGCTGATTTAGATAGAATCATTGATGAAATGAGGATTAAAAAATAGCTTTGGTTGTGGTTTTGTGGATGAGATTGATCAAAAAATTATTGAAAAAGTGGAAAAAATAGCTAAAAAGAAAAAAACTGAATTTCCTGAAAGTTACATTCATGACTTAGCTAGTGCTTTCATTCGTCGGGAACTAACTGAAAAGGAATTGGAGAAACTAGTTGTTAAGGTTAAAAATGCCTATGATCGAGCTAAAGTTGAAGCTGGAGAGGCAGTAGGCACGGTAGCTGCTCAATCTGTTGGTGAACCAGGTACTCAGATGACTATGCGTACTTTTCACTATGCAGGAGTCGCTGAACTAAATGTTACTTTGGGATTACCACGACTTATAGAGATTGTTGATGCAAGAAAAAAAATTTCCACTCCAACTATGGCTATTTATTTTGAAGAAGACAAAAAAGATGATGAAATATTTGTAAAAAAGATAGCTAATTATATTGGTAAAAGTACAGTTAATGATATTCTTAAGGATTTCTATATTAATTATGCAGATATGAAAATTGAAGCAGTACTTGATGAGAAAAAAATTGAGGATAAAATTCTTGACTTTGATGATATTATATCTAATATTGAAAAAGCTTTTAAAAGAGTAAATATAAATGATAAGGTACTAAGTTTTGAACCAGCAAAACCTAATATAAGGGAACTTAGACTTCTTGCTGATAAAGTTCGTGATTTACAGGTTAGTGGTGTTAAAAATATTGGAAAAGTCATTATTAGAAAAGAAGATGAGTGGATTATTCATACTGAAGGTTCAAATCTTGGTGCTGTTTTAAAAATTGATGGTATTAATAAAGTTAAAACCACAACTAATGATATTTATGAAATAGAGACAGTTTTAGGTGTTGAAGCAGCTCGTAATGCTATAATTAATGAAGCACTCCGTACTCTTGATGAACAAGGGCTTACTGTTGATGTAAGGCATATAATGCTTGTTGCTGATATGATGACTGCTGATGGAACTGTAAGATCAATTGGGAGGCATGGTATTAGTGGTGAAAAATCAAGTGTTCTTGCTCGTGCAGCTTTTGAAGAAACTGGTAAACATCTTCTTCGTGCTAGTATTAGAGGAGAAGTTGATAAATTAACTGGAATAATTGAAAATATTATTATTGGACAACCAATACCATTGGGTACAGGTTCTGTCGGTGTTGTAATGAAACCAAATAAACGTAAGGGAGGCAGATGATGGACATAGATAGAGGTATTAGAGTAGCTGTTGACACAGGTGATGTCACTTTAGGCTCTGAAAAATCAATTCAATCTTTGAAATTAGGGAAAGGTCAACTTGTAATTGTTGCTGAGAATAGTCCTAAAAACATATTAGAAGATGTAAAATATTATTGTAAACTTTCAGATATTCAATTTTTTATTTATAAAGGGACTAGTGTAGAATTAGGATCTGTTTGTGGTAAACCTTTTACTGTGGCTACTTTAGTGATAAATAATCCAGGAGATTCTACTATATTAGAAACAATGGGGTAGATTTTTTGTCTATTAAATTTAATGCTAATGAAATACGATACATAGCTCTTTTTGAGAGTATGACTGGGGCAATGGTTAAAGATTGCATAATAGATGAAGATAATGGTAAAATAACCTTTGTTGTTAAAAATGGAGACATGGGGTTAGCTATCGGTAAAAAAGGAACTACTGTGACTAAAGTTCAGAAAGCTGTTGATAAAGGTGTTGAAATTATTGAGCATTCTGAAGACATGACTGAGTTTGTAAAGAATGTTATGGCTCCAGCTAAAGTTAACAGTATTAAAATACTCCAGAAAGAAAATAAAGAAAAAGTAGCTACTGTAATGACGGATAATACAAATAAAAAAATAGCTATTGGTAAAAATGGTCATAATATTGAAAGGGCTAAATTGTTAGCTAAAAGACAGCATAATATAAGTAATATCATTTTAAAATGATTTACTTTTAATTTTTATAATGCTTTATTTTCATTAGTTTTATTAATATTATTTTTAAAAACTATAATTTAGGTTTTGTTTTAAACGTAAAATTTATAAGTGTTACAGATAATAAAACATTATAATAGGTATGGTCAATTATGATATAAGAATAATTTTTTAATTAGTTAATATTATTCATGCTTTTTGTGTGCAAATCTTGAAATTTTAGGTATGATAAATATTGACTATAATATTGTGTGCAATAGCTATTGCTTAATTCTAATTTATTTTATAGATCTACCTTTTAATAATACATCATTGACTTTATTCATAAGGATATATAATTATTGAATTATTCTTATTTTCTTATTCAATGTAATAAATTTGTTGTTTGAAATTGTTTTATTTCTAATTCAACAATTATAAAGTTTAGATTACATGATTTGTACTATCTAAACCTATATATAAATGATATTTATGATTATCTGAATCAGATAAGTATAAATTATAGATTTTATTAATAATTATCAAAAGATTGCTTAATATTTTTAGCTTCTAAAATTCATAGAAATTATGTATAAATTATAGCTATATGTGATTATTTGATAATTGTTGTAATTTTTATTTAACCATTTAATTAATGAAAATTTGCATAACTATTTACCTTTAAAAATATAGGAAGAGATTAATATGCCGGGACTTTTTGCTGCAAAAAAGCTTAAAAAGAATAGACAGAATTTTAAATGGAAGGATGTTGATTATAAAAGAAAAGCTTTACGTTTAGATGTAAAAGCTGATCCTCTTGAGGGTGCTCCCCAAGCAAGAGGGATTGTAATTGAAAAAGTTGGAATAGAAGCTAAACAACCTAATTCAGCAATACGAAAATGTGTTCGTGTTCAATTGATTAAAAATGGAAAACAATTAACTGCTTTTGCTCCTGGAGATGGAGCTATTGGATTCATTGATGAGCATGATGAAGTTATGATTGAAGGAATTGGTGGACCTTCTGGAAGGTCTATGGGGGATATTCCTGGTGTCAGATGGAAAGTAAGTAAAGTTAACAATGTTTCTTTAGAACAAATGGTTATTGGTAAAATAGAGAAACCTGTAAGATAAATGATTATATTATTATAAAGAATAATATTTCTAATATAAAAAAATTTCTTAATAAATATAAATTGGGGCAATTTAATGAGTCAAATTTTTAATAAATGGGACCTAAAAGATATTAAAGTCGAAGATTTAGGTTTAACTAATTATATATGCTTAGATGAGACTTTAGTTCCTCATACATTAGGTAGACATGTTAGAAGACAATTTGCGAAATCTAAAATTTCTATTGTTGAAAGATTAATGAATAAAATCATGAGAACTGAAAGGAATTCTGGGAAAAAGAATAAAGCTTATAATACAGTTAAAGAGGCTTTTGAAGTAATTAATAAAAGAACAAAAGAAAATCCTATTCAAATTTTAGTTAAAGCTGTGGAAAACACATCTCCTCGTGAAGAAACCACTAGAATTAAATATGGTGGTATTGGTTATCAAGTAGCTGTTGATATTGCACCACAAAGAAGAGTAGATTTGTCATTAGGATTCTTAACCAAAGGAACATTACAGTCAGCTTTTAAAAATAAAAGACCTGTAGCTGAATGTTTAGCTGATGAGATTATCCTTGCTTCTGAACATGATACAAGAAGCTTTGCAATTCAGAAAAAAGAAGAAAAAGAAAGAGTAGCTAGAGCTGCCCATTAATTGAAACTTTAAAAAAATAAAAATTTACTTATTTATATTTTATTCAATTTTCATATTATAATATTTAATTTTATATTTAGTTTAATATTTAATTTTAGGTGATTGTTGTGAGTAGACGTACTAAAATGATTGAGAAGATAAAGGAATTAATGTATCAACCTAAGTTTATTAGAAACATAGGAATTGTGGCTCACATTGACCATGGTAAAACTACCTTATCTGATAACCTACTTGCAGGCGCAGGAATGATTTCCGAAGAGTTAGCTGGTGATGCAAGAAGTCTCGATTTCGATGAACAGGAATCAGCCAGAGGTATAACTATTGATGCTGCAAGTGTTTCTATGGTTCATAAATTTGATGATAATGATTATTTAATCAACTTAATTGATACTCCAGGACATGTTGATTTTGGTGGAGATGTTACACGTGCAATGAGAGCTGTAGATGGTGCAGTTGTTGTTGTTTGTGCTGTTGAAGGGATTATGCCTCAAACTGAAACTGTCTTTAGACAAGCTTTAAAAGAAAATGTTAGACCTGTTTTATTTATTAACAAAGTTGATAGATTAATTAATGAGTTAAAACTTGAACCCGAAGAGCTTCAAAATAGATTCCTTAAAATAATAGCTGAAGCAAATAAGCTTATTAAGGGAATGGCTCCAAAAGATAAGAAAGATGAATGGAAAGTTGATGTTGCTGATGGTAGCGTTGCTTTTGGTTCTGCTTATCATAACTGGGCTATTAATATTCCTATTATGCAGAAATCTGGAATTAATTTTAAAGATATCATAGATTATTGTGATAATGAAAATCAGAAAGAGTTAGCACAAAAAGTACCAATTACTGAAGTTTTACTTGGTATGGTTATTAAGCATTTACCAAGTCCTTTAGTTTCACAAGCATATAGGGTTCCAACCATTTGGGATGGAGATATTGAAACTGAAGAAGGTCAAGCAATGATTAAAACTGATTCTGATGGTCCTTTAGCGGTTATGGTTACTAATGTTAGTATTGATAAGCATGCTGGTGAAATTGCAACTGGGAGAGTTTATGGTGGAACTATTGAAAAAGGTAATGAAATTTTTCTTGTAGGTTCTCATGGTAAAGCAAGGACTCAGCAAGTGGGAGTATTCTTTGGTGCAGAAAGAGTTAATACTGATAAGGTTCCTGCAGGTAATATTGTTGCAATAACTGGTGCTAAAGGAGCTATTGCTGGTGAAACTCTTTGTGATATTGATAAAAAGATAAAAGAGTTTGAAGGTATAGAACATATATCTGAACCTGTTGTTACTGTAGCAGTTGAAGCTAAAAATACTAAAGACCTTCCTAAATTGATTGAAGCTTTAAGACAAGTTTCTAAAGAAGATCCTACTGTCCGTGTCGATATTAATGAGGAAACAGGCCAGCATCTAATTTCTGGAATGGGTGAACTTCACTTAGAAATTATCACTTACAGAATTCGTGAAGAAAAAGGTGTTGAAATAGAAACTTCTGAACCAATTGTTGTTTACAGAGAAACTGTCGCTGGAAAAATTGATAGTCCAGTTGAAGGTAAATCTCCTAATAAACATAACAGATTCTATATTACTGTTGAACCATTAGACCAATCTGTATATGATGCAATTAGTGAAGGAACCATTAAAGAAGGTAGAGTTAAAGGAAAAGAAATGGCTACAACATTTATTGATAATGGTTTAGAAAAAGAAGAAGCTCGTAGAGTTTGGGATGTTTACAATAAAACTGTACTCCTTAATATGACTCGTGGTATTCAATATTTAGATGAGGTTAGGGAACTTTTAATTGAAGGTTTTGAATCAGCTTTAGATGCAGGACCAATAGCTAATGAAATAGCTATGGGATTAAAGTTTAAACTTGTAGATGCTAAACTTCACGAAGATGCAATTCACAGAGGACCTGCTCAGGTTTTGCCTTCTATAAGAAAAGCAATTTTCGCTGCAATTATGATGTCTCAACCTACATTACTTGAACCAATTCAAAAAGTATTTATTAATACTCCTCAAGACTACATGGGTAATGCTACTCGTGAAATCCAAAACAGAAGAGGTCAAATCATTGATATGAAACAAGATGGTGATATGGTAGCAGTGGAATCTAAGGTTCCTGTTGCTGAAATGTTTGGTTTTGCAGGAGATATTAGGTCTGCTACTGAAGGGCGATGTTTATGGTCTACTGAAAATGCAGGGTTTGAAAGATTACCAAATGAATTACAAAAACAAATTATAAGAGAAATAAGAGAAAGAAAAGGTTTATCTTCAGAACCTTATGGTCCTGATCATTATCTTGGTTAATTTTTATTTTTCCTTATTTTAATTTATAATATTCTCATGATGTTTATTATGATGTGCTTGTTGTAATTTATATAAATTTAAATAATATATTATTATAATTATAGTATTAAATAATAATAACCAAGAAAAAAATAAGTTTTAAAATAAAAATCATTATATATTTATATGGGTAAGTTCAAATTTATCTAAGTTATACGGTCAAGTTGTATTTAAAGTAAATAGAAATGTATTTAACATTTTTTATTATGTATTTTAATATTTAATTAATAAAAATAATATTTAAAAAAATTATTTAATTAATAAAAAAATTATAAAAAATTGAAATCAATTTTGACTAATTTAATAATGATTTAAAAACAGAGGTTTTATAATGGCAAAAACAAAAGAACATATAAATTTAGCGTTTATTGGACATGTTGACCATGGGAAATCCACACTTGTTGGACACCTTTTATTGCAAGCTGGTGCTATCGCTGAACAGCAATTAGATGAAGGTGAAAACAAATTTAGATTTGTCATGGATAAACTTGGAGAAGAAAGAGAAAGGGGAGTTACCATAGATTTAGCTCACCAAAAATTTGAAACATCTAAATATGAGTTTACCATCGTAGATTGTCCTGGACACAGAGATTTTGTTAAAAACATGATAACTGGTGCTTCCCAAGCAGATGCTGCAGTTCTTGTAGTAGCTGCTGATGATGGTGTAATGCCACAAACTAAGGAGCATATATTTTTATCCAGAACTTTAGGTATTAACCAAATTGTAATTGCAATTAATAAAATGGATTTAGTTGATTATTCTGAAGATAAATTCAATGAATTAAAAGAAGATGTGTCTAATCTTATTAAATCTGTTGGATACAATCCAGATGAAGTTCCTTTCATCCCAGTTTCAGCATTTGAAGGGGATAATATTAAAGAAATTAGTTCCAATACTTCTTGGTATAAAGGAAAAGCTTTAATACCTATTTTAGAAGATTTTAAAGCTCCTGAAAAACCTACTAATTTACCTTTAAGAGTACCTATTCAAGATGTTTATTCAATTACAGGGGTTGGAACTGTGCCTGTGGGGAGAGTAGAAACTGGAGTAATGAAAAAAGGTGAAAATGTTATATTTGAACCTGCTGGGGCTTCTGGAGAGGTTAAATCTATTGAAATGCACCATGAAATGTTTGATGAAGCTGAACCAGGAGATAATGTTGGATTCAATGTTAGAGGTGTAGGTAAAAACGATATCCGAAGAGGAGATGTTGCAGGACATGCTGATAATGCTCCAACAGTAGCTAAAGAATTTGAAGCTCAAATTGTTGTTTTACAGCACCCTGGTGTAATAACTGTAGGATATACTCCTGTATTCCATTGTCACACTTCTCAAGTTGCATGTACTTTCTTAGAATTAACTAAAAAGTTAAATCCAGCTACTGGTCAAGTTGAAGAAGAAAATCCTGATTTCCTTAAAACAGGCAATGCAGCTATTGTAAAGGTTAAACCAACAAAACCAATGGTAATTGAAAACATTAAAGACATCCCACACATGGGAAGATTTGCTATTAGGGATATGGGTCAAACTGTAGCTGCTGGAATGTGTATAGGTATTGATGCTGCTAAGTAGATACTATAATGTAGCTATTTTATTATAATAATATTTAAATAGTATAAAATTAAATAGCTAATCTATCCTTATTTTATAAGTTCAAATAAACTTATATCTTTTTTATTTTTTGGAGGATGAAAATGCATCAAGCAAGAATTAAACTTACAGGAACTGACCCAGAAAAACTTAATTTTGTTTGTGATCAGCTTAAGAAAATTGCTGAGCGAACAGGTGTAGATCTTTCTGGTCCAATTCCATTACCAACTAAGAAATTAGTAGTTCCTACTAGAAAATCCCCTGATGGAGAAGGAAAATCTACTTGGGAAAAATGGGAACTTAGGATTCATAAAAGATTAGTTGGAATTGGAGCAGATGAACGAGCAATGAGACAAGTTATGAAAGTTAATGTCCCAGATAATGTGAGTATTGAAATTGAACTTAAAAGCTAGTTATTTAATTCCCGAATCACAAGTAAAATTAGCTATTGAGTTATTATTGTTTGAATATTTTTGTGATTGTAGTATTAATAGCTATTAATCAATCTATTAAATAATCTATTAACATTCGTGTTAATATATTATTTAACTACTTTTTCATACTTTTAATTAACTATAAATAATATTTTTCTTTTTTAGAGGATATATGATCCTTGCCAGGATAGCCTAGCTAGGTAAGGCGCAGGACTTGAGATCCTGTGGAGATTTTCTCCGCCTGGGTTCAAATCCCAGTCCTGGCGTTTTTCATTATTTTTAAAGAGTTACTTTTCATTTTTTCATATTGTGTTATCAATTTTATATCCTATTATTATTTATCTTATTAAGCATGGTTTATTTAGTAATTAAAATTACTTGATTTTTTTATTTATAATATTTTTATTTAAATTAGTTTTTTTTAAGGTGTATAATTAAAAATTAACAGTTTTAAAAACAAATTCATTTTTTTTTAAAAAATATGAAATATTAAATAAATAAATTTTATTAAAAGATATTTTTTATAGCTTAAATATTCTTAATATCTTCAAATATTTTAAATTTCTTTTTATTTATTATAATAATTCAATTTGACTGTGTATTTAGTTTTTATAGGTGTTAATACTGAGATATATTATTTTTCACATTTAGTGTGTTGTTTAAAAACTTATTATTTCTTGTTATTTTCATTAAATAACTAGTTTTTCAATGGTTTTTAATAAAATAAGATAGAGATTAATAAGATCAAATTATAGCTATTTAAATTCTCAATCTTCTTCTTTTATTTTCTAAAACAAGTTCAAAACAGGGGTTTTTTTCAAAATTAAATAGTAATATTTATATACTATGCTTGTTAATAAAAGAATTGAAGTGAATTATATAACTATAAAAATAAAAATTTATTCAAATTTTATTTTTGATTTTTTAATAGCTATGTAATCATTAAATAATAGATTGAGAGGCGGTTTCAATCAAACTAATTTAAAAGCAACATAGACTTTTATGTTGCTTTTATTTTGAAATATATTTTTAAATTTAAATCATTTTAATTTTTCATAATTCCAATTAGTTTTTTTATAATCATAAGCTAAATTTTTCATTGTTTTATTATTTTTAGGAATAATAGTATCAATTAGTTTTTTTTATAATCATAAGTTAAAATATTTAGTTTTATAATAAATGCTAATTTTGTCTTAATTTATTTTTTAGTTGATTCAAATTATTAACAACATTTTCATCTTTTAAAATAGCTATTTCAGGTCTATCAATTAAAATAACAATTATTCCAAGCTCATTGGCTGCAGATAATTTTGTTAAAACACCACCAATCTCTCCACTTTCTTTGGTGATAATGATTTTTGTGTTTAATTCCCTCATCAATGATTTATTGAATTTTTTTGAAAATATTCCTTGCATGGCTATTATATGTTCTCCATTTATCCCTAATTTCTTACATTTTTTAATGGATGATTCAATTGGAAGTACTCTAACATAAAAATGTTTTTTAGCTACTGATTTTAAAACATCTTCAATTGTATTAACACCTGCTAAATGTAGAACATTTTCATCTTTCCAATTATTAGCTATTAATTTTCCAGCATCTTCAAATGTTTTAGCATGATAAATATTTTTTCTATTGACTTCTTTTTCTTCTAATAAAGGTCTTTCAAAACGTATATAAGGAATATTAACTATTTCAGATGATTTAATAGCGGATTTAGTGGCATTTACTGCAAATGGATGAGTGCTATCAATAAATACATCAATTTTTTTCTCTTTTAAAATGGTTATTATATCATCAATTGATAATGGTTCAGATATTATTTCATCAGAACCAGCACTTTTAGCTATTTGCCCTCCTTCTTCTGTTGTCGTTGTAGTTAAAATGTAGGGACTATCAAATTTCTCTTTTAGAAACTTAATAATATTGATAGAATCTTTAGTTCCTCCCATTAAAAAGATACTTAGTTCATTGTTTTTTATAGTGTTCATCAATTCACTCTTTTAGTAATGTAATTATATTCTAAAGTGTTGGACTTATGTTTTTAATTTTTTACTTATATGTTTTTACCAAATATTTTTAACATAAAATTAAAATTTATAATAATGATTTAATAAAAAAAATTTTTCAATTAAAATATTCTACTATTAATTATTTTAGAATTTTTATAATAAAATAAGAATTATTTTTTATTATTTTTATTTTATTATTAAACTTAATATTTATATCAAATCAGATTTTTATAAAAATTTTTAAAAACCTTTTATAGTAAATTCAAAATGATTTATTATATAATTATTAAAAAATATTTTTTTATAAATGTTTTTAAAAATTTAATAATAGACTATATTATAAAAAGAATGTAAATAATTATTAAGCATCTTTAAGACATTACATTATTTACAACTTTTTCAGATACTAAAATGGTTGCAGCTACCAAAACCAATAAAATCCAATCAAAAATATCAATAGCGGTTGTTCTAAATATCATTTGAAGATAAGGGAGATATATTACAAACAACTGTAATAAGAATGATGCAATGATTCCTATAAAGAAAAAATTATTCTTTTCATCTGATTTTGCTCTGCAATTAAATGCATTAAATATTTGAAACATTACAAAGGTGGTAAAAGCTACTGTCATAGCTTTTATTTTAATATCTTCTGGGGATAATCCTTTTGGAGCTCCTATAGTCAGTTCATAGAAATAAATAGCTAATGTTCCAACTGCCATTACAATTCCTGCAATTACTATTCTACTTAGACTATTTTTATTTAATATGTTTCCTTTACCTGGGGTTCTATTCATAATATTCTTTTCAGCTCCTTCAACACCAAGAGATTGTGCTGGAGGACCATCCATAATAATATTTATCCAAAGAATTTGGATGGGGTTAAATGGAATTGGTAAACTAAGAACTGAAGCAGAAATTATTGTTAAAATCGCTCCTACATTGGTGGAAACTTGAAATTTAACAAATCGTTTAATATTATCAAAAATTTTTCTTCCTTCTCTAATAGCTTTTATTATTGTAGCAAAGTTATCATCTTGTATTATCATGTCTGCTGATTCTTTGGAAACATCAGTTCCACTACCCATAGCTACTCCAATGGAAGCTTTTTTAAGTGCAGGAGCATCGTTAACACCATCACCAGTCATTGAAACAACATTATCTTGATTTTGGAGAGCTTCAACTATTCTTACTTTTTGCTCTGGGTAAACTCTTGCATATACTTGAACATCTTCCACCAAAGCTTTAAATTCATCATCATTTAGATTATCAAGTTCAGCTCCAGTTAAAACTTTTCCAGTATTTAAAATCCCAATCTCTTTTCCAATAGCTGCTGCTGTATCTTGATGATCTCCAGTAATCATGACAACTTTTATTCCTGCTGCTTCGCATGATTCAATAGCTTTTTTAGCTTCTTCTCTTGGAGGATCCATCATTCCTACTAATCCGGCAAATATTAAATCTTTTTCTAGTTTTTCAGGACTTTCAATTTGATCTTCACCATCTATTTTTTTATAAGCCAACCCTAAAACTCTAAGAGTGGAATTTGTCATTTCACCAATATTTTTAACAATTTTTTCTTTTATGTTATTATTTATAATCTCAATATCACCACTATTGTCAATATATTTACATGAATCTAATATTATCTCAGGAGCCCCTTTGCTAAATGCATATATTTCTTTAGTTTTACTATTTTCATTTTCAGTAATTTTGTGTTTATCTTTAGCTTTATTATCATTATCATTGTTGTTAGTTATTGCCTTATGAATAGTTGTCATTCTTTTTCTTGTACTATCTAAAGGAATTTCTTTTATTATTGGGTATTTTTTTTCCATATCTAACTTTTTGTAATTATTTTCCTCAGCATATTGCATTATAGCTCCATCAGTGGGATCACCAATTACTTTCCCATCCTTTATTGTGGAATTGTTACATAATGAACATATTTCTAAAGCTCGATCTTTTGAGTTTATTTTTGTGGCACGAACTGTCATTTTATTTAAGGTTAAAGTACCTGTTTTATCAGTACATACAACAGTACATGAGCCTAATGTTTCAACGGCTAATAATTTCCTAACAACTGCATTAGTTTTAGCCATTTTTTGCATACCTAATGCTAACGTAAGTGTTAAAATAGCTGGAAGCCCTTCTGGAACTGCAGCTACTGCTAATGAAACAGCTATCATAAATGTTTCAACTAATGGCGTTCCTTGGAAATATTGGAGGAGAAATACTCCAGTACAAATGATTACAGCTATTAATCCCAATGTTTTTCCTAAATTAACTATTTTTTCTTGTAGTGGTGTTTTCACCTCCACTTCTTGAATCATTTTAGCTATTTTTCCAATTGAGGAATCCATTCCAATAGCTATTACAACACCTATACCTCGGCCTGAAATTACATTAGAATCCATATAAGCTATTTTTTCCCTTACTTTTTCATCATGCGAATCTTTGTTGAAACTTTCAAGATCATATTCTTCACTGATTCCACAAGCTTTTGTAACTGGTTTCGATTCTCCTGTTAAGGATGATTCATCGATCCTTAGTTCTGAAGATTCTATAAGCATTAAATCAGCAGGAACTTTATCTCCTTCTTCGATAATCACAATGTCTCCAAGGGTTAAATCAGTTCCCAGAATATTTTGTGCTTCTCTCTCTCTTTTAACAATAGCATTAGTTGAAACAAGACTTTTTAACTTTTCCATAGCTTTTCCTGCTCTATATTCTTGGATGAACCCTATTAAAGCATTTAATATAACTACAAAAAGAATTACCACGGCATCGATAGTATCTCCTATAATATATGCGGCTACAGCTGCAAGTAGGAGCAAAATAATCAAAATTTCTACAAATTGCATTAAAAATAGCTTTATAGGATGATTTTTTTTTTCTTCTCTAAGTTCATTTTTCCCATATTTTTCTAATCTTTTATTAGCTTCATTTTGACTTAAGCCATTTAAACTTGTTTTATATTTTTCTAAAATCTTGTTTGTATTTGTCATTTAATCCCTTCGATATTATAAATTAATTAAAAGTTGGGAATTGATTTTATAATTATTATATTATAATGGATGTTGTAATCGTTATATTTAAATGGACTTTATAATCATATAATACAATAAATTATATATTAAACTATTTTGAACTTATTTATTATACTCAAATCTACTTATTAATTTTTGCAATGATTAAAAATAATTTTTTAGTAAAAAAATGTGTATAAAAAGATTATAAAATTAAATTTTAAAAATTAAATTATAATAATATTTCAAAATAGAAAATATATTAATTAAAATATAATTAATTTTTTTTAAATATAAAAAGAATGTTATAATATCAAATTATAGCTAATAGCTATTTACTATAACTTATTTTTTAACTTCTTTTTTTTAAATAATTAATTATTTTAGCAAAATTTTCAAGCTATTCAATTTATTTTTTATTATTTATACTATAATCATCTTTTTATTATTTACTCTGCATATTAAGAGCTTTTAAAACATCTTCTTTTTTATATAAAAATAGGATAAATGCAAAAATTAGAAGAGTAGTGATTGTAAGAATATTGTCTATTATTGGATCAATATTAACACTCTGAATAATAGTGTTAAAATTACCTAAACTTCTTTCAGAGGATGAAATGATAAATGCAAAGAAACTGTTAGCTAAATGAGCACCAGTAGCTAATTCAATTCCATTATCAACTAAAGTGAATCCACAAAATATAATTCCAATTATAAAAGCTATGGATACATTTTGGATCATAAATATTATGCTGTCTCCAATAAGTTGTCCAAGAGAAAAGATAAGTGAGCTGATTAAAATAATAGTTATTGGACTTTTAACTTTCAAACTAAGTCCTTGGAGGAGGTATCCTCTAAAAAATAATTCTCCAAAAGTAACTTGAATAGGGATAACTATAATGAATAATAAAATCATCATAGCTATGTGGTATATGTTGAAATTAATAATAAATGAATTTGGATTAAAAATATATGATATTATTGAGGTTATAGCTAGGAAGATAGACCATAATAAAGCTCCTTTTAAAAATTTGTTCCATCTGATTCTTTTAATCCAAGATATTGATTTTCCTGCAATATCTTTTCCTTTTGAAACATTAACAAGTGACATAACATCTTTCTTATGGATTGTTTTTACACAGATATAGAAAACTATCATTGAAATTGACCATGATAAAAAGGTTAATAATTCAATACTTAACCCAAAAAATATAAAATAAAAAGCAAATGATAAAATCATGACTATTAAAACTCCCCAAGATAAAAAAGTAGTGGTTAGATATCTCCACCAGCTATTTTTTCCTTTTTTTCCATTTTCTAAGAATTGGTTAGGCATGATTATCACTCCATTGTGTTTATACTTTGTATATGTATTATGTTTATATTATGTTTTTTGTTGTATAATTTGTATTGTATTTTTTAAGTTATTCCATGATTTAATGATTAATGGATATAATTATAATATCCAAGTATATCTATTTACTCAATGCTGTAAATTAAGGGAGATCTATTTTGTTTTTTCGTGAATATTAAATTTCATTTAAATATAAATTAAAAAATTGATTAAAATTATTCAAATTTTTAATAAAATTTTATTAAATTGGCAGCATTGGCTATTTACTATAACTTATTTTATAACTTTTTTTTGGACTGTCAAAAATCGGTCAGATATTTTAATTTTAAATTAAAAACTTCATGAAGTTAAATTTAAAATTTTGTATTTTTGACGGATTTGGAGTAAATAAACAGTTTTTAAATGTTTTTCAGATTATGGTAAATTTAAAGCTTCAAAGATACATTGAAAAACCTGATCGATTTTTGACAGTCTCCTTTTTTTTTAAATAATTAATTACTATCAATAAAATTTTCAAGTCATTCAATTTATTTTTTATTATTTATACTATAATCATCTTTTTATTATTTACTCTGCATATTAAGAGCTTTTAAAACATCTTCTTTTTTGTATAAAAATAGTATAAAACTAAGAACTAGAAGAGAAATAATCATAAAAATAGTATCTAGCACTGGATCAATGTTGACAGTCTGAATAATGTTGTTAAAATTACCTAAATTTCCTTTAGAAGATGTAATTACAAATGTAAAGAAATTATTAGCTAAATGAGCACCAGTAGCTAATTCAATTCCATTATCAACTAAAGTGAATCCACAAAATATAATTCCAATTATAACTGTTATAGATACATTTTGAATCATAAATATTAAGTTGTCTCCACCATTAAATATATGTCCAAGAGAAAAAATAATTGAGCTGATTAAAATAATTAATATTGGACTTTTAATTTTCAAGCTAAGCCCTTGAATGAGATATCCTCTAAAAAATAATTCTTCAAAAATAACTTGAATAGGAATAGCTATAATAAATAATAAAATCATCATAAGTATGTGTTCAATATTAAAAGTAATAATAACAGAATCTGGATTAGAAGTATAATAAATGATTATTATTATAATTAGAAAAATAGACTATAATATAACTCCTTTTAAAAATCTATCCCATTTAATTCTTTTGATCCATGATATTGGCTTTCATGCAATATCTTTTCCTTTTGAAACATTAACAAGTGACATTAAATCTTTCGCATGTATTAACTTTACACAGTCATAAAAAATTATCATGGAAAATGAAAATGATAAAAATGTTAATAAAAAGAAAAATGTTGGATATGATTCAGAATTAACTATGGGGTCTAAGATATCATTAATATCAAGGTTTCCAAAATAAAATACACTATAAATAACAGCTATAATAAAAATAAAAAAGATTGCAGCTATTATACTACCAAGTCCCCAAGACAAGAAAATAGTAAGTAGATATCTCCACCACTTATTTTTTCCTTTTTTTCCATTATCTAAAAATAGGCTCATGTTTTTTTCCTCATTATTTTGCTCCATATATTTTATATTTAGTCTATTGTCTATTTATATAATTTACATTAATTTTGACAATGAGTTAATGGTGCAAATGTAGTAGAAACTATTGACAATAGATTACATTGATGAATGGGGTTTAAAAGATATGGTTAAAAAATATGCCAGTAATTATAAATATTTAATAACTTAACAAATTAATAAATAGATATTATGGAAGATATTGGTAAAAAGTAGCTTGTTTATAATTGATTAACTTCATTTTTTTGTTAATATTTAAATCTTCATTAAATAAAGGTTTTATAATTAAAATAGCACCTGTTTTATCAGTTAAATTGCCTAAATAGGGTTGAAGTTCTGAAGGAGGACGTATTGAATAAATAATCTGAGTATTTTCGTATAAATTTAAATTAGGATTAGTTATATCATCTTTTATAATTCTATCGTTTGCAGGAGAAATATCTGTCATTAAAAGGTCTATGTTTTCACACCTTTGTAAATAGCTTGAAACTATAAAAAATTTCCCAATAGCTATTTCAACAACCTTTGAAGGATTTTTTGATTTGTTATCACATAATCTATCTATGTATTCTCCTAAATCATTCCACATTTATCTTTCTCCTTTTGACGAAATGTTTATTATTAATTGTAAAATATTGTTGGTTGTTAATAAATTTCAGTTCATAACTAGACTTAACAAATAGCTCAGTTTATTTAATTAAATATTATTATTCTTATAAAATTATATTGTTAATGTAGTTATAATGAAATATTATTATTTTAATAAATCTATATTGTTAATATAATTATATAATAAAATAATATTATTATTTTTAATAAACATTGAATTAGTTAAATAGCTAATTGATGGTATAAATTGTATTATCTCCAAAGCACTTCAAGTATTATATGATTATTATGAACTTTGTTATATCTCAAATACTCTTTATGTAGGTATTTAAATGATAATTCGAGAATTTCGTCCAAAAGATTTGAGAAGGGTTCATGAAATTGAAAAAATGTCTTTTTCTAATCCATATGAGATTGAAATGCTCAAACAACTTTTTGATATTGGAACTGGATTTTTAGTAGCTCATATAAATGATTATATTGTAGGATATATAATATTTTGGATAAAAAAGGAAGATCAAGGCCATATAATCTCATTAGCTGTTGATAATAATTATAAAAGACAAAATATTGGTTCAAAATTAATAATGACTGCGATTGACATTTTTAAAAATTTTGATATAAAAAGAATAAGCTTAGAAGTAAAAGCTCAAAATAAAGAAGCAGTTTATTTTTACAAATCAATAGGCTTTTTTTGTGATGAAAAAATTTTAAATTACTATGAAGAGGGGGTTAATGCTTTTAGAATGTCTTTTATTTGTGTTGATGAATTTTAACTATGTAACTTTCATATAAATTTGAAATAGCTATTAAATGATTTATTTTGCTTTAAGTATTTTTAAATTTTATTTTTATGATTATTAGTATAGTTAAATTTTTTATATTTTTAAGTTTTTTATTTTTATTCTTATTTTTTTACTATAACTTTTAAAATATCTATTATTTTACATTAATTTCCACTATTTAATAGATAATTTTTTAATTGCTATGTTTTAATGAATAAATTATTGTTAGAATTTTAACATTTTTTAAAAGTATAAGTATAAATTACATTAATAACAAAGTTGTTTAGTGATGAATTAATAACAATTAATTTATAAATAACCAACAATTTGTATTTATATTAACAACAATGTTGTTTTTGATGATTTAACAATGACTAATTTGTTAATAATCAATATTCTGTATTCTGACTCGATGTCACGGTTATAACTATATTTTGCTGTTAATTTAGATAATAATTACATTTAACAATATAATAACAATAAATATTTAAGAAAAATTAATAAAAAATAAATTTAAACATTATTCGATCTATTTCAATAAACAACTTCGTGAATATGGTGATTTAATGGAAAAAAAAGCCAAATTAGCTTTAGAAGATGGAACTATACTGGAAGGAGAAGGTTTTGGGCATGAAACAACAGCTACAGGAGAAGTAATTTTTTCCACAGGTATGACTGGATATGTTGAAGGTTTAACAGACCCTTCTTTTAAGGGTCAAATTTTGATGTCAACTTATCCTCTTCAAGGAAATTATGGAGTAGATGAAGATTGGTACCAATCTGGAAAAATTCAAGCTGAAGGATTTATTGTAAGAGAACTTTGTAAGAAACCTTCCATGTTTTCACCACAAAAAACCTTAGATAACTTCTTGAAAGAGTTCAAAATTCCAGGTATTAGTGGAATAGACACTAGAGATTTAACCATTAAGATACGAGAGAAAGGAGCTATGAAATGCGTAATAGCTACTGAAGAAATTGATGATCGTGAACTCATAGCTTTAGCTAAGAATCAACTAAGTATTGTAGATATGGATTTAGTTCCTCAAGTCTCGACTAAAGAAATCGTTACTTTTGGAGAAGATTTAGAGCTAAAAATAGCTATTGTGGATTGTGGGGTTAAAAAAAATATTATTAATAGTTTTTTAAAAAAGAATGTAGGGGTAGTTCTTTTTCCTTATAATTCTGATTATAAAACAATTCTTGATTATGATGTTGATGGAATGATGATTTCTTCTGGACCAGGAAACCCTACAAGAGTCACAGAAACTATTGAAACTGTTTGTAAAATTTCTAACAAACTTCCTATCTTTGGAATATGTATGGGTCAACAAATAATAGCTAAATCTTTCGGAGCAAAGATTTATAAAATGAAATTTGGTCATAGAGGATCTAATCAACCAGTAAAGGATATTAATTCTGGAAAAGTATTTATTACCTCTCAAAATCATGGGTTTTGTATTGACAAAAAATCTTTAAATGACTCTCAGTTACATTTAACTCAAATTAATCTCAATGATAATACTCCTGAAGGATTTTCACACGAAGAATTATCAGTGACTTGTGTTCAATACCATCCTGAGGCAGGACCGGGTCCTAATGACACAGAATTTATATTTGATGAATTTAAACAGATGATGCTTAATTACTAAGAAATAAAAAAATTGATTAAAAGTTTTTATTATTAATATTTGGTATAATGGAATATTAAATTGATAATATATGTTATTAATATTTACTAATGGAATTTTTAAAAATAAATGCAAGATATTATTAATATTTTGTAAAATAAAATTTTTTTTAAAAAAAATAAGATTTAGATTAATTAATAAGAATTATTTGAATGAAATATTGTTGTTGTTATTATTATGAAATTAATGAGGATTATTGATGCCAATTGATAAGGATATTAAAAAAGTGCTTATAATAGGATCTGGTCCTATTCAAATAGGTCAAGCTGCTGAATTTGATTATTCTGGATCTCAAGCTTGTAAGTCTCTTAAAGAAGAGGGAATTGAAACTGTATTAATTAACAGTAATCCCGCTACAATACAAACAGATATGGATATGGCTGATAAAGTTTATGTTGAACCATTAACTCCTTCCATAGTAGCTAAAATTATTGAAAAAGAAGATATAGATGCAATTCTTCCTACAATGGGAGGACAAACGGGATTAAACATAGTCACTGGCCTTGAAGAAATAGGGGCTCTTGAAGGTGTTAAAGTAATAGGATCTTCAGTTCAAACAATTAAGGATGTTGAAGATAGGGATTTGTTTGGAAACTTTATGAATAGGTTAAATGAACCTATTCCAAAATGTAAGGCAGTTGAATCAATTGATGAAGCATTAGAAGCTGTTGAAAAAATTGGATATCCAGTAATTGTTCGCCCTGCTTTTACATTGGGAGGAACTGGAGGAGGAATAGCTGAAAATAAAGAAGAATTAATAGAAATAGCTTCTCATGGATTAGATATGAGTTTTATTAATCAAGTATTAATTGATGAATCTGTTCTTGGCTGGAAAGAGTTTGAATATGAGGTTATGAGAGATAAAAATGATACTTGTATAATTGTTTGCAGTATAGAAAATATCGATCCAATGGGAATTCATACTGGTGAAAGTATTGTTGTAGCTCCTACACAAAACTTAAATGATATTGAAGCTCAAAAATTGAGAGATGCGTCTATTAAAATCATTAGAGCTCTTGGAATTGAAGGAGGATGCAATATACAATTTGCTGTTAATCCCGAAACAAATGAATATAAAGTCATTGAAGTGAATCCAAGAGTAAGTAGGAGTAGTGCTCTAGCATCAAAAGCTACAGGGTATCCAATAGCTAAAATATCCTCTAAAATAGCTATTGGAATGACCTTAGATGAGATTCAAAATGATATAACAAAAGAAACTCCTGCTTCATTTGAGCCAACTATTGATTATGTGGTAAGTAAAATTCCAAGATGGCCATTTGATAAATTTAAAGGGATAAACCAGAAAATTGGAGTTCAAATGAAGTCAACTGGTGAAGTAATGTCTATTGGAAGAACAATAGAAGAGGCATTACATAAAGCTATTCGTTCTTTAGATATTGGTCGAGATGGATTTGAAGAGGTTGATTTTAAGACAAATGATTTAATAAATCCAACTGATGAAAGACTATTCCAAATATATAATGCATTAAAAATGGGAATGCCTGTTAGTAAACTTCATAACCTTACAAAAATAGATACTTTCTTTTTAAATAAAATTAAAAACATAGTTGATTTTGAAGAAGAGATAATTGTTGGGATTTTAAAGGAAAATATTGTTGATTTGGAAGAAAAAATAGATACTGGATCTTTAAATGATAAAGAACAAGTTTTAAACTTACTTAAAAAAGCAAAAAATATGGGATTTTCTAATCAAACAATAGCTAAATTAACTGAACTAACTGAAAATGAAATTCAACAAATAATGAATGAAAATGATATTTCTCCTTCGTATAAAATGGTGGATACATGTGCAGCTGAGTTTGTTGCTAAAACACCCTATTATTATAGTAGCTATGATGAGGGTGATGAGCTTAAGGTTTCTAAAAATCGTAAAATTGTAATCTTAGGTGCAGGACCGATTAGAATTGGTCAAGGTATAGAATTTGATTATTGTTGTGTACATTCAAGCTTAGCTTTAAAAGATGAAGGAATTGAAACAATAGTTATTAATAATAATCCAGAAACAGTCAGTACCGATTATGATATTTCTGATAAACTATTTTTTGAACCTTTAACATTTGAAGATGTTATGGGTATAATTAATAGAGAAAAACCTGAAGGGGTTGTGGTTCAGTTTGGTGGGCAAACTTCTATAAACTTAGCTGTTCCTCTTGCTAATGCAGGAGTTAAAATCCTTGGAACTCCCTATGAAAGTATTGATAGAGTAGAAGATAGAAAACGTTTTACAGAAGTTCTTGAAAAATTGAACATTCCTCAAGCTCCTTATGGATTAGCTATGTCTTTTAAAGATGCTAGAGATGCAGCTAAGAAAATTGGTTTTCCAGTATTAGTTAGACCATCTTATGTAATTGGTGGGCGAGCTATGGAAATAGTCTATGACGATTATGAACTTAAGGAATATATGGAAGAAGCTGTAAAAGTTTCTCCAGAACATCCTATTTTAGTAGACAAGTTTTTAGAAGGAGCAATAGAAGTCGACGTAGATATTTTATGTGATGGCGAAGATGTGTTTATTGGGGGAATAATGGAACATATTGAAGAAGCAGGAATTCATTCAGGAGATTCTGCCTGTGTAATACCTCCTCAAACCATTTCTAATGAATTATTAGATGTTATTAGAGATTATTCTCATAAATTAGCTATTGAACTTGATGTTGTTGGTCTTATGAATATTCAATATGCTGTAAAATCAGATGAAGGAGAATCTGGAAAAGTTTATATTATTGAAGCTAATCCAAGAGCAAGTAGAACAATACCATTTGTTAGTAAAGCTATTGGCGTACCACTAGCTAAAATAGCTTCTAAACTTATAATTGGAAAAAAACTAAAAGATTTTGGCTTAATTGAAGAGATAAAAATAAATCATGTAGCTGTAAAAGAATCTGTGTTTCCATTTTTAAAACTTCCTGAAGCTGATGCAGTTTTAGGTCCTGAAATGAAATCAACTGGAGAAAGTATGGGAATAGATGAAAATTTTGGTTTAGCATTTTATAAATCTCAACTATCTGCTAACATGGATTTGCCAAAAGAAGGGACTATTTTCATAAGTGTAAAAGAATCAGACCAATCTAAAATTCAAAACATAGCTGAAAAAGCTGATGAAATTGGTTTTAAATTAATAGCTACTCCAGGAACTGCAAAATCTATTAAGAATCTTGGTGTTAGAAAAGTTAGTAAAATTAGTCAAGACTCTCCAAATGTTAGTGATGCCATTTTGAATAAAGAAGTTAACATGATTATCAACACTCCTTCTGGAAAAGCATCAGCTGCTGATGGATATAAAATTAGACGTTTAGCTATTGAATTGGGTATTCCATATGTTACAACATTAGCTGGAGCGCGAGCTGCTTTAAATGCTATCGAAACTATTAAAAATAGTGAATTGAAAGTTAAATCTTTAAATGAGTATATTGATGAGATTAATCATTAATATTTTATATTAGTTTTATACAATTTTTTTATAAAAATGACTTATTAATGATTTAATATTTTTTTTAATTATCATTTTAAATTTTATAGTAATGGAGGTAACTTTTTAGGAAAATAATTTTCATTGTAATAACTATTTTTATTATATGACTTTGTTTGTTGATTATTTTTATATTAAATTAATAATTATCATCATTTTCAATATTAAAACATTTATAATTTTTATTTTATAATTTCAATAATAGTAGTTATAGCAATTGAACTTTTTGAATTTATAAATTTTTAAAACATTATTATGGTATTTTAATAAATTAAATATTTTGAATAAATGATTCTATAATCCATTTTCCTAATTTCTTTCTTTTTCAAGAGTATATTTTAAATTTATTGGTTATAATGGTTATTTGATTATATTTTATATTAATGATAGTTAAAAGTACGACTATTATGGGATTGAGCTTTAATGATAACAATAATTAATGGAATAGTTTTAAGTGGAACTGAACTTGAACCTATTAAAGCAAACATATTAATTGATGATGGGAAAATATTAGAGATTTCTCAAGAAGTAGCTGAAGGTGAAATTATTGATGCTACAAACTGTATTGTTTGTCCTAGTTTTTTAAATGCCCATACTCATATTGGAGACTCAATCATTAAAGATGAAGGAGATGGGAAATCTATAGAAGAGATAGTTAAACCTCCTAATGGAATAAAACATCTGGCTATTTCGAATTTTTCTGATGAAGATTTAATTCTAGCTATGGAAAATTCTATGTGGGAAATGCTTAAAACAGGAACTACTCATTTTATTGACTATAGGGAAGGAGGAGTGAAAGGAGTAAAATTGCTTAAAAAAGCTTCTAAAAATATTCCTATTAGTCCAATCATTCTTGGAAGAGACAATATATTCTTTGATGAAGATCCTAATTTATCTAAAGTAAAAATAGCTATTCGAAAGCTGTTAAAAAATTGTGATGGAATAGCTCCAAGTGGTTTTGGAGAGATAACTGATGAGGTAGCTATTTTAATAGCTGAAAAGTGTGAAAAACAAGGAAAATTCTCTTCTATTCATGCAGGAGAGTATGAGAAACTTCAACAGGATTCTATTTTCGAATTTGGAAAAACTGAAGTTGAAAGAGCTATTGAATGCGGGTTTGATCAGTTAATTCATGTAACTGCTCCAATTAAAGAGGATTTAGATCTAATAGCTAAAAATAATAAAAATTTGGTTATTTGTCCTGGTTCTAATGCTATGTTTTCAAATGGATTTCCTCCTTTTTTAAATATTTTAGAGAGAAAAATAAATCCATTGATTGGAACTGATAATATAATGATAAATTCTCCTAATATTTTTAGAGAATTAGAATATACTCTTAAAAGTATGAGAGCACTTTATAAAAATTTTATAGACCCTCAAGAACTTATTAAAATGCCAACTTCCAACCCACTGTTATTCAATTATTTTTATAAAAATCAAATAGATAAAAATGGAGATATAGATGATGATTTTAATAGCTTGATTAAAAATAATTTAAACATTAATAAATCTATCATTGAAGAAAATAGCTATTGTGAATTAATGATAGTTAAAAAAATCTCAAAAAACCCATATCTTAGTTTAATAAATAGAACTGAGAAAAATGATATATTTGTCATCATAAATAAAGATAAGGTATGTAATTTTAATAAGATTAAAAATTAACTGTTTTTAAGAAATTATGTTTTTTTAATAAAATTAATAAGTTTTTGATTTTAGGATTATATTATAATTATTAAGGTTTACTACTTTTCTAATTTTATAAATGATTAAGATTATAAAAATAATAAAAGAAAGTTTAAAGTTTAAAATTTAACAAAGTTATTAAAAGAAAAATTTATATGAATATGAATTAATATATGAATAAAGAAATTTAAAGCATTGATTATATTATAATAATAACTAGTAAAGAGGATTGAAATGTACAAAAAAATATTATCCCCTACTGATGGATCAAAATTCGCAGAAAAAGCAGAAAAACACGCATTATTTCTTGCAGAAGCTAGTGGCGCTGAAATAATTGCTTTAAGTGTCATCGAAACAAATTTTTCAATTGGACTTCCTGCAGACGATGTTATATTTCGTATAAATCAAATGCTTAAGAAAGAAACTGAGAGGAATCTTGAAAAAGTTGAAAAATTAAAAAAAGAAGCAAATAGTGATGTAAAAATCACATTAAAGGTAGCTGAAGGTTCTCCTGCAGATATTATTTTAGAAACAATAGAAAATGAAAATATCGATCTTGTTGTAATGGGAAGTTCTGGAAAAAGTGGATTTGATAGATTTATAATGGGAAGTGTAGCTGAAAAAGTTGTTAGAGCTGCAGAATGTTCTGTTCTTGTTGTTTATTAAAAATAATATCTATATTTTATTCTATTTATTAATATTATAGTCTTTATTATTACTTTTATAAAAATAATTATTATACAAATTAACTTTTTTAATTTATCCTATAATTAAATGGTGTTTACATGTTAGTAAGAGATATTGTACCTGACGATGTTATCAATGTTACTGTTCCTGGAAACCGTGAAAAAGCATTAGAATTAATGAGAGAAAAAAATGTTTCAGGAGTTTCTGTTGTAAAAGAAGGAACAAATAAATTAGTTGGCATATTAACTCGTTCAGATTTAATTGAAAATCCTGATGAAGAACAGATAGCTCTTATAATGTCAAGAAACATAATTACTACTACATTAGATGAAAATGTTAAAGAAGTAGCTTCTAAAATGCTGGAAAATAATATTAGAAGAGTACCTGTTGTTGATGATGGTGATTTAATAGGAATCTTAACTTCTTTTGATTTAGTGGTTTTAGCTATTTCTGAAATGAATATTGAAGATCCTGTAGAAGAATATATGATTAAAAATGTTCCAACTACATGGGAGCAAACTCCCTTAAATGTAGCATTTGAGATAATGAGGTTTTTCAATTCAAAATCAATCATATCATTAAATAATGAAGGAAAAATGAGTGGAATTCTCACTGAAACTGATTTTATTAATGAAAGTGAAGTTGTTTCTGAAACAAGTGTTCATAATTCTTCTGTTGGAACAGAAGGGGATAAATGGTCTTGGGATAGTACAACAGTTCTTTATGTTGAGAAAAATCATCTTAAATTTTCTAATAAAGTAGTTAAAGATGCTTCAACTAGTAATGTGTCAACTGCAAACACAAAAACAAAAGTATCGGACTGTGCAAATAGAATGAGGCTAGCTAATATTGAACAAATTCCAGTAATAAATGTTGAAGGGGAACTTGTTGGCTTAGTAAGGGCTAATGATTTGATTAAAGCCCTTATAAAATGATTTCATCTATTTTTTATTAGTTTAACTATCTTTTTATTTTTAATTAATTATATCTGTTTTTAATTTTTTATTAGCTAGTTTTACTTTTTTTATTTTTTTCAAATTTGTATTCCTTTTTTATTTAATTAAAAAAATGTCTTTTCATATTATTATTTTATTAAAGAAATATTTTTCTTAAATTTATTTACAATGAGAACGATGTTAAAATGAACAACTAGCCTCTTTAATACCTTTAATTTCAAATAGTTTAATGATATTTAAACATTTTTTATTTTTACACACATTTTCTTAATATTGTTATAAATTCTATTAATTATAATATAAAAAATATATAAACAAGACTATAACGATAATTATAATAGTGAGTCCCACCCAAAAAATTATATCAAGTGAAAAAATACTATTTTTACTTTTTTTCATCCCTTTAAATATGGTATGAATTTGCTCTTTTATTGTTATGTTTGGGACTCACTACATCTAATCTTAAAAAACATAATTTTTTTAAAACTTAAGTAATACTTTTTAGCTAATTAGTATTCTATAAATGATTATAATCATTTTTATATAGTTTTATGTTCAATTATGAATATAATGATGGTTACTATTTTTTGATTGTTTTGTATATAAATTTTTAATCTGAAACAATGTTACTTTTAATCAAAAATTTATCAAATATAGAGGTTAAGTAATGGAAAAAAACCCAACTTTGATTATCAAAGCCAGCGAAGCTACAATAATTGTAATGGCTAAGTACATGGGCGAGTTTGTAGAACATGAAATTCAGCTACGTTTAGTCTTAGGATATTATTGGAATAAAGATGTTCCAGTTATTGAAAAACTCATTGAGCTTTTTGAAACTGTAATAAAAAGAGCAGTAAGTCAGGTATTTCCACATGAAAAATTATCTTTAAAATATCATTTGACTTCTAATGATACTTTAGAAGATTCATCAAAATTATTTATAACTTTTCTTGAAGTTAAAGCCGATGGTACAGAATTAAAGATAGAGGGAAATGAAATTATGCTTGAAGGAATTGATTTTAGAAGTACATTTTCTAAAGTATCTGGGTTTCGTAGAAAAGTTGATGAAAAAATTAAAAAAGAGATTATTAGTTCCAAGGAAAAAAGAGATTATTAGTCTTAAATATTCTTTTTAGCTATCAGTTTTTATTAATAATATTCTCATTGGGTGTAATATTTTTTTTTAAATCTAGAAATTTTTTATTTTCCATTATTTTATTTTTTTTTATTCTTTTAAGGCTTAAAAATTTTTTATTTAACAACCTAATTGAAAAATAGTTCTTGAGCTTATTTTATTGAATTTTTTTATCTTTATTCATTTTTTTATAATAATTTTCACAATGTAATTTATTCAATGATTGTTATTTTTATGTATTTGTATTTCATTAGCATGAAAAATAGTATATATTATTTATTAATATGTCTAAAAATATGAATGGTAAATGTTATATATGGAATATATTAATATAATTTATAGTATGCATTTAGATATTCTAATAAATGAATATTCATATTTAAGATATTATACTATGATTCATTGTTTCACAATAACTTTTTATCATGATAAAAAAGTAGATATGATTTTTTAGATTAAAAGATAAGATGGTTATAAATTTATTTTTTAATTGTGGTTTGTGAGACTGATAAATATGAAAAAAACTTTTTATAGCTTTATTTAATCTTTTAAAAAAGACTTTTTTCATCATTATTAATCTTTTAAAAAGTTGGGGATGAATTTTTTATCAGCAATTACTTGTTTTAATTCTGGTATTAATATGAGATTTCTAATGATTTTTTATAGAATATAATTTGGAGGAGAGAAAAATTGAAAAAAAATAGACAAAAATTAAGAAAAAGTGGGAAAATAGCTTTGTTATTTATAACATTAGCTATATTTATCTTAAGTATTTCTGCAGTTTCTGCTGCGGAAGTAACTGTAAATTCAGTAAGTGGCGATAAAATTTCTGGTGGACTATCTTCAGCATTACCTGGTCAAACTATAGAATTAATAGGAACTTTCACAGGAGTAAATAATGTTAATATCTCTATAAATAAAAATATTACATTTACTTCCAATCCAAGTAATCGTGCAATTATTGATGGAGGAGGTACTGACTTTTTATTTTCTAATATTAATGGTTTTAATGTTAGGTTTGAAAACATCATATTTCAAAATGCTTTCAATACTGCAAGTGGTGGTGTAATCTTCTCTAATGGCGGAACATTAACTTTCATTAACTGCACATTTAAGAATAATGAAGCATATTTAGGAGGAGCTATTTTCACTAATTCAAATTGTGATATTTTTATTGATAATTGTACTTTTGACTCCAATAAAGCAACTAATGATACTATAGGTCATGGTGGAGCTATTTGTCAGGCAAATGGTTCATTAATTATCAAAGATACTTCTTTCACAAATAATCTAGCAAATAGCTCTGGAGGAGCTATTTTCACTTTTACAGGTGGTGATGTTTTTATTGATGGTTGTACTTTTGATTCCAACAACGCAGCTGATAATGGAGGAGCTATTGTTCAAAATGGTGGTTCATTAACTATTTCTGATTCTATTTTCACTTATAATGTAGCAGGACGGTTTGGAGGAGCTATTGCTACTGTTGAGAGTGATACTAAAATAAAATATTCTCTTTTTTACTCAAATCAAGCAAGTACTGATGCTAATGCTATCAACCAAGATTATACTATAATTAGCCCATTAACTTATAATCAAAATCTTTTAACAAAAAAACCCCTTGATAATCCAGATTTACCATGTATTATTACTGGATCAGGTGTTAATGGTGCTAAAGAAGTTGTTCTTACTACTAATCTTCCAAAAGGTACTTATTGGGTTGTAATTAAGGATGATTCTACTATTGTGTTTAGTGATTTTGTTACATTTGTTAGTGGTAAAGGAGCAGCTAGTCTGACTTCTAATTTTGATAGCAGTAAAATTTACAATGTTTCTGCGTATAAAAATAGTTTATTACTTGATTTATATGCTACTGGTTTAATTCTTAACACTACCTCAAAAAATGATTCTAATGTTCCTACTAACCCTACAAATAATACTCTTATTCACCCTAAACAAATTAATGATAGCAATAATAATACTGCATCTAATGTAAATGATACAAATTTTAATCCAAAAGTTTTGAGTGGAAATGGTACAGATACAGGTGATAATTTAGGTAATGATACTGGTAACGATAAGAATAGTACTAATGTTGTTATGTTAAAAACTGGCAATCCTCTTGTCATGGTATTATTATGCTTATTAAACATGCTTTTCCTTGGATTCATACCTAGAAAGAAAAATTAATTTTTTAATAGTATTAGATTGATTTAAAATCGTAAAAATTAAAAGATTCGAAAAACATTTCTTTGAAAAAAGATTTAATCATAGAAGAAATGAGATTGTAGCTTATTTCTTCAGCTATAGGAATAGCTGAAAATTGTGTTGGATAAAGTTAGATTGTATGCTTTATCCCTGTTAATCAAAGATATTCTTTGAATGAGTAATATGAAAATATATAAATTAATTAAAATTATCCTTTAAACTTTGTAAAGTTTTAACTTTACAAGGTTAAAAAGTCTTTGACTTTTTAAACTTTCTAAAATCTATGATTTTAGAATTATAATGTTCTGCGAATTAATGGTAAAACTTCAATCAAGATAGTTTGAGCATCTTCTTTATTCTGGACTTTACGAGCTACTATTTTTCCATTTTTAAAAAGTGTAACATTCTTACCAGCAATATCGACCATACCTACTCCCATTTCCTCAGAACATTTGACTTTTCCTAAATTTTCAAGCTCAGAACAAGTTTTCTTAATATCTATTTCATAAGGGAGTTCATTTTCAAACATGATTTTATTAGCTTCATCTTTACAAGGTTTGTAAATAACAATGTCTTTTTTTGTTTTAGCTAATGTGTCAATAGTTAATGTAGTTTTTTCAAAATTAACAGCTTTAAATTCGCTTTCTATTAATTGGAGGATGTTTTTATTTAACAAAAGATTAATATCTTCAATTTCAATTTGCGCAGTATTTGAAATGTCTCTAACTCGGACAATCTCACTTTTTGTAAGATTTTTCAGTAAATCTTCGGCATAATTTATTCTATTAATTTTTTTAGGAGTTATTTTTGTTCCAGTTTTAATTCTTGTAGCTAAACATGTTGTTCCAGTAGAGTAATTAATATTGTTTTTTGTTAAATAGTCTAATACTTCTTCTTTTTCAATTCCTGCTTTAGTTAATGGACTTAAAATCTTGTTTTTATAATTTGCCATTATTCCTGGTCTATCTTCTAATAAATCACTTATATTTGTCCCATCAACTATTGTTTTAAACCCATGTTCAGTAGCTAGTTCTTTAATTTTTGAATACATTATATTTTTACAGATAAAACATCTTTTTGAATCATTTTTAATGAATTTTTCATTTTTTAAAAAGTCATTAGTTATAATTTCATATTTAATTTCAATGGGGGTTATTACTTTTTGGGTATCATTTAAAAACTTTGAAGGCATCAAACCATTATCGAAAATTATGGCTAAAGCATTATTTGCTACTTTTTTTGCCATATAAGCTATTAATGTACTATCTGCTCCCCCTGAAAAAGCAATAGCTACATCTTTTCCTTCCATAATTTTTTTTGCTTTTTCAATCTTTTGGGATAATTCCATTATTTCACCATTAAATTTCAGGTGTTTTTTTTTATAGTTGATTGTTATATGATGCATTTTTTTAAGACTTATGCGGTGGAGGTGGTTTTTTATAGTTGATTATATTACTGTTCCATATTTTTGATGTATTCAAGGACAGCTATTGCATCTTGTTTTTTAATGTCTATAATCTTAGATGTAAATTCAATCAATTTTTCTTTTTTTTTATCAGAAATCTTGGATTCAGTAAATATTTTAGAATAAGTCCTTTTAGGATAGTAAATAGACTTTGCAACTTTTAATATTTCATTTTTTTCAGAATTATTTATTATTCTTTTTTCAGTAGCTAATGATAATTTATACTCAATATTGACTAAAGCTTCTGATAACGGTTCATAAGTTTCTGGATCAAAAACAACAGCTACATCATCATCTGATTCTATTTTTCCATTTGCATAAGCATTATAAACATACCCTATACCTATCATTCCTAAACTATCTAACTCTGAAGCTCTAAGAGCTCCCATACTGCCTCCACCAACAACAGTTATTCCCTTATCAATAGCTTCAATGATTTCTTTATGTCCTACTGCAGGAGATTGATGAAAAACTCCATCAATTATTCCTATAATTTTTGGAAAATCTTTAATAGCTTTTATAATGTCTCCTCTTTTAACAGGAGCCCTATATTCAACATTTAATATATTCATGGCTTCTTCATGGGAAATAGATAGTCCTGTAAACACTATTGTTTTTTTTGACATTTTATCAATAAATTATGAAATATTAATTATTAAAATAAGGATTATACATATTTTAATAATAAAAATGATGATAATTATTAATTTAATATAAAAAATAATAAATATAATAAAATTATATATGAAAATAATAATTATAATCAAAATTATTATTTTAAAAAGCTTTGCTAATTAATATATTATTTAGATATTTAAATTATCAATTATGATTGTTTATTTATTATTTAGCTATTAACAATAATAGTAAATAGCTACTTAACTTTTTGATTTATTATCGAATTCAATCCAACGATTTCCGATTCTATCTGGATCAACTGAATATGTTTCAGTTCCTGGAATAATTACTCTAACAACATTTACCCCAAGTTCTTCTCGTGTTAAGTCTGTAAAAAGAATTTTATTTAATGAAAAATTTTTTAATTCTGAGACAGCTATTTCAATATCCTTTTTTAGAGAATCAGTAGCTTTATTTTCAATATCCTCAATTTTCACCTGCTCTTTTTCTTCACTAAAATAATGATTATTTATTCGTTTCATCCGTTTGTAACCTGCTTTCCTCATAAAATCTGCTCTAACAGTATCTTCACGAGCTCCATGAATTTGTGTAGCTCTACTTTGAGCTACTTCAGTTAAAGCACGCATAATAGCTATTTCAGGATTTAAATGAGTTCCAACTCCAAATGTTAAAAGAGCAGGATCTTTCAATATTGTATCATCTGCAGTAGCTGCAATTGTTGGAATATTTACATCTGCTGTTAAATCCATTAATTTAATGTCAATAGCTTCTTTTTTAAACTTATTTAATAAGTCATTGATAAGTGGATTTTTAATTGATTTAGTGTCTATTTGTTTTTTATTTTTTTTTGTTAATTCAAAAATGCTCCATGCATCTCTTTCAATTACTTCAAGTATTCCATGAAGTACAGCTTCTTCTAAAACATTCCCTGAAGCTAACCCATTGGTGTTTCCTTTAAAAAGTGGAGTTGAATTTTTTGGAATATATGGATGAAATATTGCATTAGAAGGAACATAATATTCTTTTTCTGTAGCTATGTCTGTTGCTAATGTCCATTCAATTTCAACAGTATCAAAGTCTAAATTTTTAGTTTCATTTGGTAAAGTTAAATCTTTAGGATTAATTATTGAAGAATTTTTAAGGTTGTTAAAAGTAGTTATAATTGATTTTTCATTGTCAATGTCCTGTTTTTCAGCAGAATACCTTTCAAATCCTTCCATCATAGCTGAAGCCTTTGCTTGTTCTTTTTTAACTCCTTTTCCAGCATAGATACTTACTCCACCATCTTGTGCAGTAGGACGAATAGCTGAATAAACTGGAATTCCTACTCTGTCTAAATGAGTTATTTCTGTTATTCTGGTTATTCCAACTATTTTTAACTTATTTTCATAATTAGCTATTGTTTTTGAAGGTTCAATCGCCCTATGGGTGCCAGAAAAGTAATGAATTGGAATATCAGAAAACATATTCATCGTTATTTTTTTAATTTATTTATTAATTATTAGTTTGTTCCTAGCTATTTTCTACTATTCTTGATTTAATCAATTAAAGAAAAATCCTGTAAATGAAATGAAAACTAAAATTCCAGCAAATCCTGCTATTACTAACCAAATTAAAGGATTCCATCTAAATATTTTAGCCCCATCTAAAATACTAAATGGTATTAAATTAAAGAGTGCTAAAAATGCATTAATTCTAAAACCAAGAACACATGTTATAAATAATATATATGCCCATTCTGGTGCGGCTATTATTGAGGTAGTTAATAATGGGAATGTTGATAATATCCAAATAGCTACAGCTAAAAATATCAATGATAGCAATATGTTAGTTAAAGGTCCAGCTATGGATATTATTCCATTTTCTCTATCAGACATATATTGGCCATAAATATGAACAGCTCCTGGAGCTGCAAATATAAATCCAAAGAATGAACTAATTAAAGCGATAAATAATCCAGGGGTCCATGTTTTATATTCTGCCCAATACCCATATCTCATAGCTGTTATTTTATGAGCTACTTCGTGGAATATAAAACCTAATCCAACACCTACCATAACCATAGGTAATGTCTCTGCCAATTTGCTAAAGTCTGCCCGTGAAAAAAGCAATGAAAAAGCTAATGATATTACAAGGAATGATATGAATAAGTCTCTTATTTCATTAGAACTAAATTTAAACATATAATAAACTCCATTTTGGAAAAAAACTTTCAATGGCTTTTAAGGTAAAATAAATATTAATTTAAAGAATTTCAAATTATAAAATAATTAATGATAACTACTTTCTATTAATAAAAGTTGAACATGAAAATATATAAATATAGCTATCAGAAATGATATCCCTAGTTAATTTTTCTGTTTTATATATAAACAACTGAATGACAAATAAAACATATCTAAATATCTTTGATAAATATAATATTTTTAATATTTATGATGTTCTTAATAAATATATTATTGAAAAATAAATATAATCTTGAAAATATCTTGTTAATAAATTCTTGGAGATAAATGAAAATAAAAACTTTGATTTAAAAATTTGAAATTAAATTTTATTTTTTATTACTTCTTATAGATATAATACTTTTTCCATTGATGTAAATTTTGGTGGAGTTTTTTAGTTTTTCTTCTTAGGTTGGTTGTTTTGTCATGAAAAGTGCTAAGTATTCTAGTAATCCTTTGTCTGTTTTGAATTTAGCTTTGGTTTCTGATTTTTGGGTTTTACTGTAGTGTTGTTCTGCTTGGTTTGATGTTCGTAGTATGAAATTGTCTTTAGTAAATTGTGTGAGACTTTCAATATTGGGAATTATTTTATCTACTAAGATTTTTATTATAATTCTTGGTAATTTATCTGATTTGTCTAATATTGCTTCATATCGGTTGAAACACTCATTTTCATCGAAAGTTCTAAATATATTATTTATTTCCGTCAAATATCTTAAAACAGCCATTTTAGTAACTAAACTATCCTTAGTTTTTTTTCAAATGCCTTTTTATTTCATTTCTACAGTCTTTCATCATGTGAAACACGCATCTTTGATGTATTATGCCTAAATCTTCGGATACTAAACTATATTGTTTCAATCCATCGCTAGTTAAACTTATAACAGAATGTTCAGCAGTAACTTCTTCTATTAAAGCTTTTATTTTTTTCTTTTGTGGGAGATTTCATTATATTCTTCAGCTATAGGGCCTTTTATAAATCTATCATGTAATGATACTCTATATTTCCTTTTTCCATCGATATATATGCTCTTCATCAATAGTTAAATATCCAGATAATTGGTTAAATTTGCGAACTATTCTACTTCCTTCTTTTTTTACCTGATTTTCATCAATTTTAAGGAAATTTTTTATAGACTGGTGAGATACACTGATATCTAAGAAATTCTTAACATTTTTAGCTATTTTTCTAAGCGAACCACCTCTATTCCACTTAGATTTCCTAACTTTATTTACAATTGATTCAAAAAAGCTATTATTCTCTTTTTTCAGGTTTGCTAGTTTAGTAGAGTATTTTTTATTACAAGATTTACATTTATATCTTTGTAAAGCTATTTTGATCTTTTCACCATCGTCTACTTTGGGTCTTATTTCTCTAAATCCTTGTTTTGTATATTCCAAGCTTCCACAACGAGAACAAAAAGGTTTTATCATTTCATAATGCCCTTTATCAAGAATTTGTATATTTCTGTTAATATTTTTCCTTTTAGATTGAGGAATAGCATATTTCTCAACTTTGCTTTCAAAATCAATTTCTTTATCATCACAATCGAAAAGTTTAAGTTGGATAGAACCAATATTACTAATCAGGGCAGATTTACTTATCGTACTCATGATTAAGTATCTACCCTTATTAATATTTAAATTTAACTATTTAATTTTAATTAAATTTAACATAATGACCATTTCAAGTGTATCAAGTGTAATGAACTTATACAAATTCTAATTAAGTCAAATAAACTTCCATAATACTCCATTCAATTCTTGGAAAAAAATTCAAAAAACTCCACACTTTTTCGAAAAAACACCCCATTTTTTGACAGACTCCCATTGATTATAACTAACTAAATTTAAGTGTTTAAATGAAAAGAACATGTGAGTATTCTGTAGATAGTAGCTATGGGGATTTAATCATTGAGACCAAGTATTGGGAAATCTTTTTAGCACCTAGCCAGAGATATTTAGGAACATGTGTTGTAAGTTTAAAAAGAGATTGTGGTGATTTAAAAGACCTTAATGTTGAGGAATGGGTTGATTTTGGAAAAATAGTTAAATATATGGAAATAGCTATTAAAAAACTATTTGCCCCAGATTTGGTCAATTGGAGCTGTTTAAAAAATTCAGTTTTTAGAAAAGATAATCCAAAACCTCATATTCATTGGCAATTTATTCCAAGATATAAGGATACTACAGATTTTGAAGGTCTGAAATTTGAAGACTCTGATTTTGGATATCTTGCTAAACCAATAGATAGAAATATTTCAAATGATGTTCGAAATAATTTAATTAAAGCTATAAAAAATAGTTTAAATAATGTTTTTTAATAGGATATTAATGAGTTTTTAGGTCATATTATACAAAATAAAAATTGATATTTTTGTATTGAATTGTTTTTAGGTGATATTATACAAAATAAAAAAATTAATAATATTTTGCAAAAAATGAACAATGAAGATTTTGATGGAATGATTTTAACCCAGATTAATAATATTAAATATCTTTCTAACTATTCTCCAACAAGTTTTGCAATTTGTATTATAAAAGAAGATCCAGTTATATTAACTTCTCAAATGGATAAAGAATTAGCTAATAAAACATCTTCCCTAAAAGTAGAAGAATTTAAATCTTTTTCAGATATTGTAAAACTTCTCAAAAAAGAAAAATTTAAAAAAATAGCTATTGAATCTTCTTTACCTGTTAATATTTATAAAAAAATTGAAGGAAAATGGGATTTAGAAATTAAAGATTTTTTAGAAACTGAACGTATGATTAAATCTTCTGATGAAATAGATAAAATTAATAAAGCAGTAGCTATTTCTCATAAATCATTTAAGGAGTTGAATATTCTTGAAAAACGAGAAAAGGGAACTAATGAATGGGAAGTAGCTTATGAACTTGGATACTTAATGAGAAAAAATGGAGCTCAAGAAGAATCATTTGAAACTATAGTAGCTACTGGTTCAAATTCAAGTTTACCTCATGCTAGATGTGAAAATAAAAAGCTTGAAACTCCAATTTTGATGGATTGGGGTTGTAAATTTGATGGATATTGTTCTGACACAAGCAGAACAATTGTTTACAGTGAAAAGCAAGAAAAAATTTTTAATATTGTTCTTGAAGCTCATGATAAGGCTATTGATTATATAAAACCTGGAATTAAAGTTTGCGAAGTTGATGAAATAGCTAGATCCATAATAGCTGAATATGGATATGTTGACAATTTTATTCATTCAACTGGCCATAGCTTAGGATTAGATGTTCATGAAAAGCCAACAATTTCTAAAAAAGATGAAACTATTTTAGAAAAGAACATGATTATTACAATAGAACCTGGAATATATTTAGAAGGTGAATTTGGTGTTAGAATTGAAGATATGGTGAAAGTAGCTAATAAAGGCGAGATAATGGGAAATCTCCCATATAAAATTTGATTTCTAATATATAAAATTAGCTGGTTATTGGAATTGTATCTATATTTTTGAAAAATTCTTTATAAAATTATTTTCTTTAATTTAAATTATAATTTTAAAATATAAATTAAAATAATACTTATATAAAAAAAATAATGAAATTATTATAAATTAAATATTAAATTAAATAAAGTTTCATAGTACAATATTTAAGAAAATAAGTTTTGTACTTATAATAAAATATTTTTTTAGATTTTCAAGCAATTTACAATTATTTCTGTTTTTTAGTCATATCCTTTCTATTTTTTCATTGGATGTCAAGATTGATTCTTAAAAAAAGTAATATTTATTAACTAACTCGTTAATACTATTCTCACTTGATTTACAAATTAAAGATATTGAAAAAGATGGTATGATTTTTAACAAAATAGTTAATTCACTAGCTAAACTAATTGAAGATAACATTTCTGAAAATTTTTTAATAAAAATTCAAGAGATTTTATTAGAAAGTGGAATATTTACATTAGCTTCCCAGCTTGTAGCTATTATATTATTGATAATTTTTATTTTACTTATATTATTCTCACTTCTATCAATTGTATTAAATTTTGATTTATTTTTAGCTATTGTTTTTGCAATATCTATTCCTCCAGGAGTTTTAGTAGGACATGTGACCTTTCGAATTGAAAAAAGAAGAGAAAACATTGAAAAAGCTGCACCTGATTTTTTAAGGCAACTAGCATCAATGCTTCGTGTTGGTCTTAGTTTTGAAAATTCAATGGATGATTTATCTAGATATGGTTCAGGACCACTTTATGATGAAGTGCGGAGAGCTGTAATTGAAATAAGAATGGGAAGAGATTTTGATGAAGCCATATTATCTTTGAGTAGTCGTCTTAATTCAGCCAATTTAGATAAAACATTTAAAATTATATTAGAAGGGAGAAAAAGTGGAGGGGGATTAGCTGATATTATTGATAATGTAGCTGAAGATTTGAGAGTAATATTATCTTTAAAGCGTGAACGAAAATCTAGTGTGATGATGGCAATACTTTTTTTAGCTATTTCGGCAGCTATTGCAGCTCCTTTTGCTCTTGGCATGATTGGAATATATTCATCATTCATGATATCTTTAGGAAAAGGAAGTGAACTGATTGAAACAGCAATAATAGCTGCAGGATCATATATAATTATTCATTCAGTTTTAGCAGGATTAATAATTGGACTTATAATGTATGGTGATTTTAAAAAAGGAATTAAATTTTCAATTCCCTTAACAATAGTAGCTTACTCGGTCTTTTATATAATAAGCAATTTTGGATCTGGATTTTTGAATTTTTAGCTACTTTAGGGAGAATTTATAGAAGTTATAACTAATTTTTAGCTATTACTTGTGAGAATTTATAAAAGTTATAAATAGTTTTTAGATTTAGCTATTGGTGAGAATGTGTATAAAAAGTATAAACAATTTATAAATGATGATACTGGTCAAGCAGGAGCTGAAATGTTACTTTTAATAGGGGGTATGATGATAATTGTTTTAATAGCTATTTATTTTTATAATGACTATTTATCAGGAATTGGGGATGAAATAAACTCAACAGAACTTAATATATTAAATGATTCCATTAAAAATCTTTCTTTAAAGTTTAGCTAAGATTTTATTCATGCAAATAATAGTATGCATTATGTTACTCGTATGGGAGATGATATGAAAAACAACCTACGAAAAATATTCGTTGATTCATACAATCAAAAGCTAACTTCATCTGAAATAGCTAAAAAATTACAAAATGAAGTACAAGGTTTGAGTAAGACTCGTGCTATGGCTATTGCTCGTACTGAAACTATGCGTGCTAGTAATCTTAGTGATTATGTTAATGCTAAGTTGAATATGGGTGCAAAAAGTTATCATGTGTTAGGTGATCCTAATTGTTGTGATAAATGTAGTAAAATTTATAAAAATGGTGATCAGTGGTTTGATATTGAGGATATTGGGTATTTCCCTCCTAATCTGCATCCTAATTGTCGGTGTACTGGTGCTTACAGTACAAAAACAGCAGCCGAAAAAGTAGGAGAATATAATGCAAGGGTAGGTAAATCAGAATATATTAATAGTTTAAATGAAAATGAGATAAAAAAATATGATAATACATTATTTACTAAAATCCCAGAAGAATCACAAATTGCACATAGAAAATATAGTCATGATAGTGATATCTTTAATAATTATTATAGACTTTCAGAAAAAGAATTTAAAAAATTTTTAAAATTAGAAAATTTAAATATTAAAGAAGTTGAAAAAAATATAGCTAATCTAAAAAAAGGTAGTATTGTTTTAAAAGAAGACCTTGTTGTTTATAGAGGATTTGATATAAAAAATATTGATCCTATTAAATTAAAAACAACTGAAGGATTCATATCTACAAGTTTAGATGAAGCAATATCTATTGGATATACAAGAGGTACTGGTAGAGCAATAAAAATTACTATTCCTAAAGGAACTCGAGTGATGTATGTTAAAGATTATTCTATCTATCCTAATCATTTGGAAGTGGTTATTCCTCCCGAATATTGTACAGTTGAATATAAAGTTAGTAATCAATTACTTTATAAGATTGTTAAAAGATAAAATTTATATATTATGTAGAGATATAAATAAAATGAAATATGTGAGGTGTTAAATATGCATGTAGCTGATATGAGTGAAGAAGAAAAACAATACCACGGAATAACTGGAAAACTCATGAAAGCAAAAACATGGGATGAAGTTAAAATAGTTGAAGAAGAATTAAGCAAATTTGAGAAAAAACACCCTGATATTGTTGATGAGATTCGTAGTCGTCGTTGGATTAATTATGGTGATGGCTCCGAGTAAATTACTTTTTTATTTAATTTAATTGATTATTTTTTAGCCAATGAAACTAATGTTTTGTTGGCTTTTTTAATAAAACTCTATTTTTTTACATATTACTTATTTACATTATAATATTTTTTATAAAATTATTATTTTCATATTAGCTATAGTTATATTTTGTTTTATATCATTTTAGTTTGCCTTATGATGGGCTAGCTATAGCTAACAACGAAAGAAAGAACTGTGGTGATTATGTATTATGAAAGGAAGTAAAATATGGGGTGTTGGAAAACACCACCTCTACATTAATGGAGAGCCCAGATGGGTCTATGTCTCACAGGAGGCACTCAAGAAAGATTATGCTATTTTGAAAGCTAAACTGCCTATACCCATAGGCATAGACCATCTCAAACCAGAAATAATCCCACAAAACAAGATAATACAAAAAATGAACTTCTTGAACATTGGAATTATCGAAGATCTTAAACTAAAAAATAATGGGATTCATATATTAAAAGCAAAAATAAGGAATTTACTACTTTAAACAGGAATAGAAAACTCAACTTGGAGAGTAAATGAGAGAATAAAATTTTTAAGAAAATAATGCTAAAAGATAATCCAAATTATGAAATATTGAGTTTATCATCATTTATTATAAAGTAAAAATATATAAAAATATATTAATTTATTTAAAATTTTAAATAGTTATTAAATATTAATATTTTAGATTATAACTTTAAATATTGAGGTTTTTCAAATGAAGATGTTAATAAATGGAAAATTTGAAGAAAAAAAAGAAATTTTCAATGTTGTAAATCCATATAATCAAAAAACTGTTGATAATGTTCCTATAGGTGATAGAGGGGATGTGAAAAAAGCTGTTGATTTAGCATATCACGCTAAAAAATCACTACAAGAAATGTCTGCTCGAAAAATTTCTGAAAGTTTGTACAACTCATATGAAGATTTAAAAAAAGAGGAAAAATCATTAGCTAAATTGATTACACAAGAAACTGGAAAACCGATTAAAGACTCATTAGGGGAAATGGCAAGATCTGTTGAAACATTAAAATTTGCCGCTGAAGAAGCAAAAAGAATTTATGGAGAAACAGTTCCTTTAGATGCAGGATTAGGTGGAAAAGGATTTTTAGCATTTACTCAAAAGATTCCTTTAGGAGTGGTTGCAGCTATTACTCCTTTTAACTACCCTGTTAATTTAGCTATTCATAAAATTGCACCAGCTATAGCTGCAAAAAATACTGTTATTTTAAAACCTTCTCTTCAAGCACCATTAGCTGCTTTAAGATTAGCTGAAATTATTAATGAAGAATTCCCAGAAGGAGTAATAAATACTGTTACAGGCTATGGTGGGGAAATTGGTGATGAACTAGTTGTTAATGAGGATATTGATAAAGTTTCTTTTACAGGTAGTGTAGCTACTGGACTATTTATTTCTACGAGAGCAGGAATGAAAAAAATCACTTTAGAACTTGGAGGCAATGATCCTTTACTTGTTTTAAAGGATGCAGACATTGAAAAAGCTGTTGATGCTGCAGTATTAGGTTCATATCTTTATTCTGGCCAAGTCTGTATGGCTGTTAAAAGGATTATTTTAGATAATTCAATAGCTAATGATTTTATTGACTTATTTATTGAAAAATCTGAAAAGTTAAATATGGGGGATCCAATGGATCCTAAAACAGATATTGGTCCTTTAATTGATGAAAATGCAGCTAAGAATGTGGAACAATCTGTTACTTTATCTTTTAAAGAAGGAGCTACACTTTTATCTGGTGGAAATAGAGATGGAAACTTTTTTGAGCCAACTATATTAGATAATGTAGGAGAAAACATGCCTATTGTTAAAAATGAAACATTTGGTCCAGTTTCTCCAATCATTCGTGTTAATGGAGTTAAAGAAGCTATTTCAGTAGCTAACAATTCTGATTTTGGTCTTCAAGCTGGAGTCTTTACAGAAAATATCCTGGATGCACTAAAATGTGTAAATGAGATAGAAGCAGGATCAGTTTTTATAAACAAACAATCTACTTTCAGAACAGATAACATGCCTTTTGGAGGGTTCAAATTAAGTGGTATTGGAAAAGAAGGAGTAAAATATGCAGTAGAAGATATGACAAGAACAAAATTAATCGGAATGAATTTACGATGATTTTTAATTAATCATCATTAATAAACATTCAAATGGAACATGAATATTTATTTTTGAATAATTATTATTTACTATTAATATTCAAAGTATTATTTTTATTAATCTAAATTTTATTTAAAAATGTACATTTTTTATTTTTTATTAAATTTTATTTTAATATTTTTAAGATTTGTTTTATTTTTTATTAAATTTTATTTTAATGTTTTTAAGATTTGTTTTATTTTTTATTAATTTAATTTTTAAAACTTCTTTATTAATAAAAAATACATTATATTGAATTCATTATCCCTTAATTAAAAAATTTTCAATTAAATTCCTACTTTCATTCAATGCTTCTAAAGGGATGCCTTTTGGCAAAGATCCTAATTCTCCATCAACATCTTTTAAAATTCCTTCTCCAAACCCTAAAAACATTCCTTCACTAGTTATTCCTCTAAATGTTTCAGGAGGAAGCATAGAAATAGCTACTTTATTCCCATCTTTCACTGTCAAATCATTGGTAACAACTTTAATAGCTCTTTTTCCAAGGTTGACATTACATATCATCAAAGTATCAGATTGGGGGTGTTTGGTAACACTCATTATTTCTCCTACATATATATCAATAGCTACAATGGGATCAACTATTGGTCCAAATAGTATTCTTCTTTTAAGTCCAAGGATAGTATCAATGAAAAATCTAGCCTTAGCTATTGATTCTTCAACTTTTTCTTTTTCTTCTTTTGGTGTTTGATTAATGAATTGATGAGCCCAATCATCACCTCCTAAATATTCAATGACTAAATTTGCTTTTTTTTCTAAATTAACTATTTCTTGACTATTAGCTAAGTTTTCAGAATCTAAATAAGAGTAAGTTAGGCTGTGAAAATCAGAATTCATAGAATCTGCGCTTTCTATAGCCATTTTTTTATTCCAACGCCCTTTGAAACTTCCTCCTCCAACTGTTTTAATAAATAAATCAATGGATTTTTCAGCAATTAAAAGTCGGTAATCTTTTGTCGTATCCCACATATTATCTCTCTTGTATTTATTACTCTCTAAATTTCACTTCTTTCTAATCAACATATGTGATTATATTTTCCATTATTTTAATAATTTCTTATTTTTTAAATTTTAATAGTTGGTGATGTTTATCTATTTTTCATTACAAACTATAACTTTATATTGAACAAATGGTATAAATACACTTGTTAGAAAGTAATAATTGAATCAACTACAAATAGTATATCACTTTTGCTTTCAAGATTGTAAGATTTTATATTATTATAAGATGATAAGGGTGAAAAAATGGTAGAAATTTCTTACCTTCATGATTTAGATATCTATACTATGGCAGGAAAGTACCAAGGGAGAATTGTAGATGTGGTTCTTAATATGAGATTAGGAACAATTTCTAAAATTCAAGTAAAAGCTTTAAACCATGAAACAAAAGAAAATGAAGATTTTAATATTGCAAAAGTTATTAAAAAAGGTCTTTGGATAGAATCTGAAGAAGATGAAGTTGATAATGGAAATGTAGATTTATTCAATGTTGATTTTGATAAAGTTAAGGCTATTGGGGATATTATGTTAATTGATCCTCATGATCTTGAAGAACAGAACTAATAATAGGGCAATGGTGAAAAAAATGGTAGAAATTTCCAATCTTTACGGCTTAAATATTTATACTATTGCTGGAGAATATGTTGGGAGAGTTTCCGATGTTGTTCTTAATATGAAATTGGGAACAGTCTCTAAATTTCAACTAAAGGCTTTAGAACCAGGAAAAAAAGATGTTAGCTTTAAAGAAGTTTTTAAAAATAGTTTTAAGATAGTTCCTGATGATGATGAATTAAGACCTTTACAAGAAGGATTATTAAATGTTGACTTTGATAAAGTTAAGGCTATTGGGGATATTATGTTAATTGATCCTCAAGATTTTAGAAAAGAAGAACCTAAAATAGAGGAACGTGATGTAGTTTAATGGAGTATATACAGTAACTGTATAAAATAATATTTCTTTTTTGCATTTCAAGGAATTTCACCTAATATTTATATTAATTCTTAAATTTTTTTCTGATTTTAATATAACTTTATTTTTAATAATTATATTAATTCTTAAATTTTTTTCTGATTTAATATAATTTATTTCTAATTTATTCATTAATAAGTTCCATCAAAAAATTTTTCATTTTAAAATTCAAAATAAATAAGTGATTTAATGATATTAGGCATCTTAGGCTGTGGGGCAATAGCTAATTTCATAGTAAACAATATTTCATCGGAAGATAATGGAATTATTGCTAAATATTTTTATGATCGTGATTTTGAACAATCAAAAAAATTAGCTACATTAGCTAAAGGAATAGCTGTTTTTAATATTGATGAAATGATAGCTAATGTTGATTTAGTTTTGGAAACTGCTTCTCCATCTTCTGTTGAGGGTCATGGTTTGAAAATATTAGAAAATGGAAAAAATATAATAATAATGAGTATAGGGGCTTTAATGGATGAAAAATTGAGAAAACAAATGCAAAAGGTAGCTAATGATAATAATTCTAAAATATTTATTCCGTCAGGAGCTATTGTGGGATTGGATGGAATCAAAGCAGCATCTGAGGGAAAAATAGATAAAGTTACTTTAACCACTAGGAAACCTCCTATATCACTTGGAAAAAAGGTTTATAGAGAAAAAATTCTTTTTGAAGGAAAAGCCTCAGAAGCTGTTAAAAAGTTTCCTGTAAATATTAATGTTGCAGCTACTTTAAGTTTAGCTTGCAATAAAGATATAAATGTTAAAATCATTGTCGATCCAAAAGTTGATAAAAATATTCATGAAGTACTAATTAAAGGGGATTTTGGCGAATTTAAAACAAGAACAGAGAACTTACCTTGTGAAGTCAATCCAAAAACTAGTCTTTTAGCTGCTTACTCAGCTATAAAACTTTTAAAAAGTCTAAATGAAAACTTTATAATGGGTACATAGAATAAGTTTAAGATTAAATCCAATGGGGAATTAAGTTACAACAAAAATAAATGGATACATAAAATTATTTAAAGATTAAATCAACTTATAATCTGTGAATTTAATGAAATATTTGAAATATATTCTAATTTTTAAAGTGGAAGGATTTAATGAAAGATTATGAAACATATTCTAACCTTAAAGTTCCAAAAAGTTCAAAAATAATCTTGAGGTTAGATGGTCGTAGATTTCATAATTTATCTAAGAAATTAAATTTAAAAAAACCTTATGATATCCATTTTTCTAAATCAATGGTTGAAGTAGCTACAGATATCTTTAAAGAGTTTTCTCCATTACTTATTTATACTTTTTCAGATGAAATTAATGTTTTATTGTCTGAAATTCCTTTTTCTGCTAGGATAGAGAAATTGAACTCTGTTTTTCCAAGTTTGGCCTCGAGTTCATTAACTTTACATTTACAAAAAAACTTCATAATAAAAAATCAAACTTTAAGTGACTTGGAAATTAAGCTTTTAAATAAGGATATTAATTTAGATTTTCTAGTATCTTTTGATTCTCGGATTATACCAGTAGCTATTGAAGATGTTTTTACTTATTTTAAATGGCGACAGGATGAAGCTTGGAGAAATTATGTCAATAGCTATGGATACTGGGCTTTGAGAGAAGACTTATCTAAAAAAGAAGCTACTGAGAAAATGAGAACTTTAAAATCATCAGATATTCATCAGTTTTTATTTTCTAAAAAAGGAATTAATTTAAGTAAAAAACCTAACTGGGAAAAAAGAGGAATAGCAATTTATAAAAAGAAAAAATTTATAAAAGGTATTAATCCAATAACAAAAAAAGAAGAATCTTCTATTAGGAATATTTTATTTGTGGATGAAGAATTATCTATCTTTGATGAAAGTTTTTTTAAAGATATAGGTATAATCTAACATATAGCTATAATAAGTGAAATAATTCATTGTTTATTATGTTGAATCTTTATTTAAAAAAATATTATTATAACATTAATTAAAAATATTATTAATAATTTTTTATTTTAATATTATTAAGTACTTTAAAAATAAAAAGGAGAATTGTTTTGGATTTTGGTAAACTATTTTCAAAAATTTTCGGTATTAGTAAATATCATTTTGAGGAAGTCCATATAGATCAAGAAGTAATAGACTCTATTATTTATTATGCTAAAAATGCGGATCCTTTTGAATTTTTTGCTCTTTTTGATGCTTCTATCAAGAATAAAATTCTCCATATTGATAACTTGTTTTTTTTGCCTGGTGAAACTTCTGAAGAAGGAGCTATTATAAAAACTGGAATGCTTCCAGTAATGACAAGTAATTGGGGATCAGTTCATAGTCATCCTGGACCAACTGCACTCCCATCTGGAACAGATTTAGCTACTTTTGCAAAAACAGGATTATTTCATATGATAATTTGTAGACCCTATGATGAGAATTGTATTTTAACATATAATCGTTATGGGGAGTTTGCAAAATATAAAATTGTTTAAAAATATTTAAATTAAAAATATTTGATAGATAATTTAAAGCAAAATAAATCTTAATACTATAAAGAAATAATGTAAGAATGTTATTAGGATAAAATTTAATCAATATATTAATAAAAAAAGGTAAAAATTTTATTAGGATAAAATTTACCATTAAACTATAAATAATATGTATTTGTTATTAGAGTTTTAATCCAACAGCATCAAAAACATTGTCTAAGTTTTTCACTTCTTCTAAAACATCATCAGGTACTTTTTGATCTACTGTAAGAATCATTATAGCTTTTCCACCAGCTGTATCTCTTCCAACTTGCATTATACCTATATTAATATTTCGTTCACCTAATTTTGTTCCAATAGCTCCTATAGCTCCTGGAACGTCATGATATTTAGCTATAAACATATGTCCTTCTGGTTTAACATCAACCCAATAATCATTGATTTTTATTATTGTAGGTTCATGTAAATCTGTTCCTTCAATAGAAAATTCATCATTTTCACTAATTCCTCTGACTTTAATTAATGAATCATAACCTTTAGCATCAGATGTTTTACCTTCAGTTATATTTATTCCCCTCTCTTTAGCTATTGTTGGAGCATTAATCATATTAATTGGATCATTTAAAACAGGATTAAGAACTCCTTGAAGAATTGTTCTAGTTAAAATGTCCTGATTTGGAGTTTTTCCAAGTTCACCACAATATACAATTTCTAATTCTTTTATCTGACTAGCTATTGACTGAGCAATAAAACTTCCTAACTTTTTACATAAGTCTAAATAAGGTTTAATCTTTGCATATGTTTTAGGGTCTACTACTGGCATATTTAAAACATTTCTAGGAGTTCCTCCTTTTAATACTTTGATTACTTCATTAGCTACAATAATGGCTGCATCTCTTTGAGCTTCTTTTGTTGAAGCTGCAATATGAGAGGTACAGACAATATTATCTAATTCCAATAACTTACTATTTGCAGGAGGTTCTTTTTCATAAACATCAAGAGCTGCTCCACCAATATCATTATTAACTAAACCATCATAAAGTGCATCTTCATCAATTATACCTCCTCTTGCACAATTGATTATAAAAGCACTATTTTTCATCATTTCTATCTCTTTTGTTGAAATTAAATGTTTTGTCTCATCAGTTAAAGGAACATGTATTGTTATAAAATCAGCATTCTTCAATACTGTCTCAAGATCAGTTAATTGAACTCCCATTTGTTTAGCTAGATTCTTATGTAAATAAGGATCATAAACTATTGTATCCATTTCAAAAGCTTTGCATCGACTTACTACTTGAGAACCAATTCTTCCCATTCCTACAACACCAAGGGTCTTGTTCCTTAGCTCAACGCCCATGAATCTACTTTTTTCCCATTTATTTTCCTTAACAGATTTATCAGCAATAGCTATTTTTCTTGCTACAGATAGCATAAGACCTAAAGTATGTTCTGCAACGGTTATTGAGGTAGATTCGGGAGCATTCACTACCATTATTCCTTTTTCAGTAGCTGCTTCTACATCTACATTATCTACTCCAACACCAGCTCTAGCTATGATTTTAAGATTTTTACCCTTTTCAATAACTTCTCTTGTGACTTTTGTCCTGCTTCTTACAATTATTCCATCATAGTCTCCTATTGTATTAAGCAATTCTTCAGGGCTTATGCTAGTATCAACTACAACTTCTGATACTTCTTTTAAATTATCAATACCTTGTTCATTTATTGTATCTGCAACAATTACTTTCATTTCTTCACCCATAAGACTTTTCACATGGTTAATAGCTAAGTTCGAGAATAAAATTATTTTTTTATTAGATTATTAGAAAATAGCTAATTATAATCATATAAATTTTAATCTTAGAAAAAATTAATATAATAATAGTTAAATAATATCAAAACTTAAAAATATTTAATTAACTTGATTAATTAATATTTAATTATAGTTTTATTTAATAACTTTTTAATTTATATAATTTTAGATAATTTAGGTTATTTTTATAAAATTATCTATTAAAACATAGCTTAATAAAATTATTTAGAATATTAATTTATATTTTTATTCAGTTGATTCAATAGGGATATATTAATTATTCATTGATTAAGTAGTATGTTTTAATCGGGTTTAATTGGTTAAATAGATTTTAATCATATTTATTGATTAAATATATATTGTTATCCTGTTTAATTGATAAGTACTGTGTTTAATCATGTTTTGATTAAGTAATATGTTATTATGTTTAAGTGTTTAAGGTGATAATATGGTTGCAATAGAAGAATTTGTTATTTCAAGTGCAAATAATGTCCCAGGTTATAAAATAATTGAAACTAAAGGTTTTGCTTATGGATTAACTGTTAGAAGCAGAGGTGTTGGTGGGCAAATTGGAGCAGGAATAAGATCTGTTTTTGGTGGTGAAATCAAAGAATATGTATCAATGATGGAAGACTCAAGAGATGAAGCCCTTAATAGATTAATAGAGCATGCGAAAAAAATGGGTGCAAATGCATTAATAGCTGTCAGATATGATTCAGATGCAATATCTGACATTATGCAAGAAGTTCTGGCATATGGTACAGCTGTTGTTGTTGAAAAAGAGTAAATAATAGTTTTTTAGTAGGGATAATATTTTCAATGAAAATTTAGTCTTTAAAAATATAGAAATTCCAAGGATTATATTAGGTTCGGCTCCTTTAACAGGAGAAAGCTATTTTGGACATAGGTCCAGATTATATCAATTAGATTTATCTAAAAATCCAGAAAACATAGCTAAAATTATAAAAAAAGCAAATACTATAGGAATAAATACTATTAATTTAGTAAACAATAGCTATTTAATTGAAGGATTAGAGAAAGCCCAAGTAAAAAACATGAAAATCATAGCTACAATTGGAAAAACTAATGTTGATTATGTTTTCCCTGATTTTGAAAAAGCCAAAAAAGCTAATTGGAAAGAAGATATCAGACTATTTGCTAATTTGAATAGTTTAATCATACTTATTGATGAGTTTATAACTGACAGCCATGATTTTAAGTTATTGGAAGAAATTTTAATTGAAATTAAAAAACAAAAAATATTTTCAGGTCTAATAACATCTTTTCCATTTAAAACAACAAAAAAATTAATTGATTCTCCGATTTTAGACCTTTTTGATTTTTATATGATTCCAATTAATAAATTAGGATATATGATGGATTCAGAATCTTTTATGGACGGTGAGCGGGAAGAATTAGCTGTTCTTTTAAAAAAACTTGATAAAAAAATAATTGCCAGTAAGATATTAGCTTGTGGAATCCAAGAACCAAAAGAAGCATTTAACTTTTTAAAGACATTGGATTATGTTGATATGGTAGCTATTGGAGTAGCAAGTGAAGAAGAAGTTGAGATGGATTTTGAATTACTGAATAATCTTTAAAATGCTCAAACATTTGATTTATATTATTTAGATTTATAAATTAATATGTAAAAGTAAAAAAGCTAATATCGACTAGCTTTTTCGCTCTTTAATAATTTTTAAAAATTCTGCGGAATCCTCAGTTTCTTTCAGTTCCCAGGATTTAATAACTGGAATTCCATCTAAAGAATGTTTAATTTTTTCATTATTTATTATAAAAAAAGGATCAGATTCTGTTATTAATGAAAGATCTTTTAAGCTAATAGCTATATTTTGAAGAGTTTTAGATGTTCTATTTTTTTCTAAGCTAGCTATTAAAGGAGATTCATCGTAAGATTTTACTCTAGAAATCTTTTCATTATTTGGTGTTGATTTATTATCTAGTTTAGCTAATGCATCAAAAGGAGTTTTTTTAGTTTCAATAACACCAAAACCTAAATTAACTAGGTCTTTTGTTTTATCATCATTAGTAATCTGTTCAGATTCATCTAAATCTTTTGGAACTTCAAATAAATCAATATCTATTGTTATTTTCATGTTTAAAATATCTTCTAACAGCATAGCTGTTTCAGAATTAGCTCTTACAATTCCATTTTCATATTTATATATTGTCTCACGTGAAACATGAGCTAAATCAGCTAAATCCTTTAAAGAGAGAGAATATTCTTCACGATATTCTTTTAAAATATTTCCATCTATATTAATATAATATCCTCCTCTATCAGCTAGAATCTCAGGGAATTCATCATATAAAACCATGTTTTTTAAAGTTTCAATACCAATAGCTGGAAGACCATGCCTTTCATATACAACATCTTCTTCAAGTTTTGTTGTTTTAGATTTAACTCCTACAATAATAGGGGATGCTAAAAAAGTATTAGCTACCTTTCTTATTTCTTGAACATGAGATTCATTAATACTATCAATATTTACTAATACTTTTAATAAAATTAAAAGCAATTTTTTCCGTGCAACCATATCAAAACAGCTTTGATAGTAAACTTGAGAAGTTTTAAATCCTCCATTAAGCAATAATTGATTTATTTCATCAATGACTTGATTTCTGTTTTTTGCCTCCATAGGAAAACCTCTAAATCTCAATTTAAGAAATATGATTATTTAATATATATTTGATAACTTTCAATATAAATATTAGCTATAATAATTAACATTTATTAAAAAAATTTTACAATTATAATATTATCATCTATTAAAAATATTTATAAAAAATTTATTAAAAAAATTGTATAATCATATTATAAATATCAAAATAGCAGGATTATAAATATCAAAATAATAAGGATTGTCTAAAAGGTTATATTAATTAATTTTCTTTTTTAAATAAAGATTAAATTAATTGTTTTTATTATTAAGGATTAAAATTAAGATTATATAATTAACTTTTTCAATATTGTTTTAATTAAATTATAATATGTTAAATTCTAATTTAAGGGTGATTATATAAGAGTATTACATGTTGGTATTGATGATACTGACTCTCCAGATGGAATGTGCACAACATACTTAGCTTGCCATACCATTAACCAATTAAAAGAAAATAACATAAGAATTTCAGGGTATCCTCGTCTTATTCGGTTAAATCCATTTGCAAAATTTAAAACTCGTGGAAATGGAGGAATTTCATTTAAAATAGCTATTGATGAGGAAAGTGAGGAAAATTCCAATGGGGTTTTTCATGAAAACTCTGAAGAAAAAATGACAAAAATTCAATTAGCTAAAAAAATCATTCTTAAAAATATCGAAGATCTTTCTCAAATGAGTCATGAAAATACAAATCCTGGTGTTGTTTTTTATGAAGGTGAAATAACAGAAGCAATGAAAAATTATGCAATGAAGGCAATTTATTCAATAATTTCAATAAAGGAAGCAGAAAAAATTGTAAATAAAATTGGAGCTGAAGTTCATAAATTTAAAAAAGGAAGAGGAATTATTGGTTCTCTTGCAGCAATAGCTTGTCCACTTGAAGATTATACTTATGAACTTCTTACTTATAGAATGAAAGAAAACTATGGTAAGAAACGGAATATTGATAAATTATCTGTTATTGAAATGGATAGGAAAACATTTCCTGAAACATTTGAGAATATTGATTACAATAATGAATACATAGCTATTGAACCAAAAACACCATGCCCTATTCTTTTTGGAATAAGAGGAGAATCTCCAGATATTCTAAAAACAGCTAAAAATATTATAAAAGCCAATGAAACTATTCAAACGTCATGTATTTTCAAGACAAATCAACATACTGATATGCACCTTCAAAAAATAGCTAATATAAACGATATGGAGGAGTATGGGTCTTACATAGTAAGTGGAACCATAATTAAAGAACCCCATATAATTGAAGGAGGACATGTTTTTTTCTCCTTAAAAGATGAATCTGGAGAAATCGAAGCTGCAGCTTATGAACCAACTAAAAACTTTAGGAAAGTAATTAAAAAGCTTCTAATTAGTGATCAAGTTCAGTTATTTGGAGGAATTGGCTGTGGTGGAACATTTAACATAGAAAAAATTAAAATTCTTTCTTTAGCTAAAAAACAAGAATTTAAAAATCCTATGTGTCAGTGTGGAAAAAGAATGACATCAGCAGGACTAAATAAAGGTTTTAAATGTAGGAAATGTGGACATAAACTTCCAAATGGAAAAAAAATAGCTATTGAAGAGAAAAGAGATTTGATTGAAAACAAATTTTATGAAACTCCTGTTTCAGCTAGACGACACTTATCTAAACCAATTTCTAGGATGAATAAATAATTTTTCATATACTTTAATAAATTTTGCTTCGTAAGTTTAATTTTAATAATTTAATTATTTTATTAAATATTTTAAACTTTTAAATCATTTTTTTAATAAAAATAGTTATAATAAAATCTATCTTATTATAGTACATTACTGAAAAATTGCAACAAATGATAATTTTCATGATTTTTTAAAAACTTCTAAAAATCCTTTAATCTAAGTTTAAAAAATATTTATAAATATTAAATATTTTCAAAATTAAATCATCTGTAGCAAACTTTTGGTAATAGACTATAATAAAAATATTTAATAATAAAATTTATTTAATAAAATTAATAACTTTAAAATAATTATCTTTAAAAACAATTGAAATTAATAATCATTAATTATTATAAATCTAATTCAATAGCTATTATTAATTTTATGACTTAGTTCATCTAAAAACATATTTAATGAGATTGTATAATGATTGCAGAAAAACTTTCTGAATTTGCTATAAATTTAAAATATGAAAATATTCCTAAAATAGCTATTGAAAAAGCTAAATTATGTTTTATAGACTTTTTAGGAGTAACTAATAGAGGATTTCATGAAGAAAGTTCTAAAATAGCTATTAAAGCATTGGATCAATTGAAATTTTTTTCAGATAGGGATAATCAAATGTGTTCTATTATTGGAGGTACTTATTCTAATGTATTAGGAGCTGGTTTTATAAATGGAATTTCTGCTCATGGGATTGAATTGGATGATGGTCATAGATTTGCTCAATTACACCCTGGTTCTATTGTTTTTTCTTCTGCATTAGCTATTTGCGAAGCAGAAAATTTAAAAGGTCAGGAATTTTTTGAAGCCATTATTTGTGGATATGAAATAGCCATTATTCTTGGAAAATTAGCTAATCCATATCATAGAAATCAGGGATTTCACAGTACTGGAACAATAACCACATTTGCATCTGGAATTACAGTAGCTAAGCTTTTAAAGCTAGATTTAGATCAGACAATAGCTGCAATTGGATTATGTGGAACTCAATCTTCTGGTCTTTTGGAATCAGATCATAAAGGAACTATGGGAAAACAATTACATGCTGGAAAAGCTGTTTTCAATGGAATTTTATCTGCATATTTAGCAAAAAATGGATTTACTGGAGTAAAATCTATTATTGAAGGACATGAAGGGTTTTTAAAAGCTATGGCTACAGTATCATTTGATGAAATATTTAATAGACTAATAAATGATGAAAATTATTTAAAAGACTTTTTAGATAATGAAGTTGGAAAATATCATATAAATGATGTTTATTTTAAAATGTATCCCTTTTGTAGACATTTACATTCATCAATTGATTCTACACTATCTGCAAAAAGAAAAATGATTAATGATATCAACAATAATAATCCTAATAATAGTAATAATAGTAATAGTAATAATAATTTCTATGATTTTGAAGAAGAAAATATTGAAAAAATCATCATAGAAACTTATAAAATAGCTTCAAAACATAATAATTTTCATCCTAAAAATAAAGAAGATTTAAAACAAAGTTTACCTTATGCAATAGCTATAGCTACTCTTCATGATGATGCCACTCTGAAAATCATAGAAAATATTGATTTTAATAGCTATGAATTTAAAAATATTTTAAATAAAATTGTTATTAAAGAAAATAATAAATTTAATGATTTAACTCCAAATTATCGCCCTTCAAAGACAATAATTAAAACTACTAAGGGAACTTTCAAAGATTTTATTAAGCTTCCTAAAGGAGAAGTAGAGAATCCTTTTAAAAGAGAAGATATTTTGAAAAAATTTGGATCTCTTAATCCTAATTTTGATTTAAACAAACTAAAACTTATTAATAATCTTGAATCTTCAAATATCAGAGATTTCATGAAAATATTCAATTATCAATAAATTATAATAGTATTGTTCTAGAAGATTTAGCTTTTAAAGTTAAAAAATCTATATTTTCTTCATTTAAAATTTAAATAGTTTTAAGAAGATAAATATCTTTTTAAAAGTTTATTTGAAAAAATTTTTATTTTTTCAAGTTTAGAAGGTTCGAGGACTTTCTAACATTGTAAAATTGAAGATTTTAGAAAACTTAGTAAATCTTGATTTTATTTATTTAAAATTTTATTTATAAAAATAAATTTATAATTCACTATATTTGAATATTTTATATATGAGGATATAATAATGAATAAAAAAAGGAATTTATTTTCGATTTGTTTATTAGCTTCTATAATTATTTTAAGTAGCTTATTTTTAACTAATATTAGCTATGCGGCTGATTTTAATGATTCAACTACATTATCTCAAAATGATATAATTAAATCTTCTAAATCTCTTTATAGCTATATCTACAAAAATGAAAAATTACCAGAGACTATTAAAATTTTAAACAAGAACTATTCAACTGAACAATTCCTATATTTAATGTCAAAAACTGTGATTAATAAAAAAGAAAATTTAAAAAATAATATAACTATTAAATATAATATTAAAGAAGCAAAAACACCATCTGGGTCAAATATTAAAGGTAATATTTATTTTAAAGAGATGTATATTTATTCTAAGTCTATTATTGGATTTATTGATAAGAATAATAGGGTTCCTAACTATGTCAAAACTAATTTAGGAAATATGCAATATGAAACAGTGATATTTACTTTTTCTCAATTTTTAAGTAAAACTGATAGTAATGGTAAATTAACTAATAAAATTACCATATCTATGTCTAAAAAAAGTCCTATTAATAACAATGGTTACACAATAGAGTTGTTTAGTAAATATAAAAAAGAAGATTCACTTAATAAATATTTAGTTTCAACAAAAAATGCTCCAAGTAATGGAATATATATAAAAGAATTAGCTAATCAAATAACCAAAAATCATAATACGACACTATCCAAAGCTGAAGCTATTTTTGATTGGGTAAAAAATAATATTAAATACTCTAGATATAGTAATACAAAATATGGTGGTGAAAATACCATAAAAAATCGCAGGGGAAATTGTGTTGATACTTCCCATGCGTTGGTTTCATTACTTAGAGCAAGTAATATACCAGTAAGATATGTAAATGGAAGATGTGATTTTACTAAAGGGGATTTAGCTAAGGTTACTGTTGCTCATGTCTGGATACAAGTCCTTATTGATGATCAATGGATGGTGGCAGATGGGATTTATAAAGGAAATCGATTAGGTTATGTAACTAATTGGAAAGCCAATTCATATAAGCATTATGGATTCTATCCTAGTATTTAAGCTAATTCAAGATTTAATTATCTATTTGTCAATTAAATCTCGATATATAAATGTAAAGAAGATTTAATTATTTGTTAATAATTTAAATCTCAATACATAATAGTATAAAGAAGATCAGGAGGAATATTCATGTTGGAAATTCCAGAAAGTCATACTATTGCAGAACAATTAAATGAAACAATAAAAGGGAAAAAAATAATCACAGTAGCTACTGATAATTATCCTCATAAATTTGCTTTCTATTATGAAGATCCCAAAGGATATGATGGCTTACTTAAAGGAAAAATAGTTGGAAAAAGCTCTGCATATGGTGGACTAGTAGAAATTATAGTTGAAGATATAAAAATTGTTTTTGGAGATGGAGCAAATATTAGATATCACTCTAATAATGAAGAAATTCCTGAAAAAAACCAGCTATTAATCAAATTTGATGATTCATCATCATTAACATGTTCAACTCAGATGTATGCTCAAATACACGCTGTAAAATCTAAGGAATATGAGAATGAATATTATGATCTAGCTAAAGAAAAACCTTCTCCATTATATAATGATTTTAATAAGAAATATTTTGAAAAATTAATTGATGAAGTTCCTCCAAACACATCTATTAAATCTTTTTTAGCTACTAAACAAAGAATACCTGGTCTTGGTAATGGCACTCTTCAAGATATATTATTTAATGCTCAAGTCCATCCTAAAACTAAAATTAAAAAGCTGAGAACAAAAGATAAAAATGAATTATTTGAAAGTGTGAAAAAAACTCTTAAACAAATGAGAGAAAACAAAGGTAGAAATACTGAAAAGACCTTATTTGGAGAGTCTGGGAAATATGAAACAATCTTATCATCTAAAAATTTTAAAAATCCATGCCCTTCTTGCGGTGGGAAGTTCAATAAAGAATCTTATTTAGGTGGAACTATTTATTATTGTCCTAATTGCCAGAAATTAGATTTTTAGTACTATAAATAAATTTGATAATTGTAATTTAGAGTTATTAATAATATGAAATGAATTTTAGAAATAAACAAGGGACTATCATGTTATAAACTGAGTTTGACAATAAGTAATGGATTATGATATTGTAAAATGAGTTTGGAGGATAAAACAATGGGGTATTATATTTTTTCATATGGTATTGACACTGATAAAATAAAATCTATATTTGGTTCTAATAATGAAAATATTTTTGAATCAATAAAAAAAACAGATACTTTTGAGCATTATAAAGATTTTTTACCTAAAGGATTTAAAACATCACCTGAGAGGGCATTGGAGGATATTATAAGAAATAGACAATATGATGAAAATTCAGGTTTTGCTTATGGATATGCAATTATTTGTATAAGTGTAGCATTAGGTGAAAAGTTACCTTATACTCAGGAAATAAAATTAGGTTATGAAACTGATTTAATTGACAAATATCTTGATGAAAACTTCGCAGTAGCTGATTTTACCCTTGATGACATATTATTTGAGGAAATTCACCCATTTAATATTCCATTGATTGATGATTGGCCAATTATAGGAATATGTTATAAAAGAAGATTAAAAGAATTACAAGATATATTAAAGGATGTAAAAATAAGCGAGGAATATGAAGTAAATCCATTGGATATGAATGCTGAATATGATGATAGTGAATTTATGTATATGCATATAAAAGGATTGAAAGAAAATATAGATTATTGTATAGAAAATAATTTAGATATGATAAATTTTTGCCATTAAAAGAATAATAATAGCTCAATAGGTTTATGAATAAATTTTAATTAAGATTATTTTTTTTGTAAATCTATAATATTGTAGATAGACAATTTTTATAAATTATTAAATTATTTTTTGTATAAATTTAATACTAGTATATAACTTTTATAATAAAAAAATTATTTATAGTTATATTTATAAGATTTCCACAATTTAGTATAATATATTTATAAATCACTTTAAATGATTATTAAAATTATTAAAATTATTAAAATTATTAAAGCTATTAAGCCTATTAAAACTATTTAAAAATTAATAAAAACAATTTTAATGTTTATTGTCATTTTAATCCTTTTTAAACATTTTATAAAATAATATGGTTTGTAAGAATGAAAGAAACTAAATCTTCTCTTGAAAAACTTGGAATTAAAAAACCTGGTTGTGATTATTTTTCCAAAAAGAGGTTTTCAGATGGGGGTCAATATCGATTTGAAGTTCCAGGAATTCAAAATCCTTCAATTTTAGCTTCTTTAATAGCTACTTGTGAAAAACATGATGTGTTCATTCATAGAATAACTCAAACTAAAGGAATAATGTTTTTAATTGATGAAGAGATTGAAGAAATGGTGTCATTAGCTAATGAATTTAAAACAGACTTATTTTTAAGCGTTGGGCCACGGGCTACTTATGATACTAGTGCAACAGCTCAAACAAAAGAAGGTTCAAGAATTGCTTATAGGCTTAGAGGATATGATAATTTAGTTTATGCAATTGAAGATGTAAAAAGAGCAATTGAATTAGGAGTAAGAGGGATACTTTTATATGATGAAGGTTTGCTATGGACTTTAGCTAAGCTTCGCAGGAATGGAGAAATAGCTAAAGATACAAAATTCAAACTTTCTGCTCATGCAGGTGCAGGAAATCCAGCATCAGCTAAATTATTTGAAGAAATTGGTTTGAATTCTTTCAACCCAGTTCGTGATTTACAAGTATCTATGATTGCAGCTATTCGTGAAGCTATCGATATTCCAATAGATATTCATACAGAAAATCCTAAATCTACTGGAGGATTTATCAGACATTTTGAAGTCCCTGAAATGATAAAAGTAGGTGCTCCAATTTATTTAAAAACAGGTGGATCTGTAGTTAAGCGTCATAATTGGGATACAAGTGAAAAAGAAGCGTCAATGAGAATTAAACAAGTGTTGCTTGTTAAAAATATGATTAAGAGATATTATTCTGAAGCTATTGTTTCTAAAAAGATTAAATAAATTATTTAATAAATTTAAATCTTATAATTTTTATAATAGGCAATTATACTTGATTATTTTTTATTAATTTTGATATTATGATTTTATCTAAAAAAATTGAAAATGCAATTATAGCTGGAAGTACATCTTATCCAAAGGATAGATTAGCTATTTTTAAAAAATTTTTAGCTAATGAAGAGGAAGAAAATGCTATTTGGGCATTGAAACTAATGATTAAAAATGTTGAAATAGCTAATATGAATAAATTACCTCTTTGTGATGATACAGGGATTCCTCATGTTTTTATTGAATTAGCTAAAGATAGAAACATTTCATCAGAATTTTTTGAAGAAATTAAAAGTGGAATAGCTAATGGATTTAAAAATTTACCTGGAAGAGCTATGGCTGTTAAAGGAAATGATTTAGAAAGAATTGAACAATCTCAAGGATTGTATAATAAAGGGGAAATGGTAAATTCTCCTTCTTTTTTAGTTGATAAATATGATGGGGATAAAATTAAGATTCATTTATTACTACTTGGAGGAGGACCAGAGATAAGAGCTAAAACTTATAGAGTATTTCATAAAAAATCATATGAGGAAGTTTTAAATCAAGTTATTAATAGATTCAAAAAGTCCTTACCATTTCTCGGATGTACTCCTTCTATTCCAGTTGTAGGTATTGGGAGAACACATTTTGAAGCTAATGAATTAATTTTAAAAGCTATGGTTTTTGGAAATTTAAATATACAATCTGGTATTGAAAATTATCTTGTGGATGAATTAAATAAAACTAATATTGGACCAATGGGACTTGGTGGTAAAACAACAGCTATTGGATCTTTTATAAATATCGGACCACAGAGAACAAGTGGTGTTAGAATAGTAGCTACAAGACCATGTTGTTTTGTAGAACCTAGAGTAGCTACTGTTGAGATATAGCTTTATTAGTATTTTCATTTGTAAATATTTGTCAATGTTGAAATGATGGTTTTCATTAGGGGCTTCATCTGTAAATAGTAGTTATTGTTGATATCGTGGGGGTTATTATTTTTTTTTCTCTTGTAAATAGTATTTGTTAATTGATATTGTGGGGTTTATTAGCCTTTTCATTATAAAAATTTTTATAGATTTTTTTATATAAAACCTTATTAATAATTAAATACTAAGAGAATTTAATCAAATAAAACTGTAATTAATATTAATAATTTATATTAAATTAGTTTAAATTAAATCATATAAGATTTAATTTTAGTTTAACAACTTTTTATAATAATTGAGGTTTTATCGTGGCAATTGGAGAAAAACCATTGAAAAAAATTCTTGAAATCAATGAACCTAAATTGAAAACTTCTATTACAAAAATTGAACCAAACAAAATAACTACACAAGGTTATTCTCAAGAAGAATTAATAGATAATATTAATTTTTCTGAAATGGTTTATTTACTTTTACAAGGTAAGATGCCAAATAAAAAAGAAGCTAAGATATTAAATCATATTTTAATATCATTTTGTGATCATGGAGTAACACCACCAAGTACTCAAAGTTCTAGATTAATAGCTTCTTCTGGTTCATCTATGAATGTAGCATTAGCTGGTGGTCTACTTTCTTTTGGGAAAAAGCATGCTGGAGCTATTGAAAGTTCAATGACTCTTTTTCAAGATGTAATCAATGATTTAAACAGCTATAATGATTCATATCTTTTTGATAAAACAGCTAAAGACATTGTTGATGACTATTTAAGTAAAGGTCTTAAAATTCCAGGTTTTGGACATAGATATCATAGTAAAGATCCACGAAGAAGTAAAATTGTAAAATTAGTTATAGAAGAAAATTTTATAGGTCCTCATTTAAAATTAGCCTTAGCTATTGAAAAAGAGCTTTTTAATAGAAAAAATATATATTTGAACATTGATGGTGTAAATGGGGCTGTATTATCAGATATGAAATTTTCAAGTAACTTAGGTCTTGGAATTTTCATGATTGGGAGAATTCCAGGATTAATAGCTCATATTCATGAAGAAATTACTGAAGAAGAAGGATTTAGAAAATTTTGTGATGTTGAAGATATTTTATATAATGGTCATGAAAACAAATCCTTAAAACAATAATAGTTTTTTTTTTTTTACTTTGGTCTAAACCTATATTTTTTGGTGTTTAATCTATATTTTTAGTGTCTTAATAGCTATTTTTTGTGTTTAAATCTAGTTTTTCAATATCTAATTTTATTTTTCGATGAAATTTTATTATTTAAGACATCAAAAAGTTCCATATCTTCTCAAATTCATAACACCTTATCTAAAAAATATTGTATAGGAAACATCTAGATGTAAAGTTTTTTATATATCTTTAAAGAAAACATTAAGTAAAATTTGTTATCATGGGGCTTTTTTCAATGATTTTAATAATTATCTAGCTTTAAAATAACAATAATTATGATATTGGATTAATTTTTTACAAAAAATAATTATTTATTTTTATTAAAATTTATTTTCATGATAAAAAATATATTATTTAATAAAATAATTAACAATATCATTTATATTTAAAAATAATAATATATTATTATAATAATTAAAAAAATTAGGATATAAAGTAAAAATAAAAAATCTAAAATAGCTAAAAATCAGAGATTTTATTATTTTAAAACTTTTTTTTCAATGAAGAAAAGTTTCACTTTTTTAACTTTTAAAAATATAGAATTTTTTCAAATGGAAATTTTGCCTTAATTTTATTAATACTGTAATTTGAAAATTTTTTAAGTGTTTATGATATGGAAGTTGTGATTTTATGGTAAAATGCGTGAATTGTGGGCATGAGAATTGGTCTAACGCTAAATTTTGTGAAGATTGTGGGTGTTCATTAAATTTAAATGAGCCTGTTGTTGAGTCTAATGCAGAAATACCTGTGGTTAAAACTAGTGTAATTGAATCCATGATTAAAACAAAAGTAAATGAACCAGTTGATGAGGTTGTTGATGAATCTGGGGGTGAGTCTGGTGTCAAAGACTCTGTTTCTGAATTTGATGTTGATGGGTCTGTTGATGGGCCTGGTGTTTGTGATTCTGATGTTGATGGGTCTGTGGATAGATATGCTATTGATGGGTCTGTGAGGGAGTATGTTGTTGATGGGTCTGTAAGTGTATCTATCATTGATGAGTCTGTGGGTGTGCCTGTTGTCGATGAGTCTGTGGGCGAATCTAGTGTTGAATCTGCTGTAAGTGAACATTCTACAAATGAAATTAATATGGGGGAAATGTTCACTACTGGAACTGATGAATCTGTTACAGATGATGGTGATGTAAATAGCTTAGAATCTTATAGTAAAAACCCAGCTATTGCATTCTTTTTGTCCTTATTATTTCTTTCTTTAGGACAATTTTATAATGGTCAGATATTAAAAGGAATAATTTTTGTATTAGCAATTTTTGTTTTATTCAATATTATTTATCCTTTCGGTTCAATTTTAGGTTTTTTAATAATCATTTATAGTGCTATAGATGCATACCTCAATGCTAAGGCTATTACTAAAAACAATGGAAATTATTTTTACAACACTAATCAAAGGAGTGTGTAATAATGGGTTTAAAGGATTTAAGAGAAAAATTCCATGATTATGATGCTAAATTTAGTTCGTTGTTTCATAAAGATAAAGAAAGGCTGAAAAAACCTTCATGGGGAAAAATCATTCCTACTTGGTTAGGTTTAGTAATTGTATTGTCTATTATAAGCTCAATAGCTATTGTATCCGTATCACTGGATGTTAATGAAGAATTAACTCCTGTTTCTTCTTATGATTTAAAATATAATTCTTATAAAAGTTCTTTCTATTTTATATATTCTAAATCAGCTAATGGTCCAAATCAGGAAGTTTATCATATTTCATATGATGGGAGACTAAAAATTGAGTTAGATACATCAGATATTTCTCATAATGATTACTTTGGAAAGATTATGGAAAGTTATCTAAATGGTAATAATGAATACAATGCATCTGTTGATGTTGAGTTAACTGCATATGATAATAATGATGAAGAAATAAAAACTACATATACTATGGGTCTTGATGATTCTAATTTAAATATTAAACAGGATTTAATTGACTTTTTATTTTTTAAAGGTTCTAAAATTAGATATAAAGATGGTATTTTAACTATAATAACTAAAAATAAAGATGAAAGGCTTAGTGACTCTTCATTAAGTGATTCACTTAATAATATTGATCATATTGATGGTGTTATCCATGTTTTCAATAAAAATGCATTAAAAACATCAGATTCTGGGTTTTATAAATATACACTAAACTTTACAATACCAAAAACTTCAATAAACATTAAACACTCTTAATTTTTTTTAAATATTTATCATGTTTAATTTTATCGAAAATTAACAATTTATAGAATATTAATCATTTATTTATTAATAAAATGATTTTATTGGTTTCTATGATGTTAATTATTTTTGTTTTATTAATATAATGACTTTTTTTAGCTTATGATGATAATTAATTCTTTTTGAGTAATAAAATATGATTTTTTAGGCTTATTGAAGAATATTTAAATTTTGAAAAGTTTCTTTATCTAAACATATAAGTATATATATAACAATTGATAAAAATAGTTGCTTCAAATAATTAATATTAAACAAAATTTTTTCTATTTTGATAAGACATTTGATAAAATAGATAGAATAAACAAAATCTACTAAAAGTTAAATTTTCATTTATCCTATTATTTAGTGTGTTTATTTTTTTCTATGAATTTTAATGGAAGAACTATAAATATTATCATTTAAAGATATAATATTGAGGATAATTTTAGGAAAAAATTGAATATATTTTAATTTTATTTTATATTAATTGGTGTTTTAATGTATAAAAAAATATTAACTTTTGCTTTTTTTATTATTTTAATTGTAAGCATTACTAGTGTTGTTTATGGGGCTGAAATAGATGAAAATTCAGTATATTATAATAAAATAGGTATTCAGAATAATACTGATTCAAATAATCTGTTTTTAGAGTCTAAATCATTTGCCATATATAATAACAGTTCCCTTAATAAAATTCAAATGATTTCAACCTCAAACTCTATTTTTAAATCAGGAACTAATATTTACTTAAAAGTTTACACAGATAAAACTATTAAATCAGTTTTAGGACGTATTTCTGGAAAAAATACCTATAAATTTACTGAGACTAAGTCTGGATTTTGGTATTATAATCTAAAGACTAAAAACTTTAAAACTGGTAATTATAAGGTAAATATTAAAGCTATTGATAGTAGAAATAAAGTTTTTAAATCTTCTACACATTTAACAGCAAATAATATCCCTCCAAAGATTTATTCAGTTTATACAAATGTAAGCTCTATTCGTGGAGGAGATCCATTTAAAGTATATGCTTCAGCTGACAACTCTACAAAAAAGATTGTTGCATCAATTAGAGGTCAAAACCATGGTTTTAAAAAGTTGAATGATACTCATTGGTCTATAGATATTAAACTTAGCTATAAAGAAATTAATACTATTATTATCTTGGTTAATGCATATGATTCAATTGGAAATGTTGCAAAAAGAGAAACTTTTATAGAATCTAAACCAAATTTTGCTTATTGGAATGGCTCTTTATTATCAAATAATAAAAATAAGGTTTCTTATCCTAATCCTACTAATACATATGAGAAAAGTATTAACTTGTTAAGTAAATATGCAACAGTTTATGAAGGTTTTGCAGGAAATCATTACACATTAGGAATTACTCACCGAATGGACTATGGTAAAAAAACTAAGTATGCTGTTACAATTGCTTATAAAGACCCATTTGTTGTTTATCATGAATTAGCTCATGTTTTACATTGGAGTTGGAGTGAATATAAGTGTGATTGGTATGCTTATAATAAAACAGCTTACTGGATGAAATAATCATTTAAATTCTTGTAATGGAGGTGAATTAATGGCAAAAGTAAAAGGAACTAATAAAAAGACTAGACCTAAACCTTACTATAAAAAAGCTGGAAACAAAAGAGGAAGGGGAATGAAAAAATAGCTGTAATAAGGATTATTATTTAAAAAACTACAATTGCATTAAGGTGATTTATATGGAATTCTTTGATGTTATTAAAAATAGATATAGTGTAAGAGGGTATGAAGATAAACCAGTTGAAAAAGAAAAGTTAGATAAAATATTAGAAGCTGGAAGATTAGCTCCAACAGGAGTAAATTACCAAGGCTTTAAAATTTTTGTAATTGAAACAAAAAAACACAAAGAAGCATTAAAAAAGATATACCCTCAACATTGGTTTGTTGAAGCTCCAATAGTGTTATGCGTAGCTATTGCTCCATCAAAAGCATGGACAAGACCATGGGATGGTAAAAATATTAGTGACATTGATGCCTCTATTGTTATGGATCATATGATTCTTACGGCTTGTGATTTAGGTCTTGGAACCTGTTATATTGCAGCATTTAAAAAATATGCAGCTATTGAATTTTTAGAACTAGATGAAGAATATGAGCCAGTTTTATTTACTCCACTTGGTTATCCTAATGATAAAGGTAGAAATATGCCAAGGAAGAGCATTGATGAATTGGTTGTTTATAAATAGCTATTTTCATATATTTATATTCTAATACTAGAACAGTTTATATAATATAGTACTTTCATCCATTTATGTATCATTTTATCATTATAATTAGATGAAGAAAAAAGCTCTAGAAATCGTTGAAAACATGATTAAACGAGTTATAAATAGAAAAAAATTTCTTGCATCATATTTTATCTATGTCAAAAAAGTTGGGAGAAGTACTATATATGTTGTTTAATATTGTTAATATTTGAACAATTTAATTTGCATATATTCGTATTCTAATACTAGAACAGTTTTATAATTACTTTTTTAATTTTTTTTTATAATTAACTAATTAAATTTTTAAAAAAAATATTTTTATAATAATGACTAAATAGCTAAAAAATATTTAATTAAAGAAAAACTTTTACAATATTAATTTTAAATGAGATTAAGGCAATTGAAAAATTTACTAAAAACTTTGGTGATAGATACAATATTCATTTAAGCAAAACGACCTTTATACCAATAGCTACTATGAGTTTTTAAAAGATGCAACTATTGAAAAAAAAATAAATGAGGAGTAATTATAAATGATGGATAGGAAACAAATAGCTATTGACTTTGCTAAATCTCTTAATCATCCTGAAATTGAAAAAGTTATTTTATTTGGTTCTGTTGCTCGTGGGGATGATACAGAAGAATCAGATATAGATGTTCTTATTTTCACTAAGAACGAGGAAGATGAATTTAAAATTGAGGATGATGTTTATGGTAAAGTTATGGATGTTGTATATAAACATATGGAATACATATCTGCTAAAATAATCTCTATCGAACATTACCAAAAATATAAAGATTTTTCCTTTTACTCTACTGTAGATCAAGAGGGTGTTGTTATTGGATGAAATAGATTTTCTTTTTCAAAAATCAAACGAGGCTTTGGAATCAGCTAAATCTAGTTTTGATAATAAATATTATTCTACTTCAATTAATCGTTCTTATTATGCTGTCTTTTATGCATCAAAGGGACTTTTACTGAAAAAAAGAGTTAAAACTAATAAACACGCTGGAAATATAAAAATGTTTGGTCTTGAATATGTTGTTAATGATGAATTTGATGAAGAAATAGCTAAAATATTATCTAAATTAGAGGAAGATAGATCTCGTGCTGATTATGACTTTGATGCTACAAAAATTAAGGCTGAAAGAAATTTGGAAAAAGGGGATTGTCTATTTTTTAGTTGGGATTTTTTATTTTTTGTTTAATTTTCCATTTTTTGTTTTGTAATGTTAAATATTCTTTTAAACCTTTTATAGTTTTGAATATTTTCTTTATAGATTTAGGGAGGGTGGTTCTGAAATAGTTTTCAATTTTGTTG
>JAITUQ010000002.1 GCA_031286225.1 Candidatus Methanorudis spinitermitis
CCCTTCCTAAATCTATAAAGAAAATATTCAAAACTATAAAAGGTTTAAAAGAATATTTAACATTGCAAAACAAAAAATGGGAAATTAAACGAAAAATAAAAAATTCCAACTAAAAAATAGACAATCCCACTTTTTGTAATTATTTTTTTATAATTTTTATAATTTTTATAATTTTTATCAATTGATAAATTTTATAAATCTTTATAAATTTTTTGTAATTATTTTTTTTATTATTTTTATAAATTCAAAGGATTATCCTGATATTTATAGCAAATAATGAAAAATAACTTTTTAAAGAAGAAATAAAAGAAAGAATATGAAATAATAACTAAAAATAAGAAATTATTTATCCTTCCATTCTTAATCTTTTAACAACAAAGTCTTTATCTAATGATAAAATAAATGAAGCTGCTTTTGGCCCTTGTTTTTGTCCAAGGATCATTTTATAAATAGCTTGGAATGCTTTTTGTGGTTTTAAGCCATTAATTTTAAGAATTTCATACATTTCATCATGAAGCTTTTCTGCTGAGTTAAACTCTTTTTCATCGAGTAAATTAGCTAAATCAAGGAGAAATGCTTTTGCTTCATCAGATAGCTCTAGTCTTGGAATTTTTTTCATAACTTGGAATTTAACAAACTTAGGACCATACTTATCCAACCAATTTTTAACATGATTGATTCTTTGATTAAACTCCTCTAGCTCTTTTTCTGTAAGGTCTCTAAATTCCTTGTTTTTAAAGCTTTTTGTTAGCTGTGAGTTCTTCTTTAGAATTTCAAATATTTTTTCGTTATTGTCTCCAGCTATTTGATAAGCTACTGTTAAAAATCTATATGGTGGTCTAAATGGTAGTGGCTTTCCATCTTGAATTTGAGCTATTTCATAGATTTTTTTGAACTTTTTACCTTCTTTTTCTGATGGTGCTTCTTCTTCATCAAAGAAAACTTTTTCAACCTTGTCAAATTGATCCATAAAATCAAGAAAAGCCATATTAGGTGAGAAATCTTTGTGTTTCATTGGTTTACTTCTGAAAATAAAATAGTTTAAACTTTCAGCTGACCCAATTTCTAACCATTGTTTTGGAGTAAAAAAAACTCCTTTAGATTTACTCATAGCTTCTCCATTTAAAGTAATCCATTCATAAGGAACAGGGTAAGGAGCCTTATAATCAAAAATTTCTTCAGATATTATTTTACTAACATCATATGATCCCCCGCTAGCTGCATGGTCTTTACCAAATGGCTCACAAGTTACTCCAAAGATTTTCCAACGAGTTGCCCACTCAACTCTCCAAGTTAACTTTCCATTTCCTGAAGTAATATCCATATTTCCATTATAACCACATTCACACCTGTAAGATACAATGTCTTCATCATAGGTATAGCTATTGGTTGTGTTTACTCTTCCACACTTTTCACAAATTGGATTGTAAGGTAGCCAATCATTAGCTAATGGATGTTCTCGGTACTTATTGAATATATCTCTTATTTTATCTGCATTTTTTAAAGCTATTCTAATATATTCATTGTAGCTACTATTTTTATACATTTCAAAACCAGAGTATGGCGTTAATTCTATTTTAAAATCATCTAAAACATCAAAAAGTGGTTTTTCAAAGTGCTCTACAAAAGAGCCACAACAGCCATCTGGGCATGGAATATTTGAATAAGGCATTCCTAAATACTTATCATAGTTTTCTGGTAATGGATATGGAACCTTTCTAAGAGGGTCATGATCATCAGCTATCCAAATGGTAAGAGATTTCTCTCCACTTTCTTTTAACTGTTTTCCAATGGCATTAGCTATGAAAACATCACAAGAATTTCCAATATGTATTGATCCAGATATAGATGTGCCACTTGCAATAACATGTTTTTCCACATCCCACTCTTTTAATTCATCAGCTATTCGTTCAATCCAATGTTTCATCTTTTCACCAGCTACTAAATTAACAGTAAGTTTTAAATCATAACTTTAAAAAATATGATTGATTTATATTATAATTGATTTTTTTTATTAAATAAGAATTTTATAAGAGTTTTATAATTTAATAAGGATTTTCTTATTAAATAAGAATTTTATAATTTAATAAAAATTCAATTTTATAATATATAAATAAAAAATAGTAATAATCTAATTCAACATAATGATTTTTATATTGAAAATTAAAAATTTACTTATTTACAATATAAAAATTTTGTTTTAAGATATTATAAATATTTTCATGAAAAAATAAATAGAAAATAAAAATTTTAAAAATAAAATTGAATAAAAAATAGGTAGAAAATAAATACTTTAAATAAAATTAAATAAAAATAAATTAGTTTTATTATAAAAAAGAAAAAAGTTAAACTTCATCGAAGAAATCTGGTTCTGCTTGGTCTAACCATTCATTAACGATTTTTACAGCACAATAATTTCCACACATTGTACATGTATCAGGATCTTCTGGTGGCCTATTTTCTCTGATTGCTCTTGCATCAGATGGACAAATAGCTAAATTATATTGTTCTTCCCAATCAAGTGATTTTCTTGCATTGGCCATAGCTAAGTCTTTCTCACCATTATGGACACCTTTTGCCATATCTCCAACATAAGCACCAATTCTTGTTGAAATAACTCCCATCTTAACATCTTCTGGCCCTGGAAGAGCTAAATGTTCTGCAGGAGTAACATAACAGATAAAGTTAGCACCCGCTTTAGCTGAAGTAGCTGCACCAATGGAAGATACAATATGATCATATCCTGGGGCTATATCACATACAATAGGTCCTAACATATAAAACGGAGCTTGTCCACACATTTTCTTTTGTATTGTAACATTAGCTGGGATTTCATTAATTGGAATATGTCCTGGTCCTTCAATCATTGATTGAACTCCATATTCTCGACATTTATCCACTAATTCTCCAAGAATGATAAGTTCTTGAACTTGAGCTCTGTCAGTAGAATCAGCTATTGCACCTGCTCTCATTGCATTTGCAAGAGAAAGGACAACATCGTGTTCTTTAGCTATTTCTAGGATATATTCAAAGTTTTTAAATAGTGGATTTTCTCGTTCATTTTCTACAATCCATGCAGATATGAATGCTCCTCCACGAGAAACAAGTCCTCCTTGTCTTCCCTGACGCTTTAATCGAGCAAGAGTTTCAATATTAACACTGGAATGAATAGCCATAAAGTCAATACCATCTTTAGCTTGCTTTTCTATTGTGCTAAACATTATTTCTTCATCCATATCAATAGATGAACCTGTTTTTCGTATAGTTTCAATAGCTGCTTGATAAATTGGCACACTTCCAACAGGAATATCAGAAAGGTTTAATATTCTTCTTCTGATTTCATCTAAATCTCCACCAATACTTAGCTCCATTAAACTATCAGCTTGATTTTCAATAGCTATTTGAGCTTTTTTTTCTTCTTCATCAAAGTCAACAATATCTGTTGATGTTCCGATTGTTGCATTTACCTTTGTTCTAAGCCCTTCCCCTATACCACAAGGAGTTAAAGCTCTGTTAACGTTTGATGGTATTACAATTCTACCTTTAGCTACTGAACTCATTATGAATTCTTCAGAAACACCTTCTACTTTAGCTACTGATGCCATCTCTTCTGTAATTATTCCTTTTTTCGCATCTTCCATCTGTGTCATATAATCACGATTTTTAAGTTAATATAAATATTAAAAATTTTTTTAGACAAATCAATTTTTTAAATTTATATAAAACCTTTTTTTTTTAAACTAATACTTTTTAAATTAATATTAAAAATTTTAAATTATATAAAAAATTAAAAATTTTCTAAATCTTAAATAAATATTATTCAAACAGTATTTAATTTTATAAAGTTTATTTGAATTTAAATTAATTTAGCTTGAATATTATTTATTAATAAAGTTATAGTTTATAAACTCATCTATTAATTTTTAAATAGCTAAATAATAATTGGTAATTTTAAGAATAGAAATTAAAAAGAAATTGATATTTTTAAACTTTATTTGATATTTTTTCTTAAATTAATCTCTTAAATAACTACTATTGATTATTAAACTATTCTTCAATATAAAAATATCTTTTATATTATCTAAAAGTAATTATTAAAAAGAATTTTTAAGATTAAACTATTTAAAGGATGTTTTTCATATTTCATTATTCATCCAAGGTTTTTTTCCCTTATTTGAAAATATCCTTCAATATAGAAAGGGCATTTTTCTATACAATAGCTACAGGCATTTGTAGAAGCAGTACATTTGTCTTGGTTAAAAGCCGATTTTTCAAGATTAGAGGGATGATTTTGCAGTGAACCTTCTTCACACCCCTCAATACATTTTTTACACTCTTTGCAATAATTTTTTACCCAGGAATGTTCATTTTCTTTAGAAAAAGGTAAATTTTCAATATCTGTTAATATAGCAGCTATTTTAACTTGAGGTCCTAAATTTGGAGTTATTAAAAGTTTATTTTTACCAATATATCCTAATCCAGCTTTTTGAGCAATCATTGGCAAATTCAACAATTTTTCATTAGGAATAACAAGTTTTGTGCAGTGACCATTTTCTTTTAGATATTTTGAAAGAATAAAAGCTATCTCTTTGAATTTTTTATATAAATTACTATTCATATCTTTAGCTTTTTCACTTGGGGATTCTTTAATTATTTCATCCCACATTTTAATGGTCATTACAATAGCATTGCTGTATTTCAAATCTTTTTCAGTAGCTATTTTTGGAGATATTTTTGTATAAGCAATACTATTTATACCTAATTTTTTTGCCTTTTCTTCAAATTTTTTCAAAAATAAACTTTTTTTGTCCTGATTAGGATAAATTGTATACATTAAATATCCTCTTTTTAAAAAATTAAGATTTTATACTTTATGATTTGTTTGAAAAATCACATGATAAATTTTAGTAAAGATAATCTTTTCAAATTACCATTTGTCATAGCTTAAAACCTGATTTTTGATAATATTCATTAATTTTTTTGGATATATTTCTTTTTATTTCCTTTTAATTAAAAAATTATTAATTTGTAAAAAATTAATTTTTTTTACCCTAATATTTTTAATCAGTGTAAAGGGCTTGTCTGTCCTTTGGCATTTTTTCAATTATTTTTTCTGCTTCATCTGGACTCACTGCTTTTCTATTTCCTTTTTCATCTTCAACTATTACTCCACTTTTTTTAAATAGATTATATCTTTTGATTCTTGTTTTTTTATTAGGGTGACAAATAAATTGACATGTACTACAAGTATACTGCATTTTATGTTCTGGAACACCAGGGTGGTAAAATACAGGGTCTATTTTTTCTCTTTTAACATAGGCAGGCATTGCCTTTTCTCTTAGTTTTTCGAAATCTTTATCTTTTTTGGGGAGTGTGAATCTCCCTGGAGACCATGTTGAGCATTTTCCTGAAGAGTCTAAGCCTGTAGCTCCACCACAAACAAGAATACATCTCCAATGGCTTTTTGGTATTTGATATTCGAATTTATTGTTTCCAATATTAACTTTAATCTTTTCATCAGAGATATAGTTTGGAATACAACTAGCTTTACAAAGTTTGCACTCATCACAATAATTTTCATCTTTTTTCATTGGGTCAGTAGCTATTAAATTGGCATCTGTTACTAAAGAGCTAAGAACAATAGCTGCACCATGTTTTTTTGTTAATATATGCCCTGAATGACCAAAAAATCCAACTCCTGATGCTGCAGCTAAATATTTATGAGAAATAATTGGTTTTCTATCCCTTATTCCATTAGGAGTGTCTTTTCTATAAACAAAATTTGGAGCTATTGGAACAGCTTCATAACCTATCTGATCTAAAAAACTCGCAATTTCAAGAGATATTCCCCCAGCAAAGGTTGTATTATGTATCTTATTTTCATTTAGTGAAAAATCTTTTTTAGCTAAATAAGGGTCTATTAACTTTTCATCAAATGGGACTGCAAATACGATGGCTGATTTAGCTCCAAGTAATACTGAATCTAAATCTGTGGATGGAGGCCCACCTTTCAATGTTTCCTGAGTTACAATTCCAACATGACTTGCACCTAAATCAATAGCCATATTTTTTAAAATTTTTGAAAGTTCTTCATTATTATATACCATTATAATCACATTTTTATGAGATAATTCTCGATTTGATCATGTTAAGTTTAATAAATGTATTTTTAGATTATTAATATATTTAAATCTTGAAAAATAGCTATATAGTCAAGAATTATTTTTTTTTTAAAAAAAGAAATAGGAAAATGGTTTTGTTAGGTTTATTTTTGCTATATATTAGATATATTTATTTAAAAAAATAATTAATAAAAATTTTTTATATTTAAAATATTATTTTAAAATATTATTTTTATCATTTTAAATGGAATTGATCTATGAGATATAAATTAAGGAAAAAAATAATATTTATAAAAAATTGGAATGTTTAAAACTCAATTATTTCTTTAGGATCTAAATTTGTTTCCATTCTCCAAAAATGAGCTTTTCCATGAGAAATATTAAATATAAATAATTCATCTCCATCTGCAGTTAAACCAAGACTTTTTAAAAAAGGTCTATCTTCTAAACACTTTTCTTTCACTTTAATATCATCAATTATCTCTGCAAGCCCTTCTACTCTAAGCATTGTTCCAGTTCCTTCATCTGGTTTGAAAAATGCTATTTCAATTTTAGGATTTTTTATAATTTGATTAACTAATTCTTTCATAGTAGCTGATTGGAAATAAAATCCTGTTTCATCAGCATACCACATAGCCATAGCTCTTACATGAGCTTGATTATCATCTGAAGTAGCTAACCAAGCAACAGGATTTTCATTTGCAAAATCAATACAATCTTTTAAATTCATCTTTGACAACTCCATAACTTATTATTTAATATATTATGAATAATTAACTGATAAATATTTCATATAATAAATAATTACCAAATCAATTATTTTTTACAACCATTACTTTCATATAATTGCATTACCATTTTAAACAATATATTAATAATATTATAATATATATCAATATATTTAAATATTTCGTTTTGTTAATTTAAAAACATTAAAATTCAAATTGTAGAAAAAATTTATATTAAAATTATTGAAAATACTTTAAAGGTTTTATAAAAAATATTAAGTTTAAAATATTTAAAATTTAAAAAATATTAAAATAAAGATATAATAATGAAAAAAGCTATTTTTATTAGATTTTTAAATCTATTACTTTTTATTTACTATAAAAATCATTCATTCTATCTTTTACTTCTTCATAACTAGGTATATTAGTTTGACAACCTTCTTTTTCTACAATAAATGATGAAACTGAGGATGCAAATTTAGCGCAGCTTTCTAATGGATTTCCATTTAAGTAACTATATAAAAATCCTGCTCTATAAGAGTCTCCAGCTCCAGTTGGATCAATAGCTGGACGATAAATAGGGTCTATTTTTATTTTTCCATCATCAGAGTAAATAATACTTCCATCTTTTCCACAAGTTTTAACTACTATTTTTGGTCCTAAATCTTTTAATCCATTTATATCAGTAGCTAATGAGTTTAATATTCTCTTAATTTCATGATGATTCCCAAAGAGTATTGTACAATTTTTCACAACTTTTTCAAGCTTTTCATTGCTATACATATGTAAATCTTGCCCAGGATCAAATGAAACTATTTTATTTTCTTCTTTTGCTATAATACTAGAGTTATAGTTGAATTGTGGACTTCCTGTAGCTAAATGCACAGCTTCAGTATTATTGATAGCTGTTTTTGGAGGTTTAGAGTGATTAAAATTTTTTCCAGCTCCCCAATAAAAATAAAATATTTGGTCTTGATTTTCATCAGTTACAACAAAAGCTGTTGGGGTTTTTTCATCTTTAACCACAATCATAGAGTCAGTATCAATCTTTAATTCTTTCATTTTCACATGATAATCAGAATCTAAGAAATTACCTCCAACTGCAGATACAAGAGATGTTTTAAGCCCCATGGTTGCTCCAACCATAGCTACATTAGCCGCTGCTCCGCCATGAAAATTTTTCATGTTTTCAATTGTTGTTGATGTATTAGCGTTTGGAAATTTTTCAACTTTTATTATATAATCTAGGGCTGTATGGCCTATTACTAAAAGATCTTGATTTTTACTCAATGAAATCCCACACAATTAGCTTATATTATTAATATGAATTAATATGTTTTGTAAAATTAGCTATTATCTTATTTTTCAGTAGTTGTTATATTATTTGAAAGTACTTATAATTATTATTAGGGAGAGTATATGAAAACTATTTTTAGTAGTTTATATATTATTAAGAATAAATATTATAGAAATATTTTATAAATATATATTATAAAGTTCACAATAATATAATTTGATTTATTTAAATTTAAAAATTGTGGAAAATGAACTATAAAATAATATGGGAAATAAAAATTATTAATAACAAACTATTATTAAAAATTGTCTACAAATTTCAATTTTTGTAAAGATGAGGAGGAACTTTATGTTTGTTTTTTTGTATATATTAACGGTTACTTTACTTATTTTACATGAAATTGAATCAGCTTATGAAAAAGAATGGGAGATTCTTAAATTACCTAGAAAAATCACTGGTTTTTTACTTTTACACATACCTATGTTGTTTCTTTTCTTTTATGGCTTGTATTGTATTATACAATATCCACAAACAAAGATAATAATATCAATTCTAATAGGAATAGCAGGCTTTATTCCATTTTTAATCCATAAAATAATTGTAAACAAAGAAGAATATTTCAATAAACCAATTTCTAATCTTATAATTTATGGAAACATTATTTCAGGAGTATTATTGATAATAACAGGAATATTCACATGATGAATAGTTATTAACTTATTTTTACATTTTTGATTTTTTTGATTGATTTTATAATTAACTTGAATTTTTTATTCTTTTTAACTTTTTTAGTTATTTCGGAATTTTCCAGGGTTTAATAGGTGTAAAACCTTGTTTAGCTATTAATTTTTGTCCATTGCCTAAAATACATGTAATCAATGCGTTTATTTCTTTTTTTGAATTGTTAATCTGGATTAAACTTATAACATGCTTTGTTTCATCTTTTAAAACATTATTTCCTTTAAAATAGCTAGCATTTAGGAAGGTATATAAATTTTGGGAATTTTTAACTATTTTAAATGCATCAAATTCTGATCTAACTTCTTGAATTATTTTAAATGAAATATTATTTTCTCGTAAGGTATTCCAAGCTAATCTTTGTGACGATCCATTAACTGAAATGAAATTTAAGTCATTTAAATCTTTAATATTATTTATTCTTTTTTTTGAAATATCATTTGAAACTAAAACAAGATAATCATATGCAATAGGTGTAAAGTCTAAATCATTCAAAAAAGCTATCTGCGGGTCATCTAAAGCTAAAAGATCTACAAATCCTTTTTTAGCTAATTTGTAAGCATTAATATCACTACTACTATAAATATCTATATCAAATGGTAACTCATCACTAATGGAATCTAAAAGACCAGTAATTATATGTCCACCAACAATAGCTATTTTATCATTTTCACTTGCACGACTTTTATATTTTTGATATTGCTTGAGTATTTGGATAGCTTCATCAGTTAAGTATGATTTTGAACCAATAATTTTGATTAAGTCAAACCCTAATTTTTCTTGATTATTTTTGATTCTACGGTTTAAAACTGAATGAGAAATCTTCAACTCTTTAGCAGCTCTTCTTTGAGAAAATGTTTTGGATATTTTTTCTAAAGATTCCAATAATTTATAGCTATAGGTCTGTTGGTTAATTTCCATACTAATTTTAGGTTCGAATTTCATTTTTATCAGTATGTATTTGATAAATTAAAGATATTTTTGAAAACGTTGCAAAGTCTTGACTTTGCAACATTTTAAAGTTTTTGGTTTTTTAAACTTTTCAAAACCTTTTATTTTGGAATGTTAGAAAATCTTGATTTTCTAAAATAAATAATTATAAATAATTAAATATTTAAATAAAATAATATTTATAATGATATTTTTTTTAAATATAAATCAAACAATATTTTAAATAATGTTTATTATCATATTTTTTAAAAAAATAATATCAAAGTATTTAAATAAGATTTATATTATAGTCAAAGCACCAAATTTTTGGTATATGAATTATCAATTTATATATAAATAATCAGAAAAATTAGTTCCAAAAATTAAGTACCTGACTATAGGATATTTTTTAAATATTTAGTCAAGTAATATTTAAATAATATTTTTTAAAAAATTAAATAAAATTTATAAATTATTAATTATATTCAATTTAGTCATAATTATGGCTATGATACTAATATTAGGTTTATAATATGTTAATGCAAACAGCAATCAATGAAATTCTAAAAAATATTAAATCAGCTTCTGAACATATTGATGAGGATGTTATCACTAAATTTATGGATATTTTAACAGACTCTAATAATGTGTTTGTTATAGGTGCTGGAAGATCAGGACTTGCAGCTAAAGCTTTTGCAATGAGATTAGTACATTTAGGTATTAGTGCTTATGTTGTAGGAGAAACTATTTCTCCAGCTATTTATAAAGATGATTGTATTTTAGCTATTTCTGGATCAGGAGAAACTAACACAATTGTTTCTGCAGTTGAAATAGCTAAAAATAGAGGTTCAAAAGCTTTATCTTTAACATCTTATCCAAAATCTTCTCTTGGAAAAATATCCGATGTTGTAATGCTTGTTAAAGGACGAACTAAAATCGATATTGATGATGAAAATTATCTTAAAAGGCAAATTGAGGGTAATTATGCATCTCTTACTCCCCTTGGAACAGCTTTTGAGTTAACTTCTCTCATTTTCCTAGATGGACTTATAAGTGAATTAATGTATAAAATGGGAAAAACAGAATATGATTTAAAACATAGGCATACAGTTTTTGAATAAACCTACTTATTGTTAAAATTTTATAAGTTTTTCTTTTTTTCTAAATTATACTTTTATAGTACTAGTCATGACTTTTTAAAATGATTATTAAATATGTATTCTTTTTTATTATATTAATCACTAAAACAATAATCATAAATGTTTTAATAATTTAAATAAGGAAAAATATTTTATTTAATATAAAAAATAATAAATATCACTAAG
>JAITUQ010000049.1 GCA_031286225.1 Candidatus Methanorudis spinitermitis
CCGCGAAAAAAACAACAATACTACATGTATTTTTAGCAGGAATGCTCACAACACTAGGCTACAACAAAAAAACAGACCTACAAAAGCTCTCAGAATCTCGAAAAAAATAGGACCCTATATATATTATAATTTTAATTAAGTATTATTTTAAAATATAAAATTAACATTTATATAATATTTAAAGAGAGTAATTATGGATAATTTTCAGTTATAAATTTAATTTTTTTTAATAAAAATTATTAAGATTTAATTTTTTTAATCTAAATTAAATTATTATATTAACAATAAAAGAGCATTTTCATGTTTAAGTCTATTGGATTTGTAAAAAACCATTTTACAGAAAAAGTCGATTTTTGTTAAGGTAAATTTATTTCTAATATAATAATCGATGAAGATTTTAATAGGATATGGGGTATACATAAGAAATAATCATTGTTAAAAAGGAGCTGAATTTTTTATGAGTACTTTTGAGTTTGACGGAGAAAAATATAAACAATCTTCAAAACACCAAAAAGAATGGGGTAGCAGCTTAATCTCTGAAATGGAGCTTAAAGGCAATGAAATGATTCTTGACCTTGGATGTGGTGATGGTGTTCTAACCGAACAGTTATCATTATTAGTTCCTGAAGGTAAAATTATAGGAATAGATGCTTCTTTTGGAATGATTCAAACTGCTAAGAAATTAGAAAAAGATAATCTTAGTTTTATTTGCATGGATATTACTGATATGGATTTTATAAATGATTTTGATATAATTTACTCAAATGCTACACTTCACTGGGTCAAAAATCATGAAGAACTTTTGAAAAACACTCTTCTTGCTTTAAAGTCTTATGGTACTATCAGATGGAACTTTGCTGGTGATGGTAATTGTTCAAACTTTTTTGAAATAATAAAATCTGTGATTAATAATAATTATAAAAAATATTTCTTTAATTTTCAGTGGCCTTGGTACATGCCTTCAAGTGAAGAATATGAAAAACTAATTGCAAAGGCAGGATTTAGTAGTTTCCTTGTTGAGCTAGAGAATAAAGACAGATATTTTTCCAATGAGGATGAAATGATTAAGTGGATAGATCAACCAAGCATTGTCCCTTTTATTCAATGTATCCCTGATAATAAAAAAGAAAATTTCAGAAATATTGTCATCAAAAGGATGATAGAAAAAACTAAAGAAGCTGATGGCAGGTGTTTTGAAACATTTAGACGAATAGATGTTAAAGCTGCAAAATGAATTATTATATAAAAATTATAATAATTTATGAGAATATTTATATAAATAAAACAAATTTTTAAAATGTTTATAAAATAATTATAAATAATAATTATAAAAATATTTATTAAAATAATAATTAATTTATTAATTAAAATAACAATTAAAATACTTAATTTTAATAAAAAATTTTCTAATAAAATTTAATTTTTATTATCTCAATTTTATCTGGTGTTTAAATGAGTGAAAACATTACTAAAATTATTAATGAGTTACATATTTATGAAAAAAAGCTATTGAAATCTCTTGAGGAAAATGAGAGTTATACTCCTGAAAAAATTGCTGAAGATAATTCCATGGATATTAAATCTGTTATGAGTGCAGCTGGATCATTAGCTTCAAAAAATATTATTAAAGTCAATAAAGATGTTAAAGAAACAGTAACTTTAACTGATACTGGTAAAAAATATGCTGAAATAGGTCTTCCAGAAAGAAGAGTTTTATCTGTGTTAGTGGATGAAAAAGAAATAGCTATGAAAGATTTAGTAAAAAAAACAGGAATCGAAAATCATGAAATCAAAATAGTTATTGGTTGGTTAATACGTAAAAAATGGGCTAAAATTGATAATGGAATTATTAAAATAACTGTTTTTGGAGAAAATTTCACTCATAAAATTGGGGATGATGAGAAACTTTTAAAATCACTACTGGAAAAAGGAACAATAACCATTGATCATTCTGATGATGAATTAAGTCCTGGTTTATCTGGGTTAAATGATAGAAAAAATTTAATTAAGGTAGATAAAATAACTTCTCATAATTTTAAGATACTTGAAAAAGGACTAGCTATACTTAAAGAAGGTTTGAATATTCAAGAAGAAGCTACTCAACTTACTCATCAAGACCTTAAAGATGGAATTTGGAAAAATTTAAACTATAGACCCTATGATATTAATGCTGAATATCCTGAAATTTTTCCTGGAAAAATACATCCACTTAGAATGATAATTGATGAAATTAGGGAAATATTTTTAAATCTTGGTTTTACAGAATCTAATGGTCCAATTTTAGAATCAGCTTTTTGGAATTTTGATTCTCTTTTTCAACCTCAAGATCATGCTGCACGTGAAATGCAAGATACTTTTTATGTTAAAAACCCAGCTGAATGTGATCTTCCTAGTAATACTTTAGTTAAAAAAGTAGCTAATGTTCATGAGTCTGGAGGAGATACTGGTTCTGATGGTTGGGGTTATAAATGGGATATTGATGTTTCAAAACAATCAGTTCTTAGAACCCATACAACAGGCATTTCAATCAGATTTTTAAGTGAAAATAAACCTCCATTAAAGATGTTCTCTGTTGGAAGGGTTTTTAGAAGAGAAACAATTACATATAAGCATTTGCCAGAGTTTCATCAGGTTGAAGGAATAGTAGCTGCTCCAAATATTAATTATCAGAATTTACTTGGAATACTTAAAGAATTTTACAAAAAATTAGGTTTTGAAGTTAGATTTAGACCTGCTTATTTTCCATATACTTATCTTTCAACCGAATGTGAAGTTTATTTAGAGGAAAAAGAGAGTTGGATTGAACTTGGAGGTTCTGGAATGTTTAGACCAGAAGTTTTAGAACCTTTAGGAATTGATGTTCCAGTTTTAGCTTTTGGACTTGGCATTGAGCGACTCGCTATGATTCGTTATGATATTAAAGATATTAGGATGTTGTATAAAAGTGACATTAAATGGTTAAGAAAACTAGCTGTTGAAAATGGAATAAAATTAGATTAATCATATAATCTACTTTTTTAAATTTAAATTATATGAATTCGAACTAAAAAAAATCTATTCAAGAAGCATATAATATTCGCCGTCGTTTTTTTCAGTCTTTTTTATGAGATTTTTATTTTCGAGGGATAATATTATATGATACATTCTAAAATCACTTAATTTCAATTCACCATAAAGTAAATTTCCTTCTAGTATATATCTTGGAACAATATTATTTTCATCTACTAGTTTTTTTATAATTTCAAGAGATTTTTCTTCTTTAACATCCAATTCAGCTTTTAAAGCTTCTTTTTTAGAATCGACTGTAGCTATTTCTTTATCAATATCTTTTAATTTAATTTTTTTATTTTCATGAATTATAAGATTTTTATTAGCTAATTCAGTTAGAATTTCCTTTAGTTCATGTTCATAAATTCCTAATTCCATTTTTATTAAGTTTTCTGGAATTCCTTCGTCATATTCAAAATGAAATATTTTTATTTGATTGAAAACAATTTCTTCTTTTTTAGTTATTGTTATCATGATTTACCTAATAGCTTTATTATATTATTAATTTTGTTATATGGGGGTTTATGTGATATTATTTTTCTTATTTTGTATTATGGAGTTTTTATTTGATTTAAATTTTATATTTCATTATTATGAACTTTAAATTTAATTTATGTCATTTATTTCCTTATTATTAAGAAACTTTATTAATTTAGTATTAGTTATTGGATTAATATTATTTTGGAACTAATAGATTAGCAGCTACTAGTCTACATATATCGGTCTTTGTTATAACTCCTACTGGTTTTTTTGCATCAATAGCTAAAAGTCCAGAAACATCGGCTCTTAACATTAAATTAGCTGCATTTTTAATACTTTCTTGAGCATTAATTGTAATAACGTTAGTAGACATTATATCTGTTACTTTAATGTTTTTATTTCCTTTTGGACTATCACCCAGTTGATTTAATGTGTCTAATAGATTTGTGTGTGTAATAACTCCTGTTGGCATTCCTTTATCATCAACTACAAATAATCGTCTAACACCATTTTTATACATTTTTTCAAAAGCTTCAATTGGAGTTGTCTTTTCATCTACTGAAATAACTCCTTGATTCATTATTTCTTTTATTTTCATAAAAACACACCATAATTTCAAACAATTTCTTATTTAACTATTTTGAATGTTTAATGAATTAATTATAGCTATTTATTAAATAACTTCTTTAATGTTAAATACCTTTTTATAAGTCATTTTAATAATTTTTTGAGTTCGATATTCTGAGATTGATTTTATAGATTTTTAAATAATTTTTCTTATTAATATATAATTATAGATTTCTTTATTAATACATTAATATTCTTAATATTCTTTTTTTAGTAATTTTAATATTAAACTCATTAGCTGCTTGTTTTAATATCTAATTAGACTTATAATTATTTTTCTTAATTAGACGTTTGATATTTATTTACTAAGTAAAATTTGAAAAATAGAATATAATATCATAAAATTTAATAATTTTTGAATAGGGACTATGTGAACTGAAAAGATAATTTAAATTAGTATCTTCTTTTTTCAAATATTATAATTTTATTTCATGTTGTTTTGAAAAACTTTTTTCTTTTTTAGAAGTAACATTTAAATAATATTAATTTATTAAAAATAGTTATTAAATTAAAAAATCCTGTTTGAGTATTTTTTATTAAAACGTATATTGTTTTAGTTTATTAAAATATTTTAATGTTAAGGTTAATTAGAATAATTGTTAATCTTTAAAGTATTTATATAGTTTAAAATACTATTATTTAATAGTATAAAATTTAATTATTTTATATATCTATACTAATAAGGTTAGCATAAATGAAAAAATTGAATGATAAATGATTTTATTATATATTATAAATTATTTATAAAAAAATATTCTTATATTCATATTGATATAAGTGATTAAATCTTATTATTTCTCATTGTTTATAGCTTCAACTAGACTGTGAGTGATAATGTTTAATAACTTATTAATAAATATAGCTTAGGAATATATTTATAATAGTACATGATATATTTGTATTAAACTTTTTTAAGTATGAGAAGGTTTTAAACTATGATGAGAATAAGTATGTCGTTACCAAAAAAGTTACTTGCAGACTTTGATGACGTTTTAAAAGATAGAGGATATCAATCAAGATCCAAAGGTATTAGGGATGCTTTAAAAGATTATATTGTTCGATACCAATGGATGAATGAAATGGAAGGGGATAGAATTGGTGTTATAACAGTTATATATGATCATTATTATACTGGTGTAATGGAGAATTTAGCTGAGATTCAACATGAGTATAGAGATGATATAAACACAAGTATTCATATTCATATGACTACAAAATATTGCATGGAAGTAATCATTGTCAATGGCGGTGTAAACAGTATAAGAGAACTTACAGAGAAAATGATGCGACTCAAGGGAGTTGACCATGTAAAACTCACTAGTACAGCTAATGGTGAGCATATAGATCCAAATTAATCTATTTTTAATAAACTATGTCTTTAACTCATTAAATATTAGTAATGATATGTTTTTTTTTAGTTAGTTGTATTATTTGTAATGATATGGTGCTTGTTAGCTATTAATTGTATTCTTATGTGATTAAATAATGAAATTTTTCACAACACCTTATCATTTCAATTTATTAAAAGATAATGAAAGGCTAACAGCATTTAATGAAGCTATTAATGATTATTACAAGAGACATATTAACTATAGTAATTGTGATAAGGGTACTGAAAAATTAGAAAAAACAGCTTTTGACATTGGTTGTGGAACTGGTGTTTTATCTTTTTTTGCCTCAAAATATTTCAGAAATATAATAGCTATTGACATTGATTATAAAATTATTGACTGTGCAAGAAAATCTTTTGAAAATATTGAAAATTCTGACAATATTAACTTTCATTTTTCTAATGTATTAGATAGTAACTTTCAAGAAAAAGCTGATCTAATAATCTGTGAAATGTTGGATACTGGATTAGTTGATGAGGAAGAAGTTCCAGTTCTAAATTATTTACAAAAATATTTGAAAAAAAATGGAGAAATCATTCCAAAGGGTATAATTAATATAGCTGAGCCTATTTTTATGGAAAGAAATAATATCCATTATGATGATGATTTTAATAATCAAAACTATGAAATTTTAGGAAATTATGTTAAATATTCTGAATTTGATTTTTCTAATTTAATAGATATAAAATTCAATACAATGATTGAATTTGAAATAAGTGTTGATTCTAAAGTTAACGGAATTAAAATAACAACATTTACCAAGCTTAATCAAGATATTATTTGTGGTCCAACATCAATGATGAACCCTCCACTTTTAATTCCAGTAGAAGAAAAAAATGTGAAGAAAGGAGAAAAAATTAAAATTTTTCTTGAGTATATTATGGGTGGTGGATTAAAAACTATTAAAACAAGTATTATAGATTGAATTTATTAAGAAACTTTTACAAATTTTGAACAATAGTGGATATTAGTACTGATTTTTATTACTGAATTCATAATCTATTATATTAATAAGTTTTACCTAATTTGTTGGTGATTTCAATTAAAAATGGATTAAAAAAATTTTTAAACAACTATAAAAAAATAATTATTTTAGGAATTGGCAATGAATTACGTGAAGATGATAATGTAGGGCCTTATATCATCGAAAAACTTAATAATTACTTTGAAAAAAAAAATCTCACCCAAAGCTCTCTAACTTTAATCAATGCAGGTTCTGTTCCAGAAAATTTTACAGGAATAATAAAAAAGCAAAATCCCAGCCACTTAATTATTATTGACTCTGTTTTAATGGATAAGGATCCAGGTACTATAGAGTTTGTTAAAAAAGAAAAAATAGCTAATGTTAATATTTCAACTCATTCTCTTTCTTTGAATTTTTTGATTAAGTATTTAGAGAAATTTTTATCTATTGAACTATTATTTATAGGGATTCAACCATTGAAATTGGGTTTAGGAGATAATTTATCTAAAGAAGTTAAAAAAAGTGCTGATGAGTTAATATTTATTATAATTTCATTGTTATCATCATAATTTCTTATTTTCATAATTTAATATCTAAAAATTATTATTTTTTAAATTAAACAGAAAAAATTATTTATAATTATTATGATTATAATAATTTTGAAATAGTTCTTGAATTTTAAGAAGAACCAAATTGAAAATATTAATAATTTTTAATAATAAAAATTTTATTTTTTTTTAGAAGCTCATTGAATTAACTATAAATACTTTAAAGATTAGCTATTAGTAATTTATAACTATTATAAATTAACAATTAAAATTTGTGAAAATATGAAAATATTGTTTATTGGAGCAAGATTATTTGATGATATATTTTTTTACTTAAGAGAAAAAGGAATAAAAAGCATATTAACAGAATCTAACAAAAATTCACCTAATTTAGAGCTTGCAGACCAAACATTCATGGTTCCGAGGGGAATGGAAAAACCAATGAAAATAGCTATTTTTGAGAAGGTTGATGGTGTTATACCCTTAATTGGAATCGATATTCCTTTAAAAGATGTAGCTATCATGAAAAAAGAGCTTGAATCTAAATATGACATTCCAGTAATAGCTTCTAATATACGGGCTGTTGATGTAAGCTCTGATAAAATTAAAACAAAAAAATTTTTTAAAGAAAACTATATTGATACTCCTGATTATTTTCTAGCTAATGATTTTAAAGAATTATTTGAGAGAATTCAAAATGGATCCTTTAAATTGGATTTTCCAATTGTTTTAAAACAATCAATAGGACAAGGTGGAAAAAACATTAAAATAGCTAAAAATTTAGAAGAACTTAAAGAATATTCCTTTGAATTTGATAATGCATTATGTGAAGAATATATTGAAGGATCTGAAATATCAATAGAAGTTTTATCTTATAAAAAAGAAAATAAACAAGAAATTTTACCTTTAACTCCAGTCTATAAAGGTGAAACTACTATAGAAGGGATTCATCCATTGAATAAACTCCGTTTTGCTCCTTGTGAAATCGAAGGCTTAAATAATAATCATGTAAGAAAAATAGCTACTAAAATTGCAAAAAAATTAGATTGTGAAGGGACAATTGATATAGATTTTATTTATTCAAAAAAATATCAAAAACTGTATACAATTGAAATCAATACTCGTCCAAGTGGAACAAGATATTTAACCGCAGCTACTTCTGGTATAAATCCATTAATAAAACTTATTGATATGGTTACTGGAGAATTTAACAGTAATTTAATTAAAAAAGAAATGAAAAATTATTTTGCCTTGGAAATACCAATTGGTAACTATAAAGGAGGAAAAATTGATGAACCCTTGAAAAAATTTACTAAGAATTCTTTTGTTGTTCATGGTCCAAGGGATTATGAAAGAATTACTATAAGTGGTGAATCAAAAAAAATTGTTAATAAAATAGCTAATAAAATTGTAGGTGATAATTTTTAGAATATATTAAATTTTTCTATATTTTTTAATCATTAATTTCCTTTTAAGGTACTAATATTTTTTTAAATTCACTAAAATTTTATAATTAGTGATAATAAGGTTTTATTTATATAGTCTTTTAATCTTATTATCTATAATATAATGATAATAAAGATTTTATTTATATATTCTTTAATCTTAATCCTATCTTAATAAGTTATTAATAATGTATTAATTTATATATTTTTATAATCTTATTTATTTATAAAATAATAATAATTTTAATTTAAAATAATAACCATAATTTTTATAATAATTTTGATTTATTTAACAAGATTTTACAAAAAAGATTAAATTATTTATTTGATTTCAATAACTTTTAGTATTAGATTATTTAAGTGATAAAAATGAATGTGTTTGATATAATTTTCTTATTCTTATTAACATTATTTTCAACGGTATTTTTCACATATTACTTGCGGAAAATATTGATAGATGCAAATATCACGGATAATCCTATTGTTTCAGAACACATACACAAAACTGGCACTCCTACAATGGGAGGAATAGCTTTATTATTTTCTATATTATTAGTTGCTTCTTTTTATTTTGAAAATAAATATGTTCTTATTACTTCTTTGATATTTGTAACTGGTGGAATTGTTGGGCTTTTAGATGATTTAATCGGGCTTAAAATTAAAGAAGTGCAAAAACTCATTAAAAATATCACTAATAAACCATTAGCTATTGGACAACTAATATTATCTCCTGGAGAAGAAGCAAGAGCAGCTACTGATAAAGCTAAAAGAGAAGTTGAAAAATTAATCAATGAAAATAAAATTAAAGTTGTTGGTGAACTTCCAATAAAAAATGAGATTGGTGAAGCAGAAAAGATCATGGTTCAAATTGTTATTGGTATTTTTTTAGCTGTTACAGGTATTATAACTACATTGGGAGGATATACACTTGGAATTATAGCTATTCCAATATCAATTATAGGTATTGTCGGAGCAATAAATGCTGTAAATTTGATTGATGGTATGGATGGTTTAGCTGCTGGAATTATTTTCATAGCTTCACTATTTTGTGGGATTTTTGTATATATTAATGGAGATATAGGGGCTACTTTACCATTCATGATTTTAACAGCTTTAACTTTAGGTTTTTTAGTATTTAACAGATTTCCAGCTTCAATTTTTATGGGTGATGCAGGTTCTTTTGCATTAGGTGCAGGGTATGCGACTGCTGTTTTAATAACAGATATTCCTTATTTTGGAGTTTTAGCATTATCTGTTCCAATTATGTCTGTTATTATAAGTTTAATTCACAGAATGAAAATTTTTAGACTTCCTGTAGAACCATTACATCATACCTTACATCATAATGGACTATCTGAGCAAAAAATAGTATTTAGCTATTGGTTTATAACTCTATTGGTTTGTATTCTTGGAATTTTAATTGATTATTATATATTTCTCTAAATAAGTCATATTTTCAAATTTAGACTATATTATACAAGAATATATAATTATTTTTACTTAGAATAATAAACTTTAAAACATTTTTTTAAATAATTATTTTATTGATTAAATAAAAATATCACTATTTATATTGCTGAAAAATTTTAAAATTTAATTTTTTTAAAATAACTAGTTCACTGATTAAAAAATAATACAATATCATAATATAGTATAAACTAATGATATTTTGAGGAGTTTCTAAATTATAATATTCTGGTCTTTGGAGAGTTTATATGAACAAACATAATGAAAATAAATTTACAATTAAATCATTAGCTAAAGATATTTCTGGAACAATTGTTGGAGCTAAAGACTTTAATTCTAAAAATGGGTTTTCAGGAATTTTCAATGTTTTAAGTGATTCTAAAGAGGGAGACATTGTTATTAGACATTGGATTAATGAAGAAGGCATTAAAATAGCTAATAAAAATAATATAGCTTGTTTAATAACTGAAAATCCTCAAGGTAATTCTGTTAACAAAGCTAAAGATCTTAATTTCCCAATAATTATTGTAGATAAAATAGAAATTGCTAATGCATTTGCTTTAAAGTGGACAATAAATAAATTTGTTTCTAATTCAAAAAAAGTAGTGGTTAGTGGAACAAATGGGAAATCAACTACTACTCATGTAATCTATCATATTTTAAAGTGTAGTGGAGCTAATACTTTTACAAATACTGATTCTAAATCTGAATATAATACATTAATTGATCCTATGATTTCTAAATTGATTTCTGATTATGTATTAAATCATAATTATTCAAAATTAGACTATTTAATAATTGAAGTTTCAGAAGTTCAAGGGTGGTTAGATAAGCAAATGAAAAATCATGCTTATTTATTAACTGATGCTATTAATCCAGATTCTGTAGTCATTACTAATGTAGCTATGGATCATATTGGTTTAGTTAATTCTATTGAAGAAGTTTTTGAAGAAACTTCAGGAGTAGTTAAAGCATTAAATAAAGGAATTGCATTACTAAATTATGATGACACCTTAGTTAGATCTATGAGAAATTCTACTAAAAAAGGAATTGAAATTTTCTTTTTTTCAATAAATAATCATGAAGAATTTGTAGATAATCCTAAACTTTTAAGAAATAAACTTTTAATTTTTGACCCAATTAAAGAAGCAATAGTTTATGAAAATAGCACAATATTAACTTTAGATGAGCTACCTTTTAAAAGTAATCACTTTATTCAAAATATAGTAGCTGCAGTTGCAGCATGTATATCTCTAAATGTGCCTGTTGAATATATTGTAAAAGGTATTAAATCATATAAACCATTAAAGAGGAGATTTTCTAGAATACTTAATAAGCCCTTAATAATAGATGATTTTGCTCATAATCCTGATGGAATAAAAGCTACAGTTAATGCAGTTTGTGATTTAGCAGGTGATAATGAAGATAATATTGTTTGGATTGTATGTGCAATTAGAGGATCGCGTGGAGAGGAAATTAATAAACTCAATGCTGAATCATTAGCTAATGTAATTTTAAAAATTAAAAATAATTCTTTAAATAAAACTAATATTAAAATTATTTTATCTAGTAGTAATGATGTTGTTGATAATGCAAATATTGTAAAAGATTTTGAAAGAGAAATTTTTGAAAATATATTAAATAAAAATGATATTAGTTTTACACATTATTCTAATCTTGAAGAAGCTTTGAATAATACATATAATTTAGCTAATAAAGAAGATATTATTTTATTAATTGGAGCTCAAGGAATGGATCCTGCAGCGTCCTTATTATTAAATATCATTTGAAAATTTTTTGAATTGCTAAGTTTGTTTTTAAGAAGTAATGTAAAAAAATTTTAATTTATTTTTTTATTTTTAATTTATTTTTGTCTTAAATTTTGTAAAAATTTTTTAGGTAAAATATTAATATAAGATTAAACTTATGAAATGTTGTATTATGATTTTTTATCTATTAAATAAAATTTTCATAATTCTACTTTAAATCATTTATCTTAATTTTTTATCTATACTTAAATATAATTAAAATTAATTGAAAAATTTAATATTAAATAAATGTAATTTAGCAGAAATTGAATTAAAGAGTGACATTATGTTTATAAAGATAAGAAGAGACACATTAATCATTTTGTTATTAGCATTTATATTAATTTTTTCTGGGAGATTAATAACTTATATTGCTTTTGCGTCATCTCATGATATTGAAGATGGAGTTCCTATTTCAGGTATTATTATTAAAGGAAACGATATAGTTCCAATTGAGAGCATTAGAGCTAATGTTGCTAATTCTGGACTTCGTTCTGGTAGCTATATTAAAGGGGATATTTTAATAACATCTAAAAGAGAGCTACCTTTAAGTGAGGCAATACAAAATGCTCAGGATTTTGCAACTTTAACAACGGTTCCAGGAACTAAACTTCAACCTATAGCTGCTGCTGATGTTAAAGTTGATAAAAATACTGGAATAGTTACTATAACTGTTATTGAAGATTTTTCAACCATTCATTTAATTAATAAATCTACAAATAAAACTTTTGCCTAGGAGGTAGTTTTTGAAAAAATTTTTAATTCCACTAGCTATAATGTTTATTGTAACTTTACTTTTAAGCTCAGTTTCAGCTACAATGAATGTTATTGTGATTACTGATCCAACAGGACAAGATCCTAATGGTGCGGCTGGTGGAAGCATGTCTTATGCAGATAATATGTTCCAATCTACCTTTTTAATGTCAAAAGATAAACAATTTGTTGTTTTATCTGGTGGTGAAGGTGATGCCAATGCTAGATTACTAGCTATTGTTAATTCTATTAGTGCATTGGAAAAAGGAGCTACTGCTTCTATTGGAGCTGCAGTTGCTAGTTCTTACACTGGTATAAGACTTCTTGTAGGTGGACCAACTATTGGTGCTGCTGTAGGAGGATCTTTTGATGTTTATATGGTTGTAGTTGATGATGATGGGACTATTAAAATGACTCCTTATTCTGGAGGATTAGCTATTTTACCTCCTGGAAAGAAAGGAGCTATAATTCACTTAAGAAATACTCAAGGAAACCCTCAATATGGTACAGCTACAGCTGTTCGTCGTGAAACTGCTATTAACATCGGACGAATGATAAGAGATGGTTATTCGGCTACTTATATCGTTGGTAAAGTTTTCGAAGAAGTTTCTAAAGATTCTGGGGAAAAACATGGTGGAGGTGCTGTAAACCTTGTTTCTGGAATTTCAACAGGTGACATGTTTACACCTCCGGATATGAATAGTACTGGATTTCCTATGGATAGTCCTTATGTTAAGGTATGTCCTAGTGATGGATGGTCCATAGGGTACCCAAGTGCAGAAAATTATGGATCGTGCCCTAATGATGGAACTCCTTTAAAAACAATTTATGCATATGAGGCTTTGACAAGTGCAATAACAGTTTCGTCAGATTCTGTAAGTGTTTCTGTTTATGGTAGTGAACAACCTGGATTGGCTGAAACTACTACTGAAGTTGTAAAAGCTTCGGTTAAGAGATATGGTTATGATCCTAATGCAATAGCGGGCTCAATCAATAGAGGTATAAACAATGGATTAATTGTTGGAGTTAATTATGTTGAACCAAAAGATATAAATGTGAAGAAGGGGTCAAAAGCTGTTGGAGTGTATTTTACAACATTACCAAGTGGTAGATCGTCACCAGCTTGGAATCTTCCAGTTAATCCTTTTGTATTAGATATTTTAGGCAGTATCCAAACAGTTATTGGTGTTATTCTTGTACTTCTGGTTTTGTTTAGAAGTAGGCTATTGAAATCTTTTCAAGAAAAATAAGATTAATTCAATACTACTTATTTTTTATTTAACAAATAATTATTATTTTATTAAGAAATTTTAGACATTTAATTAATGAACTTTATTATATTATTTTTTTTAAATAAAGGAAAATGTGTTTTTATGGGATTAATATTGATTAGAGGAGAGAATCATTTAAAAATATTGAATGCAATTGCAGATATAGAAAGACATGCAAGTTTAAACATTTCTAGCTATCCTAAAAAAATTGATTCTAAATTTGCTGATTTACTTGTTGAAAAAATTTTAAAATCTCCTTTAAGAACTAAATCAAAAGTAGCTACTGCTTTTTTTGTAAAAGAAGATACTACTTTTAGTATAATTCAAATTAAGAAAATTCACCCACCAGCTCATATTATTGTCGTTAGTAATGAGTATAAAGAATATGCTAAATTAAAAGAAAAATTAAATAATGCAAGTAACTTTAAAGGATATTATTCAAATAAAAATAAAGAAACTGAATTGAAAGACTATAAATCAAACAATAAAAATATTTTAAAAACAAATAGAGAATTTAAAAATAATCAATTTGTTTAAAGTAATTTACTTAAAATTTATATCATATTTTATAAATAAGAATTGAAAAAATTTTCTTATAATTAAATATTTGGCACTGGAAAATAAAGTGAGGGTATGCTTTTATTGTAATATTTTTTTTATTAATTATTATATTAATATAAATTAGATATAAAAAATCACATAACTATTTTTTTACTTAACTTTTTTGAAAAAGTTGTTGCATTATTTTTTCTTAATTTTAACAATGTCACCTAGTGTAGGGCCATTAGAGGAAGACTTTTGAAATGATTCTAAATCAATATCATCCAATTTTTCAATTAATGTGATTTTTAAAATATTTTCAAGTTTCTTTGCTAATTTTATATCTGGAACCATTTTTCCAGATTCTAATCTATTTATAACTGAAACTTTTTCATTGATTTTGTTTCCAAGAACTTCTCTTGACCATCCTTTGTCTTCTCGTTTTTTCCTGATAATGCTATTGTAGTCTTCAATGAGTTCTTCAGTAGGTTCATCTCTTCTTCTTTGCTTTGTTTTTTTGTTTTTTTGTTTTAATGTTTTTTTAAGTATTCTTTTAGGTTTTGGTGGAGTTTTTTGAATTTTACCAAATTTAGAACAATCTTCACACACTTCCATTACAGAACCATCAATTTTTGTTCTTAAAGGTCTAGCTCCTATTGATTTACCACAAATCTCACATCTCATAAATTATAATTGTCTTTTAGCTATTTAATATTTTACCATAAAATTAAATATCTCATTACCTAAAATTTAAATATAAAGGAAAATATAATAATATTTGAGTTTTAACTAGAATTTTAATTAAAATTTATAAGGAGTGCTCTAAGAAAATGGATAATTCTTATCAATCACTTCAAAGTAAGATTGAAGATCTTAAAAAAGAAGTACGAATGTTAAAAGAAGAAAATACAAAAACTAAAAGAAATCTAATGTGGAAAGTTAGAAAATTAGAAAAGGATAAAGTTTTCACTGAAAATGAAAAAATTAGATTAGAAAGAGAAACTAAATCATTAAGAGGAGAAGTAGAAAGATTTAGATCTCCACCTTTGGTTTTAGCTACAATTACAGAAATATTAGATGATAATCGAATAACAGTAAAAAGTAGTACTGGTCCTCATTTTGTTATAAATTATTCAAAAAATTTAAATGAAAAACTATTAGAACCTGGGGCAAGAGTAGCTTTAAACCAGCAAACTTTTAGTATTGTTGATTTACTTCCTTCTGAGAAAGATCCAAGTGTAACAGGTATGGAAATTGAAGAAAAACCTAATGTTTCTTATGATACTATTGGTGGTCTTGAAGATCAGATAATGGAAGTTAAAGAAACTGTGGAATTACCTCTTAAAAAGCCAGAATTATTTGAAAAAATAGGTATTGATCCTCCAAAAGGAATTCTTTTATATGGTCCTCCTGGAACTGGTAAAACATTACTTGCAAAGGCAGTAGCTAATGAAACTAATGCTACTTTTATTAAGATTGTTGCTTCTGAATTTGTTAAAAAATATATTGGCGAAGGAGCGAGACTTGTAAGAGGTGTATTCGAATTAGCTAAAGAAAAAGCACCTAGTATAATATTTATTGATGAAATTGATGCAGTAGCAGCAAAAAGACTTAAAAGTTCCACAAGTGGTGATAGAGAAGTTCAAAGAACATTAATGCAATTACTTGCAGAGCTTGATGGTTTTGAATCTCGTGGAGATATTGGGATTGTAGCTGCTACAAATAGGCCAGATATTTTAGATCCTGCACTTCTTAGACCTGGAAGGTTCGATAGATTTATAGAAGTACCTCTTCCTAATGAAGATGGTAGAAGAGAGATCTTAAAGATTCATACTTCTAAGATGTCATTATCTGAAGAAGCAGATATAGATCTTCTTTCAACTCTAACTGAAGGTGTTTCTGGAGCCGATTTGAAAGCTATTTGTACTGAAGCAGGAATGTTTGCAATCAGAGAAGAACGTGACGAAGTTATGGTTTCTGATTTCATGGATGCTGTTGATAAAATCATGGGTGTAGAGCATGATGAAGAGTACAAAAAAGAAGCTGGAGTAATGTTTGGTTAAAATTTTTTTAGTTAGTTTATAGCTACTAATTTATTTAAGATCAACATTAAGCTGTTTTCTAACTAATACTATTTTTTTATTTTAATTTTATTATAAAAAATATCATTATTTTTATTTTTTTTTCAATAAATATAAATAGCCAATGATGAACCCTATGAGCTCTGATACGTGATGAATGATGGGCGAACTGAGGCTATGTTTTTTCAATTAATTCTTTAAAAAATTTAAAGTTTTTTTTCTAAGAGTTTAGTTATTCTAACTTTAGAAATACAAAATATTTAAAATAAAAATTTAATATCTTATATTAATTTATTTTTTATTAAATATTTTTTTTTTAATTTAAAATATGATATATTTTTTAATAGGTTTTCCTTTAGTTAATGATTTTCAATAATTTTTGGAAGTTTCCCGATTGTACCAATATTTTCTCCAACAATAATCAATCCCCCAATGAAGTGTTTTTTAAATTTTTCAGCAGTTAATAATCCTCTTTCAACAGCATCACTATCAATTTTTCCATTAACATCATTAGCAATAGCTGTAGCTAAGCCGTCAGCAATGCTTGATTTTTTAGCAATTATTGTAACACAATCTGACCTTCCATAGCTAAGTGAAAATCCAACTGTTCCTGAGGATGAGCAGATTCCCATTGGGTGTTTGTAATTTTTAAATTCAAAAGCTATTTTTCCGCTTAAAGGTGATTCCCCTGCATAAATTCCACACATAACCTTATTTTTATTATTTTTATTTATAAAAGCTATATCGCCTCCATTATCTACAATTGAATAGGTGGAACCTTGATAAGCTAAATAATCAATTGAAATTTCAGCTATTGTTCCAGCAATAGTTGCCATAGGACCCACATTAGCTATTTTACTTGCTTCAATCATTAATTTAACAATTTTTGGAGAATTATTTTCTTCAACTGGCTTTAAAGATGTTATAAAATTGGGATTATTTGAAATATAGGCTTTTAATTCATTTCTATTTTTAATTATGTGTTTTTTTAGACAATTTTTTTCAATATCTGTAATTAAATTTATTTGAGTTTCATCAATTGAGATTTTCTTTTTAAAAATTTTATCATGATTCATTGCTTTTATTTTGTTTTTTTAAATATTAAATTTACTTATTTTATTTAAGGATAATGTTAAATAACAAAAAACTTATTTAAAAGAAATAATAATATTAAAAATAATGTATGATAAAAATAAAAATGATTCAAGTGATGAAATTGTATTATTTAAAGCTAGACCCAATTTATTTTTCAGTTCTAAACAAATTTTTTTATTAGTTATGGTTTTAGGAGCTATTAGCTATTTAACACCAATAATTTTGTTATATATTGCAGAAATTCAAGTTTATTTAGTTAATATTATTAATTTACCTCTAACTTCTGTTTCTGCTTTTTTAATTTTTATAATAAGCTTTTTATTGATAGTTTGGATTATATGGATTTTATTAAATTGGAGAGCTACTGAGTATATTATAACTAATTTTAAAATTATTTTAAAGAAAGGAATTTTGATAAAAAAAAGTCATTATATGCCCTTTTATCATATTCAAGATATAACTGTTTCACAAGGTATTATCAGTAGAATATTTTCAATTGGTGATGTTGTTGTAGTAAATGCATATGACTTAACCGATATAGAATTTATCGATGTTTCTAACCCTGAGTATATTCAGGACTTAATATTTAATGAAATGAATAAGAATTATTATGGTATTAATGAAGGATATAATTATAACTTCCCCGAAAATAACTATAGCGATTATAATAGTATGAACAATTTAAGAAATGATAACTATTATCAGGTACCAAATCAATTTAATAATCATCAATTTGATGATTTAAACTATGAACACTATAAAAGCCAGAATCAACATAATAATGAAAATAATTTTAATCATGGATATTATGCCAAAAATCCACGTAATGAAAAAAACTCAAATTTAAATAATAATGATAATTTAAATCATAGTATTGAAGAAGCAATGACTAATTTTAATCATAAAAATCCTCCTGATAATGAAATTCAAAAAAACTATAATGATTATCAGTCAAATATTCACAATAATCCATATAAAGATCAGAATGATAGGTATCATTTTAAAGAGAGGTCAAAAAATAAAGAACATGAGAAAATAACAGAAAATAAAAATAATAAAAATCTTTCTATAATAGATGCTTATTCAAAAAAGTTTAAAAAACGTGAAAAATAATTTTTTTTTTAAATTATAG
>JAITUQ010000027.1 GCA_031286225.1 Candidatus Methanorudis spinitermitis
TTATTAATTTTTATTAATTTTTATTAATTTTTATTAATTTTTATTAATTTTTATTAATTTTTATTAATTTTTATTAATTTTTATTAATTTTTATTAATTTTTATTAATATTAATTAAAATTAAAAATCTATAATAGATTTTTAGCTATTTCCAATGATTTTTCTTGTTTTTCACTCAATTTTTCAAAAAACTTTTTCATTAAATCTCCAGTCATAGCTTTACATTCTCCACAAAGTAAAGTTCCGGATATACAATCATTGTATATTTCATTCAATTTCTCATCAGAATCAATCAAATGATATACGAGCATTTCATAAACAACACATTGATCAGGACAACCACCTAATTTTTTTTGCTCTTCTAAACTTTCTCTTCCACCCGTTTTCGATGATTTAACTTTTTTTCCAGCTATTTCTGGAGTGTCATTTAAAAAAATAGCTGTTTTTGGTTCACTACTTGACATTTTACCTCCAGTAAGTCCTGTTAAAAATCTGTGATATGTTGAAAAAGGTGGAATGAATCCGAATTTTGATTTAAATCTATCACTTAAATCTCGAGTCAATTTTATATGAGGGTCTTGATCAACTCCTACAGGAACTACCACATGTTTTGGACCACCAAATTCTTCTATTTGGGGCAACAATATGTCAGCTACTTGAACTAAAGGAACATATAAATGAGATATGTTTGTTGACCCAGTAAATCCATAAATAGATTTTAATTCATTGAAATTCGTTTTTTTAGATAATTCAAAGGTTAAATCTTTCACTAAAGAAAGTTCTGATTGTAAATAAACAAAAACATTTTTATCAGTTAAATCCAAACCTAAAGATATATAATTTGATAAGTATTCAGTTATAGCTATTTTTTTAGCTTCATCAAAGCTAATATCACGTGCTCCATAGGATTCCATATCAGCTATAGGTAGGGATAATTTCCCGCCTTTATCTAAATACCACTTCAGCTGATCAACAACCATTTTATGCCCAATATGCATTTTTCCACTCGGCATCATTCCAGTTACAACTGTAAAATCTTTTTTTTCATTTATAAGAGGAATAAATTTGTCAAAATCTCTATGTCCAAAGATTACTCCTCTTTTCATCAATGATATAGGATTATCAATATCATCTAAAATATCTGAAAACTTCTTAATCCCAAATTTATTCACTAACTTATCATAATCAACAGATGATGATGCCCATGGATCAATCAAAACAATCACCTATATAATAATAATTTAATTCTTTACTCGAATATTTGATATAATTCCAATTATTTTATTTACAACTATTTTTTCAATAATTTTTTTTTATTTCTTTATAACGAAAACAATCTATTATATGATCATTTACTATTCCTGTAGCTTGTAAATATGAATAAACAGTTACACTACCAAGAAATCTAAATCCTCTTTTTTTTAAGTCTAATGAAATCTTATCTGATAATTCTGTTTTAGAAGGTATTTCATGAATATTTTTCCATTTTCCAATAACAGGTTTTCCATTCGTAAAACCCCAAATATAATTTGAAAAACTCCCAAACTCTTTTTGTATTTCCAAGAAATTTTGAGCATTTGTTATGGATGCTTCTATTTTTAATCGGTTACGAACAATTCCAGCATCAGCTAAAAGTTCTGCCTTTTTCACTTCATCATAACTAGCAACCTTTTTTAAATCAAAATTATCATAAGCCTTCCTATAATTATCTCTTTTTTTTAAAATTGTTATCCAACTTAAACCTGCCTGGGCAGATTCAAGCATTAAAAATTCAAAATGCTTTTTATCATCAAATATCGGCACACCCCATTCAATATCATGATATTCCATCATTAGTTCTGATCCAGTACACCATTCGCATCGTTTCATATAATTTTCTCCATATATATTAAATATCATCAATAATCTGATTTACAGAAAATATTTAATCAACTCTTACCAAAACGATTTGGACAGACTTTACGGCATAAAAAACATTCAAATACCCATTTACGATTTACTATTTTGAGCATTGTTTTACCACATTCTTTCTTCCCAAATAAAGCTGGATTATCCAATGACTTTGATGGACACATTTCAACGCATTTGTTACAGTTATCACAAACTATATGTTGGTCTTTTTTATCTGGAATTAGGTCTGCATCAGTAAGAACAGCACTGAACCAAAGAAGACTACCGTATTCAGGATTTATAAGTAAATAATTTCTGCCAATGATACCAAGACCTGCTAATTCAGCTGCATGTTTGAGGGATATAAGTCCATATTGTTCTCCATTCACCCATTTTCCACCGAATCCATTTATAGCTCTTGTTTTGTATCCATCATCCTTGATTCGTTTTGCAACATTTTTTGCTATCCCGTTCATTTTTTCTACCATTGTTTTACGACTATTAGTATATTCAACTGAAGTATTGAGGGCTTCTTGTGGAGATGGAGAGGCAAAAACGATTACAGAAAGGCATCCTTTCAGTGCATCTGTGGGTTTAAAACCCTTTGGTGCAAGATTAAAATCTTTAGAAGAAGCTATGCCAACTACACTTGCTCCAGCATCTATTCCATATTCTTTCACTATTTCACTATTTAACTTGCTTGTCATTTAATTGCCACATCGTTTGTAAAGTATTAATTATCCGCTTAATATTCTTATGCTACCACAAACAGCTGATTATATTTATAATACTTAGACAAATCTATTTTAAACTATCAATATAACCTTTTAAACTGTGTTTTACATTTGGTGACAAGAGATTATACTCAATGCCAGAAATTGCTCCCTCAAGAGTGTAAAGATGAACAAGACATACATTTGGATAACGTAGCTTTAGCCTAAAAAATGTTTCTTTACTTCCTACTTTTTTTAATTCTTCTACTGTTGAAATATCAATAGATATTAGCTTTTTTTCCATTTTTTTTCCAATATTCTTCAAAGATGTTAATTCAGCCAACTTATTATCTCCTATTAAATATAAACATTGATAAATTTCCTTGGTTGTGAAATAGGTACTATCAATTATGTTTATTTTGCCCATTACAGCAAATAACCATTATCTCTGATTGCCACTTGTAAAATACTTAGTTTATTTGTTACATATCCATCAGCAACAAATGATTCTGTGTTGCTAATATTTTTGACTTCTTTATAGTTTTGAGCTTTGAGAATTATCTTAATAAAATTATTGCCAATCACAAATTTTTACTTAATAGTATACTAGTACCTTCAATTTTATAGGTTAATCTTTCAATATTATGGTCTTGTCCATTCAATTTTATAGTAAGTTATATCTTCTTCTTCATCAACAACAGCTAATAAAAGACTTTTATTAACTCCATGAGATACTCTAACATAGCTTGAAAAATCTAATGCTTGAATATTATAATGTTCATGAATTACTTTGACAAGATAATCTGAATGACCTTCACCAGGGGATTTGCCACGTTCATAAACTCTAAACTCAGAACCATATTTAAATCCTGTTTTTATGATGTATCCTCTGTTTTTCAAGTCTTTATAAACAATATATTTGCCATAAATAGCTTTTTTTTTAATTAAATCACGGATATAACTTTCTTCAAGTTTTTGATCATTTTGATAAATATTTAGTCTACCATTTTCCATTAAGTAAAATGATTCTATTAATGAGAGTTCTAAAACATCTCCTTCTAAATTTCCAAAAGAACTTTTTTGATTTAGAGAAATTGCTCTTTGATTATCTTCTTGAATCTTTATACTTACAATTTCATCAAATAATTCTCCACGCATTCAAACACCAATGTTTTATAAGCTAATGATTAAATATTCCACTAAAAATTAATTTGTATATTAGCAATATATTATTAAAACTAGTTATATTATATTCTTTAGGTTGAAAGTTGATTAAGTTTTATTTTAGTTTATTGCTATTTTTAAATATGACTGAAGTTAATAAATTTTATTTAATCAATTTTAATTATTCAAATAATATTAAATAAAATTATTTATAAAATTAAGAATGTCTAAGTAAAATTAATTCTAGATATCTAATTAATAATATATAACTATTAGTTTTAATTAAAAATTATAGCTAAAGATTATTATAAATGAAAAGTATTCAAATTTTCATCTCTAAAATTGAAGTATCTACTGATTATCAAAATGATAATATGGGTTTGTTCTGATGTTTAAAGAACTTAATAAATTAAAACAAAAAGATCATATCTTTAAAAAGGATTTAATGAGTTTATTGCAAAATTTAGCAAAGACTATTTCTGTCCATGATTTAGCTATAGCTACTGCTATTTTAAGAGAAGAGGGAAAATATGTTCAAAAAAATTATAGAGAAGAATATCTTAATATTTATATAAAATACTTTATCATGAGAATAAAAGATGTTAAAGAAGATAACTCGGAATACAATGAACTTATTGAGAAAAAAGAATTTGTAGAAGCAATAGAATTATTTGAATCCCAATTCCTCAATGAAAAACTTTATAAAAATGAAAATGATAAATTTCCAATTATTTATATAATAATCACTTTATACACAACTTTTATTTTAGATGAACCTATTCATCCAGTAGGAACTCCATTTCCAGGTAGTTTAAAAGTTAGATATGATAATGGAATCTACTTATGCCCTGTAAAAGATAAACAAAGTGAAAATCCTAATGCAGTTTGTAAACTTTGTATAGCTAAACAAGATGATTTGAATCATAATTCCTAATCAATACTATTTTTTACCAATCTGTGTTTTGTGATATCTCATGGAAAATTATCATTTTTTTTTTTTTTTTTTTTAATTGATATTATATTTAAATAAAAAGCTTAGTAAAATTTATATATTATTACTTACAATGATATTAATAATAATAGAATATTTATTTTAATTTAATTGTTATTAATTGTACTTTTATTGAAATATAATAAATATGAAAAAAATAAGGGAAATGAAATGTTAAATATTTTGAAATATAATAAATATGAAAAAGATAAAGGATATGAAATGTTTAATATTTTGAAATTTAATTAATATGAAAATAGGGGAAATGATATCTTTAATATATTGAATATAATAAAAATGAATAAAGAGGAAGATAAATGTTCACCATAAAAAGCAAGGATAATCGTGGCAGAACTGGATTATTAGAAACTAAGCATGGGACTATTAAAACTCCAACTTTAATGCCAGTTATTCATCCTAAAAAACAGTCAATTGATATTAAAAAATTTGGCACGGAAATAGCTATTACAAATGCTTATTTGGTTTATAAAGATGATGAATTAAAAGAATTAGCTATTAATAAAGGAATACATAATTTGATAAACTTTGATGGTCCAATAATGACGGATTCTGGCTCATATCAACTTTCAGTTTATGGGAACATAAATATAACTAATAAAGAAATCATTGACTTTCAAGAGTTAATTAAAACAGATATTGGGACTTCTCTTGATATACCAACAGCTCCTTATGTAACAGAAAAAGTAGCTAAAAATGATTTAAAAATTACCTTAAAAAGAGCAAAAGAAGCTATTGATTATAAAAACCAAAATAACATCAAAATGTTATTAAATTCTGTTGTTCAAGGTTCAACATTTCCAACTTTAAGATCATATTGTGCTGATGAACTTTCAAAGTTAGGGGCTGATTTATATCCAATAGGAGCGGTTGTTCCATTAATGGAAAATTATAAGTATAGGGATCTTGTCGATGTTGTAATGGCTTCTATTTCACATTTACCAGATTCAGCTCCTCGTCATTTAATGGGTGCTGGTCATCCAATGATATTTGCATTAGCTGTAGCTATGGGATGTGATTTATTTGATTCCGCAGCATATATCCTTTATGCGGAAGATGATAGATTTTTAACCACTAGAGGGACATATAAACTCGAAAATTTATATGAAATGCCTTGTTCTTGTGATGTTTGCAATAATTATACTCCTGATGATTTAAGAAAAATGGATAAAGATGAAAGAGTAAAATTAATAGCTGAACATAATTTAAAAGCAAGTTTTGCTGAAATTAGAGTTATAAAACAAGTTATTGCTGAAGGAAATCTAATGGAATTGGTTGAAAAACGATGTAGATCTCATCCTATGCTTTTAGATGCTTGCAGACATCTTAGTAATTATTCTAATGATTTAGAAATTTATGATCCTCGATATAAAAAATCAGCGTTTTTTTACACTGGTTCAGAATCTTTAAACAGGGTCGAGGTCATAAGACATTTAAAAAAACTTAAAAGTATGAATAAAAAAAAGGATTTAATAATATTGCCTAGTTATAGAAAACCTTATTCTAATAATATTCCTGATCAATTAGGTGATTTTTATGTTTGTGGTGTTGAAAAAGATTTGAATTTAGAAAACAGTGATTTAATGATTTTTGATATTCCATTTGGACTTATTCCTATTAATATTGATGAATTGTATCCATTATCACAAAATGAGTCTCCAAAAATAAAAGATAGTTGTTCAATTGAATTTACAAGAGATATCATTGAGGAATTTTTTACATATTATGAGCAAACATTGATTAATTCAAAAATTGTAGATGAACTGGGTCTTGATTTACTTAAAATTCATCCACAATCCGGTGATGTTTTCATTGATATAAAGGATCAGGAAAAGATAATTGCTATAGGAGATTATCAATTTGGAGAAGAAGCTGGCAATGCACTTTTTAAAGGGAAAATTGAAATTGAAAAAAGTAAAAAAACTGGAAAAATTCGACATGTTTACTCAAATAAAGAACTAATAGCTAATATGAGAGCTTCTGATGGGTATTTTGTTTTAGCTAAAGAAGGAGCTAAAAGACTTCATAGGATGATGAAATATCCAAAAAATAGAATCGTGGTTAATAAAGATTCAGAACCATTTGTTCGTGAAGGTAAAAGTGTTTTTTCCAAGTTCGTGATTGAATGTGATGCTAATATAAGAGCCAATGATGAAATATTAATTGTCAATGAAAATGATGAATTATTAGGTTTTGGTAAATCTTTACTTAATCATAAAGAGGTTATGAGTTTTAACACAGGTCAAGCTATAAAAACTAGAAAAGGAATTATTATTGAATAATACGAACCTTAATTTCCTTTTTTTATTTATATATTATTTGAGATAACTTTTCAAAAAAAATATATAGTTTTTTTTTATTGTTATCTTCTAATAAATTAAAAAGGATATCTTGTTTAAATATTTTTTTTTTTAAATTTGTTTCTTTTTTTAATATCTGAAATTCTTATTATAAACTTTATTAGGGAATAAATTTAATACATAATTAAAATAATGTTTATTAATAATAATTTAGAAATATTTATTGAGGATTATTATGATACCTGGAATGAATCCAAAACAAATGAAGCAAATGGAAAGACAAATGAAACGAATGGGAATGGATATGAAAGACCTTCCTGGAGTAAAAGAGGTTATCATTCGATTTGAAGATAAAGAATTACTTATTTCTGATGCTGAAGTTAATTTAATGACTGTGATGGGTCAAGAAACTTATCAAATAACTGGAAATGCTCTTGAAGTAGAAATTGAAGCTGAACTCATTATTCCAGATGAAGACATTGAAATGGTGGCAAATCAGGCTAATGTTAGCAGAAATAATGCTGAAAAAGCTTTAATAGCTACTAATGGCGATTTAGCAGAGGCGATTCTAAAATTAAATGAATAGTTTTATAAAATATAGCTGAAAATTTAATGATAATGAGTTTAATGACGATTATTGCCCATATTTCAGATTTACATATAAATAATCTTATTTTTAATGAAGATGTTTACAAAGAAATAGTTTATCAAATTAATGAATTAAACCCAGACATGATAATTTTAACTGGAGATATTACAGAAAATGGTTATTACAAAGATTTTTGTAAAGCTACTGAATATCTTAGTATGTTTGAATCTCCTTTGTTCGCTGTTCCTGGAAATCATGATGCAAGAAATGTTGGTTATGAAGTTTTTGAAGATCTTATTGGAGAACTTAGCTGGGTTTTAACTAAAGATGATGATTTAACTGTTGTTGGTTTGGATAGTAGTGATCCTGATGTTGATAAAGGACATGTAGGTAGACCCCAACAATTATGGATGGAAAATGAACTTAATAAATGTTTCATTGATTCAAGATTTTCTATTGTAGCTATGCATCATCATGTTATTCCTGTTCCAAAAACAGGTCGAGAAAGAAATGTTTTATCAGATGCTGGAGATATTTTACAATCTTTAATTGAAAATAATGTTGATATTGTTATGTGTGGTCATAAACATGTTCCTTACCTGTGGAAAATGGAAAATACTTTGTTTGTAAATGCAGGTTCGGCTTCTTCAATAAAATTACGTGGAAATGATGTTAATTCATATAATACTTATGAAATAACTGATAATCATATTGATATTCTTTTGAATAAGGTGGATGGGAATAAATTATCTTTAGGTAAATTTAATAGATAAAAAATTAATTAATTAATATTAAATTTTTATTTTGAAAATTATAAAACTTCTATTATTTTATCTCTTAATTCATTATTTTAGTAGAGCTTTCTTTTTAATCCTTTACTGATAATCATATAAGTGTTTTGTTATTTAATTTATAGTTTTTTTTAAGAATAAAACTTAAATATATGTTTAAAAATATACCATAACAATATATATGTTTAACAAATATAATATTATAATATGTATGTTTAACAGATATAGTATAATAATATATATTTATAATAAACTTATTGATAAATCAGTAGAGCTTTATTTTTTTTGATTAAGAAATTTATATGATTATTCAGTCTAATGCAATTATTAAATTATTATTAAATTATTTCAATTATTTGGTGATACTTTGAAAGTTATCATAGATGCATCTAATTTAGCATATTATCAGATAGAAGAAAATTCTAAGCCTAAATTAAATAATATTCTTTCAGCAGTTAATGTTTTGGAGAAAAATGGGAGTGAATTTGTTATAATAGCTGATGCATCATTAAAACATGAAATTGATGATAAAAAGAAGTTTAAGATATTGTTAGATGAAAAAGCTATAGAAGAAGTTCCTTCTGGAACTGATGCAGATCATTTTATACTTAATTTAGCTGAAGAAGAAAATGCTAAAATACTTTCTAATGATTTATTCAGAGAATTTTTCGATGAATTTAAAGATATTAACAGTAAAAGACTTCCTTATTCATTTAAAAATGATGAAATAATCATTGGTAAATCTCAAAAACCTAAAAAAGTTAAAAACATTTTACAAAATATATCTAATAGTACTTTACTATCATTTGAACAAAAAAGATTTGAAACATACTCTAAAAAAGATGGAATTGACTTTAGTCCATTAAATATAGCTAAAGAATCTCTTATAAGAATGGATAAATCTGGTCATGATGGGGTTGGGAATAAAATTGAGGGTCTATTTTCCAAATTGCCAATGTTTGATAAAATAGTTGATATGGTTGAAAATCTTGAAACATCTGCTCCTATTGTCATATTTGTTCTGGTAAATCCTAAAAATTATAAAGAAGCAGCTAAAAATGCAGGAAATATATCTGTTACCATTGGAGATAGACTTAGATTAGATAAAAATCCATTAATAGCTGTTAGAAATGATTTATACATGATATTTGATAGATTTGAACTAAATATTCTTTATTCTGATGAAGTTGAACAGGAATCTCCATATAATATTGAAATAAGAGTTAATAAACATGATGAATCTTTTGTTAAAAAGAATTCTAGAAATATTGCTAGTACAATAGCTGGTAGAATAGGTTCATGGAAATTTCCAATTGTTTCTGTTAAACCTGATGTATTATTAGAAAATCCTGGTGAATTTGAGATATATTTAAACAAACCTGATAAAGGAGGAGATATTGGTGGCTAATCATTTTTTGTCACGATTTATCTTCAAACTTTTAACAAAATATAATGTTATAAGTATTGGGACAAAGTATAATCCGACCACTCCTTTGGAAAATGAATATGTTGAGATGTTTAATTATACTCAAACAATGCTTTTGGAAATTGAAAAAGCAGAAATATCAGTTAATAGTATTTTTTACAATTTATTAAGAGATGTTGGTGAAGAAAATATACCTAAAAATCATCATTTTTATGAATTAAAACCAGCAGATAACAAAATTGAAGAATATGCTCTTGTTAGTAACATTATTGTAGGTAGTGATCGATATCTTTATGTTGAACTTTTAAACCCAAGCCCTATAATTAATCAATTCTCAGATTTAATACAAAGGCAAAGAGGAGAGATTATTGAGAGAAGTCCAAGTGAAATTGTTTCAAGATTTCCTTCAAAAAATGAAGCTATTCGAGTAGCTATTAAATTATTGGGGTCAGGTTTAGATAAGGGAGTAAATGTCCGAGCAGCTGTTGGAATGACGGGAGCAGCAGCTATTGAGCGTTCAATTGGTCTTAATAAAGAAGTTGGTAGTGTAGCAGGTGTAGGATTTTCTAAATTAGGTGGAGAATATGCTCTTGTTTTAGACTCAAACTTTACAATTATTGAATCTGATCATTTTGAATTTCAAAATTATCTTTTCATTGATGTTATAGATTCAACTAAATTTATCAATGAGCATGGAAGAAATAAATTAGTTGAATTGATGAATGATGTTAAAAATTTTATTGAAACTGAATGTCATGGTAATATTGAGGGTTATCGTGAAGGAGGGGATGATTTAATAGCTAAATTTCCAAGTAAGGACTTAGCTATTCGTGCAGCTCTTGATACTGCATGGTATATTCTTAATAATGGGGCTCAAATACGCGCAGGGATTGGAAAAAGTAGAAGAGAAGCTGGTGAAAATGCTCAATTAGCTGATGAGATTAAAATACATAATAATCTTTCTCTTGCTATTTTTGAATTAGCTAATGGTCTGTATGCATATTACATTCCATCAGAATTCTTCAGGACTATTGTTATTTTATTAAATAATAGAACAAAACTGATTTCAATATTCATTTTTGTGTTCATAATTTCTTACTTATTATCTATTTTTGGATATTGGGAGTTTGGATTTATATCTGTTATTTTAGCTGTTGTTTATGCTATAACTTCTTGATTTGGTTATTGTGAACTAAATTTTTTCTTTTAATAGCTTTTTTGAATTTTATTTAATATATTAATTTATTATAAAACTTTTTAAAAAAAATAATTATTTTTAAAAGCAAACCACATTTATTATATTTTACAAAATAATGAAAAAGTAGATATTTTAATTTAAAAAAAATATTTCAACAAATAGTTTTTTTTTTAATTTAAGAGAAATAACAATAAATTTTTAGGGTCCTATTTTTTTCGAGATTCTGAGAGCTTTTGTAGGTCTGTTTTTTTGTTGTAGCCTAGTGTTGTGAGCATTCCTGCTAAAAATACATGTAGTATTGTTGTTTTTTTAGCAGAT
>JAITUQ010000029.1 GCA_031286225.1 Candidatus Methanorudis spinitermitis
TCAAGTGTATCAAGTGTAATGAATTCATATAAATTCTAATTAAATCAAATAAAACTTCCATAATCCTAATTCAATTTTTGGAAAAAAATTCAAAAAACTCCACACTTTTTGACAGACTCATTTTATTCCTTCATTTAAAAATTCTTTGGATTGATTTGAACTTTTCAGATTCTCATTATAATAATTTTTAAATAAATCCCATTTTACTTTGAGTTCTTTACCTTCTCTGGTCCATCTACTAATACCCAAAATTTGAGTAAATTTATTATTGGAACAGTTTAATTTATTGTTCTTAAGAAACTCATTGTAAAAATTTTTCATCCAAGCATAGTAATTCTTTTGGAAAGTGTTTACTTTTAATCTTTTTTTGATGGTATCTTTTGCACTAAGAATATTAATATTTCCTCTATATTTTAATACAGATATACATTTTAAAACATTTTTCTCAAAGGGATGTAATTTATCTATAGAATGCCGATTTATTTTTAAAATAATTTTATCCAATATTTTCCCGCGATCTGAGTCAACTTTACTAATTATTTTAACAGAAACATATTTTCTATTTATCAAATCTAATAAAGTTAAATAAAAGCTCTTTATATTTATCCCACCAACATTTAGTCCACTGACAAAAATAAAATTTATTAGCGCAGGAGGATCATTATTAGGAAGATTATTACTCATTGTACACATCCTATAGAATAGATTCTATCAATAGAACATTGATTTAACTATTTTTTAAACAGAAATTATTTTAAAGTCAAGTTTTTTATTATTTAATATAATTATCATTTTCAATTTTATATAATTATAGTCTTTAAAGAAAATATTCTAACTATTGATTAGTAAAATATTAATCTTTTTTTAAAAAAATTGAATGTTGATAGTTTTAATTTTAAAAATAAAGAAAAGTTTCACTTTCTAACTTGAAAAGCTAAAACTTTTCAAATAATGATTAATAATTTTATAATTAAAAAAATCTAAATTATTATTATTTAGATTCAAAAAATAAAGATAATATAATAACTTTTATAATTATTTAAATCAAAAAGATAAAAGAAAATAGTGCCTTAAAGGATAATTATTATTTAAAAACATTATTTTCAGGACTACAAATACTCAATATATTCTGGCATCTACAACAATATGAACAACTCCTGGAGAATACTTTTTTATGATATTAGTGTCTAATATCTCAACTTCCCTATTGCCTGCTGATTTGGCTATTCTCTCATAAGGTCTACTATTCATTAATTTCTCTGGTACAGTTTCATGATAATGAATTATGCCTCCATGATTCACACAATCAATAGCTACATCTAAGAAATGGTGTGTTGTTTTAACATAACCCATTAAAACTCTATCTGCTGATAATTCAGTAGCTATTTTTTTGCAATCCTCTAAAATAGCTTCTATTCTTTTATATCCAGCTTTAATATTTATTTTATTTAAATCAATATTATTTTTCAGATAATGGTATGAATCTGGGTTGATTTCTATTGAAAAAATCTTTTTAGGTTGGCTGTGACGAGCTATAGGTATTGAAAAATAACCAATTCCTGCAAACATATCAACTATCGTGTCACCTGATTTAACAAGCTTTGCTATTCTAAATCTTTCATTAGTATTTCCTTTTGACCACATTACTTTAGATACATCTAATTTAAACAAACAACCATTTTCTTTATGTATTGTTTCAGTATTATTTCCTATTAAAATTTCTACAGATGGGGTTCTAAATTGGCCAGCTATATTTTTTACTTTAACAATTGTTTCTACATTATGGATGTCTAATAATCTTTTCAAATCTTTTTCTGATTCATATTTAGAGTTTTTATCTAGTATAAGTATATTACCTATTTTTTTCCACTTCATTTTATCTGATTACCAATATTAAATAGGCATATAAATTATTTTTAATTTTTTAAATTAGATATTTTGCCTATTTAAACTTTGAATATTATTAACTTATAAAATATTTAATTATAATTAAATTTTTAAGTAAATAATTAATTTTTTTTAATATAAAAAAATTATAAAAATCTAAACTATGAACTAATAAGAAATATAACTATTTTAAACTTAAAATAAACATAGAATTTCAGTCATATTGAGTTTATATACTTTTTTTTAGTTTATTTTTTTGATGCAGCTAAACGAACTTCCTGATTATTATCTTTTTTAGAAATATCAGTGAGAAGATTTTTATCTGTTAGCTTTTCAACTGCTCTAAGACGAATTTTCCAATCAACATCATTTTTTGCAATATCTGCAAGAATATTTTTATCATTTAACTTTTCAGTAGCTACCATACGAAGATCAATATCATGATGATTTTTAGCCAAAAATATAAGGATATTGTCATCCTTTATTTTCTTTGCTGCAGAACATCGTACTTTTGAATCAGTATTATTTTTAGCTATACTAATGAGAATTTCCTCATCACTAATCTTTTTCACTGCAGCTCGGCGAACTTTCCAGTCACTATTATTTTCAGCAATATCAGCAAGAATAGTTTCATCAATTATTTTTTTCACTGCATCAAGACGAACTTTCCAATCACTATCTTTTTTAGCTATATTTTTAAGAGCATCCTCATCAATTAACTTTTTTACTGCAGAAATTCGTACATCACGATTACTATCCTTTTTTGCTATTGCTTTTAAGATATTTTCATCATGTGTTTTTTCCACTAAAAAAAGACGAACTTTCCAATCATTTTCATTTAAAATGCTTTTAAGAATTTTTTTATTATTTAACCAATTAGTCGCTGATTTTGCTATATTTTTTTCATTTTTTTTGGATTCTGGTGTAAATGACACCATAATAACAGCTCCTAGCTTATTATAAACATAAGAATTTTTATATTATTTCTCATAAGGTATTTATAATACATTAATTTCTCTCAACTATCTATTGGTCATGATTATGTATATAGTTTTCTATTAATCAAAATAAAAAGACATTATGAGAACTATTAACAAAAAGAACGGTTTTTCTATACTATCCATTAATTAAAAAAAATAATATTTTAATTGAATTTAGCACAAATTCCATTCAATAGCTATTGAGCTTTATTTACAATATATAATTAATCTCCATAATTGTTTAACTAAGTTTATTTCCACAATATTTAATGACTAGTAAATAGAAATATGAATCATATTTATCATCATTAACAATTTTAACATAGTTATATTACACTATAGAAATATAAATCATATTGAAATCATCATTGATAATTTCAACATAATTATATTACCTTATAATTTTTATAATTGAGTAAATAAATTTAATGATAAAAAGGAAGATTGATTATTTTGGATAATTCCCACAATAAACGATTAGAAGGTCAAAAAAGAAGAGGAAAAATTTTCGATGAAGATTTATTACCCTTCACCAATTTATCTTCTAAAGAATTGATTCCAATGCTAAAAAATAATAATGCTCAAAAGAGGACAATAGCTGCTAAACTTCTAGGGGATAAGGGAGACACTGAAAGTATTAAACCATTACTTGACCAGTTCGTTATTGAAAAAGTACTTTACTCTAGAATAGCTATTTCTGAAAGTTTAGTGAAATTCAAAGAAAATTCTGTTCCTTTTATTATTGATATTCTTGGTAAAATTGGAAATAACCAAGAAAAAGAATTGCCGAAAAAATATTTTAATAAAAAAAGTTTTCCACTTCCTAGAGATTTAGCAGGGCGAACTTTAGCTAAAATGGGTAAAATAGCCACTCCTTTTTTAATTGAAGTTTTAGATTGCGAGAGAAAAATCTATGATGATTTTGCTAAAGAACAAGCTATTGATGCAATTGGAGCAATAGCTCATAAATATAATGATTATAGAGCATTGAACTCTTTAATTTCTTTAAGCAAAAAACATGAAAATAATAAAATAATTCAATGGAAAATAATAAGAGCTTTAAGTGGGTTTAAAAGCAATGAAAACGCTTTAAAAATAGTTATTAAGATTTTAAATAAATATTATCCTATTGAACTAGATGAATATTGTTCAACTTATGAAAATAGCTACTTTGAAAATATTGTTGAAATACAGTGGGAAGCTATTAGGTCTATTGGGCAAATTGGAATAATCAACAACGAAATAAATGAGATTTTAAACTCTTTTGAAAGAAATAAAAATATACAAATACAATTTGCATTAAAAATTGCTAAAAAATCGTTATATTCTTAAAAAAAGTATTTTAAAAAAACAATAACAAAAAAAACCATTGTATAGTGAATTAGCTAAAGTTTTATTTTTTTTTATGTATAAATAAGATTTTTATTATTTTTAATAACTTTATTATATTAATTATACTCTTTTAAATTAGATATTTAATTTATTAAAACCTTGAATATTTTTAATTTAATAAACTATTTATTTATAATTATTTTTTAAGTAAATAATCAGTTTTATATTGTAATATATAATTTAAACATTATTTTTTATTAAAATTAAGTTAGTAATTGATTTCATAAGGAATATATAGTAAATTTTTTTTATTAAAATAAATTTTTTTAATTGAATTTAAAAATATTAATGAGGAAATTATAAAAATTTTAATGATAAATTAAGAGAAGTGCAATATAGCTAATTTCATTTAAATTACTCCTTCTTCTACTATTCTGATAATCCAATTTTTAATTTCATCTCTAATTTCTCTAAAAGAATTTAAATGCTCTGATTTTGGAGAATATTCAGGATCTTTAAACTTTTTGTAAATGTAATTTTTTCCATTTAGAAAGTAAGGACATTTTTCATCTTCACAAACTGTTATTACATGGTCAAATTCTGTATTTTTAAAAATCTCAATATTTTTAGGTTTTTTACTTGAAATATTAATTTTAATTTCTTTTAAAACTTTGATAGTGTTTTTATTGATATTTTTAGGTTCTAATCCTCCACTAAAAGAGGTATGAGTTTCACTATAAAACGAATTAAGTATTGCTTCTGCCATTTGGGATCTTATAGAATTGTTCTTACAAACAAAAAGAACAGTCACCTTATCGCCCTTTTTTAAAGTATTCATTTTATCTAATAGCTTTTATTTCTTTTAAAACATGTTTTTTTAGTTTTTTAACAGTTTTTTCACCATTTTCACCTAATCTCGCAACTTCACCAGGCTCAAGGCAATGTTTATTAGCATAATCCATTATATCAATGGCTTTAGATATTTTAATTCCTTTCTTTTTTAATATCTTTCCTACACAGTCATTAGAACATCCATTTAATGCAATGATTGGATACTTTTCCATGATTTTTGGAATTTTATCATCTGCAGCTGTTGAAGTTATGCATATAGAGCTAATATTCTCTTTTGACTGGGATAAATCAGAAGCTACTGCTCTAGATACTAATCCAAAATTACTCATTCCATTACATGGAGCTAGGGAAACTTTATCTGTCATAATTTTCATTTTTCTTTTAATTTAGCTTCTAATTTTATTTGTTTTTCTTTAACCCAATTATATCCATTTTCAAAGAATGGACAAGATTCAATACAATAAGTACATCCTTGGCTACAACCAATACATTTTTCATCAATAAGAGATGCTTTAGCTAAATTATCTTCTTTTTCAATAAGTGCACCTTCAGGGCATCCTTTTATACACTTACCACATCGTTTACAATAGTTTTTAATCCACTCATGAGAGTTTTCTTCTGAAAAAGGTAAATTTTCTATTGTTGTTAGTATTGCTGATACTTTTAATCTTGGTCCTAATTCTGGACTGATTAACAATCCGTTTTTTCCAATATATCCTAATCCTGCTTCTTGTCCTAATTTAAAAAGGTCGATTAATCCTCCAAATGGATTAATAACTTGTGTTGCAAATCCTTCTTTTCTTAAATAATCAGAAAGCACGTATGTAATTTTTCCAAAAATTTCATATAATTCATTATTAAGCTTTTGAGCATATTCACTAGGAATCTCGTTAATTACATTCATACCTATGGGGAAAGTTAAAACAATGGCATTAGAATATTTCAAAATATTATTACTATTTAAAACATTTACAGGTATCTTTATATATCCAATACCTACAATACCTAATTCTACACTTGTTTTTTCGAATAATTTTAGTAAAAAACTCTTTATTTTGGTTTTAGAATTTTTAGGATTTTTTATTTTAGAAATGTCAATTTTTTCTAAAATACCACAACCACATCCTACTTCTTCTTCAATCAAATTTTCTATCAATTCTTCCCTTGCCCCACAACAACATAAATCTTTCGACAATCTTATTCCTCCTTGATTTTAGCTATATTTTCTATTTGATCTATTAATTCAGGATTAATTAAGCTAAAAAATGTCCATTTACCTTCTTTTCTCCAATTAACCAAATTAGATTTTTTGAGAATGGTTAAGTGATGAGAAATTGTGGATTGTGGTTTATCAAGAGCAGAATCAATATGACAACCACATAATTCTTCATTTTTTAGAAGATATATAATTTTCAATCTTAAAGGATCAGAAATAGCTTTTAAAATTTCAGACATATCATATAAACTGTTATCTGGAGGAATTTCACTAATTAATTTCTTCAAATCTGAACATTTTTCTTGTTCAAGACAACTATTTTCCAAATTATAATCTGTCATAAAAAATATTATATATAACTATATATTTAAATATTTCGTTTTATCATTTTATAAATTATAATGAAATTTATTATTTTGAAACTTATTAGCATAATGAAAATTAATAATTATTTAAATTAAATTTAGATAAAATTTATTTAATATTCTTTTAAAATTTAATAAAAACAATATTAAATCTTTATATTTAAAAATAAGATTTATTTAATTATAAAAAGAATTGTAATAAGATATAATTTTTTATATTTAAATAAAGAAGTTTTAAATTAAAAAAATAAACTGATACAAATTTTGTTTCAATTATAACTTTAAATTTTTCTAAAATATTCCCTGGTACCAAAACCATGACTTAATTCATGATTATCTTTTAGCTATTGTAAACCCATTACCAATCATTACTGCAATTTGTTTGCCTAAATCATCTGTAATATTGATTTGATAAACAGACATGTTTTTACCTCTGTTTATACATTTTGATTTTGCAATAAGACAATTTCCTCTTGTACTTTTTAAGTAAGATATATCACATGATTGACTAACAGTGTTACCCACATCAAATCCACTTAAATTATATAAATTAGAGTGTACTCCAAATGTAAAATCAGCAAGAGTGAAAATAGCTCCTCCATGAACACCTTCTACTGAATTTCTATGAATATCTTTAATCTCCATACTACATTCAACGGAATCTTTTGTTATTGATTCAATGACAATTCCTGCACTTTTTGCAAAGTTATCATAGGAAAAAAACTTTCTTATATTGTCTATATTTAGTTTCATTTTGAAACCTCTTGATTTTTTCTTAAAATAAATCAAATTTTATTAATTAAAGAATTAAATAATAGATTTAGCATGGCATTCATTTAATAAAAGCACCTAATTCATCATTAACAGCTTTACAATCATGAACTATTTCTGCCAGTTCATGTTCACCCACCATTACTGCCAATTCAGATGACTGTGGATTGTTTATAAATTCATTAAGACCATTTTTGAGTAGCAAGATATCTTGTTTTGTTGTAGAGATAGTAATGTTTTTCTCATACTCACTGGATTTATCCAAATCCCTGATTGCTACCTGTTTATTATGTAAACATTCCAATAAGATAGCTGATAAGTCTATTATCACATCAATCCCCATATTAAAATTTCCTTCAAGTCCTGGTTCTAATTCGAAATATAAGTCAGCATTTTCAATGTCGCCTGATTCAAATGCAGAATCTAAATGTATGTCCTCATATATTTGTTTTAAACTCCAATTATCAGATGGTGAAGTTCCAAAATAGTCTAACAATAAAAATGAGTCATCACAACCTCCAATGTAATTTCCCCACCACTTATTTATAAACAGATTTTCCATTTTTTCCTCCACCATGATAATTATAATTTTTTTTATAAATGTTAATTATTCTTCTTGGATTGAGTAATATTAAATCGACTATTTATTATATTTTGCATAAAAACCATCAGTATCTGCATATATAGAATAAAAACCATACTCTTCAGCTTTTTTCATGGTGTTTTTTATGTAATTTCTTCCCCATGCAGTAATGGATCGTGCACATTCGATAGAGTACCATCTAAATCGTGAAAATCCGTAAATACCATACATAGTATTTGCAAGTCTTTTCAATGCTTCTTGCTGAACATTTAAAATTTTTTTCTCTGTGGGGTCATTAGATTCTTTCATTCTTTTTTTTATTTTTAATCTTTCATCTAAAATATTACCAATGACAGATGGAATAAATCCTTGTGGAATCTTTGCAAATTTATTTTCATATTCTGGAGATATATGATAATCATCATCACTTAAATCATAGCTATTTTCATTGAATTTAGCTATATTATGCACTGATTTTTTAAGTAAAACATCTGGTGAAACATTTTTGGAAATAATAATACTTGGGTAAAGACTTCTAAAATCAAACTGAACTAAATTTTCATGAAGACCAATTTCAGGTTCTTTAACATATCCACCAACAGCACTTTCAGTTTTTCTTGATGAAGTTTCAATTCCAACTGGCTTGTTTGGAACAATTTCATTATATTCATAAGCTTTTCTCACCAAGTACCACTCTGCTTGCTGACCAGTAGCCATACGTGTTAAATCAAAGAAAGGCTGACCTACAATACGAGTAAGCTCTAAACTTAAAGGTAAAGTTTGTTCAGCTATTTTTAAAGTAGCTACAACATCATCTAAAGAGTATTCAAATAGTTTAATAAGGTCTTCTCCATCACTATCCCAATATTGCCAAATTTTGTCCCCAGGAACATCTACTTTTTCCTCACCAAATAGTTCTAGGTAAACTCTTTCTAATGTGTATCTATCTAAGCTAATGTATCTTCTCATAAGTAAATAAAGATCAACATGAATAAGTCCTTTAAAAATCGCTGCATTTGTAAATCCTCTTCTTATAAAATTTAATTTTGACCCATCCATTCCTAAATCTAAATCAACACCTAATAATTTAGCTCTATCTTTAAGATATGGGAAATCAAAATTATCAGAATTATATCCTACAATGATATCAATATTATTTTCTTTAACAGTTTCAACAAACTTTTCTATCATTTCTTTTTCAGTTTCAACTGTTTCAACGTAGTCTAAATTCATGCCTTTTGTAGAAATAACCTTTTTAACACCAAGATTACTTGATATACCAATCATAATTATTTCATTATTCTGAGCATTTGGCATTCCTTTAGGATTATAAACCTCAAGATCAAAACTCATAATTCTAAAATCAGGAAATTCTCCACCTATCGTCTTTGGAGGGGAATCCATTTTTATTATTTCCATCGATTCTTTCTTTGTGTTTATGGTTGGATAAGAATCTATGATTTCTCCAGAAATTTCTAATTCTGACATTGGAAAAACATTGTTATCAATTAAATATCTTCTATAAAAGGGAATATCATGCTCACGGATATTTTTAACTGAATCAAGATTTTTTATTGTTTCTCTCATTTTCGGAACATCTTGTGGATGATTAAAAGTAACTTTTAGGAATTTAGATTCCACTTGAAAATCTTTTTTAGTAACAATTTCTATTTTTTCAGGGTTTAATTCTTCAATTTCTTTTCTACAAGATTTAAGATCATCAGAAATAACATAAATATAAGGTTCAAACGAATCATCAATAGCTATAATATTTTTTCCTTGGTCACTATCTTTTATCTTACCAAAAAGGCGAACGGCAGCTTTTCCATCATTAGTTATATAGTCAATGTCTAAAAGTATGATATTTCTTCTTTCCATTTTTATCCTTTAATTTCATTTTAAATAAAAAAAGTGTTTTTTATTATATTTCTATAATATTTCATGCTTTATATTTATACTTTATAATTCATATTAGATGATTTATAGTTTTATGAACTTATAATAAAATAATTTTCATTAAAATTTTGAATTTCTTTATTTTAAATAAGTTTTTAAATTGAAACAATATGATTTTTATTTATTTTTTATTTAAAGATAGTATTAAAATTAAATTCAATTTATATTTTTATTTAATCTTTTTTTTTAAAATTAAAACATAATTATTATTTATTTACTTTTTAAAATAATAGATATAAAGATAAATTTTATTAAAATTTTTAAAAAATTAGATTTTGATGAAGGTTATAATAAAAATAACAAGAAATTAAGTTTTTTCATAAATTTTTTTGAAATATTCTGTCTTTTTCATTTTTATAAGTTTTACAAACAGCATAAGTTATTCCAAGTATCAATGGTCCTAATATAAATCCAACTAATCCAAAAACAATGGGACCTGATAAAAATCCAACTATCAATATTAAAGGATGAATATCTACATATCTACTAGAAAGAGCTGGTCTTATATACATATCACTTAAACTAAGACCAAATCCAAAGAATAAAACAACAGCTGCCCTAATATAATTTCCAGATAAAACATCAGATATAAAAAGGACTGTGTAAATAGGCCATGGTCCAATAATAGGAATTAATTGACAAATCCCAGTTAAAATCCCTAAAAATAAAGCATAATCATATCCTAAAAGATAAAAACCAACAGCTCCCATAGTTCCAATAATAACTCCTGTTAAAAAATGACCATAAAATATACTTTTTAGCCGGTTTTAATTTCAATTATCATCTTAGAAAAAAATTCTTCTCTTTCTTCTGGAATAAAGGAAAATACATATTCTTTAATTTTATGCCCATCTCGTACAAAGTAGAAAGTAGAAGATAATAAAACAAATATTTTTACCATTATTATTGGCAAGGATTTTACAAAGTCAAGAAAATAGTTAAACACTATTTTCATTGTATCATTTATTATTTGATTAATTGTTGTAGTAATAACTGCTCCAGAAGACTGTATTTCAGATGGTAAGTATTTATTGACTATATTAGTATATTGATTTAGATTAAGAGAAATATGATTACTACTTACAAAAGAATATGAAAACTCCATTATTACCGAAATTGTATAAGCAAAAATCAGAATCAAAGGGATGACTACAATAATTATACTTATTATGGTTGAAATGGAAGAAAATTTTATTTTTGATTGAATTTTATTAGATAATGGTCTGATTCCATAAGCAATCACTGCTCCAAGTAGTAGCATATTTAAAACTGGCATCAATACAGCCAAAGAGATGATTAATAAAATAGCTGCTATAAACAAAGATGATCCGATAGTTTTTTTAAGCTTGTTCTTCATTTTTCACACCATTAACTAAATAAAATAATAAATTAAAGTTTAAAATATCTTTTTAGCGCCAGAAGAATCTCTATGATACTTTCCAAATTCTTTAACTTTGTTTAAATCATCTGATGAAAAAACTGGGCCTTCTTTGCAAACTCTCCACCCAGTATCATCAACACAACACTGTCCACATAGACCTATGGCACATTTCATATATCTTTCCATAGAATATTGTGCTGGTATACCATGATCTTCAAGCATATTAAAAGTTCCTTCCATCATTAGCTCAGGACCACAAACTACTGCCATATCATAAGAGTTAATTTTAAGTAAATCAATAGTTCGTCGTGTTGCAAATCCTTCATAACCACAAGTTCCATCATTGGTACATGTGGAAATATTTGCTCCTATTTTTGATAATTTTTCTTCAAATAATAATTCTTTCTTTGTTACTGATGCACAGACAACATCAACTTTTGCTCCTTTTTCTCTCACATAATGAACAAAACAAGCTATAGGTGCCATTCCAACTCCTCCACCAATAGCTAAAATAGTTTTATCTTTGTCATTTTCTTTTAATGTAAAACCATTTCCATAAGGACCTCTGATTCCTAATCTATCTCCAACATTAAGATTATGCAAGTTATTTGTAAATTTTCCAATTTTTTTAACTGTAATTCCGATTTTATTATTTACCTTATCAATAAAAGAAATAGACATTGGTTTTTCGTCCATTTCTTTAGAAAAACTCCAAATCATTATAAATTGACCAGGTTTTGGCATTTTCATTTTTTTCATGTCCCAATCAAATATAAATGTTTTTATAGATTCAGTTTCAGAAATTATCTCCTTAATTTCTAAAATATTGTAGTTATTTGTAACTATTTTATTCAATTTAATCACAACTATAGTAAGTATAGATTTATAATTTATATATAATTTAAAAAATATTAATCAAATGACATTTTATTTTCAATTTAATATTTATCAAAAGATTTTTTTCAATCTAATCATTATGAGAATACCCAGTCATCTCATCAATAGAGTTAAAATCATTTTTAATCATAAATTTCTTTAAATAAGTAGTTATTTTAGAAAATATTTCTATTCCTTCATACATTATTCCAGTACCAATTTGAATAGCTGATGCTCCAGCATATAAAAATTCTACAACATCTTTGTAGTTGATTATCCCACCAACACCAATGATTGGAATATTACAAGCTTCATAAACATCCCAAACACATCTTAAAGCTATTGGTTTAATAGCTGGTCCGCTCATTCCACCAAATTTGTTTGAAAGAATTGGCACTCCAGTTTCTATACTTATTTTCATTCCAGGCCCAAGAGAATTAATTAAGGTGATTGCATCAGCCCCTCCTCTTTCTGCAGCAATAGCTATTTCATTAATATCTGTAACATTAGGGGTTAATTTAGCTATTATTGGAACTGAAGAAGACTTGCTTACAGTTTTTACAATTTTTTCTGTTAAATGAGGGTCTTGACCAATAGCTGCTCCGCATCCTTCCATAGCATGAGGACAAGATACATTTAACTCAATCATATCAACAAGTCCTTCTATTTTTTTACTAAGATATGAAAATTCTTCTGGATTTGAACCGTAAATTGAAGCAATAGCTATTCTGGTGCTATTTTCACCTTTCCTTTTAATCAATTTTAACTCTTCTTTGAATAACTCAAGTCCTGGACTTGAAAGTCCTATTGCATTAATTATTCCCCCTTCAACTTCAGCAATTGTAGGATTTTTATAGCCTTGATTTGATTCTTGGGAAAATGATTTTGTAACCACTCCTCCAGCTCCAGAATCTAAAATCCAATTTAATGATGATGCAGTACTCCCCATGATTCCTGCAGCTAATATAAGAGGATTTTCGAATTTAATTCCGCACAATTCTGTTTTCAACATAATAAGACATCCTTAATATATATTACTGATTTCAATAACAATTTAACTTTTTTAACATAGGATAATTAAATAAGTGATTTAATGAGTTTATTAAAATAATATTTTAAATCTAAATTAAATTTTTTGATTAAAAATCAACAATTATAATAAATCTTTAAAATTTCAATTTAAACTTTATGATATAAAATTAGTTAAAAATTATATTTATAATTAGTTAAATCAATAAAAAAGAAATGCAAATTTTTATAAAAAATAATAATTGAGTCAAGAATTAGTATATAAGTGGAGATAAGTGAATATTTATGATTTCTTGACTCATAACAATAATAGCTAGTAATTTTTAATATAAATTTAGATAGAGCTTGTGAAAACTATTTATCTTTATATTATTTAATAAATAAAAAGCTAAAAGGGAATGAAAAACAAAATTTATAATTATGTAAAATAAAATAATAATATGGAATCTTATATTAGTCATTGTATAGCTGGATTCATTGCATTTGATAAAAATCATAGTATAATTAATTACAAACTATTTAAAGAAGAAGAAATACCTCTAAAAATAGTTGAAATTAATCAAGGAAAGCTATTATCTGAAGAAAAAGAACTGATAGAAAATATACCTGATGATTATGACACAATAGTTATTGAGTCAAGTAAAATGATTTCAAAATATAATGAGCTTAAGAATTATGAAAAAATTCACCTAGAAATTCCAAATCCTGGTGGAGAATACCTTAGAGAAAATTTAAATGATATTTTAACCAAATTAGAATTTTCACACCACCAAGAACTTAAAAGTAAGTTAATAAAAAATTTTACTAGAATAGCTACTTTAAAAATGAAAGAATCTTCGCAAGAAGGTGATAAACTTATTATTCATGCTATAAATTCAATCGATGAACTTGATGAATCAATTAGTAAATTAATAGAAAGAATAAGGGAATGGTATACAATATATTTTCCAGAATTAGATATAATTCAAAATAATGAAAATTACATAAGTTTAATAGCTGAAAATGGTATTAGGGAAGAAATAATAGCAAATAACACCAATTCATTTAAATTAGATATAGATATTAGTAATGGTGCAGACATTGAAAATGAAGACTTAGAAATGATTATTGATTTTGCTAAATCTATTCAATTTTTACAAAAATCAAGAAAAAGCATAGAAAAATACATTGACTCAAAAATGGATAAAATAGCTCCAAATTTAAAGAATTTAGTTGGAGCATCACTTGGTGGGAAGCTAATTGCTCATGTTGGAAGTGTGAAAAAATTAGCTACTTATCCATCAGGAACTATTCAAATTATGGGGGCAGAAAAAGCTTTATTTAGACACTTAAAAACTGGAGAAAGACCACCTAAACATGGCTTGATTTTCCAACACCCAGAAGTTAGAACTTCACCTTGGTGGGTTAGAGGAAAAATAGCTAGAACATTAGCTTTAAAAATTTCTCTATCAGTTAGAAAAGATGTTTTTACAGGAGATTTTGATCCAAAAATAGGTGAAGATTTTTTAGAAAAAGTAGAAAAAATAAAAAAAGATAATCCTTTTCCTAAAAAAACAAAAAAAAGAAGAAAAGAAGAAAAAAAGGATAGTTATTCTAAAAAATCAAGAAAACATAATAAAAAAAAGTTTAAAAAGAAAAAAAGAAAAAAATAAATTAATTAGTATACTAAATTTTAAATAGTAACAATAAAGATAATATGAATATTTATTTAAAAGAGGATCAAATAGCTACTGAAAATTTAACTCCTGGAAAAAGGGTCTATGGAGAGCAGTTGTTGGAAGAAAGAGCAACAACTACAGATAATTTAAATAGCACCCTTACTGAATTTGAAAATAAAGTAGTAGAATACAGAATTTGGAATCCTCGCAGATCTAAATTAGCTGCTGCTTTTTTAAATGGTTTAAATAAATTGAAAATAGCTAATGACTCAAAAATTTTATATTTGGGAGCTTCTACTGGAACAACAGTTTCTCACATTTCAGATATAGCTAAAGATGGCTTAATATATGCAATTGAATTTTCATCTGTAAGCATGAGGAAATTAAATAGATTATCAGAAAATAGACCAAATATAGCTCCTTTACTTGCTGATGTTACTAAACCAAAAGAATATATTAATTTAATTGAAAAAGTAGACTTTATATATTGTGATGTAGCTCAACCAAATCAAACTGATGCTTTTATAAAAAATATCAAGCTATTTTTAAAAGAAAATTCTTTAGCTATGATAATGATTAAATCAAGAAGTATTAATGTTAGTCAAAAACCGCAAAAAATATTCAAACAAGAAGAAAAAAAGTTAATAGAAAAAGGGTTCGCAGTAATTGAAAAAATAAAACTTGAACCTTATGAAAAAGATCATATATGTTTTTTAGTTAAAGAAAAATTTAAATAAGACATTTTACTAAGGATCAAAAAGGAATATGATGAAATAAAGATGTAAATGATTGCTACAGAAAATATAATTATTTATGAAAAGTATTAAATTGAAATATTATAATAAAACCATAGTTAATAATTATACTGTTTGTTTATAAAATAATAAATTTTAGTTCATTGCTATTTAATGAGCACAAATAATTTAAAAATTTTAAATACTAAAGTCTTGTATAGAAGAAATACAATTGAAATTAATAGTTAATACCAATAGCTATTTAGTTTTTAAAGAGTATTTCTTAATAAAAGAATTTGACAAAAATTTCTAAAAAAGTATTACTAAAGAAAGATTTTTATACTATAAAGTTAAAATTATAATTGCTAATGCAATTAAGAAAAAGTTCGCATCATATCCTCTAGGTAATTTCACACTCATAAAAAACTCCACATTGGTAAAAACCTAGGGGATAGAACTTATTCTTCAAAATAACTATTCTTCTTTCTTTTTGTATTATTAATTTAAGGACTAGTCTTACTATTCGCATCTTTGATAATGAATTTCTAATAGCTAATTTAATTAAAAAATTAGTGGAAAGTAATACTTTTTTGAGAAATACTTATCGTGTTTTTTTATATAATAGTTTGTTATAGTAGGATAATTATTCCAAAGACTTTCATTATTATTTACTTTTCAGTTTTAGAAAATCAAGATTTTTTAACTTGAAAAGATAAAAAATTTTTTAAAAAAAAGAAAACCAAGGGTTTTATAAAGTTTAGAAAAGCAAAACTTTTCTAACATTGTTAAGTCAAGACTTTACAAAGTTTAATAAATTATTTCTTAAAAAATTCATAGAATTAACTATAATAAATAGCTATTGCTTTATAGACTCATAAATTTTGTCAAATATAATATTAGCTATTTCTTTTTTGGAAGAAATTTTAATTTTAAAAGTTTCATTGTTAATTAAAATAACTTCATTGTTATCAGACCCAAACCCACAGCTTTTAACAGAAACGTCATTAGCTACAACCAAATCAGTTCCAACAGTTTTTATCTGTTTTTTAGCTAATTTTATCATTTCATCATCTGAAATATTGTATTCTGCTTTAAATCCTACCAAAAATATTTTTGGATTAATATCTTTAATTTGTTTTATTATTTTTTCAGTAGGTTTAAATTTTAATGATAAATCAAATGAAGAAGATATTTTAGAACTTTTCTTTTCAATTGGAGCAAAGTCTGAAACTGCAGCTGTTGCAATGAAAATATCATATTCACCAACAAGTTCTTTAGTTTTATCATTCATTTCTTTACTAGATTCTGCAAATACCACTTCAAAGGATTTAGGCAAGTCCACATCTACTTTTCCAGCAATAAGTTTTAAATCAGCTCCTCTAATAAATGCTTCTTTAGCTAATGCCAAACCCATTTTACCTGAAGATTTGTTACTTATTCCTCTAATAGGATCAATAGCTTCATATGTTCTTCCGAGACTTATTAAAACTTTTTTATTTTTTAAGTCTTTATTTTTACCAATAGCTCGTAGTGATTCTAAAACTATATCTTCTTTTTTTGGGAATTTAGCTTTACTTTCTTCCATCCTTGGGTTGACAAAATAAATTCCTTTTTTTTTTAAGGTTTCAATGTTAAAAGCTATGGTTTTATACATAGCATCATGCATTGATGGAACAAACAAAATAGGAGTATCATATCCATATGCAGTTATAAGAAGGGAATTTATTGGATTATCCGCTATTTTATATGTAAATTTACTAATAACATTAGCTGTAGCTGGAGCAACTAAGATTAAATCTGTTTGTGAATATTTAACATGTTCAATATTTCCTGTAAGTTCTGTTACAACTTTTTGACCTGTAGCAAATTCCATAGCATTCGGATGAATTATTTTACATGCACCATCGCTCATAAAACATTTTACATCTGCTCCGTATCTTCGAAGTTCTCTAGCTAATTTTATTGATTCTGTAGCAGCTATACTACCAGTAACACACAAGACGATATTCATGAAAAAACCTATCTATATTTTCATATTAGTGAAACAATAACAGTTTATAATACTTTTGTGGGATTTAATAATTTCTGGAGTTTTAGAAAATCTTTGTTTTTTTAAATTTTGAGAATAAACTTAACTTACAATATTATTTATTTTTGATAAAAATAGTTTAAATCATTTATTTTTAAATTATCAAATATAAATTTATTCATAATATTATATAACTTAATAAAAATTATTATTTTAAATTTATAGTAATTTTTATATTAAAAACTTTTTTATTAAGACTTTTTTCAATATACTATTAATGAAAAATAAATCTACTCTTTAAATATAATATAATTTCATTTTTAAATGCAACTTAAATTAAAGATAATCAACAATTAACTGAAAATAACTTATAAATTGGAATAAAGTAGGTATAATTTATAAATAAAGAAAAAAAATGGCTATTTAAAGAATTTTAAAATTATTTATAATGAAATCAAAGTTCTTTAATTGTGAATCAAATTCATTTTCTGGTGCTGTACATAAAATGACAAAAACATCTTTGTTACCTTCTATCCAAATAGCTCTATGCTTTTTAATAGTTCCATTTTCATCAACTGTATAAATACATTCAAAAGCATTACTGTACTTTCCAACAGTAACAAAACCTTCAGCTATTAATTTATATGAACTGTTCGAAAATAGATTTTTATAAGTTTGATTAAAAAGCCCTTCTATTGATGTAGAATTTCCTGAAGTTGAGTTCAATGTCTTTTTTTGTATAACCACACTAACTTTCCCAAAACCAGTAGATGAATCAATAAAATTAGGGTCTGCAACAGCAACTATTGTTTCATTATTTTTAGAATTTGCAGATACCCATGTTCCAGGAAATTTTATTGAAATTCCATTTTCAGCTAATGTTTGAACTTGGGTTTCATTGTTATTGTTAGAATTAGAAATACATCCAGATATAAGTGTTACTGAAACTATAATAATAATTCCTAAAATATACTTATTCATAAATTATCCCTCTTTTAAAAATCAAAAACAAAAAAGAAATTAATTATTAATATAACTTAACTAATTGTTTTTTATTTATTAGGTTTAGTACGAGAGTTTGTTTTACTCGGATCTTTATTATTCTTGTTTGAATCCTTGTTTGTGTTAGTATTTGTATTAATGTTTGGTTTTGGTTTAGTATTTGTATTTTCACTATTATTAATAGTTGTATTTTTTTGCTCGGTTTTATTAGTATTATTAGTATTGTTAGATGTTACAACAGGAAAAGCACTTTCATTAACAGTCACAACAGCATTAACTGGATTTGAAGATTGAAAATCAAAATTAAAAATGCCAAAACCAATTCCAGCTATAAAGGCTGTAAATATGCAAAAAATGGCTATTGCAGCGTATATTCTTTTTCTATTGGTGCTTGATTCTTTTTTTTCTTTTTCAGTTTTCACAATATACTTATCAACGAGTTTTTCATCTTCAACTTTATTTTTTTCAGCTATTTGTTTTTTAGAACGAGATACAGTTTTTTTTCCCTGCATAGCCCTTATCCTATCCACAGCAGTTATATTTGATAATTTATCTTGATATTCCTTTGATAAACTATTATATTCCTCCTCAGAAATATTTTCTGCTAGATATTCTTTTTCAAGCTCTTGTAAAAGCTTTAAAAGCTTTTCTTTCTCCTGATTAATATTATTCAACTCCTCATTGAGATTATTGATTAATTAAAGTACTATCTTAATCAACAATATTCTTATCTAATATTTGCAACTGGAGCAAATCCCATAATTTAGAAATTTAATAAATATTTGCAACTGGGTATGATCCCAGTACTTTAATAAATGATGTTTTAGTTTTGATAATATTTAAAACATTCTTAAGTTTTTTTTCATTTTGGTGACCTTCAAAATCAACAAAAAAAATATATTTTCCTAATCCTTCTTTTGAAGGTCTAGATTCGATTTTAGTAAGGTTTATATTATTTTTCGCGAAAACTCCTAAAATATCATGAAGCCCACCAGGATTATCATCAAAAATAGAGAAAAAAATGGAAGTTTTATCATTACCTGTTATTTTATGATTGTTTTTAGACAAAACAACAAATCTTGTTTTATTATTATCAATATCCTGAATATTTTTATCAATAACTTTTAAACCATAAAGTTCAGCTACTTTAAGCGTTCCAATAGCTGCAGTATTTTTCATTTCAAGAATAGATTTAGCTGCAGCTGCCGTACTCAAAGTAAAATGAGGGGTCATGTTTTTAACCTCTAAATAATTTTGACATTGAGCTAATGCTTGAGAGTGAGAATATACATCATGAATATCTTCAATATTATCTTCTTTTTTTGAAAGTAAATTATGATTAATAGAAATGATAATTTCTTTTTCGATTTTTAGATTAAACTTATGAACAAGTAGGTCTAAGGTTAAACCAACTGGACCTTCAACAGAATTTTCTATAGGGACAACTCCCTTTGAATTCACATTTTCTTCAACAGATTTCATTACAGAAGGAATTGAACAATAAGATATTAGTTTACCATTTAAATTTGAGGCTGCTTCATGAGTGAAAGTTCCATTAGGACCTAAAAAAGCTATTGAATCTATAATTAAACCTCCTTTATACTTTAAATAATAGTCATGGCTATAAACAATCTTAAATCATGAAAAATAGCTATTCACATCTTTGATATAAAAAATATTGAAAAATAACTTCTATAATTATGGTTTTTATATTGAAATTAATGATTCAATATATGTTTTAGAATAAATTTAAAAATAAGAATTAAGCTTTGAAAATTTTTTTAATCAAAACTTATTTAATTATTCATTTTCCAATTCAATGATCAATGCAAGTAAATCAGATTGTGTAATGATTCCAACAACTTGATTTTCTTCATTAACTACAGGATATCCGTTATATCCAGTTTTTAACATATCATTAGCTAATTCTGCAATAGTTGTCTTGCTATTAATTTTTTTAACATTAGTTGTCATGTATTGTTCAACAAAACATTCTTTAATTTTTGCTTTTCGATGTTTTGGAGGAACTTCTTTTTTAAAGGAAATCATAGCACGTATAATGTCTTTAGATGATAAAATACCTGCGAGTTCATTATTTTCGCTAATTAAAAGTCTACCAATTTTTGAATCTAACATAACTCTTCTTGCATGCATTAATCTATCTTGGCTTGAAACTGATACTAAGTCAGTACTCATTACTTCTTCAACTAATATTTTTTCATATGCTTTCCCTTTACATGTATCAATAAAATCGGATTTAGAAACAATTCCTACCATTTTTCCTTTTTCCATAATTGGTACTCCTCCAACATGGGTTTCAAGGAGTAAATTAGCTACATCAACAACATTTTTATCTTTATGCACGGTTATCAAATCTTTTGTCATAACAGTAGAAATATGAAAATGGGAAGGAGGTAAATCTCCATATTTAGATGATCCTAATTTAATAGCTATGTCTTTTTCTGAAATTATACCTACAAGTTCTTTTTCATGCTTTTCATTAGCGTTAATAACAGGGAGTCGTGAAATTCTATGTTTTTTCATTAATTTAAGACCATCAAAAACAATTTGGTCCTTGTCTATAGTTACTATTTCTTCAGACATTATATTTTTTATTTGCATATTATTCCACCAACATATTAAATAAAAAATTAATATAGTTTATAATTAAAATCAAAGTCAATAATAAGGGATATTATACTTTCAAAGATAAAATAGCTAATAAAAATATTCTTAATAGCTAATTTATCTAATAAATAAAAATTGATTTAAAAAATCATTTTTATTAATTATTAGTTGTTTTCATTGCTTTTAAAACATCTTTTTCAGTAATTATTCCAAGTAATTCATTATTTTTAATCACTGGCACCCCACCAATATTTTTTTCATTTAGCAATTCACATAAATCTCCTAATCTAGTTAAAGGTTCTATAGTAACGACTTTTTTTTCCATAATCTCAGATATTTTTCTGTTCAATATATCTAATCCACTTTCAGATTCCATTTTAGTAAATAACTCATTGTCAGCGAAAAATTTTAAAATATCATTCGATGTTACAATCCCAACAAGCTTTTCTTCAGGATGGGATGATTTTTCCTCTTTACCAAGAACAGGAATTCTTCTTAGACTATTTCTAACCATTATTTTAGAAGAACCTTCAATTGGAGTTCCAAGAGTGGTTGTAATAACTTTTTTAGTCATAAAATCTTCAACCAGTTCATCAGTTAAGATTCCAGCCATAGCTAATACAAAGTCTCTTTCAGTTATCATGCCAGTTAATTTTCTATTATTATCATTATCAACTATTGGAAAAGCTCCAATATCACCATTTAACATTTCCACGACACATTCCACAATAGAGTCTTTATGAGTCATGAATTTGACATCTCTTGTCATTATTTCTCTTATTGGTTCATTTATAGCTGCTAAAAAATTATCTTCATGTTTTTCTTCCATGATATTGAATTTTTTCCCTCCTCCCAGAAAATTTAAGATATCCATAGATGTTACAATTCCTAAAAGTTTATCAGAACCAGGGTCTGTAACTGGGAGTCTTCTGAATTTATGATCTACCATTTTTTCTGCAGCTTCTTTAATACTTGTGCTTGGAGGAACAGATATTACTTTTTTCTTAGCTAATGTCATTATGTCCCCATCATGTTCATGAAGTTTACTTCCTAATTCAACTGATCCACGATCCATGGATTTTCTCAAGTTTATAGTACTTCTGTTTTTCATCACTACACCTCTATTAAATAATCAAATTTTGGTAGTTTTTTTCACTAGTTATTTTTATCATTAATATTTCATTAAATAACATTTATTTAAAATTAATTCTAATAAATAGTATAAAGGATGTAAAGAAGGTATTTGCATTTTAATAAGCTTTTAATAATTGTTATAAGATATGTAGGGGTATTAAAATATATATTTTCAAATAATTAATATTTTACTAAAAAATTTCTTTTTCATCTAATATTTATCCATTTTTTGATTTTGTTTTCACACCAGCTATTATATATTTAGTTAATTTTTAGAAATTTATGAGTTTGTGGAATCATTAACACATCCAAATATTTACCAGCTATTTGGGTAAATTCAAATAATTTATTTATATTATTTTGCCACTGATCAATTGGGCTTACTGGCTGAATGACTAAAGAAACACTAGTATTTACTTCGTTAACTATTCTTTTAGCAATTTTTTCTATAATACTTAACTTAGTTGAAGGTAATACAACTAACTTACAATATATATTTGAATTACCTTCTATTAATATTTTTAGTGTCTTTATTTCATTTTCAATAATTTCATTATTATATTTATTATCAAAATGTTCTGGAACTTTAAAATCAAGTGATACAAAGTCAATTTTTTTTAACTTTTTTATTTTATCAGGTAATGTTCCATTTGTTTCTAATAATATGTTAAAATCAGTTTTTTCAATAATTTCATTGATAAAATCTGTATATAAAAGAGGTTCGCCACCAGTAAAAGAAATTGAATGTAAATCTGGAGTTTTCAAATGGTTTATTTTATTCATGACATCTTCAACTGATAAAATAGTTCCATAGCTACTTTTTTGACTTTCAGGAGTATCACAATAATTACAACTTAGGTTACATCCAGCAAATCTAATAAATATCTGTCTTTTTCCTATTAAAAGACCTTCTCCCTGAAAACTTGAAAAAATTTCAACAATTGGGGCTTTCATAAAATCACTAGAAATATTAACCATGAAAATTTAAAAGAAACTTAAAATTCTTTTTTAAATAAAGCTCCTTGACCAATACCTTCATTTACACCTAGAGCTATTGTAGCTATATTATATCCTTTATTTTGAATATCTTCAAATAGCTTGCATGTAAAATACTTTGATAATTCTTCAGCGGATGTGTGTTTTAATGGAAGTAAAACGCAATCTTCAATAGGAAGCTTATAATTTTTATTTTGAATTGCAAAATTTAAATATTTAGCATCTTTAAAATCATTAAGAATCAATTTATTACTAGAATTCAGCCCCTTAAATTCCATGTCTGCATTATTTATTGGTATTAAAACTTTATGATCTAATTTTTCACATATCTTTCTAACAGAATCTTTAACATCCTTAAAATCAGCTACAAATTCAAATTTCCCTGATCTTTCACCTTCAATTTCTACATCTACAAAGTAAGAATGACCATGAATAGATCCACATAGATCATGACTTGGTATTATATGAGCTGATGAGAACCTTAAATTAGCATGAATCCCATTGATTATTATTTTCATCAATTTACCTCTTATAAATTATCTTAAAAATCTATAAGTATATAATGATTTTTTATTAATTTACTTTTAATTAGTCTTAAAAAAAATGATATAGGGCATTTTAACCTTTATTATTTATTTTCATCAGGTAAAATTTGCTTATTTTCAACATTTTATTAATAATTTTATTAAATTTTTTTATTTAAATATATAAATTTAATTATTTTTTATATAAATATTATATTATTAAAAAACATTAGTCTTACTTATATCTAATTCTATTGATTTTAATTCATTAATATAGCTATTAACAACATTTTTTGTAAATTTTAATATATTATTTTCATTAATACTATTATAATTACTATAATTATTATTAGAACTTCTATAATTTTCATTAGGATTATTATAATTATTTTCTTCATTAAAAGATTCAAACAGCCCTATAGTATTAACATCATCAGGTGTTCCTTCATTTCTAAGATTCATAGCTAAATGAATTTTCATAGAACTTATAGAAACTGTAGCTATTGATACTGTGAGTTTTTTTAAATTGATAAATATGTCATCTCCTTTTCTAAGAGAAACAATTCCATTTTTAGCTAATTCTTCTTTTAATATCATTACAAGTAGTCTTTGACGCAGATAAGCTATTTTTAAATTAGCTGGCTGACAATCAAAATGTTCAACCATGAAATGAACCATATCATCAGACTTTATTTCAAGGTCTATATCTTCGAAGTCTTTTAAATTACTTTTTTTAATATTCATTGGTCCTCTCCATGTAATAATAGATGAACCTTTTATTTTAAAAGATTTAAATGCCCATGAAGGCTCTATCTGACTGCCATCATATTCAAATGATTCATCAATGTGTTTATAAGTTATTGTCATGAAAACTCCATTAAATAGATACTTTAACAAATATATTATTTATTATTATAAAATTCTTTCATTGATTTTCAATAGAAACAATTAATAATTAATTAGAAATTATTTATTCATACTCATGAATATATCTACTATATTTTGGTATATATATTTATTTAATTATTCGTGATTATAGGTTTATTTTAGATAATTTTCATGATATTTTCTCCAAAAATTTAATTTCACTTAGACTACTTTTATTATCTAAAATAAATGATTGTGCATTATTCATAATGTTCACATTATAT
>JAITUQ010000037.1 GCA_031286225.1 Candidatus Methanorudis spinitermitis
CATAAGTTTCTTCAAATAATTTTGGAGATACTAATCGGTAAATTGTATTAATCATTATTTCACCACATATCCATAATTCACCTTTCTTTTAAAATGGAATTAGCTACTCTGAAATCATGTGGATAAGTGATTTTGATGTTGCTTACTTCCCCTTCAACAAGAAAAACCTGTTCATTATTGCTAGAAAAAATTTTAGACGCATCAGTTAATAGTTCTTTTTCTTCATCAGACATCTCATGATATAACTCTTTTAGTTTAAGGATTCTAAAAGATTGTGGTGTTTGACCTTGATACATATTCTTCCTATTAGGAACAGAACTAATGAATTTACCATCTTTACTCTCTACAATCGTATCTGACGATGGAATTACAGTATCACATGCTCCATAATCAATTGCATATTTTATATTTTCCTCTATAATTCTATGAGTAATAAATGGTCTTACAGAATCATGTGTGACTATAATATCTTTCTCATTTAACTGGTAGTTATCCTCAATATAGCTAATAGCATTCATAATTGTATCATTTCGAAGGTTTCCACCTTCAATAACTTTGACATTATGTGAATCATTAATATATTTAGAAATAAGATCTTCTGTATGGTTTACCCATTGTTTTGGGCATAAAACTATGATTTCATTAAAATCATTGTTTAAACAAAATTTTTCTATAGTATGTATTATAATAGGTTTACTCCCTAAGAAAAGAAATTGTTTAGGTTTTTCAACATTACCCATTCTAGTTCCAATCCCTCCAGCTAATATAGCTGCAAATATCATATTTTTATCTCCTAAAATTACACTAGTAGTTATTTATTAAACATATGTTAAAAATAATTAAATTATATATTTTTGGAAAACTTTATAAAATTACCTCTATATTAGATTTTAGTTTAATTATTTATTATCATGAATTATACTATTTATTAATTCAACTACCCTTTCAGAAGATCTTCCATCAAAATCATTGAAAAATCTATTTTTAAAAGTTGAAACTTTATAGCTATGAAAATCTTGGTTATTTATAGCTTCAATCAGTTCTTCAAAGCTTGAAATAATTTTTCCAGGGACAAACGCTCTGAAATCATAGTAAAAATCTCTATCCCTGATATATTCCTCTAAATCATAACTATAAAACAACATAGGAATATCTAATATAGAAGATTCAAATATAACTGAAGAATAGTCTGTAATAAGAATATTTGTTATAAACAAAAGATCATTGATCTCAGAATATTCAGATAAATCTAATATTTTGTTTTTATAACTTTTAGAAATTTTGATTTTTTCTTTAACAAAAGGATGGTGTTTTATTATCAAAATATATTCATCAGAATTAGTTAATGAATCAACGAATTTTTCAGGATTGAATTTCACCATTGGATAAAAAGCATCATTTTTCCCCATTCCTCTAAAAGTTGGACAAAATAAAATCACTTTTTTCTCTTTAATAGATGGAAATTCATTATAAAGTTTTTCTTTGATAAGATTTTTATATTCTTCATTAAATAATACATCAGTTCTTGGTATTCCAGTGGCTAAAATTTTTTCATTAGATAATCCAAACCCTTCAGCATAAAAATCTTTAATTTCATTAGAACTAACTATTGCATAGTTGTAATTTCTGTGATTAGGAGATTTTTGGGGTGTTCCTCCAATTTTTCCCATTCTTGAAAATCCAAAGGTTTTAAATGCTCCCACTGCATGCCATAGTTGAATTAGCTTAGTATCTTTTTTTAAAATGAAGTTATGTATAATTGGATAAAAATCATCTAGAAGAATAACTTTCGAAGTAGCAATCAAATTTGAATATCTTATCATTTCTTTAATAGTGAAATTTTTTATAGGCTTATTCCTGAAAAATTGAATAATTTCTAAATCATTATCTTCTTTAAGAATATCATATACATATTCAAAATTTCCAGTTAAATCATCTCGACGTTCACTCATTAATACTATTCTATTATTCTTAATTTTCCTATATTTAGTAAGTTTATAGAGGACTTTCATAATCCATATTTTAAATACTCTAAGGCTATACATATGCCCAGAAAGTTTAAATGTTCTCCAATTTATATGATATAAAATTGATTTGAAAGTTACGTTTGACCTAAAAAAATCTGGTGATTTTTCAGTTAAACTTTTATGAGCTAAAAAACCATCAATTAAGAAAAACGGAAATGCTAAAATTGATATAAAAAGTAAAAAAAAGCTATTTAATTTTTCTAACTTTGCATATTTCTTTTTAGCATGGTTTTTAATTTTCAGTTCCTCTTTTTTAGCTTTTAAAACCAAGGTACTATTTTCTATCTTAGGGGTGTAAAAACTTTTTTGAGTTTCAAAATCAACTTCTTTAATAACTTCAAAGTTTTCAATAAATTTTTCACCATAAATTAATCTAAAAGAAATTTCAATATCCTCGATATAATACTGATTCCAAAATAAATAATCTAAATTATAATTCCATTCAAGGTGAATTGAAACTAAATTAGATCTCTCATCACGATTATATCCAGAAATTATAAATGGAAGTCTACGATCTTCTATCCCATTAGAAAAAACAATTTCCATCTTAGGTTTATAATTTTCAGAATATTTGAATTTAGCTACCGCACTTATGCTAAAATCATAGTCTTTAATCAAAATATTTTTAATTATGATCTTTGGGATATTATCACCAACAACATGCAAAAACCTTATATTTAATATTCATGAGATTGCAACAATTATTTTTATTCATGAAATTATATTTTATATTATTTTACATTCCTTCAATTTCATCCAAAACTTTCTTAAAAGCATCTGTAACTGTTAATTTATCTTTATTTATGATTTCAAATATTTTATCTCGTTGGATTGGGAGCTCTGGAGACTTTTTATGATTTTCAGCATACATTTGATTAATTGTTTGCTTCTGTGAGTATACATCCATATTTTCAAAAAGGGTTTGACCTTTAGGTGTATTTATTTTTACAGAAGAAATTCCATTTTCTGCATCATCTTCCTTAATGAGTTCTTTGCCTCCTAAAAAGTCCCCAAATGTAATATCTGAAATACCATTATTACCAGAATACAAACAATCATAGCATGAACGTTTTAACATAAGATTTTTTAAAAAACTTCTCATGTACAAATCTTCTTGTAAATTCAATAGTTCTGTTTCACCATTTTCATAAACATATTCAACAGTTTTAGATTCTTGGGAAGCTTTTGGTGAGCGAAATTGAAAATGTTTTAAAGGACTGTTTTTTTGTTTCTCTGAAAGATATTTTTCAAAAAGTATAGGGGAATTTGTGCCATTACAAATGATATCTACACAGTACAAGTTATCATAAGATTTATCAAGATAATTCAACAAACCTGAAATTTTACATGGGGTTCCAGTAAATAAGACTTTCCGACCAGTTTTCAATACATTTTTAGTTTTAATGTATATATCATTATCCATTGCTTCAACATATTTAGAATACCTAAATTCTGAACAATCTTCCTTTGTTTCTGCAATATCATATAAAACTTCCCATTTGTCATTGAATCTTACTCCAATAATAGCTCCTCCCTGTTTTAAAATGTAATCAGCCATTGCAGCATACATTCCCCCACTGGAACTATTTTTTCGATCGTTTTCATTTTTATTATAGGTAAGACAGGTTTTTATTGGTTTAGAATAGAGTAATTTTTTGTTATTGTACGGACATACTTTATTACAGGATTCACAATCAGTGCATTTATTTTTATCAATTTCCGGGAAATAAAATCCTTCATCATCTTGAACCATCCTTATGGCTTTTTCTGGACATATTTTTTCACATGCAGTACAACAAGTACAACTATATTTATCTTTGATCGATAAATAATCACAATTTAAGGTTTCATATTCTTGAACATAGCTATCTGCATTTTTTAGTGCATTTTTTAGGAATTTCATTGATTTATCTACAATTTTTTCGCGAATTTCATTAACTAAATCATAATCAATATCTTTAGCAATCATTTTGCCGCCTTTACCAAAGGCATTCATTGCTTTTCTATGTTCTAAATTAAAAGTTTCCATTAAGGAATCCAATTTTAATCCACGTTTCCCACTGAAAAATTGTTTTTCTAAAATAACTGATAAACAAATCCCATGAAATGAATTAGTAAATACATAATCTGCATTATCAATATATCCAATCCATTCTTCAACTCCCACATTATAAATCACAGAATGCCTCGAATAACCAATTTGCTCTTGGTTGGTATAGAATTCACTTAACTCAATTAAATCTAAATTGTGTTCTTCAGCGAATTTTGCAGCTAATGAAACTAATTCATATGAATTTGACATAGCAAGATAAACCAAAACATATCCTTTTTTATTTGGTTTAATCAAAAGTTTCTTGTAATAATCTTTATCCATTAAAAAAGTAGGATCAATCACTACTTCAGCATTAATATCTGAAACAGAGGAAATATAATTAGCAAGATTCTTTTCTCGCACGGAAATTTCATCGATATTTTTTATATAATCAAGAAATTCCTCTTGTGTTGCTTTTTCTTGATATTTACTTGGTCCTCGACTTGTAGAATAGGCAATTTTATATGCATTTTCCATTGCATGGCAATTAAGGAAAAACCCTTTGTCGAAGCCAAATTTTTTATAATTCTTCCAAATTACATCTGTTACTGCAATATAACAATTAATATCCTCAGCATTTGAAATTTGATCTAAAGAAATAGCTGTATATGTATTTTTTGTGAGATTGTAATGTTTTTTAACAAATTCTTGGAATTTATCAAATCGCTCCATTCTTTGATAAAACATCTCAGTCCACATTTTTATTTCTTCTTGATTTTTTTTACTATCATTATTAGATTTCAATAGTTTTATTAATGGGAACCGTAAATCCGTATTTTTATTATGATAATGTTGATAGTAATCAACAACTACATTTTTATAACCTAATCCCGTTAACACTTCTGAAAAAACAAATGAATGCAATGCACAAGCTAAATTTAAACTTTTTGAGTGAGTATTAATAGAAACAAGCCCTATCTTCAATGAAGATTTCGATGAATCTAGTCTCTTATATTTCCTTTTAATTCTCCTAACCCTTGCTAAATTAATTTTTTCTCCCGAAATCTTATTTTTTTTACTTTTTTTTCTGGAATTCCTTTTTTTTCTATAATAAGCCTTAGCTGATTCTGGTAATATTTTCTTTAATATTTCCTTCATTAATTTTTTTGTTTTTTCCATGAAAAAATTCTCCTCTTGTACTTCCTTTCATTAGACATTAAAAACAACTAATTATTTTACAAAAACCCTTGTTAATAAATTTAATAACTTCCCAATATATTTTTCTATTGGATCTCTTGATAAGATAAATGTGATTAATGCAGTAGCAGTAATTAGATAAACAGCTGTTAATATAGGATCATTAAATAATGGAGATCCTAAATCAGATTTCAATATTTTTTTCATTGATTCTGTAAAATAAAAGTGAAAAACATATATATACAATGAACTCCGCCCTAACTTTGTTAAAAAACTTTGTTTATTAGGCATGAGATAATTTATTAAAATAATAACGAATATGGTACTAACAATACCAAATAACCTCATTAAAATTCCAATTTTTCTACTTAGTCCTAAAGCAACATATGATTTTTTAAATCCAAAAAATCCCATACTAAATGAAAAATTGCTGAAAATAAAGAATAAACTAAGTAAAACAATTATTAAAATTCCAAAAATCAGTTTTTTATGATTAATCAAAAAGTTCCTCATCTTCAGAATAAGATTTTTGATTCTATAATTTAAGCTATTTAAATATTCATTATGATGTTTAAAATAAAAACCTATTAAAAATAGTGGTAAATAACAGAATGTACGAGTTAGAGCCAAAAAATTATTTGGGACATTTATTAAGCCAATAGCTAAAGCTCCGAACAAACTTATCCAAAAAATATGTTTAATTTTAACCAAGACAGGTAATGAAAACCTAAGCCAAAATAGAACTAAAAGATACCAAAGTCCACGTACTGGAACTAAATAAGGATTTTTTGGTAAATTATTACCAAAAGCAAGTACTATGAAAATTATCCAAAAAGTACTAAACAAAATATAAGGAATAAATATATTTTTGAATGCTTTTATTTGAGTATTTTCATCAACTTTTGAAAAGTAACCACTGACAAAAACGAATATCCCCATGGCTATTGGAGCTAATAACGTTCCAATATCTTTATAAATTGAAAATCCGAAAAAAGGGAATGAAAGATGCACAAATACTACAAATATAATCGCCAATCCTTTTAAATTATCATACTTAAACAAACGTTGAACATTTTTATTACTTTCTTTATTATCAGTAGCATCTTTATTTTTTTTCTTATGCTTCGAAACAATATCATCAGATTTATTATTTTTATTTAAATCTTCAATAATAGCAGTATTATTTTTAATATCAAAATCAATGTAATTATTATTAAATCTATTAAAACAAAAACTGAATTTAAAAAAATTATTTTTTATATTTACTTTATGTATAGTATAAAAATATTTTGAAAATAAGTATTTTGCTAAAAATAGATATCTTATTAATATATTGTTCTTTAAAGTGTTTTTAAAATTATTCAACATATTATCATCAGTTTAAAGGATTAAGTAGTGTCAAAATTCAAATGATAGATAAATTTTATTGTTTTAAAAAATATAATTTCTGTTATAATTTTATATTTTTTTATATTAATTTGCTTTTTAAGTTGAAAATGTTTAGTTGTATGTTTTTTTTATGAAAGGTTTTTTAAATCGTTTTTGAATTTAAATTCTTGTTTTAATGTATTATTTAAGGTTATTTTTAGGAAATGTTGTTTTAATCTTGGTTGTATTTTGTTTTTCTGAAAGTTTTTTGTCAAATAATGATTTTCGATGAATAAGATATTCATCTGATATTATGATGTGTTAAGGCATGATTAATGTTATTTCAAGTGAAAAACTTTTTGTGAAAGTTTAAATAGAAATAAAAAAAGTTTAATTATATGAATAACCAAAATAAACCCTTTCTAATAATTAAGTGTGTTGAAGATGTATTTAAATTTTTCTTTGATAATGAAAGTAAAAGGATTTATTTAAAGGAGGATATTTCACTTAAAACTTTCTTTAGTTTTTTGGATAATAAAAATATTGAGTTTACGTCAAATAAACTTGAAAGTTTCTTTAAAAAAATTTTTCTTAAAGTGTTAAGGATTATAAAGATTTAAACTGGAATAAGATTGAGAATAACTCTCAGAACTGAAATTTGGGATTGTGTAAACTTTATCAAAAATTAGCCCAAGTTTTTGACAGTTCCATAACTTACAAAATTATTAAATATCTCTTCAACACTATAATCAATAGTGTTATTTTTTCTTTACTAAGATAAGAATATCACCTCTTAAAGAATAAACTTTTTTATAGCAGAATTTTCCACTGTCCAAAATGACAATGAATAAGGATGTCATAAGGTTATTGATAGATATAGGAAATTACTGATAATTATTCTTTGACCTTTGTTGAATTCAAATGTAATCTATTAATTTAAGGTTGTTTAATGAACTTCGCCCATAAGCTTTTTGCTAAGATATTTAACTTTTTTGAGTTGTTTTCCTTTAATAAAATCTTTATTACGTTTATAATAAGTGAAATTTCTTCTAATTCTGGTTTAGAATACCTCAAAAGAGAATTAAATAAAAAAAAACAATTTGAATACTGTTATATATATAAAGATAAATATTCTTTTGATGATTTAGATTCACCTAAAGAAAAATTTTTAAAACTTTTCAATTTATTAGACTTCTTTTTTATAAAAACATTTATCCTGTCTAAATCCAAGTATGTTTTTTTAGAGGACAATTTTTTTCCAATGGCATACATGAAGTTTGATGACAATTCGACTGTTATACAACTATGGCACGCTTCTGGAGCTTTTAAAAGGTTTGGTTTTGATGTTGTAGATGATGAAAAAGTAAAAAAACTAATAGAACTTTCTAGTTCTAAAATTGATTATCTAGTAGTAAGCTCTGATAAAGTTTCAAAAATTTACAAAGAAGCATTCCAAATAGAAAACAATAAGATTTTACCATTTGGAACCCCAAAAACTGATTATTATTTTGACAAAAAAAATAATAATGAAAAAAATATTATGAAAATCAGATCAAAATTCGAGAAAGAGTACCCTGAAATCAAAGGGAAAAAAATTGTACTATATGCTCCTACCTTTAGGGAAAATGAAAAAAAGAACAATGACATATTACTACATTTTGATAAACAACTTTTTTATTCAAATTTAAAAGATGATTTTTGTTTATTTTTTAAATCACATCCTAAATTCAAAGTTTCAGAATCTGGACATTTTATAAACGTGAGTAATTATGAAAATACTCCTGAATTGCTCCTAATTTCAGATATATTAATTACTGATTATTCGTCCATAATGATAGAATATGCAATACTCTCTAAACCTATTATATTCTATCCTTTTGATTTTGATTATTACATAACCAATGAAAGAAGCTTTTATTTCGATTACAATCAAGTACCCGGACCAATAGCTAGAAACACACAAGACATTATTAATCTTATTAGAAAAAACCAGTTTAATCTTAATAAAATCAAAGATTTTGTATGGGAGAATTATGACTATTTGGATAGCAATTCTTCTAAAAGAATTGTGGATTATATTGTAAAGGAAGAAAAGTAAGAAAAGTTATGAAAGTTAATAAGTAAACTTTGTTAATAAGTAGAATAATGCATTATAATATATTAAATTTCATTCTAATATCCTTTTAAAGATCATTTTTTGATATTTTAAGAAGATATTTTCCATAATCTGTCTTTATTAATGATTCACCTAGTTTTATCATCTTATTTTTATTTATATAACCTTTATTAAAAGCTATTTCTTCTAAACAAGCTATATAAAGGCCTTGTCTCTTTTGCACAGTTTCTATAAAGTTATTCGCTTCTAAAAGTCCAATATGAGTTCCTGTGTCCAACCAAGCCATTCCTCTACCTAATAATTTCACTTTAAGTTGTTTTTTATCCAAATATGTTTGATTAATGGATGTTATCTCTAATTCTCCTCTTTCAGATGGTTTCACACTTTTAGCTATTTCAACCACATCATTATCATAAAAATACAGCCCAGGAACTATATAATTTGATTTTGGATGTTTTGGTTTTTCTTCAATAGACATTACATTTCCATCATCATCAAACTCAACTACTCCAAAATCTTCTGGATTTTGAGTATAATAACCAAAGACAATAGCTCCTTTTTCTATCTCAGCTGCCTGTTCCAATATTTCAGTTAATCTATGACCATAAAAAACATTATCTCCTAATACAAGAGCTACTTTATCAGTTCCTATGAATTTTTCACCGATTATGAAAGCTTCAGCTAATCCATTAGGTTTTTCTTGTTCAGAATATGAAAAAGATACTCCAAAATCACTTCCATCCCCTAATAACTTTTTATATTGAGGTAAATCATGTGGTGTGGATATTATAAGAATTTCAGTAATTCCAGCTAACATTAAAACAGAAATAGGATAATATATCATTGGCTTATCATATAAAGGCAATAATTGTTTCGAAACAGCTTTTGTAACTGGATATAATCGAGTTCCTGATCCTCCAGCTAATACAATTCCTTTCATTAAATAGCTCCATAATTATAAATTAAATCAATCATAAATAAGAATACAACATATGTAAATGAGATATTTATTCATTGAATAATTAACTACAACTTTAAATATTTTTCTATTAAATTAGGTACACTACTTTTAATAAGCTGAATAAATTCATTTTGTTCTCTTGATATAATGGTAGATTCAATTGAATTATACATTAAATAATCATGAATTTCTTGTTCTGGTGTTATCAATAAATCATATTCTCCAATAGCTGGATTTTTAGACCACTCTTCTGGAAAATCTAAAACTAAGCCAAACTTTATCAAACTTCCTTTTACTCTAGCCATTTCTTGAGGATAGTAATTATTAACTGTAGAAATTAAAATATCTATATCCCTATTAAGTTTATAAACATTTTTTTCATCCATATTTATTATTTCTGATTCCCATCCATATTTATTAATTTCTTGAACTAATGAAGATAAAAATCTTTTAGTCTTATTAGATTTTTTTGAGTTAGAAATGAAAGATATATTTAGTGGTTTCTCACTTAGAAGAGATTTTTTATTTAATTTTTCATTCATGATATTTTCTATTAAAAATTTATTCCATTTATAATACAAAATTGATTTGTTCGATTTTGCTCTGTACAATCGTTCTCTAAATGTATTTACAGAGATATCAGTACCATGTTCATGATGAAATAACAAAGCATTTGGACAGTATATGTTTTTATAACCTTTTTTTAGTATTTTAAGGCAGAAGTCAACATCTTCATACCCATAGTTATAATCTTCATCCAAGCCACCAACTTCTTTAAAAATAGATTTTTTAACAAGTAAAGTAGCTGCTGTAACTCCTCCCCTTTCAATTTCTATGTTAGATTTTTCATGGAAAGGTTTAAGTTCACTCCCTATATTATAAGGTATTACCCTACCATTTGAAGATTCAAAAAATCCAATCCCTATATGTTGAATTCTAAAAGGTTTTTTCCTTTTATTTTTTGTAAATATGTATGGAAAGACTAATTTAGCCCCAACTGTTCCATTATGATTGTTTTTTAATGAAGTCTGCATCATTTCATTAAGCCATCCATAAGTCGTTTCTATATCATTATTTAATAGAAGAACAAATTCTCCATTAGATATTTCAACTCCTTTATTGTTTGCATGTGAAAAGGATTCATTAACTTCATTTTCTATTATTTTTATAGGAATATCTTCAATTTCTCTTAAAAATTTGATTGAACCATCTGAAGATGCATTATCAATTATTATAACCTCATAATTAGGATATTGGATATTTTCTTTAAAATTTTTAAACAATCTTTTTAAGTGAGATAATCCATTTCTATTTAAGATAATTATTGAAACTAAAGGAGAATTTTCATCAAAATCTACAATATTAACTCTTTCTCTATTTTGATTAATTATAGACTGTGTTTTTTCTTGAGTATATTTAGCAAAATTAGACACCTTACCCTCATTAAGCCCATATACAGCATAATGAATTAATGGATTTAATTTAGATACTCTTGTATCTTCATATTTCTTTAAATAAAAATCTGATGAAAAATTAGGATTAGGATCTTTTTTTTCATATCCTCCATAGTATAAATAATGTAAAATAGGATTAAACTTAAATTCCCCAATATTCGTTATATTCTCTAAGTAAAATTCCAAATCAAATAAGCCTTTTTTTTTAATAATATAATATCCTTTAATGTCAATGAAAATTTTTTTAATGTTAAATTTATTAACAGCAACAATATAAAGAAAAACTGAACGAATTAGTATTTTTTTAATATTTAAACTAATATAATTTTTTAAATTCATGATAACACGTTAATTAGATAAGTATATGACAGTTAATTTATAATATTAAAATAATTTTTTAAAACAATGCATTTAAATATTAGTTATAATTTTAAATGTAAATTAAAATGATTATGTAAAATTTAATTAAAAAAATATATGATGAGAAATATATTTATCAATAATTATATATATTTCTCAATTGTAATATATATTTCCTAATTATAATATATTTCTTATGAAAATATTTTTTTGAAAAATTTTGATTAAAGCTAATTTTTTGGCAAACTAAGTATCAACAGCCCAAAAATTTAAAAACCTTTATTAAGAATTTAAATAATGTTCTATTAAATTCACTACTCTTTCAGTAGCTTTACCATCACAAGCTTCCATGTTTTTTTGCTTGAATTCTTTTAATTTCTGGATATCTATATCACCATGAGTTAATTCTTTTCTAATAGCTTTAATTAGCACATCACTATCTTTCACAAGAGTCCCATACAAATCATCTGGAAAATTTAAATAAAAATCTCTTTCATGAATATATTCTTCATAATCAGGACAATAATGAATAACTGGCTTATTTAACAAAGAATATTCAAATATGACTGATGAATAATCCGTTATCATTAAATCAGAGGCAAACATTAAAGTAAATGTTGATTCATTATCTAGATACCTAATTTTAGAAAATGTTTTACCTTCTAAAATATCATAATTCATAGCTATGTGTCTTTTGATGATGAATATTTCATTTTCATTTAATGAATTATTCAAAGCTTCCCAGTTAATATTCGGATTAAAAACTCTCTGATCCCGTAAAGTAGGAGAATATAAAATTATAGTTTTGTTTTTTAACTCAGGCCAGTTATTATAAAATTTTTCTAGTGAATTTTCTTTATGTTTTAAATCTAAAATTAAATCTGTTCTAGGAATACCTAATGCCTTAACAACATCTTTATTAATTTTATGTGCAGATGCATAGATTCCTCTAATGTTTTCTGAGCTTACAATAAAACTATCATATTGTGAAAATTGATTATAAAATCCTCTTATTGTTTTTTTATTATAAAAACTCAAATCAAAAGCTATTTTTTTAAAAGCCCCACAGGCATGCCAAACTTGAACAATCTTTTGATTTTCACGAAGTTTAAAATGGTTTAAACAATCAAACCCCGAATCTATAACTATTACTTTACTAAATAAAAGTTTAAAGTATAGTTCAATTTTATCTTGACTGTATCTAATCTTTCTAGAAAAAATAATCTTTTTAGTATCTAAATTATTATATATGATTTTAGTATTCTCATGTAATATATTTTTCTCCCCAGAGTTTACCCACTCTGTAAAGAAAAGAACTTGTTTGTATGTAGGGAATATCCTTTTAAAAAAATTAAATACTTTTTTATTATAAAGTATCCTGTAAATAAAGTCACTAAAAGTGTCTTTTATAGTATATCTAGTCCTTCGACCTTCAAATTTACCTTGTGATATGTAATGAATTAAAGGGTTAGGATTTTTCTTTAAACCGTGAAAATTAAGCCTAGTATATCCTTTTGAGCTAAAATCTGAGTTAGGATTATAATTTTTTTTAATACCTATTTTTATATAATGTATAATTGGATCCATGGGAAGTTTTTTAACTTCAGGATATTTATTAAAATACCATTCTTTGTTAAATTCTTTTGATTTTGAAATAAGTTCATAATAATCCTTTATTGTAGACTCATTCAAATCAATGCTTCGAAATTTTTCAGATGTTTTTCTATTTTCATATTGCCCAAAAAGAACATAATGAACTAAAGGATTCAAAGATGATGCATGGACATCATGATATTTATTAAGGTAGTATTCACCATTGAACTTCGGATTCGGGTTTTTATTTTCTTTATATCCAAAAAACATGTAATGTAGTAAAGGATTGATTTTAAACTTTTTAATATTAGGATTCTTTTTAAAATAGTAATTTTCATGGAAGAAATTATATTTTTTTATTAAAAAAAACGCTTTAGCATTCAAAAATGTCTTTTTAATACCTTCTCGAGGCATTTGTAAAAAAATATAAAGATAAGGAAAAAATGAAAAAAAAATGTTTAGTTTGTACATATTATCCTCGGTTCTAGTTAAAAACTTTCATTGTAGTTTGATTAAAGTATATTAATTTTTTCATCATTTAAAGCTTCAGTAAAGTACACATCAATAAGTAAATGAAAAATTAATTAATATAATTATTATGATTAATAAATTAATAAATAAATTAACTAAATATTAATAAATATTATTAATCAACATAAAAATTAATTAGTATAATTAATTAATATAATCCATATCAATAAGTTCATTGATATTGTTTTTTACAGAATGCCAAAAATTATTTTTTACTAAAATAACCTTTTTAGAATAAATATCCATTAATTTACTATGAATATCTTCATTATTTGTAATTATAAAGTCATAAAAACTAAAATATTCGTTTGAAATCCATTTTTCTAAGTTAGAATCTATAAAAGCAATTTTAATAAGATATTTATTATTATATTTGATGTTATTAGGGTTATATGTACTTGAATTTGAAATTATAACATCAAAACGGGATGGTATAACATAGCTATCTTTTAAAAATTTTATTTTCCATCCAAAGTTGTTTATAACCTTTTTATAATTAAAAATCGAAGTTTCATCTGTTTTACCAATTATTCCAATTTTTAATGGTTTTTTAGAAAAAATTAAATCATTGTTAAGTTTATCTTTTAAAAATATTTCTCTTAAGATTTTATTCCATTTAAAATATAAAATTTCTCTATTTTTTAAGTCGATTTCATCCCTAATTGCATGTTCGTTGTTTCCTTTTCTAGTAGCTTCATAGTAGTGGAATAGTACTGATTTAGGAGAATAAACTATTTTATATCCTTTCTGATGTAATTTAAGACATAAATCTATATCTTCATAATTATAAAAGAAAGATTCATCAAACCCACCAAGTTCTTTAAAAACTTCCTTTTTAATTAAAAAACATGCCCCTAAAACAGCTCCTATCTCTAAATCACTTTCAACTTTTTCAAATGGGTCATTTCCCTTAATATTGTATGGTACTATATATCCATCATTTTTTTCTAAATATCCATTTAGTTCCTTAAATGCAATTCCTTCATGCTGTGTTTTAAATGGAGTATCCTGATTTTTCGAATAAGAAAATATAAGTTTAGATCCAACAGCCCCTATATCATTAGATAGTAAAATTGACTGCATCATATGGTTTAACCATCCGTAAAGTGGTTCCATGTCATTGTTCAAAAATAAAAAATAATCTCCCGTTGAAATAGAGGTGGCATTATTATTTGCTTCTGAAAAAGACTTGTTAAAATCATTTTTTAATATTTTAATATGTAATTCTTTTGAAAGTTTTTCTAAAAAAGTTATGGTTTCATCTTTAGATCCATTGTCAACTACAATAATTTCATATTTAGGATATTGAAGTTTGTATTCAAAATCTTTAAATAATCGCTTTAAATGACTAAGTCCATCTCTAGTAAGTATAATTATTGATATCTTAGGAGAATTTTCATTAAATGAAAATAGTTTAACTGATGACTTGTTAGCATTTATTATTTCATTATATTTATTCTTAACTTCAATTTGATTCAGTGGTTTAGGTAATCTGCCCTGTTTTATACCACAATAAAGGTAGTGAGCAAAAGGATTCATGTTAGTGTTTGAAACATCCTGATATTTTTCAATATACCATTTAGTTTGAAAGTTAATAGAAGGATTATAATTTTTTTTAGCTCCATATTCTAAATAGTGCATAATAGGATCCATACTCATTTTTTCAACTTCAGGGTATTTTTTTTTATACAAAGTTAAATCAAATTTTTTTGATTTTAATATTATTTTGTATTCCTTCTTAAATTTATAAGATTTAATAAATTTATATCGCCTGTTTTCATACTGTCCATATAATAAATAGTGAATTAAAGGATTTATATGACTTTTTTTAATATCTGAGTATTTTTTTAAGTAATGATTTCCATCAAATATTGGGCTAGGATTTCTTCCTTCTGTATATCCATGAAAAATATAATGTAGAAGAGGATCAATAGCTTCTTTTTTAACATCAGGATTTTTTTCATAGTAATATGTTGAATCAAATAACGCACTTTTTTTAATAGCTTTGTATCCTTGTAAATTCAAAAAAAAAGTTTTAAAGTTGGCTTTACTCTTAAAAAAAATCTGTAAAACAGTTGAAAAAAAGCTTAAATTTTTAGTAAATTGTTTATAGAAATTTTTAAACCCCAATGTTTCCTAACTCCAAATTATATGAATTTTGACTAATGATAAATTTAGCAAATCAAAGTCTCTTTTATAGTTTAATTTATTTTTATTATTTTGTTTCATGAGTTAATAATATTTTATTAAATACTTTTTTGTCTCTTAAAAAGATTTTTCAGCTTTAATTTTTGGAAAAAATCTTTAAAATCTTAGCAAGTACCTCAGACTATAAGTTAATATTTTATATTATATTTAGTATTATGTCAATATAAATATTTACATTAGCTTATTCTCTGACTTTAAACTGAAATAGTTGATTATACTAGATTTTTTAAGTTTAATAATGTTGATAGAGTTTTAAATCAAGTTGATTGTGTATTGGCAAATAATTAATCTTTCCATTATTTTATCATTTAAATTTTTAAAACGTTAAGACTAATATTCTTATTATATTAACTAAAAATTTAATAAAATAAAAAAATATTTAAATTATCTATTAATATATAAAAATAATTATTAACTTAAAAATTTAATTATAAATAAATAATTCATTAAACTAATAATGTTTAAAGTTTTAATTATTAGATATCTGCTTTAAAATCTATTATTATTCAAAAAATATATTTAAAGCTTTGAGAATATATTCTTTTGCAAAATTAATTTTTTCATTATCAATAAAATTATTGAATTTTCAAGATTAAGAAAATTGGAATTTCCAAGATAAAAAAAAATCAAGATTTTCTAACTTTTGAAAAATATGGATTTTATAATTTTACAAATTAGCTTATAATAAAAATTAATTAGTGTTATTTTATTTATTTTTATTAAAAATACTTAAAAATAATAGAAAAGAAGATTTAATTGTTCAGATTTATTAATCTGATTAAACACTGTTTTCAGTATTATACTTGTTAGATATTAAGTAATGGAGAGTAATATGGGTAGAAATTCTAAAAATTTCAATAGAAAAGATAAAAAAAAGGGCAAAAATTACTTGACCCCCATTAAAAATATTAAAAACTCTTCTTTTTTGAAAAAAGTCCTTTTTGAAATGAATAAAACACAAATGTTGTTAAAGGAAGAAAAATTTAAAAAAAAATTTTTATCAAATTTAAAAGGATACTACTTGATTAGAAGAAATATTTTTAATGAACATTACTATTTAGAAAATAATTTAGATGTGGCAAAATCTACTCTTGACCCTTTGCTACATTATCTTCTATATGGTTTTTATGAAGGAAGAAAGCCAAGTTATAATTTTAATAGTGGCTATCATTTAGTAAAATTTAGAAATAAGGGAAAAACAGGTTTAAATTCATTGATAAAGTATATTTTAGATGTAAAAAAAGATAATAAAAAGTACAAAGAGAAAACTAAACAAAAAACTTTTGAAGAATTTCTAACAGAATCATATAATTCTCCTTTAATTTATAGTGAAGATTTTAATCAATATAAATCCTGTTTCAATGAGATGAAAAATATTTCATCTGATTTAATAAAAATAGCTGAAAATTTAAAGGATCCTCCTTTAGTTTCAGTGATAATGCCCGTTTATAACCGTGAAAATGTTGTTGAAAACTCTGTTAATTCTGTCCTTAATCAAAGTTATCCTAATATAGAACTAATTATTGTAGATGATGGAAGTATTGATGGAACTTTAGATGTGTTACAAGGAATAAAAGATGAAAGAATCATTTTAGTAAAAAACAAAGAAAATCAAGGTCAAACAAAGTCTCGTAACATAGCTATTAAAGCAAGTAAAGGTGAATATATAACATATTTAGATTCCGATGATGATTGGGATAAAGATTATATTTTAGCTATGATGGGCGCTTTTTTAAAGTTAAAAGATGCTGATTTAATATACTCTGGACAAAAGATGTTTGAAAATAGAAACCTTTTTGCGGTGCGTTTTGCTTCTTTTAACAAATCTTTACTTCGTAACCAAAATTACATAGGTATAAACACTCTCCTACATTCATCGAAGATTTTTAAAGAAATAGGAACATTTGATGAAACTTTAAAACGTTGCGAAGACTGGGAATTATTAGAAAGAATTTCTACTAAGTTTAAAATTTATTCCGTGCCTATACTACTTTCTAACTGTTATGAAGACCATGCGAAAAATAGGGTTTCTCTTCGATCTAATATCTCATACTGTGAAAAAGTGCGTGAAATCAACTTAAAAAGATTCAAATCTTCTATTGAGAATAAGCCAATTTTTCAACTTAATAAAAATGTGTCAATAATTATTTTAAGTTGTGGATCAGTAGAAAAATTGAAAAAAACTATAAATTCTGTATTTAAACTAAAACTAGATGAATGGATAAGTACGATAGTTATTTTAAGAAAATCAGATAAAGATAATCCTCTTTTAAAAAAAATAACTAATGATGAAAAAATAAAATTAATTAATACCAACAATGAAGAGGACAAATCTAACTTTTTAATTGAAAAAGATATTTTTGATTCTAACTCAGATATCGTTGTTTTGAGAGATAACGTAATTTTAACCAATGAAACTATTGGATTAATGCAAAAATATTCTTATAATCTAAAAAATTGTGGTTTGCTAATTCCACAGCAGATAATTCCAGGGAAAAGTGGATTAGTTGAAAAATTAAGTTATTATGCGAATCCAAATTACGAGTATGATATGACTCCCTTATTAAATCAAAATAACATTATTAATATGGATAAATTTCATTCTGGTAAAGTATTAGAACTTAATCAAGGAATTTTATCTTGTTTTTATATTAAAGAAGATGTTTTTAGTAAAATTAATAAAATGAAAATAGAACTGAATCAGTTAAATGATTTTAATAAGGAATTTTTTGATAGTATCCAAAAAATAGGCTTGAAAATATATAATGTTTCTGATGCAGTTGTTTATTGTGAATTTTAAAATCATACTTTGAAATTATATATCAATAATAATTAGCTATTCTATGGATTAAGCTGATTAATTATTGAACTGTAGCTTATGGTGTAATAAATGAAAATTTTAGTTTTTGCATATCTTAAAAAGAATTTAGGAGATGATATCTTTTTAAATATTTTATTCAAAAAATATCCTCATGTTAACTTTTATCTTCACTGTGAAGAAACATATGCAAAAGCATTTAATACTATTGAAAATGTGAATGTTTTAAATTACGATGCCCCACTAACATTAGATTTTGCTAATCGTGAGTTTAATGGGATTATTTATATCGCAGGATCCGTTTTTATGGAAGCACAAAATTATCATGAAAAATTGGATGTGAACTTTAAAAGTCATAAGTACTTTGCTTTAAAATTTAAAAAAAATAAAAAACCTTTCTTCTATATCAGTTGTAATTTTGGACCATATTCTCATAAATCCTATTATAAAAAAACCAAAAAATATTTAAAACTATGTACTGATGTTTGTTTTAGAGATAAGTATTCTTTTAATATGTTTAAAGACCTTTCAAATGTTAGATATGCCCCAGATGCTGCTTTGTCATATAGCTATCCTAAATTTAAAAAAATCAAAAATAGCGTGGGTATTTCAATTATTGAACCTAGTATTAGGTGGTATATTAATCAAAATAAAAAAAAAGATTATTATAATTTTTTAAAAAATAATATTATTTATTTAATCAATGAAAGAAAAAAAATATATTTATTTTCTTATTGTGAAGCAGAAGGTGACACAATAGCTCAACAAGAGCTTTTAAAAATCATTCCTAAAAAATATCATTCAAAAATAAATATTTTAAATTATGAAGGAAACTTAAAATCCTATTTAAAGAAATATGGTGAAATGGAGTTTGCACTTTGTGGAAGATTCCATTCCATGATTTTATCCCTAATATTTGGACATAAATACTTTGTAACTGCTTATAGTGATAAAACCACCAATGTGATGAATGATTTTAAAATTAAAAACCAATTAGTTAAATATGAAGAAATCTCACCAAATGAAATAATACCGATTAGTAGCTACAGAAAAATAAATCATCTGCAAAAAATGTTTTTAAAGTATAAATCTAAAAAACAATTTAAGGCTTTTGATAGATGGCTTTTTAAAAATAAATAAATAAAATAAGATTGAAAAAAAGATGAAGCAATTAAAAAAAAAATATAAAAATTGAAAAAAATAAATAAGGTTAAAAGTAATTTATCTAAATATTAATTGAAAGGTTTTTCTATGAAAATTTGTATAATAGGTCAAGGATACATTGGACTGCCAACTGCAGCTCTTTTTGCAAACAGTAAATGCGAAGTTTTAGGTGTTGATAGAAACCAACCCATTGTCGATGCATTAAATCAAGGAAATATTCATATTGAAGAGCCAGGGATAAGAAAAATATTAAAATTAGCTATATCTAAGCAAAAATATAGAGCATCTATTTCTCCAGAAGAATCTGATGTGTTTATAATAACTGTTCCTACTCCAACAACAGAAAACAACTTATCATGCGATTTAAACAATGTTTTTTCTGCGTGTGAATCAATTTTACCTTGTTTAAAAGAAAATAATATTGTGATTATTGAATCAACAATAGCTCCAATGTCAACTGATGATTTCATCAAACCAATTTTTGAAAAAGATGGTTGGAAAATTGGAAAAAACTTGTATTTATCTCATTGCCCAGAAAGAGTATTACCTGGGAAAATAATGGATGAATTAGTTAACAATGACAGAATTATAGGAGGAGTAACTCCAAAGTGTGCAGATAAATCTTCTGATATTTATAAAAAATTTGTTAAAGGAGATCTTATAAAAACAGAAGCAAAAACAGCTGAATTAGCTAAATGTATGGAAAATACTTTTAGAGATGTGAACATTGCATTAGCTAATGAATTAGCTAAAATTTGCTCAAAAATAGAAGTTAACACTTTAGATGTTATTGAAATGGCTAATAAACACCCACGAGTAAATATTCATTTTCCTGGTCCTGGTGTTGGAGGTCATTGCTTAGCTATTGATCCTTATTTTATCTATTCAAAAGCCCCTAGTACTGCAAAGCTAATAAAAACAGCTAGAGACATAAACAATAGTATGCCAAAATTTGTTGTGGAAAAAACTGAAAAAATATTAAAAAAAGTTGAAAGTAATAATGGTTCAACTAGTATTACAATAGCTATTTTAGGAGTAGCTTATAAAGGAAATACTGGAGATACAAGAGAAAGTCCAGCTATTGAAATTATTAAATCATTTAAAAATAAAGGTTATGATGTGAAAGTCCATGACCCTCATGTCAATAATCCAGGTTATTTAAATTTTAAAGAAGTTATTGATGGTGCAACAATTTGTTTAGTGCTTGCAGATCATGATGAATTTAAAAATTTAAATTATGATCTTTTAATTTCAAAAATGAAAGTGCCATTAATTTTTGATACTAAAAACATTGTTAAAGCTGAAAAAAATAATGTTGAAGTAGTTAATTATGGGAATATCTATGATCATATTTAAAAAATGAAATAAAAATACAGAAGATTTAAAAGAATAAATCTGATTTTAAGATTCTAAGAATAAATTTATTAAAATTAAAATCTTATTATTTATAGTAATTTTATAATAATTTTATTTAATAATAATTTTTTTCAAAATTAGTTAATTTTTTAATTATTATAAAGGATAATGAAAATTTAAAAATTTTTGATATATTAGATTTTTCTAAAATTAAGTTTACATTATATTTTAAAATAAACAATTAATATTTATTTCATGAAAAAACTAATTTTTCATATGATATTGATGTTAAAAGGATAAATATTCGTTTAGTTCTTAAAAAAAATTACACACCATTATTAGCTAAGCTAAAAAATACTTATAATTTAGTAATTCATATAATAATGAAAAATCTAGTATAATCTTAATAAAACAATAAAAATTATTGGAGAAAAAATTATGTCTATGACAATGTCTGAGAAAATATTAGCTAAAACTTCAAATAAAAAGAAAACAGAAGCTGGAGAAATAGTTATGGCTGATATTGACGTGGCTATGACTCATGATCTAACTGGTCCATTATCAATTGAATCATTTAATAAGATTGGAACAAAAAAAGTATGGGATCCTAGTAAAATTGTTATACCTTTTGATCATCAAGTTCCTGCTGATTCATTAGATGCAGCTAATAATCATATAATTATGAGAAAATTTGTAGCTGAGCAAGGTATTAAAAATTTTTATGATGTAAATGAAGGAGTTTGTCATCAAATTCTTCCAGAGTTAGGTCATGTTGTTCCCGGAGAAGTAATCGTTGGAACAGATTCACATACATGTACTCATGGTTCATTAGGTGCTTTTGCAACTGGAATTGGATCAACTGACATGGCCATGGTTTTTTCTACTGGTCAGCTATGGTTTAAAGTTCCTGAAACAATACAATTTAATATAGAAGGAATTTTAAAAGAAAATGTTTATGCAAAAGATGTTATATTAAATATTATAGGTAAAGTTGGAGCTGATGGAGCTACTTACAAAGCATGTGAATTTGCAGGTAGCACAGTAGCTAATATGTCTGTCTCAGATAGGATGGTTCTGTGTAATATGGCCATAGAAATGGGTGGAAAAACTGGTCTTGTTGAAGTTGACGAAAAAACATTACAATATATCAAAAATCGATCAACTAAACCTTATACAGTTTTTAAAACAGATACAGATTCTCCATCTCTTGAAACTATAGATATTGATGTTAATGAATTAGAACCTCAAGTAGCTTGCCCCCATAATGTAGATAATGTAAAACCAGCTTCAGAACTAGATGTGGAAATTGATCAGGTCTTTTTAGGTTCTTGTACAAATGGAAGAATAAGTGATATGAGAGAGGCAGCTGAAATATTAAAAGGAAAAAAGATAGCTAATGGTGTTAGAATGCTTGTTATTCCAGCATCAAAAGAAGTATACACTAAATCTTTAAATGAAGGGCTTATAAATATTTTTGTTGATGCTGGTGCATTAGTTTGTAATCCTTGTTGTGGACCATGTCTTGGTGGTCATATTGGACTTATTGGACCTGGTGAGGCAAGCCTTTCAACTTCAAACAGAAATTTCAAAGGAAGGCAAGGTAGTCCAGATGGAGAAGTTTATTTATCTTCCGCTGCTGTAGCTGCTGCTTCAGCTATTGAAGGAAGAATAACTTTACCTCAATAACAATGTTTTATTTTTTTATATTATTGAAAGTTTATTTTAAGAATAAACTTTATTTTAGGAGTTTAAATAATGAAAGGAAAGGTTTGGAAGTTTGGAGATGATATTGATACTGACATAATAATCCCTGGAAGATATTTAGTTGTTACTGATCCTGATAAATTAGCTAAACATTGTATGGAAGGTTTAGATCCTGATTTTTATGAAAAAGTATCAAAGGGAGATATTATTGTAGCTGGAAAAAATTTTGGCTGTGGATCTTCTAGAGAACATGCCCCTCTTGCTCTTCAAGGAGTAGGTATTGGAGCAGTGATAGCTGATTCCTTTGCAAGAATTTTTTACAGGAATGCTACAAACGTTGGCATACCTCTTCTTGAAGCACCAAAGTTAAGTAAAGTTTTAGAAGAAGGTGAAGAGATAGAAGTTGACATGAAAGATGGGAAAATTATTTCACAAAAAGGAAAAGAATATAAATTTAAAAAATTACCTCCATTTATGTTGGAAATTCTTGAAAAAGGTGGTTTAATACCATATCTTAAAGAAAAAGGTTAATTAAAATAAACAAAATATTACTGGAGATAATTTTTTAAAAAAAATTATTATATTCATTAGTTATAATTCTATTGATTATTAAAATAAAGAAAATAAAAAATTTTCTAACTTTTGCAAAATCTTCGATTTTGCTTTATAAAAGCTTGCTTTTCTAAACTTAAAAAACTAAAGCTTTTTAAATAAAAATTATAAAAATTTTAATAATAAAAATAATGATTTTTATTAATTTAATATAAAAAAATAAATGGAATCCATTGATTAAATAATTAATTATAACAAATGTATTATAATACAATATTAAAAAAAGTTGTGGTCGTATGTACAAAATAGCTGTTATTCCTGGTGATGGAGTCGGAAAAGAAGTTATGGAAGCTACTTTACATGTTTTAAGTTGTTTAAATTTAGATATTAAATATAGCTTTGCAGATGCAGGAGATGAGTACGGCGAAAAATATGGAGAGCCTCTCCCAATAGAAACAATTAATTTAGTAAAAGATGCTGATGCATGTTTATTCGGAGCTGCAGGGGAAACAGCTGCTGATGTTATTATTAAACTTCGCCAAGAAATGGATTTTTTTGTAAATCTTCGCCCTGTAAAATCTTATCCTGGAACTAATGCATTGTTTGATGATTTGGATTTTATGATAGTTCGAGAAAATACTGAAGGAATGTATGTTGGTGAGGAAGAATATACAGATGAAGGAGCAATAGCTAAGCGCGTTATAACAAGAGCTGCATCAGAAAGAATCTGCAGGTATGCTTTTGAATATGCAAAAGATAATAATAGAAAAAAAGTTACTGGAGTTCATAAAGCAAATGTTTTAAAAAAAACTGATGGTTTATTTAAAGAAGTTTTTTATGAAGTAGCTAAAAACTATGAAAAATATGGAATTGAAGCAGAAGATTTTTATGTTGATGCAACAGCTATGTATCTTTTGACAAAACCACAAAATTTTGATGTTATTGTAACAACGAACCTTTTTGGAGATATTTTATCAGATGAAGGAGCTGGACTTGTAGGAGGTCTTGGTTTAATGCCTTCAGCAAATATCGGTGAAAATAGAGGGTTATTCGAGCCAATTCATGGATCTGCTCCAAATATAGCTGGAAAAGGTTTAGCTAATCCAACAGCTATGCTCTTATCTGCAGTTATGATGTTAAATTATCTTGGAGAAAAAGAATCTGCAAATATATTAGATAAAGCTATTTTAGAAGTTTTAACTGAAAAAAAATATATTACTCAAGATATTGGTGGAAAATCATCTACTATGGAAATGGCTAAAGCTATTGCTAAGAAAATAAAGGTTTAAAGTTTTGTTTTTAAATTATTAAAAGATAATGAAAATAAAAGAAAAAAACAAAAATTAAATTAAAAAATAATAAAAATAATGGCTAGAATATTATTCTAAAACACATGAATCAATGTTATTTATAAATTTAAATATTTTAAAATATATAAACAATAGGAAATGAGATTTTGAATAATATAGAACAAGTACGATCAGATTTTCCAATTTTAAATGATTTAATTTACTTAGATTCTGCAAGTACAAGTCTTACTCCAAAACAAGTAGTAGAAGCAATGAATGAATATTATTTTAGATATAATGCTAATATTGGTCGTGGTGCTTATAGAATAGCTATTGAAGCAAGTAATAAAGTTGAAGAATCTCGAGGAAAAATAGCTAAGTTTATTAATGCAAAAGAAAATGAAATCATCTTCACAAAAAACACTACAGAAGCTATAAATACAGTAGCTAATGGTTTAAATTTCGAAAAAGGAGATAATATATGCCTATCCAACATAGAACATCATTCAAATCTCATACCTTGGCTTAATCTAAAACAAAAAGGTATTAAAGTTAATATCATTCAAGCAAATTCCGAAGGAATTGTTGAAAAAGAGAATATTAAAGAAAATATAAATAATAGGACAAAATTAATAGCTATTACTCATATTTCAAATTCAATAGGCTCTATTCAAGATGTAGAAGCTATTGGAAAAATAGCTCATGAAAATAATAGTTTATTTTTAGTTGATGGTGCTCAATCATTAGGTCATGTTAAAGTCAATTTAAAAAAGATAAATGCTGATTTTATGGCTTTTCCTGGGCATAAAGGATTATTAGGTCCAGTAGGGACTGGATTTTTATATTTAAAAGAAGATATATCTAATGAGTTAAAAACAATTAATCTTGGTGGTGGAACAATAACTAATGTAGAGGAAGAGAATTTTTCTTTAGAAAATGTTCCACAGAGATTTGAAGCTGGAACTCTAAACATCAGTGGAATTATAGGGTTAAATACAGCTGTTGATTATATAAACAAAATAAAAGTCTCAAATATTGAAAAACATTGTGCATATTTAACAAAAAAGATTTGGGATAAACTATCAAAGATTGAAGGATTAATATTATATGGTAGTGAAAAAAATACACATGGTATTGTATCCTTTAATATTGATGGGATAAATTCTTATGATGTAGCTAAAATTCTTGATGAAACTAGAGATATTTGTGTAAGAAGTGGTTTTCACTGTGCTATTCCTGGAATAAAACATTTAAATGCAAATGGCACAGTTAGAGTATCAGTTCACTATTACAATAATATGTCAGATGTTGAAAAGTTAGCTAATTCTACAGAAGAAATAGCTAAAGTTTTTTCTAGTTAATGTTTAAAAAGGAAAATAAAAAAACAATAATTTAAAAGAAATGAATTATAAAAATAAAAAACTAAGAAAATATTTATTAATATTTAATAAAAAAATTTACAAATTATAAATTAAATAACTATAATAAAAATGATTTTAGTTTTTTAAATAATAATAAATAAAAATTTATAAATAAAATAGGAGGCTAATTATGGCTTGGGCTAAAATTGCTGCCTTAATAATTATATTAATTATGGTAATGAGTGCTGTTGCAGGTTTTTTATTAATGGTTGTAGGATAATGATTTTTAAAAAAAATCTTTAAAAATATTCTTTAAAAAATCAAAAATATAATTATATTTTTATAAATAAGTATAATTTTAATTAAATAAATTAAAAATAAAATATTAAATGTTATTTGATTGGAGGAATCTAATGGTAAAATATAATATAGGGGCAGTAGTAGCTGAGTTTAACTATGATTTAACCCATATGATGTTAGAATTAGCTAAAAAAGAAGCAAAAATTCGAGAATGTGAAATAACTCAAGTTATTCCAGTTCCTGGGGTTTTTGACATGCCTCTTGCTATAAAAAAACTATTGGAAAAAGAGAATATTGATGCAGTTATAACTTTAGGAGCAGTTATAGAAGGTTCTACAGATCACGACCAAATTGTAGCCCAGCATGCTTCTCGTAAAATAGCTGATTTATCTCTTGAATTTGAAAAACCTGTGGCATTAGGAATTAGTGGTCCAGGAATGACAAGGTTAGATGCTCACAAGCGGGTTGAATATGGTAAAAGAGCTGTTGAAGCTGCGGTAAAAATGTGTAGTAGATTAGAAAAAATTTAGATATATAAACTTATTCTATATTGTTTTATAGTACTGATTTCTATGGAAATTTTAAAGCCTAAAGATTTAAAAAAAAAGTTTAAAGATCCTTGGATTGCTCCTTATGAAAAAGTAATAACTTTAGTTGATGGAGACTTTGTAGAGATAATAGAGTACCACCCATGTATTTCTGGTTCTCATTGGTTAGTGAATCAGTACAAAAAAAATAGTGGTCTTATTTTAAAAGCCTATAGAGATGGTAATAAACATGTATTTCTCACAAAAGTAGGTAAAGTTCCTTTAGACTTAAAAGCTAGTGTTAGTGCAGCAGGAATAGAAGAAGTAGCAATCGAAAATGATTTTGTTAAAGTCACCCATAGTGGATTAGCTGGTGCTGGTGTTGGAGCTGGAATGTGCCGTGGTATGGCTGAAGGAATTGATCATGTAGAGCTTTTAAATGAGGGTGGAGGTTCTAAACTTGGTAAAGCTACTGTAATAACACCAATAATGGAAAAAATCAACATTGGAATTGATGACACTGATACAAAAGAAAAAGGTGCCACTTGGACAACAGCTCATAATATAGCTACTCAACTGCAAAAAGAAGGTTTTGAATATTTAGATCATGTCATAGTCCAATTATATCCCCATAACCCAAACAAAACCCAAAATTCTGTTTCAATAGCTTTAACCTTTGCAATTTTCCCTAATCAAAAAGAACGATTGATTAATAGAGTTATAAGTCTATTGAAAGAAAGTACTCTTTCTGATGAAACGGCTATAGCTATTTTAGAAGGCATACAAATTCCTAAAGAATTAAAAAATTATAGTATGGATGCTAAAACCAAAATGATTACAATTGAAGAAGCTGAAAAAGTAGCTAATGATTTAAATATTCCTTTAGTATCTATTACTGGAAATCAAGGAAAAATCGGTGCTTTAGCTGCTTTAGGTCTTTATAATAATTTATTTGAAGCTACTAAAGTTTATTATTAATTAATACATTCTTATTATTATTTAGATTGTTAAGATATGGACTCTTTTTAAAAATTCAAAATCCACTTAGTATAGATATAAAAATCTTTTAAAAATTCAAAAGCTAATACTTAAAAATGAACCAAATCTATTTGGAAGAAAAGATTTTGACGAGGAACCTTTATCAACAACTTTTATCTCAATTATGTGGTCTCCATAGTATGCAAAATAGCTATTGTTTATCTTAATATCTTTCATTGGTATTGATTTTAAATTATAACCATTAGCAGATATTCCATATTCTGAATCATTCTTAACTGTACAAGTTATATTATCTATCAATTTATTATCTAAATAAATTTCAAAAACATAACCACTAGTTATTCTTGAATTGATGATAAAATATACATTAGCTGATGGAATATTAGATGAATTAGTAGAATTTATTGAGCGTTCTACTTTTATCCCTTCAAAAATAACTTTAATATGTCCATCAGATATGGTATCTCCAATTTGAACGCCTAAACTTTTTCTTAAATCTTCAGGTAATCTTAAAATATTAGATTCCCAATCTCTTGTTTTATTTACAGTATAATATTGATCATTTATTATTAATTTATCGCCATAGCTAAGTTCTAAAGTTTTTAAAGCATCTTCAGGGATTCTTATAATGTTTATTTCATTTTCAAGTGCACTATCAACTTTATATGGTCCTCTAACATAGATAGTTTGATCTGGAGATCCTGGAAATATTACAAGAGTTCTTGATATTGGTTCAATAGATATTTTTCCATCATTAATGTTAGCTGCGCTTAAAAATGTTGAAATCATTAAAATCAATACAAAAGCTGAAATTATCACCGAAAAATGCATTTTTACAAAAGATTTCAAAAGATTTCCTTTTGGTCTATTCCTAAATATTTTTATTGATTTTATAATAAGTTTAAAAAGGTAATAAACAGCTACTACCAAACCGATTACTCCAATAATTATTCCTATCTCAAGTGGGATCCCTTGAACAAAAAATAAAGTAAATAAACCTAAAATAATAAGTGAAAGACCTAATGTTGCCATTCTAATATAGTTTCCCATGGAATCCATCATTGTAACTCGACCATATTCCATTGCTCTACTAATAATGGTTCTAAACACTTCATTAGCCATATCATTTAATCCTGTAAGTGGAGACATGTCATGCTTTATCTCCCCAATATCAACCTCTTCTATTTGAATACCATGTGCATCAGCATCTAAAACAATCCCAACATCAACCCCATAATCCTTCTCAAATTTTATTTTGGATAATACTGAACGTTTACCTGCAAATTGTCCACTAAGTGGCTGTTCAAATGTGATTTCTGGGAAAAAAAACTTTAATAGTGGTTTAGCTGTAAGTTCTGTGACACGCCCACTATCTCTCATGAATTTAGTCTTAGTAATATCAGTTTTTCCTTCTAAAATAGGCTTGATGATACTATTAACTTTTTCATAATCCAAATTATAAATATCTGCATCAATAAAAGCCACAATATCTCCTTTTGAATGTCTAAATCCTGTATTAATGGCTGAACCTTTACCCTGATTTTTTGTATGAGAAATTACAGCAGCTCCTGATTTTTTTGCTTCCTCAACTGTTCCATCCAAAGATCCATCATCAACAACTATAACTTCATCTACATAGGACAATTCCTTAACTACCTTTACCACATTTGAAACTGTTTTTTCTTCATTATAGGTCGGGATAACTACTGAAACAGATTGTTCTTCCTTTTTGTTTGATGAACTAATAGAACTTAATAAAAATAATAAAATTACAATTATAAAAGGCAAACTTACACCCCTATTTCAAAAACACCACTAAATAATAAAAAATTGGCAATATTTGGATAACACTTATACTTAGAATAATAATCTATATAAAATAGTTAATTAAAGTTTAAAACACTAAATTCCACCATATTTTCATTTTTAACAATTTTTATTCATAGCAAATATTTTATATAGATTTTTTAAACTAAAAAAAGAATAAGCAATCTTTTTTAAATAAAACTCATATTTAGCTATCATTATTATTTATTATATTTTTAATATTTAATAATAAATAAAGTATTGTAAAATTTTTTTTTATATTTAAAAATTAATAATTAATTGAAAAATTTCCTCATAAAAACATTTACTAATAAATTAATAAATAAATTAATTAATTTTTATTTTAGCATTAAAAATATAATAAATAAACAATTAATAAATAAATAAATCATAGGAGAGAAATAGGAAAACCAACTTTTAATATTAAATTTAAATATAATGTTAAAATAAAATATTAATATAAATATCAAAAAAATAATTTGTTTAAATAATGAATAATTTTTTTACTTAAATAGTTAGAATATAGTTCGATAAATATTTTCAAGCTTTTTAACAATTTTATAGATAAAAAAATTGTTATATTTACTATATTAATATATTAAAAATAATTATTAAGAATCTCGAAAATAAAAGCTAATTTTTAAAATTTTAAATGGTGCATTTGATGAATCCTAAAGTGATGATAATTGTTGGAAGTGCTAGTGATAAAAAAATAGCTGAAAAAGCTATTAACATTTTAGAAACTCTTAAAATTCCTTATAGTCTAAAAGTGGCATCAGCCCATAGAACACATGAAAAAGTAAAAAAACTAGTTATACAAGGGACAAAACAAGGTATTGAAGTTTTTATAGGTATAGCTGGTTTATCTGCCCATTTACAAGGTGTAATAGCTTCTTATACATACAGACCAATTATTGGAGTTCCTGTTGATGTTAAAGTTGGAGGATTAGATGCACTTTATGCATCTGCCCAAATGCCATTTCCAGCTCCAGTAGCTAGTGTTGGAATTGATAGAGGAGACAATGCTGGAATATTAGCTGGGCAAATAATTGGTACTCATGATGAAAAAGTAAAAAATAAAGTTTCAAACCTTAGAAAATCCTATAAAAAGAGAGTAAAAGAAGATGATGAGAAACTAATAAATTCTTTAAAAGGAGAATACCTTGAAAAGAGTTTTATGACAAATTTATCTTTTGAAGATGAAATTTCAGAGGATAATAATGAAAAAACTTCAAATACTGAGCCAAATAAACAACCTTTAGTTTCAGTCATTGCAGGTAGCTATTCAGACATGGAAATAGCTAAAAAAACATTAGAAGTATTAGAAAAATTAGATATTAGTTATGACCTCAATGTCATATCTCCAGTTAGATATCCTGATAAGTTTCAAAAATATATTGAATCTATGAAAGATGTGAAGCTATTTTTAGCTGTTAGTGGATTGTCTGCCCATGTTACAGGAGCAATAGTGGCTCTAAGTGAAAAACCAGTGATTGGAGTTCCTTGCTCTAATCAACCCATTGGAATAAATTCTCTACTTGCAATGGTTAATATGCCTCCAGGTGTTCCAGTAGGAACAGTTGGTGTAGATAATGGAGGAAATGCTGGAATATTAGCTGGTGAAATTTTAGGAATTTCAAATTCTGAAATTGAATCTAATTTAAAAAGATTAAAACAAAAATGATAATTTAAAATCTTAAATATTCTAAAAAAAATATTAATATTTAAAAAAAATTTATACTAAAAAAATTAAGTAGAAGTTTTTTATCCTATTTAACATATTTTGATCTTAATAAAATGATTTTGTGATTTTATGGAAAATTTTTTAAAAAACAATGAAAATGATTTGGAAATTTTAAAAATAGACGATGAAGTTTCAGCTGAGTACGAAGCAGCAAAAATACTCAGAAAATATCCTAAAAAAATAGTGATTCTAAATAATATAAAAGGTTATGATATACCTGTAATATCTGGAATCTGTAACACAAGGGGAAAAATAGCTAAGTCTTTAGGATGTAAAGTAAATGAAATAACCCATAAAATCATGGAAGCTACTGAAAAACCTCAAAAAGTAGCTAATTTTAATAATTTAAATGAATACAACAGTGAAAAAGCAGATTTAAGTAAAATTCCAATTTTAACTCATTATAAACGTGATGGTGGAGCTTACATAACTGCAGGAGTAATATTTGCTCGTGACCCTGAAACAAAAGTTCAAAATGCTTCAATTCACCGAATGTTAGTTCTTGGAAAAGATAAATTAACGGTTAGAATAGTTCCAAGAAATTTATACACTTATTTTAAAAGATGTGAAAAATTAGGAAAAGATTTAGATATAGCTATAGCTATTGGAATGGATCCTTCAACATTACTTTCATCAACAACATCTATTCCTATTGACCATGACGAAATGGAAGTAGCCAATGCCTTTAAAAATGGGAATTTAAAGCTATATAATTGTGAAGATAATGATTTAAAAGTTCCAGGGTCAGATATCATATTTGAAGGTAAGATATTAGCTAATAAAAGAGCAAAAGAAGGTCCTTTTGTTGATTTAACAGATACATATGATATTGTAAGAGATGAACCTGTTATAAAACTAAACAAAATACATCTGAAAGATAATGCAATGTATCATGCCATTTCACCTGCTGGTTACGAACATAAACTACTTCAAGGTCTTCCACAAGAACCAAGAATATTCAAGATGGTAAAAAACACAGTTCCAACTGTTAAAAATGTTGTTCTTACAGAAGGAGGGTGTTGTTGGTTACATGCAGCTATAACCATTGAAAAACAGACACAAGGAGATGGAAAAAATGTTATTATGGCTGCATTAGCTGCTCACCCCTCTTTAAAACATGCTGTTGTTGTAGATGAAGACATTGATATTTTCGATCCTCAAGATTTAGAGTATGCAATAGCTACTAGAGTTAAGGGTGATGACGATATAATGATTGTTCCTAAAGCAAGAGGTTCAACTCTTGATCCAGTAGCATTACCAGATGGAACAACCACAAAAGTAGGTGTAGATGCTACAAAACCACTTGGAAAAGAAGAAAAATTTGAAAGAGTTAGTTTATCTGAATAAAATTTAGATAATTAATTATAAAACTTTTGTCAAGGATTATAATAGTCAAAATCAGTGAAATAAGGAAAATATTTAGCTTATTTCCCTTTTTAATACTTTTTTCATTGTTTTTTAAAGTATTAGACAAAGCCGTATGATTCCTCGAATATAATGTCTATTATCATTTTTTATATATATTAATCAATGCATCTTCATTATTAATCTTTTCAACAGCTACTCTTCGAACATGAGAGTCATTATCATTTTTATAATACTAAATAACACATCTTCATCACTAATTTCTCCAATAGCAGCTATTCGAACATGTTTATCTCTACAAATAGGATCATTGCCAAACATAGTTATGTTAGTCAATGGTTTTTCATCAAAATGTGATCTTTATTAGGCATATTATCCCCTAAACAATATAATAGAATATAGAGTAAATTTTGATCTTTCTTAATATATTAATTCATCTTGATTCTCTTTTAAAACTCATGTTTCGATTTTCGAAGTTAATAATAATTATTTTAATTCTTTATTTAATCTATTTTAATAAACACCCTATTTAATTTTTTAATAGAGATTATTAAGAATATAACAATAGCTTTAAAATTGATTTCAATCTTTACCATACATTTTTTCATAATAGTCAATATAATCTCCAGAAATAACACTATTTAACCATCTAATATTAGCTAAATACCATTCAATAGTTTCTTTAATACCAACTTCAAATGTATATTCTGGTTTCCATCCTAATTCTCCCCTTATTTTACTAGAATCTATAGCATATCTCCTATCATGCCCTAATCTATCTTTTACATGTGTTATTATACTTTCAGATTTGTTAAGATATTTAAGAATTAATTTAACAATCTCGATGTTTTTTTTCTCATTACTTCCACCAATATTATAGACTTCCCCTACCTTTCCTTTGTGTAATACAAGATCAATAGCTGTACAGTGATCATAAACATGCAACCAGTCCCTTATATTTTTTCCATCCCCATAAACTGGTAATTTTTTGTTATTAATTGCATTATTAATCATTAATGGAATTAATTTTTCTGGAAATTGATAAGAACCATAATTATTAGAACACCTTGTAATATTCATTGGAAAATCAAAAGTTTCATGATATGCCCTAACTAATAAATCAGCTCCTGCTTTACTAGCAGAATAAGGGCTATTAGGTGCAAGTGGAGTATTTTCTGTAAAATATCCAGTTTTACCAAGAGATCCGTAAACTTCATCAGTAGATATTTGGATGTATTTTTTAATTTCATATTTTTTAGATATTTCAAGTAAGTTTTGAGTTCCTATTATATTTGATTCTAAAAAAACCTTAGAATCTTCAATACTTCTATCTACATGAGATTCAGCAGCAAAATTAACTACATATTCAACATTATTAGAAATTATATCATCAACTAAATTCTTATCATTTATATTACCTTTTATAAATCGATAATGATGATTATTTTCAATATTTTTTAAGTTTTCTAAATTTCCACAATAAGTTAAAGCATCTAAATTTACAATCTCATAATGTGGATATTTTTCTAAGATATAATGTATAAAATTACTTCCAATAAACCCTGCTCCACCAGTAACTAATATTTTCATTTTAGTTCTCCTAAAATAGTTGAATAGATTTATATTATTATGATAATTTAATGATTTTTTTAAATTATATTAATTATATAATGATAAAAATGATTATAAAAGAGTTTATAATATATAAACAAAATTATAATCCCTAAAAAATTATAAAATATAATGTGAGATAATTAATAGTATTATGAAATATTTTTTTTATAAATTTTTATTATAATATTATTTTTCATGAAATAAATTATAAAAATAATTCTAATAATATAAATTATAAAAATAATCTTAGTAAATTAAATTATAATAATAATTAAATTTAAAAGTCAGTAGCTGTATCTTTTAAAGATTTCCACATTGTATCTTTTTCAGACAATATAATTTCATCTTCCTTTAATGGCCATTCAATACCGATTTTTGAATCATTCCATATGATTCCACCTTCATCTTGGCCATTATAGAAGTCTGTACATTTATATGTAAATTCAGCTTCGTCACTTAATACAAGAAACCCATGTGCAAAACCAGGAGGAATATAAAACTGTTTTTTATTTTCTTCTGAAAGAATTACACTTTCATATTTACCATAAGTAGCTGATTTTTTTCTTAAATCAACAGCTACATCAAATACTTCTCCTTTCATTACCCTAACTAATTTTCCCTGAGGTTGAGTGTATTGAAAATGAAGTCCTCTTAGAACACCTTTTGAAGATTTTGATTGATTATCCTGAACAAAATCCATATTTAACCCATTTTCTTCAAAGTCTTTCTTGTGATAAGTTTCCATGAAGTATCCTCTCTCATCTTGAAAAACTGTTGGTTCTATTATATAAACTCCTTTAATAGATGTTTCAACAAAGTTAAATTTCTTCATTCTACCTCTTCCAAATATTATACCTCAGCGAATAAATGATAATCTATGAAAAAACATGATTTATTATCAATAAAAATCAATATTAACATTACAACTACTAGATTTATTATTTTTAATCTTATTTTTATCACTTATATTATATCCATTCCTTTCAATAAGTAGCTTTCCACATTGGACAACAGCTATTTTGATTGTTTTAAAACATTACCAAATATTCACTTTACAAAAATTGCTATTTACATATAATATTTTGTAATTTAAGTTTCCCATTTGAAAAGTTTATTGCTTACCACAAAGTTTATTTCTATTTTTTAATCTTAGTATTTATCTTATTTTCTTAACAAATGTAAATTTTATTAGTTTAAGTACTATATCTTTTTTAGAATCACTATAATTAATTTTTTTATATTAATTTTTATATTTTTTAATAATATATTAGTTTATATCTTATTTTTTATTAATTTTTAATTATAATTATTAACACATTATAATTGCCAAAAATTTTTTAATTTAAAGAATTTTCAATCATAATATTTAAATATAGTTGATTTTAAACAATTATTCAGGGTAATTAATATTCAATATTTCATAGCTATTAATAGATTATTTATTGCCAAAAAAAGAAATAATAAAATAATATTTCGTGAAATAGCTAGTGATTGATTATAACTATTTTTTCAATAAAATATTAATTTAGCTAATTCCAATGAAATAAAAATTACTAAAGGAAAAAGATAATAAGAACGTGTGAGTCAACCACTTAGAAGGAGGGTTGAAGATGAATTCTTCAAAAAAAATTTTTACATTGATAATACTGTTGTTAAGTGTTTTGATGTTTTCTATCACGATAGTAACAGCAGTTGCAGTAAGTGAATCACAAAACGACATGACAAAACATGATGGTATTCAGATTGAGGTAAAATATAAAAAAGTTTCAACAAATAAAATAATTTTTAATGGTAACAGAGGTAAAATTGGCTCAAAAAAAACTGTTTCAGTAAATATCAAAAAAGGAACCAAGATAGGAAAATTTCCTACCACGCCAAAACGGAATGGATATATATTTATGGGATGGTACACGAAGAAAACTGGTGGCACAAAAATAACTAAGAACACTAAGCCAACTAAAAGTGTTGTTTACTATGCACAGTGGAAAGATACACCTGCAAATTATGAAAATAAATTAAAAAGTTTAATAAAAGATAATTCAGTTAGTGTTGAAGCTAAAAATGAATTGTTTCGTATTTTAAAGGTACAGTTACAAAACCCTGAAATTTTATATAGTTTAATGAAGAATAAAGTCAAAATTTCCATTGTTCCTATAGGAGTGTACATGACAGATCTCCCTGAATTTAAGGGATTGTTAGGTACAAGTACATTTGATGGTCGTGGCTGGAAATATACTAGAGGAGTCAGTTATTTCAAATATGGGAAAAATATATATGTAGGTGTTTGTGAGGAAAATTTAATAGGGAAGGACCCACAAGTTGAACACCCTCAAAATACAAATCAGATGCAAGATGGGTATACTAAAGGTTATTCTACCACTACACATGAGATAGCTCATGCTATACATTATTATGCTCTTTCTCAAAAAGATCAAAATATTATAAAAAATTGTTATGCAAAAACAAAACGTAGTGGTAATTGGGTTGATGGTCCAGGAAAAAGTTATGCTTCTAGTGATGCACGGGAATATTTTGCTCAATTATCTAATGCTTATTTAGGAACAAATACAGGTTATGATCCATTTACAAATTATCCACGGCATAATGGTAAAGAATGGATTAAAAATAATGATATTGAAATGTATAATTTATTAAAAAAGATATATAAAAATGGAGAAGTTAATACTATATATCCAGATGGGCGTTTAAAAGAAGGAGGAGTAATAACAAATAATTACTATAAATGAAATGCTAATAAATTTATATAATGCTCATACATACTTAATTAAAATGAATAGTAAGTGTTATAGGCAAAATTCAGCTCAATCCATATTATCAACAATTATGAGACATCCCTAACATGAAAAAAATAGCTATTAATTAAAATTTTATATTTTTATTTTTTTTATAATTTTTTTATAATCATTAAAATAAAGATTTTTTAGATTATTTTGTGTGTATTTTTATTTATATTTGTTCTGTTTTTTGGTAATATTTGTAATGCAAACACTTTCAAAACATTCAAGCATTAAAATTAACGAATTTGATGTAAAATTTAATTTTTTTTTAATACTCTTTTTAAAATCTTTAAAATAAAGATTTTTATATTTATTTTCAATATTTTTTAATAACACTATGTTTTATATCTTATTTTTTATTATTTTCTTCTTTTTGACTTTAAATTTATAATTAAAAAAATTATAATCTTTAAATATTATAATACAAATTAAAAATTCTTTTTTTAAAGTGATGGTATATTAATTTAATTAAATTACATAAAAATCATTCTTAATAAAATTTATAAAAATTTAAATGATTATACAATAGCTATTTATTAAAAAAACATATTGTTAATAATTAATAATTAAAATGAAGATTTTCCTTACAATTAACACACTTATTATCTTTAATCTTGTTCTTATCACTTATATTATATCCATTCCTTTCAATAAGTAGCTCTCCACACTGAGGACAATAGCTATTTCGACCTGATTCAACATTTCCTAAATAAACATACTGTAATCCACCACCAATAGCTATTTCCTTAGCTATTTTCAATGTTTCAATATTTGTAGGTGATATGTCCCCCATTTTATAATATGGAAAAAATCTTGAAAAGTGAAGAGGAACTTCCTCTCCAAGTTCCGTAGCTATAAATCCTACAAGGTCTTTTATTAATTTATCTGAATCATTAAATCCATCAATGAGTAAATTTGATATTTCTAAATGTTTATTATTTTTATAAATCTTTTTTAAATTATTTAAAATTGGGTTTAAAGTAGCTTGACAAATTTTTTTATAAAAATTATTATCCATTGATTTTAAATCTATGGTAAATGCATCAATATGAGGTAATAATAAATTTAAAGCTTCATCACTCATGTAACCATTACTAACATATATATTTTTAAGATTTTCCTTATGTGATAAAATAGATGTTTCAAGAACATATTCTAAGTATACTGTAGGTTCATTATAGGTCCAAGCAATCGACTTACAATCTTTATGAATAGCATTTTTAATAGCTACATCTGGAAGAATTTCAGTAGCTCCGATTTTTTCACCATAGCTTTGTGATATGATATAGTTCTGACAGTTTAAACATCTCATATTACACTCAAATCCACCTAAAGAGTAAGTTTTAGAACCTGGCATAAAGTGATAAAAGGGTTTTTTTTCAATTGGATCTACATTAGATGAAGATATTAATCCAAAATTGCAGTTATAGAGAGTTCCTCCTTCGTTTTTCTGTGTTAGGCAAAATCCATATTTATTTTCATTGATTAAGCAATAGTGATTACAAATTTTACACTGAACTTTTTTCTCATCTAATTTATCATATAAAATAGATTCAATCTTCATAATTTCTCCTTAATATGAATTTAATTATTTATTAATTCTTAAAAGCACTAAAATAGAGCTAATCTTCATAATCATTTCTTACTTCCACTAATTTATTATTTACAAGATGTTCATAGCCCTTTGAAGATAATTCTTTTACACTTCCATTTATGTGTTTAATTTCAACTTTATTTTTATTATTAATCTCACCAATTATATAAAAATCAAAAAAATCAAATTTGTTTTTTTTAATTTTATTTAATTCATATAATTTTTCCAAATTATCTTTATTAATAGTAAATAAAAGTTCAAAATCTTCTCCAGTATGTAAAATTAAATTTAAGGGATTTTTTTTTAGAATTTTTGATATTTTAGTTATTTCATCTAAAAAAGGGAGCTTATTTTCATAAATTATCATTCCAAGTTTGCTATTTGGGTTTTTATTTTTGTTTGAATTACATAATTCATATAATTCACTAGCTAATCCATCTGTAATATCAGTAGCTGAAGATGCAAAATAACTTAATATCATTCCTTCATTTATCTTAGCTATTGGATTTAATACCTTTTGAATAGCTAAATCCACTATATTTCTATCAATTTCATGATTAACCAATGATTTTTTTATCAATTTAGTAGAAATTTGAGAATTAAATATTTCAAAACCAAGAGCAGCTAATCCTATTTTATCAGTAATAGCTATTAAATCCCCATCCCCAAATCCATGTTTAAATAATGTTTTTTCTTTTTTTACTTCTCCTAAAGCTGTTCCGGAAATAATAATTTCATCTGATTGATTTGTATCTCCACCAACCAAAGGAATTTTATAATATGAGCAAGCATCCAATATTCCATCTATTAATTCATCAAAATAGCTAAGTTTGAGTTTTTTTGGAATAGCTAAGTTAATTAATATTCCTATTGGCTTAGCACCCATAGCAGCTAAGTCACTAACATTCACTGTAACAGCTTTTTTACCTATCTGAAAATAAGACATTTGTTTAGGAAAGTGAGATTTTTCAATTAACATATCAGAAGTAGCTACTAAATAGTTATCATTATTATTTAAATTATAATAATCATTATTAAGTTTTATTAATGCAGAATCATCCCCAATATAAAAATCATTCCATTTATCATTTAAAAAACCTTCTTTAGAATCATTATAGCTATTTTTTAATTTTTCAATGATTCGTTCTATAAGCTTCCTCTCACCAAGATCTGAAACTTGAAGATGATTATTTACCATAACTATATTTTCAATTTTAAAATTAATAAAATTTAGCTATTTAATAGATTTAAAATGAAAATAAAGAATTTTTTAATAAAAATATTAAGAGGATTATATTTAAATAAATAAAAACAAGATGATTATTATAATTTTTATCAAAATTAAATAGTAGTTCTATTTTTTATTTAAAAAATAATGAAAAAAACAAAAACTTGTGTGATAAATACATAATCAAACTATTGGTGATTAAATGCCAGAAAAAAAGGAAAATAAAAAAAAAAAAACAAAAGAAAGAAGAAAGGTAATGAAAACCCCCCAAATAAGAAAATAAAAAAAGAAGAAACAAATGAAATGAAAAAAGAAATAATTGCTTATGTAATAGTCATAATTGTAGGATTACTAATAGCTCAACATATGAATGTGGTTGTTTCAGGAAGTATGGAACCAACATTATATAAGGGAGACATTGTTTTTATTGAAAAAAGTAATTTTTTTGGTATAAATGAATTTACCCCAAATGAAGTTGAAGTAGGTGACATTGTAGTTTATAATGCAGAATGGTTTCCAAATCCTGTTATTCATAGAGTAATCAATAAAACTGACATAAATGGAACCATTTATTTCACAATAAAAGGAGATCATAATTCAGATTCAGATCCTTTCTTAGTTCCACCATCAAGAATAACAGATAAAGTTGTAACTATTGGTAATCAACCACTTATAATTCCTAAAATAGGTTATATAACAATATGGCTCAAAGGATTGTAATATTTGTTTAAACATTAGTTCACTATATTATAGGGAATATTATAGCTTATTCTTTATTTTAGAATTTATAATAATATATTTTTTAAAAATTAATAAGATTTATCTATTTAATTAATCTAAAATAAAAATATACAACTTTATAAAAAAAATTTTAATAAGAATATCTATTTAAAAAAAAAGTTATTCCATTTAAATTTTCAAAATAAAAAAAAAAAAATAAAAAATATTAAGATAATTATCAGTCATTTAAAGCATTATCCACTCTATTTTTAATTATTTCAACTAATAAAGGATCTGCTCCTAAAGGCTCTGTATAAATTATTTTTCCATCAAAATTTACTTTTTTAAAATCATGATGATGGTTGTGTCCATGATTATGTTCATCACTATGTTTATGATTATCATGATGGTTGTGTAAATCTTCATTAGTATCATCACTAGCTATTCCCAATATTTTCGGAATATCTCGAGTAGTATGCATTCCATGGGATAAAAAAACAGGTACTGCTATAACAGTATCAATTTCTGTGTTTTTGACCAAATTATCTAGTGCAGTTGGTATACTTGGTTTGCGAAGCTCCATGTAAGCTATTTCAACCTTAAAATCTGTATATTCTCTATACATATTAGCTAATTCATTAATAGTTTTAGTACTTTCAGGAAGTCTACTTCCATGACTAATAAGCAATACTCCAATTTTTTCTTTCATTGAACTTCCTTTATTTGATTTCATTTTTATCATCCATGAGATCTATAAAATATAAAATTAGCTACTTTAAATCTTCACTTTCCACTCTTTTAAAAAAAACTTATAAAATTAGCTTTTTTTAATCTCATTTTCCACTCTTTCTTTAATAATCTCAATAATTAAAGAATCTGCACCTAATGGATCTGTATATAAAACTTCACCATCAAAATCAATTTTTTCATTATGATGATGGTGATGTCCATGGGAATCTCCATGTGCGTGGCTAGATGAGTCATGATGATTATGTGAATGTGAATTAGCTGAATCATCATCTAAAAGACCTAAAATTGTTGGAATATCGCGAGTTGTATGAACTCCTGGAGCTATAAATACTGGAACAGCTATTAATCTATCTAAATCATTATTTTCAATCATTTCACTAACAGCTTGTGGTATTGTAGGTTCCATTAGCTCCATAAATCCCTGTCCTACAATGTAATCTGAATTTTGTTTATATTGATTAAAAACACTCTTTATAAACTCACGGTTATAGTTTAATCTACTTCCATGGCTAATAATTAAAACACCAGTTTTATCCGGATCTGTGTCTATTTTGGACTTTTTTAGTACTGAAGATATTCTTTTTTCAATAATTTCAATAATTAAAGGATCAGGGCCAATTGGATTAAGTAGTTCAATTTTTTCTTTAAAATTTACTTGTTCTAAACCATTTAAATAATGATCTTCAGGATAATTTCCATCAGGACATCTTGGATCTGTTTCTTTTGGATTTAAACCTAATATTATAGGAATATCAATGTTTGTATGAATTCCAAAAGATAAAAAAACAGGCATAGCTATTATCTTTTCAATGTTTTCATCTTGAATTAGAATATTATCAATAGCTTTTGCAAGTGAAGGTTCAGCTACTTTCATATATCCAACTTCTGTAATATAGCCTGTAGCTTCTTTAAAAAGATTAGATATTTCATCAAAAGTTTCTTGAGCATATGGTAAGCTACTTCCATGACTAACTAAAAGAACAGCAATTTTATTTTGAGATTTTGAATTTGAATCCATAAGAGATCACCCCATCTTCTCCATCTTCTCTAATTTTTCTAAAAACCATTTCAACTGGATCTCCAATCTCAATATTATTTACATCACAATCGACTAATTGAGTTGTTAATTTAGCTCCTTCATCTAATTCTACAATAGCTACTGCATAAGGAGCTATTTTTTTAAAATCATCCGTTGGTGTATGAACTATAGAATAGCTATAAACTTTTCCTTTTCCTTTAAATTGAAGGTTTTCAATATTACCTTTTCTCCTACATTTAGGACATATAACTCTTGGAGGGAAGTACACACCATCACAATTTGTACACTTCGAACCAATAAGATTGTATCTTTGAGGAATGTGACGCCATGTTCTCACAATATCAGACATGTTAAAACTCCTTGAAAACTATTAAACTGAGTTTCAATAATTATTAGGCATTAATGAATATATTGAAAATTTATATTTAATATATATTAATTGATTATGAATAATTTTTTATTAAATAAAAAAAGTCATGATAAATACTTATTAAAAACTACTATATAAAAAGATAGTTAATAATTAAATCCAATCCTAGTAATATCAATAGCTTATATATGAATAAATTTATTGTCAAAAACAATTTATTTGGAAATAAAATAGAATAAACACAATACCTAGAAAAAGTGTTTCTAATCCTGATTCTTAAAATTTATAAGTTATTTTTCATATTTAATAATTTAGATTCTCTATTATTTTATGTTTAGCATTAACAAATTTTTTATAAAAATTATTTTCTATTTATTCCTACTTTTAAAAAGTTATAGTTTAAGACAAAATTTTTGCATTTTTAAAATTCTTTATTTTTAATTAAATATCTTGATTTTTTAATTTACTTATTAATTATTATTAATTTTAAATATAGTAAATCATTATTAATTATTTTTTAAAAAAAAACAATATAGTATATAATAAAATGAATTTAATAATATTATATTAATATTATTGTTTTTGCAAAAAATTAATTCTCTAACTATAAATAATAATTTTTCATTCTTACTTTTCAGTTCTATTTTTCAATATTAATAATATGATTTACTCTTAAAATCTACTTTTCAATTTAATAATCCTTATTCAGTCTGTATTTCTATTAAAAAATTTTAATTTATTGTTTATCAGGTTATTATTTAAATATTAGTAAAAATAATGTTAACAACGGTGATTCAAAATGAATAAAAAATTATAAGAGAAAAAAATTGAAAATGAAAAATGTTTGTGGAAAAAAAACCCCCAATACAACAAACAAATCAAAAATAAAAACTCGTTTGTTAGAAGATCTAGCATTTGCTTGCTGTGTTTCAAAAAGATTCTGGAAAGGTACTGGTCTGAGTTTCTTTTTTAAATAACCTTTTCAATTTCTTTTATTTTTTAAAAATGATAAATTACTGGAAAAAATAATGATTGTGAAGAAGTGTTAGTAATATCATGTGCGATTCTATCATCTAAATTTAAGTATATTGTTTTTCTTATTTGTTTCTTTAATTTTATTATAATAATCTACTTTCACAGTTTTCAAGTACTTTCCACTTGTATATTTCTTAGGTAAAGTAATTTTAACTTTAGTAGTGTGTTTTGTCCAAGAATCTGGACTATGTTCTTGTGGGATAAAGGGTTTTATTGACTTAACATGTGCTTTTATAAGTACTTTACCAATCTTTAAACCAATTCGAGTCGGTTTAGATGTTGAAAAACCTATATTACTAATAGTTATGTAACAAGTTCTTCCTGAAATAAATGCTTTACTGACTTTCAAGTCTGGCAAATATCTAACACTTTTTGATAAACCTTTACGTGACGAAAGAGAAGAATTCGTGATTTTAACAGCATCAGATATCTTAACCGCATAACCATCCACTGAAATGATTTTACTTCCATGTATACGACCTTCACCATATTGAATATTAATTCCAACTGCCTTTGAACCATTAGTGCGTATAGTACTGTTAATAATCTTCCCTTTCCATACTGTTAATTCCACACCATTATTTCCTGAAACAATAGTAGTGTTTGCCATATCACCATACCAATAATCCACATTATGAAATAACGCTATCCTATTAGTTATCCCTTCATTAGCATTTATTCTTGAATTAATAATATTTCCTTTCCAGTAACTAACTTGAATCCCTTGTGATTTTGAATTAATAGTACAATTAACAATACTCCCTTTACGAAAACTAATACTTGCACCATAAATAAGATTAGTGTTAATCACAGTATTTTTAATATTCATATGAAACCCATTTATAGTAGTTCCCCACTCACCACTACTATATTCTTGTGTGTTTCCGTTTCCGTTGTGATTTATTGTTAAACCAGAGAAAACAACATTTTTAGCAGTTACATAAAACATGCAATACATTTCATCTTGCTGAATGAAATTTATTTGAGTATTCTTATTACTTTTAATATTGATGGATTTAGTAATATTTAGTCGATCCGTGAGATTATAGCTACTAGTGTTGAATATTAAATTATCACCAGTTTTTGCATTATTTTTTATCCAGTCAGTAATGTTTTTATGGCTTGTATCTTCATTAACATAATAATTAGCTGATGATACTGAACTAATCATGATGAATATAGAAACCAATGAAAATAAAATTATAAAAATTTTTTTATATTTGAACATTTTTTCACATTTATTTATTTATAACATATTTTCTATTTGTAATATTATATTCATTTCATATAAGTTATAAACCTTTTATAATCCTTTATTTAGGAGGAATAAGTTATCTTAATTAAAAACTTATATCAAAAAGGAAAATTTTATTAAAAAAAAAGTAATATTTTTTAAGGAGTTTGTAATAAATTATTTTTATGGATTATCCAATGAAAAAATTTATTAAAATAGCTAAAAATACATTAGCTAAATCCAATAACATTAATGAAAATATTATTTTTGATAAAAAAGGAAATGTTATTACAAGTTTAACAATTTTAATGATATTTTCATTTATATTAGCCGCTATTTTAGTTTTAAATGTAGCTATTAATTATAACAATATAAGTTCAGAATCTATTGATTCAAATAACTTTAATTATCTTATTCAAGATTATAAAAGAAACATTCCAATAATTACAAAAGAAAGTATTGGAGAAATATCAAATAAAACAATTGAAACTCATATTCCATGTGAAAATAGTAATATAGCTATTCAAAATAAAGTTAATGAAAAATTAAAAGAAGTTAATAAAAAATATGAAGTTAATCAAGGTTTAAATGTTGAATCAGAAGTTTTAAGTATTTCTAATAGTGATGATCCATTTCATATAGATATAAAGACTGTACTTTATGTGAAAAAAGGAAATTTAGAGTATAATCAAGTAATAAATCAAAAAGTATCCATTGAAAACTTAAAAGATCCTTTACCTTTTTTAATGTGTAAAGATCATCCTACATTAATTGAAAATAATACAAAAATAAACTATAAAGATTCTTTAAAATATTATTTCACTCAAAATAATCTGGAAAATCCTGATAGTTATGAAAATGCTAGTTCCCCATTAATCATAAAGAAATGTCCATATGATCCCTACCAACACCATGGAGATAGTTACACTCTAAAAAATTGTATAGATAATGGTTATTATCATGAAAGTGCAGATGGAAGCTGTTATTTATGTAGGTTAGAAGGAAAAGGAGGGTGTTTTCATTATGGTCTTGAAACATTCATTGTTCCAAAAAAAGTGGATAGCCTTAATTTAAGATCAATAAGTTCACCAGATCATGTTATTTTTGCTGAGCATTATGCTGGAAATCCTTTAGAGTTTTATAGATATGAGAACCTATATGAAATTATATTTCTTGATAGTTCTCATAGAGCTAAATATGGATTAGGTGGATGATAAATGAACCTAGCCCTATTAAAAGATTCAAAAGGAATCTTATTTTCAACAGAATTTTTACTTACAATTATACTTTTTGTGCTGATTATAGGAATTGTAGCTAGTTTAATGGTTAAAACAGATGAAAAAATTTTAAATTCTATTAAAACCAATAATTTAGAAAGTTACTCCTCAAAAGTAGCTGATAGCTTAATAAGTAGTCCAGGTTCACCAGAAAACTGGGAAAAATTATCAAATTTCAATAATGTAATTGCTGGACTCTCTATTCAAAATGGAAATAAAGAGGTGCTTCTAAATACAATCTCTTTTAAAAAAATTAACACTCTTAAATCAAATTATAATACACTAATTAGTAAAAATATATTTAATAATGAGATAAAAAGTTCTATATCTATCTATCCATTGAATAAAGAAATAAACCCCATTATAATGGGGGATGAAATAAATAATGATGAAAATTTTAATGTGTTTGTGGTTAGTAGAATGGTTAAATGTGATTTTTTATCTGAATTAGCTATTTTATCTCTTAACAATGAAAATAAGAATGAAAATTATCTAAATAATTTATGTAATCACAATACCCTTAATAATTTAAGCCATGAGAATATAGAAGAATATAATTGGATTTGTAAAGAATTTAAAATTAGCAAAAAAGACCTGCAATACAATGACTACTATTTAATTTTTGATGAAGAAAGTACAAAAATTTCTGGTTTTTGGATTTTAGATAATATTAAAAGAATTTCCAATGATGAAAATAATATGAATAATGTAAAAACTGATTTAAATAGCTATTTTGAAGAAAATTTAGAAAATAATAGTGAATTAATTTTTTATCTTCATTGTAAGATTCCTACTAATAATAAAAATAAATTTAACTGTGTTTTAGTAGCTATTCCAAAAGAAATGGAAATTGATGATTTGAATTTTTCCTATTTTACCTTTCAAACATGCCAATTCATTTTAAAAACCACTTATAATTAAATAAAGTAAAAAATAGTGATTAAGTATTCTTTAAATCATTCATTTAGAAAATAATTCAAGACATAATAGTTAATCTCATTTAAACTAATTAAAAAAAAGATTTAGGGAACAAATATATGTATAATTGACAAAGCTACTGTTATTAATATTAAAGAAGATATTGAATCTGTTGTACTAGTAGAAATTGGAATTACTATATTATCTGGATCTAATCCATTTTTATAAGAAATAGAAGAAATATAGAATACAATTAAAATCATTACAGTAATTAAAATCATTCCAGATATTGTGCTTATTAAGATTATGTTAAAAAAGCCTATTCCTACAGTTCCAGCACCCACAGATGAAAGTTCTGCTAAAAATCCAATTATTGGATAAATAAAAATAGCTAATATAATTATTATCAAAAAATTTTTTAGTGTGATTGTTTCTGGCTTAAAAACTGGTTGAATTAATCCTGAATGAAGTGCCGAAGAAAGTCTTGCACCTAAAATACTTACAAGATTACCACTTTCACCTGAAAATAAAGGAATTAGTGTTAAAAGACTTGGATTTCTAAGAAGTGTAGAAATAGAAGTATTTAAAAATCCTCCTGCAGAAATTCCTAATATTGCACAAATAAAAAGTATTGGTGTTGATTGTTTCACGATTTTCTTAATTTCATCTGAAACAGTTATTCCATAATAAAACCCTAGTATTATAAATAAAATAGCTATTATGAATAAGATATATCGCAAAGTTATATTAGAAAATATGGAAATCATGAAAATAGCTAAAATTAATGAAGGTAAAGTGAATAAATCTCCAAAAACAGCTATAATTGGAGTTGTGATGTTATCTGGATCCCATCCATTTTCAAAGCTTTTTAAAGAAATTAACATTGTTAAAGGGAGCATTATTATGCTTGAAATAATTCCTGCAAAGATTGAAATTAAAGTAAAGTCTACTAGACTCATACTTTCAAAATTAAATAGTATACAAATTCCTTTAGCTAAAAATGCCAAAAAAACAGACAGTATAAAAGTTAATATTATAGAAGACAAAATATTTTCTGATAAGATTTTTGATCGTTTAAATTTTGGTGATAGTGTACCAATGTGAAGATTTGATCCTAATCTAGATCCTAATGCTCCAAAAATATTTCCCCGCATTCCAATAGCTCCAGGAATAAGAACCATTAGTCCAGGATAAGTTTCCAAAAAATAAGTCATGTTTCCTAAAATAATGCCTGCAAAAAGACCTCCTACAGCACAAATTAAAAGAGCCATAGTACTTTCTTTAATAACAGTTCTACTACCATTAAAGAATAAATTAAATTTTCTTCCAGCTAATTTAGGTATAAAAAATAAGTAATGTATTTTTTTAAAGATAAATACAGCTGAATTGACAACGAACAACATCAATATATGAGTTATATGTCGAATCATCTTCAACAGAGTTCTGATTTTCCTCATATACATCACCCATACACATTCTATCAACTCACTTTTTTAAATCTATTTATTTACAATTTTAAAAAAATCTTTTAAAAAAATATAATATTTAACTAAAATATTACCATTAAATTTATATTTAAGTAAATCAAATTTATAAAGATTTTAATAATCTTTTTTTAAAATTTATAAAAGCTTAATAATTATTTATATTAAATTTAAAAATATTTTATAGATTGTTTTTTTGATAAGTTATTATTAAAGATTATTTATAAAACATGAAAAAATCTGTAATATACCATGAATATCAAAAATTAATATATTAAAATTATGATTAATAAAGTTTAAGAATAGCTATCCCATATTTTAAACTTTAAAGTTAAATAATAATAAAACAATTTAATTAATCAATACTATTTATTAAATCATATTCTTAAAAAACAATTAATTAATCAATACTATTTTGAATCATTTTTTCTTAAAAAACAATTAACTTATCAATATTAATTTTATTAAATCATTATTCCTCATCAATAACATCTGAAATTTCATCTAAAGAAATTTCATTGCTTGATAATTTTTTTAACAATTCAGAACCAATTTCAGTACCTTTAGCTATTAAAATATCTCCTTCATATATCATTGTACGCTTATCAGGACCATAAATCCAAGATTCATCTCTCCTAATAGCTATAACAATCATCCCTGTTCTATTAGCTAAAAATAAGTCTCCTAAAGATTTATTATTTAATTCTGAACCTTTTTGAATAGTAACACTGATAATTATCTCTTCAACCTCTTCCATGACCATCTTAAATACAGGATGTGGTTTAAAACCTTTTATAACAATTTCTGCTAAATCTTTAGCAGCATTAGCTATACTTTCAGCAGCCTCAGCTATTTCTAGTAAAGCTGTTAATTTTTCTGCATCTTCCATTGATCTGGCTGCAACAAGACATTGGATTTTTATATCATAGTTAGAGCTATTGACTTTATTTTCAAGTTTTAATACTTCTTCGGCAGCATCATTACTATTAAAAAGAACTGCTGAATAAGCTAAATCTACCATTAACTCTGAAAGATTTTTCATTTCTATTAAAATATCTTTAATAGTCGGCATTTTATTCCCCATTTAGTTTTAGTTTTGATTATGAAAAATATTATTAAATAAATCAAGTTATGTTAAATATAAATTAGATTATAAAATTATTATAATCTAAATATTAATATAAATGTGTATTAAATACAAACTAGTATGAATTAAACTTAAACTAAGAATAAATTAAGTTTAAACTAAATATAAGTAAATTTAATCTAAATATAAACTAAATATAAACTAATCATTCTTTATTTTTATTTATTTTTGTTTTCAAAATACATGATCTTCTTAATTTTAATAATTTTTTTTGATTTGTTTTTAAATCAGAAACTTCTTTTAAAATATCTTTTAAACCATCTTTAACACAATTTACCGTGTGTTTTTTATGAATCCATATACAGTCTTCACAGCTCCAGACATTTTTATTTTTAATCCATTTTCCCCCTGTTGAACCATCCCCACAAGGATAAAAAGGACAATAACAAAAATCACAACATTGTAATTCACTATGACAAGGATAAAAATCACAATCTACATTAGAACCAGTGGCTGTTTCACCATTTAAATATTTTGTGTAAAATTCATTAGAAAGTGGATGAATTGGAGATTTAACAACATATCCTCGAGAAGTAATCAAAAAACCATTTTCAATATATGTCAATGAATTTCCAACGATTAAGGTTGTGGACATATTTATATCATCTTCATTTAATTGATTCAAAGTTACTATTTTAGTTTTTGAAATATTTTGACTACTGTCTACAATTCCTATCAATGTTTCTGGTCCTTTTACATCTAACAATATCTCTTTAAATCTTTTAAATGGTTTTTTGCGTTTTTTACTAATTGGATTATAAATAGCTATTACAAAATCAGCTTTAGCTGCATATTCTATTTTCTTTTCAATTTCTTCAAAAGGTGTTAATATATCACTTAAGCTTATAGCTGCAAAATCATGTAAAGGAGCTCCAAGTAATGAAGCAGAATAATTTAAGGCTGTAACTCCTGGAAAAACTTTTACATCAACATTATCATATTTATTAATAAGTTGAAACATTAGATTTGCCATACCATAAACTCCAGGATCTCCAGAACTTATTAAAGCAACATTTTTACCTTCCAAGCTTTTTGATATTGCAAGTTCTCCTCTAGCTATTTCATCTCCCATTCCTTTCTTTATTATTTCTTTTCCTTCAACAAGATCTTCTACAAATTCTATATATTTTTTGTAACCAATGATTACATCAGCTTTTTTTAATGCTTCAAAAGCTGATAAAGTTATATTTTCTCTATTTGGTCCTATTCCAATAATATTAATCATTAGCTCACCAAAATAATTGTGATTCACTCATAAATATTCAAAACAGAGGTTACTTTAATACTGTTAATGTCAATTTCAGCACCACTACTTGTGTATTTACCATTAGCTGTAGCTGTTATCCTATATTGAGGATCTTGTTTTAAAATTATCTGACCTGTAGTTCCATTAGGTCCACTATATCCCAATGCATTTATGGTTAGTTCAAAAGAATCACTTTTAGAATTTCCATATGTTGTAGCATTAATACTTTTTATACTAACACCATCTATTTTAGCTAAAATTTTTAATTTTTCAGCTACTTCCATCTTATTAGCTACATTAACCACATCTGGGTCTTTTACAATTATATCATTAATATTATCAGGGTTGAATAAGTTAGTAATTGTTTCAATTTGAATATCAATTAATCCTTTAACATCTGGGACATTTGAAGTTACAATTGTATAAGAACTAATTAATCCTGCCTCAAAAAATCCAATGAAAAGAAGGATTACTAGTAAAAATTTAATTATTTTTGGCATTAATTCACCTACCTAATATATATCAATGATATTTATCAATTTTATATTTTTTCAATCTTTGATTATAAATTTAAAGATGTTACAGTTGTAAAATAAAAAAATAGCTAATAAACTTTAGAAAAAATTAAAAAGATATGTTAAGTTAATTTTAATAATATTATACTTAAACTTAAGTAAATCAATTGTAATTAATATAAGAGATTAAATACATAATATAATTCAAAGTAAACTTATATTCTTTATTTTAATTATTAAAATAAATTTAAAACATTTTTATAGCTATTATAAGATTATTTTTTACATAATATCTTATGTCTATTTTTTCATAAATAAATAATTATCTATCAAAATTATATTTTACTAAAGTAGATTATTATGATTTTATTTAAATATATTATTAATTATTTATCATTATTTATTTAAATCTAAAAAAATAAATTTTAAAATGATTTTTATTAAAAAAGAAATATTAATTTTTATATAAATAAAATATCTTTAAAAAGAAAATAAAAACTAATTAAAAACTAAGCAAATTATTTACAAATCTTTACCAATTAGCATTTTAAAAAAAATAGATATTCATGTCGGCTAAAATCCTTTTCAAATTTATAGAAAAAGGCATTAATTTGTCTCCAGATGCTTATAATAAAATACTAAGTTTAGAAGATCCTTTAAATTTTAGTTTATCATTGATTGTGAAATTAAAAAGTCAAAAATATTCTAAAAATGATTTAATATCCTTAGATGAATCAATTGTTGATGAGTTTATTAAAACATTAGAAGTGGAAAGTTTTCAAGCCAATGGCGAAGATAATTCTTCTTCCTTAAACTCTGATTTTAATAGAAAATCAAATAAAAACTCTTCTACAACCTTAAATCCAAATATTAGTGATAAATCAGAAAAAATCATTGAAAATGGTATTAATACCAATGATGAAAAAAAATATAAAAATGGCAATCAATCATCTTCAGATGCTGAATTCAAAATTAAAGATAAAATAGAAGCTAATTCTGATTTAGGTAAAATTGAAAAAATTGATAATTCTATTTCAGATGAAATAAAAAGAAATTTATTAGAACCTAATACTCAGTTTGATTTTAAAATAATACAAGATACTAGTAAAAAATCCTACACAAGTGGTGAAATCAGCAATTTAATTAGTTATTTTAAGAACAGATATGAAAAATTATCAAATATATTATCTAAAAGACCTGAACTTAAAGTTCACCAAAAAATATCTGATATTACTAATGATACAAAAGATATAAACATTATCGGCATTATTAAAGAAATTAGAAGCACAAAAAATAACCATAAAATGATTGAAATTGAAGATGATACTGGAGAAATCAGTGTCTTGGTTCATAAAGATAATCATGATTTATTCAATACTTCTGAAAAGCTGGTTAAAGACGAAATTATTGGACTTTTAGCTGAAAATAAAGGAAATTTAATCATAGCTTCTCGAATTATTCATCCAGGAGTTCAAAGAGTCCCTGAAAAGAAGATGGATTTTGCTACTGTTTTTACCTCAGACATCCATATTGGAAGTTTGACATTTTTAGAAGATGCCTTTGTTAAATTTACAAAATGGTTAAATGGTAATTTTGGTAATGACAATCAGCGTGAAATAGCTAATGATGTGAAATACTTATTGATTGCTGGAGATATTGTAGATGGAATTGGTGTTTATCCAAATCAAGAAAAGGAATTAGCTATTAAAGATATTACAACCCAATATGATGAAGCAGCTCGCTTACTTGGAGAAATTAGAAGTGATATTAAAATTATTATCGGTCCTGGAAACCACGATGCATCAAGAGTAGCTGAACCTCAACCAGCTATTCCTGAAAAATACGCTAAATCACTTTATGAATTAAATAATATTGAATTTATAAGCAATCCTGGAATAGTAAGCCTTGATGGAATAATTACATTAATGTATCATGGTCGTGGTTTTGATGACATAGCCATGACAGTTAAAGGAATGTCACATGAAAAAAATGAGCTTATAATGGAAGAACTATTAAACAAACGACATCTTGCCCCAATTTATGGAGAAAGAACACCTCTTGCTTCTGAATTAGAAGATTATCTTGTTGTTGACAATGTTCCTGATATATTCCATACAGGTCATGTTCATATTAACAGGTATAAAAACTATAATGGCGTTCATATGATAAATTCAGGTACATTTCAAACACAAACTGAATTTCAAAAGATTTACAACATTGTTCCAACTTGCGGTGAAGTACCAGTTCTTCATAAAGGTAACTATAAACAATTAAAGTTTATTTAAATAAATTAAAAATTCATGACCTTCATGAAGCTAATTAATTATAATAAAAATTATTTTACAATATTAAAAATTATCAACCTTTCATAAAAAACTTAAAACAATCAAAATTTATTATATAATATCATGAAATATTAAAAAGTATAAAAAAATTTTATTTATATTATTTTATTCTAAAAAAAAGATTTATAATTAATATATATTTAAAATAAAGCTTTTAATTAAAATACATTAAAAATAAAGTTTCTAATTAAAATATTAATCTAATAAATAAATTTAAATCTAATAATTTAAAAATAAGAATTTTTAAAAATATTATAGCTAAAAACAGGATATTTATTTCAGTGTGTGATATAATGGATGATTCTGTTAAATCGATTGTTGATGTATCAAAATATCTATTTGAAAGAAAACTAGTTTCAGGAAAAGCAGGTAATGTTAGTTCAAGATTTAAAAATAATGAAATAGACATAGTAGCTATTACTCCTACTATGACATCTCTTAAAAATGTTAAAGAAAAAGATATAGTTTTAGTAGATCTTGATGGAAATGTCTTAACAAAAGGTAAACCTTCTTCTGAAATAGACCTTCATCTTTCTATTTACAAAGAAAAAAAAGATGTAAATGGTATTGTACATACTCATTCACCATTTGCTACAGGTTTTGCATTTTCTAATAAAAATATCAAAAGACTCGAAGGTTTTGGTCCAATCAAAAAATCTTATTTAGATTATGTTGATTATGAAGCACCAGGGAGTAAAAAATTAGCTGAAAAAGCTGTTAAAGCATTGAGTGAAGATGTTTTAATCTTAAAAAAACATGGTGTTTTAGTTACTGGCTCTAACATTGAAGAAGCTTGCTTTTTAGCTGAATTCATTGAAGATATAGCTAAAACACAATTTATATCTCACATGTTAAACTTATCTGATTCTTTTTAAATATAGCTAATCTTTCTTAAATATATATAATTATCTAAGAAAAAATTATTTGTAAAATTATAAAAAATAAATAAAAAATAATAAAAATATATTCATAATTAATGATTCTGTAACATTAATAATATTTTTTTAGTAATAAAAAATAAAATAAATTTTCTTAATTAATAATAAATTAATTAGCTTTTTTAAGTAAAAATAAGTATGTTTAGCTTTTTAAAGTAATAATTAGATTAACTTTTTTATATAATACTAAAGTTAATTATAGATTTTAATTAGCTTTTATAGACTCTAACTTACTTAAAATTTCCCAAATCAATGTTCTAGCATGGATTGGAATATTTGGATCATTGCTAATTTCATCTAATATCAAAATAACTGCACTTGCTCTTACAGTTTCATCTTCATCTTCATTACTTAAAATAGTGTTTGATTCATCGGCAGCTCTTCTAATATTACGGGGAACGCTTGAATTTTCCATGATATGCTTCAATATCTCGGAAACTTCGTTAAAAATGTCATTTATCATGTGTATCTCTCCAAAAAATAAAATAAATTTTATTAATAAATAATATTTAAGAAAAATTTCTTTAATATTTACTATTGCATTGAATATGCTTAAATATTTTTGGGTTAAAACAGATTCTTTGAAAGTAATATTCTATTTTTTTAATCTTTATTTAAAATTTCAAGGTGTATTAATCTTATATTTGTATGAACAATCATTTTTTTATAAATCTTCTTAAATAAATATTTAAATCAAAATCAAGGTTTAAATATAATAAATAGTTAACAATTAAAAATATATTATTGATAAAAATCTTAAAAAATCTAATATAGCTATATACACATTATCATGGTAATTTTAAGCAAAAACAAGTCCATAGCTTATTAAATCTAAAATGTCAAGTCATATTAGATTAGAGATACAATATTAGATACAATGGAGAATTTTACTATTTCCTTAAGTGATTCATATTCCATTTATTAGTTTTTTATAAGTGTTTTTTTATTTTTATTAATTATTATTATTTTTATAATTTTTTTCATGGAAGTATTAGTGTATACTCTATTATTAATCTATTTAGAAACAGCCACGGCTACTGTCACTCCACATATAGCTATTTTTCTATGAATAAGTTTAGAATTTTCTCCTGCAGCTATCATTGCACATGCTTCACTTACACCATCAATTCCAAATTTTTCCTTTACAAAAGATGATTTTCGACAATCCTTTGAACGATCACTAAGGTAAAAATCTTCTATTTTTTCTTTTTCAATAATGCTAAATGGTTCATTTATTATTTTAAAAGCCTTTATAATTCCTAGTTCTTTTCTTTTAATAGAAACAGTAGCTAATCCATCAATTCTTAAAACAGAAACATCTAAATCTGCCATTACTTTTTCAATAGCTATAAGAACATGTTCTTCTCTGACATTTTTTCGACTACCAATCCCTACCACTAATTTTTTTGGTTTAAATTCGAGTTCAGTATCTCTAATTTTAGCTATTATTTTATTATTAAGTTTTTCATCAACTTTTAACACAATATTATACTTATTTTTAATATAGTTCCTAACATCTTCTAATGTGCCATGCTCTAGTTCTTTATTATCTGAAAAAAAAACTTCCATAAAAAATTCTTCAATATATCTCATTGTGTCAGAGTTTGATTTCAAGTGTAAAATCTCATTTTCTAAAAGGGCCTTATTAAAGGTTAAAACCTCTTTTTTATTTATAATATTCCAATAAAATTTATTAGCTAATACATCTACTCCTATTTTACCATGAATATCTGTAGCTGTTGTTATAACTTCTTTAGATGATAATAAATTAGCTATTTTTTTTGTAAATTGATTAGCTCCTCCCATATGACCAGATAGTAAGCTAATGACGAAATTTCCTTTATCATCTATTGATAAAACAGCAGGATCACTATATTTATTGCTTATGTTTTTGCAAATATTTCTTACTAAAATTCCAGTAGCCATAATACCTATAATTACATCATAATCATTGAAAACACGTTTTATATTATTTTCAACGTCTTTATGAAAAGTATCTGTTTTAATAACTGTAAAATCATTATCTAAAAGAGATTTCAATTTTTTAGACAATAGCTCACCGTTTTTAGATACTGATAGAATAGCTACTCTCATTTAATCACAATTCGAATGGTTTTTATAAAAATTTAAAATTTATTAATATAGCTTTAATAATAAATTCAAGGACATTTAACTTGTTATGTATTAATAAAATAACTATAAAAAATTCGTTTAGCTACATATTTTAAACGAAAATTAAATATTCATCAGAAATACTCTTGTTAATCCACGAATTAAATCATATCTCCATATATACACTTGCAAAAATGTTTTTAAGATATATTACAATAATAAAAAAGAAAAAAAATGGTGAATTGTAGATAAATACTTGATAAAAAAAGTATAAACTATAAATTATGCTTTTTAATATTATTGATCAGAATAGTTATCAAAGTACCCTTGGATATGAACCACAGGAGTCCCCCTATCTCCTGAGCCACTTGTTAAATCTGCAAGGCTTCCTACTAAATCAGTAATTCTTCTAGGTGTTGTTCCTAAAGATTCTTGTTTGGATACTTTTTTTTCTTTAATTTTTTCTTTGATTTCGTGGTCTTCTAAGTTTAAACTATCAGCAAGATATTTTAATTTATATTCTGAGGGTGTTCCTTCTAACCCTTTTGTATATGCAGGTGAAACAACAGGATCAGCAAGTTCCCATATCCCAGCAACTGGGTCTTTAAATGCCCCATCTCCATAAATCATTACTTCAATATGTTTACCAGTTTTATCTAGTAGCTTTTTTTGAACATTATTTACAAATATTTCTCCATTTCTTGGGAAAAGCTTTAATACATCTTCATTAGATGCATTTGAACCTAATAATCCATAATCAGAATTATATCCTGAGCCACCAATACTTGATGAGAGGATATCACATAAAGTAAAGATTTTTTTAGCACCAGCTTTTTTGATTATTTCTTTATCTTTAAATCTTGGATGAATATTTGCAACTAAAACGTTTTTAGTATGATTTAAAATCTCTTTTGAATTATTTGCGAATAATATCTCAATATTATCACCTAATTCTTTATAATGTTCAATAATATCCACATTTGTAAATGGATGAATCGTTTTATCATATCCAAACTCTTTTCTAAATTCTTTTTCATTAAATACTGTGGTAAATACATTAATATCCTTATTATGTATTTCTATTGGATCAATAATTGGATTACCAACTTCATCATTTGGATAACTCATTTGTAGATATACTTTCTTAGCACCTTTAGCAATTCCTTTTAAAATTAATGAAAATCTGTTTCGACTAAAGATTGGGAAAACAACCCCTAATTCAGCATCTTTACCAAATTTATTTTGAATATCTTGAGCTATATCATCAATACTCACATAATTACCTTGTGATTTAGCAAGTATAGATTCAGTTACTGCAATAATATCTTTATCTTTAAATGTAATATTGTCTGTCTTCGATGCTTCAATTAAACTATCTACTACAATATTTTCTAAGTCATCTCCTTGATGAATTATTGGTATTCTAATCCCTCTTGTAACTACTCCAACATTTCTCATTATATACTCAGCTTTGTAAATTTATTTTTAATATAGAATTATTTATCATATCAATATTGTAATTTGGTATTATTTTATAGCACAATGGTGAAATTATACTAAAAATTTTTCAATATTTTAGTTTTATAGCCTTTTAACTGTAAGAGTTAATAAGAATAACAAACCATTAAATAACTTTAAGCTTTAATATATTTAAATTTGTTTAACTATTTTTAAAATAAAATTTTATTAAACATAAATTTTTAAGTAATTGACAATTCAAATATTATTTATATGATTATTATTTTATAAAATTATATTTAATTATTAGTTAAAAGCATTTTATCCAATATCATTGGTGATATTTTAGAAATACGGGTAAATTACAAATAAAAGATACAAAGTTAAATTAAATATTCCAATTAGAACTATTATAGAATTGAATATAGAAACTTTTGTCAATTTAATTGCTTTATAAATGTGATCAATTGTCAGTTCTTGATTTTTATCTCCTATTATATAAGCACCTTCTTTTTTTAATTGTATATCAAGTGCACCAGCTGCTGCTGACATTGTAAATCCAGAATTAGGGCTTGAACAATTCCTTGAATCTCTTTTTAAAATAAAATAGCTATTTTTCCAGTTTAAATTTAATAAGAATGCAGATATGACAACCATTAAACCTGAAAATCTTGAAGGTATATAATTTAATAAATCATCTAATTTTGCTGGAAACCAACCAATCAATAAATATTTATCATTTTTATAGGCAACCATTGCATCTAGTGTATTTATTATTCTATAAAATATTGTTACAATAATTGAAAATGTGCATATTATGTAAAATATGTTTTTATTAATAAATATAATCAGAATATTGTTTAAACTAAAAAAATCATTGAGCAATAAGATTAAAATTAGTACAAAAACCCCAGAGATTAAATAATAGAAAAAAACAGAAATACATGAATCAGTTATGTTTTCAGTTAATGTTTCAATAACAGCTGAAGTTATTAACTTTTCACTTAATGTATCAGTTTTTCTACTTACTAAAAAAGAAACAGATCTTTGAGCCCTTTTTAAATCTATAGATAAATCTTTCCCTACATTATTAGCTGATGATAATAATAATTTTAAAGAAAACAAAGAGGATAATATTAGTGTTGATGCTATTATAAATATGAAAAAGTTGATTGTTGAAATTAAGAAAAATATAATAGCTATGCTAAATGAAAGAAAAGTTACCGACATTGTTAAATAAATGCCAGAAAGCTTATTTTTGATTTTAATAAAATATTTCTCAAAATAACCAATGAATTTTCCAATTATAACTACTGGATGAACTTTTTCTGGAAATTCTCCAAAGATCATGTCAATAGCTAATGCAAAAATTAAAATAAGCCCGATTATTCCAATTGAATAATAGTGACTTAAAATATTGTTAGAAAAACTTATTAAATCAAAAATCATTAAAATTAATATATAAAATAAGCATATATATTTATTTAAGATAAATTTAAATTGTTATATTATTATTTAAAAAAACTATTTATTATTAGAGAATTTTATTATATTATAAAGTTTATAAATTATTTAATAATTAATTTTTATTTCATGATTAATTTAATTATATTATAAAGTTTAATTATTATTTGAATTATAAAAAATTTAATTATATTTATAATAAGGTTTAGCTATTATTAGAAATTTAAAATATTTTTTATAAAGAATTTGTTTTTTATTAAAAGAACTTAATTTTTTTCATTTTTTAATTATAAATAAATTCTTTAATTATAAACAACTTTCTTTATTTAAATTAATAATAATAAATTTATAATCTGGTTCTTTAGCTAATATTTAAGTTTATTTATATAATAATGTATTTTTGTGGTTTTTATGATAGATGAAAAACAAGTTCGAGATTGGCTGGCTGAAGAAGGAGTATTTAAAGAAAAAATACCTGATGATAGTGCAAATTTTCATTTTATTATCAATTATCCTGAAGGCCATATAATGGATATAATTCAGCCGGAAAATAAAATTGACATGATTTTAATTGGCTGTGCAACAGAAGTAGCTCCAGAACAAGTTTCTGCAATTAGATCTTCTTCAGAATCTAAAAAACAAGAATTTATATGGGATTTAAGACTTTCCCTAAATCAATTCTTATTAGACTTTGAACTTGAGCATCCTAATGATGAGCTTCATAGATTTGTTATTACAGAAGAATTGTATGAAGATGCTTTAAATAAGCATAATTTAATTTTAGGGATGAAAAAGGTTTTTAAAGGTAAGCTACAATGTATTTGGTTGTTAGGAAAAAGTTTTGGTGAAATAGATCCTAATTCTATTGAAGATACAAATAGTATGTTTGGGTAGTATAAAACAAAAATGTTTAATCAATTAAAAATTAATAAAAGCATTTTAAATTTAATATAAATTTTCTTATTTTTTTTATAGAATGCTAAAAATATTTAATTGTTAATTTTTATTCTTTTGATTAAACTAAGATATTTTTTCTTATTATTTTTTTTAATTTTAAAAAGTGAGAGAGACATGTATTTCCAGTGAAAGATATTTTTTTATATTTTAAGAGTGAAGAGGTATATTTCAAGTGAATACACTTGAAAAACATCTTTTTTAAAAATCTCTTAAAATAATAAAATCATCTTTTTATTTTTTTATAAAGGAAACTAATGGCATTTACGTTGTATATAACTATAATTCTAATTTTCACACCAAAAAACTAAAATTTAGTTTTATATAATCCTTAATTTTTGATTTTTTGTATTAATTATTTTATATTTTATCAATAAATTCCAATGTTTTATATTAACTTTTTCATATTTTTTCAATAAATTAATTTTATAATAATAATTTCATAATAAATAACTAAATTAAATATTATTAAATAAAATTCATTAATTTATTAAAAAATTTATTTATTAATAACAAAATTTTTAATAAATAGTTTTAAAATGATTATTTAATCTTTTTAAATTATTATCCATTATTATTCATTATTTTAAGTCTTTTTATAATAAATCTAAATCTTTACAGAAAGGAAATAATAAAAAAATTTTCACTTGAAATATATCTCTTATTTTTTCCAGATTTTTAATATTATCTTTACAGTGGAAATACACCTCTCTCTTATTTAGTGGTATATTTGTATAAGTCTTTATTTTATAATCAAATTTTTTTTAAAAAAAATGTATTATAAATATTTTATAAGATATAACTTCATGTTTTATGAGTAAGTCCACGTTTTACCCTGACTTATTACTTAATATGCAATTTGTTTAAATTATCCAAGAAAATTTTATAAATTATTTAACATTTAATCATAATGATTAGATAAAAAGTTGAATTATATAAAAAACATGAACAATATTTATTATTGCTATTTGAATTCTTAAAATAGTTAAAAAATTTTTTTAAAAAAATTTATTAGGATGTTTATAATTAAAACAATATACAATTATTTTAAGAAAAATTCCTCCATGAACTCTAAGTTATAGGGAATAAATGTTTATTAAACAGGCATAGTTCTTTATTATTATATTCAAATTTTTTAATAAATACATTTATTTATTTTAAAAAAAAATCTAATTACACTTGAAATAAAATGTTCACTTGCAATGTAGCAATATGTTTTATTTTAATTTATATATTACATATTAATTCTATTGTAAATTTATTTCATTTATTGGTAAAAATAGCTTTTCTCATGTTATAGGTAGGTTATAATTAAAAAAACTATCTTATACTTCTTAGATAAAGTTATAGGTCTTTATAAAAACTAACATTATTTTTGTTAGCTATCTTACTAAAATAAAACATATTAATCCTTATTTTTGGGAATGATATTTTTTTATTTGAAAAATATAACATTAGCTATTTTATTCCACTAAATTGAAATCTGTATAGTGTGTACTTGGGGTATTTAGAGGGTTAAAATTTTTATTTATAGTGTTTAGGTGTTAAAATGGAGAACATATTTAAAGGGTTAAAAAATAGGGGGTCAGTTTTTAAAGATAAGCAATTGTTGGATCATAGATTTTTACCTCATCACTTACCACACCGTGAAGAGCAAATAACATCAATAGCTAAATATTGGATTGAAGCATTGAACAATGTCACACCTTCTGATATTACTATTTATGGTAAAACAGGTACAGGTAAGACTGCCGCAGCTAAGTTTGCAATGAATCAGTTAAAAGAAGCATCAATAAATGAAGATGTTTTTATTAGAACTGAATATATTAGATGCACTGATTATACTACTGAATATCAGGTTATTGCAAGATTATGTCAGCAAATGGGAAGAGATGTACCTTATAGGGGATGGACCAAAGCAGAAGTTGTAAATACTTTTAGAGATATTTTTAAAAAGAATGCTTTTGGAAAAAACTTGATTTTGATTGTTGTTTTAGATGAAATTGATATTCTTCTTAAGAATGATGGTGATGGCATCCTTTACACACTTACCAGAACAGATAATGTTTCTGTTCTGTCTATTAGTAATCATGTTGAATTTAAAAAATTTATCAAACCTAGAGTAAAAAGTAGTTTGCGAGATAGAGAAATTGTTTTTCCTCCTTATGGAGCTCAACAACTAATTGATATTTTAGAAGAAAGAGCTAGACTTTCTTTCAATAAAAATACATTAGATGATGATGTTGTTCCTTATTGCGCGGCCCTAGCTGCTAAGATAGAAGGTGATGCTCGTTATGCACTTGATCTTTTAAGAACCGCAGGAGAATTAGCTGATGAAGACGAATCTAAAAAAGTCTTTGGGGCCTATGTTAATGATGCTAAAGATAGAATAGAACATAATAAAATAACTGATATTATAATGACTTTACCTACTCAACAACAAAGAGTTTTAGAAGCTATTTTAAAATTAACTCAAAGAAAGGAAGAAATAATATCTGGGAAATTATACGATGCCTATGAAAAGATTTCTAAAGGTGATTCAGTTTCTTATAGAAGAATATTTGATTTTATAAATGAATTAGAAATGTTAGGCATAATTTCTACAAATACAGTGTCTCGTGGTCGAGGAAAAGGGAGAACAAATATTATCACCCTACAATGTGACACAGATATTTTAACAGATGCTTTGTATTCTTGATTATAGTATTGATACAGCTTTAAAAATAATAATATAGAATATTAAGAAAATTTAGCTATATAATCAACAATATTAATATTTATAATTTTAATTATTTTTAAATCATATGTCCAGCATTATAATAGGTGTTTTTCATTTTTTTATAATGTCTTTTTTATTAAATTTTATCTTATTTTTTTATTTTTAATTAATTATTAAATAAATGATAATTTAACTTATTTTATTAAAATAGCTATTTTATAATAATATTTTACACTTGAAATCATCGACCTTTTTTTTTAAAAAAATACATAAAATTACAAAATATAGCTAATTTAATTTTTTAGAAATAAATATTTAATAATTTGCAAAATATTCATTTTGTAATGGTAAAAATAAAAGATTTTTTAAAATTTTTATAATATTAATCAATGATTTAATTAATCTATTTAGATTACAATTGTTTTTAGATGTGATATTTAAAAAAAATCTGTTATAAATATGTTATTATTAAAAATAAGGAAAAATTATAGACTTTTTAACTTTAAAAAACAAAATATTCCAAATAATAGTGCCAATAATTACCATTTTCTCATTATTATCCATAATATTTCACTTTTTTATAATCATTATCTAATTTTTATTTCTTTTAAAATTAAATCTTAGTTCACTTTGAAATTAAAATATAATTTTATATATAAATAGAATTAATATATACAACTTAATCATAAATTATAAAAAAATATCTTAAATCCTTTAATAGCTATTTACTTTAGCTATTTTTATTAATTAAAATTTTTATTTTTTAACTATTATTTTTTATTATATTAAATAACTTTTATTAATTAATTAAGAGAACTTTATTCATTGTGAGTGTTTTTTAAATGAAAAAAGAATGTTTAACGATTATAGGAACGGCTCATGTCTCTCAGGATAGTGTTGATGAAGTTAAACAAGCTATTTATGAGCAAGAACCTGATGTAGTAGCTATTGAATTAGATAGAGGGAGATATGAACGTTTATTAGAGGAAAAAAAAGGAACCAAAGTTGATGAAAAAATATCAGTAACAAAAATTATTAAAGAAGGCAAAGTAGGACTTTTTATAATTAGCAGTATATTAACCTATATTCAATCAAAAATTGGGGAAGATTTAGATATTAAACCAGGTTCTGAAATGATTGAAGCTATTGAAGCAGCTAATGATCTTAATATTAAGATTGCCTTAATTGATAGAGATATCAATATAACCTTACAAAGAGTTTTAAACAAAGCCACATTCATGGAAAAGCTGAAATTCTTTTATGGAGCCATAGTTTCTCTTTTTACAAGTGATGATGAGGAAATAGAAGACATTGAACAGCTAAAAGAAAGTGATACTTTAGATGAAATAATGGAATATTTCAAGGATATGTCTCCTAATGCATACGAAGTTTTAGTAAAAGAAAGAGATGCTTATTTAGCTAAGAGTATTTTAAACATAGAAGATGATCATGTAATAGCTGTTGTGGGTGCAGGTCATAAAGAGGGAATTAATTATTATTTAGATAATCCTCAAAATATCCCACCAATCGAATCCTTAGTGGATATCGATAAAAAGGGATTTCCTTGGCTAAAAATAATATTAGCAACTATTCCAATATCATTTATTGTGATATTTTTTCTGGCTTTTATAAATGGTATTGATATTCAGGGAAATCTTATAGAGTTTGTCCTAATTGGAGGAGGAACTGCTTTTATAGGTTCTTTGCTATCTGGGTCTAAGATACAATCAGCTATTGTTGGATTTATTGTAGCTCCTTTAACAATAATTCACCCGTTACTTGCTGCAGGATGGTTTTCAGGTTTAACAGAAGCTAAATATAGAAAAGTTAAACAGAGCGACTTAGCTAATTTAGCTAAAGCAGAGAGCTTAAGAGATCTTTGGAACAACAACATTTTTAGAATACTTCTCGTTGCTTTAGGAACAAATTTAGGAGTTAGTGTAGCTACATTAGTAATACTTCCATCAAGAGTATTTATTCCATTATTTTTTAAAGTTTGGGGTGGATAATTTATTAATTTAAAAGTTATTATATTTATATAATATTTTTAAAGTTTGGGGTGCATAACTTATTAATAAAAAAAATTATTATTTTATATAATACTTATTTTACTTTAAACAGTAATATATAATTTATAAAATATAGACATGGATTATTAGGGGAATATAAAGATGTATCTTATTTTTCGCTGTGATTGTGGTAGAGTACTTTATGGGAAAGAAGGGGTAGCTACTAGAAAATGTGTTTGTGGAAAATCTCTTAAAGTCAAACTTAGAAGAATATTTAAAAAAGTAAAAACTGCAGAAGAAGCTTCAAATGCTGTTAGAGAAATGCAAGAAGAAATTTATGGTGGCACTGGATTTACAACTGCTGATAAGCTATAATATTATATTTTGATTTTATTATTTTTTTTAAATAAAAAAATTAAAAATTTTTATAAATAAATTTTTATAAATAAATCATTTAAATAAATTTTAAAGGTCTTTGATTTTTATAAATAAATTTTTAATAAGTTAAAAGGTTTTCTAAAGCTTTATAAATAAATTTTTAAGATTTTATAAATTTTAAAGGTAAATTTTTAATAAATTAAAAGATTTTCTAAAACTTTATAAAATAATTATAAATATTATGGATAATTTTTTTTTAAATATTTAAATACAATGCTAATTAACAAGTAATCTTATACAACAAAGGTCTAGAAAAATGATAATAGAAATAATACTTGAAATTATAGTAATATTACTCTTGATATTATTAAATGGAATATTAGCTATGTTTGAACTTGCAATTGTTTCATCAAGAAAAACTAAATTGCAAAAAATGGAACAAGAAGGATATAAGCATGCAAAAACAGTAATTAAATTAATTGAAGATCCTAATCAGTTTTTATCAACAATTCAAATTGGAGTCACACTTATTGGAATATTAACTGGAGCATTTGGTGGAGCTACTATTTCTGTTCCTTTATCAAAATATTTATTATTTTTCTCTCCTTACCATGTAGCTATAAGCATGCTAATAGTTGTTTTTGTAATAACTTATTTAACATTGATTATTGGTGAGCTGGTTCCAAAAAGAGTAGCTTTAAACAATCCTGAAAAAATAGCTGTTAAATTAGCTAGATACATGAAAATATTGTTAAAAATTTCTGGACCTCTTGCAACATTATTAGGTAAATCAACAAACTTTGTTTTACGTATTATTGGTTCTGAAAAACCTAAAGAGAACGTGGTCACAGAAGATGAGATTAAGCTACTTATTGAAGAAGGAATAGAAGATGGAACTATTGAAAAAGAGGAAGAAAACATTATTAAACGTGTTTTCAGATTAGATGTTCAAAAAGTGGACATGTTAATGACACCTAAACCTGAAATTATTTGGATAGATCTTGAAGAGGATATAGAAGAAACAAAAAAGAAAATTATAGACAGTAAACGATCTATATTTCCAGTAGCTAAAGGTGAATTAGACAATATTGTTGGAGTAGTTCAAGCTAAAGATATCTTAAGCTCAATTTTTTTAGGAGAAAACTTGAATATTGAATCTTATTTAAAAAAACCATTAATTGTTCCAGAAAATCTCCCTTCACTTGATATTTTAAAATTATTTAAAGAAAATAAAGAATATGTTCATATTGCCCTTGTTATAGATGAATATGGTGGTGTTGAAGGTTTAATAACATTAAATGATGTTTTAGAAGGAATTGTAGGTAATATCCCTGGAATTGATGAAATGGATGAACCAACAGCTACTGAAAGAGCAGATGGGTCATGGTTAATTGATGGTGGATTTGCAATTGATAGGTTTAAAGATTTATTTGATCTTGAAGAAATCGTGCAAGAAAAAGAAGACAATTTTACAACATTAACTGGTTTTATTCTTAGCTATATTAATAGAATTCCTGAAACAGGAGAAACTTTCCAATGGGATAAGCTAAGTTTTGAAATCGTGGATATGGATGGTCATCATATTGATAAAGTTTTAGTAAGTGAAATCAATAATGGAAGCAGGAAAAATAATCAAAATTGAAATTTGATCGCATTATATTCAGATGACTAATTTTTTAGAAAAAATATATAATTAAATTTGTTTTTTTTATTTAAAATATTTTTATTTAAAAAAATAATCAATAATAATTATTTATATTTAAAATTAATAATGTTTAAGGAATAACTAAAGAAATTAAGATATTAAAATTAATGAGATTTAATGAATAATTAAAGAAATTAATCTATTAGAATTAATAATATTTAATCAATAATTAAAAAATTTGAGATATTAAAATAATAACTTTTAAAAAATCTATTTTTAAAATATATAGCATTCGACCATTGATTTGAAAATGATGATAATTATTAAATTGTTTAAAATCTTTTAAATTAGATTTAATTAAATATTATACAATATTTCATTTAGATTATTATTTTCAAATGTTCCGTCC
>JAITUQ010000016.1 GCA_031286225.1 Candidatus Methanorudis spinitermitis
ATTTTTAATATAAAATATTTAACAACTGTACTTTTACCAATAAATCATAATTACAAATTTTTAGTAATGAAATACCTCCAAACAACCCGTAAAAAATTTACACAAATCAGACACCTTGATAGGGATCTAATCCATCTATATTACTTTAAATATATATTTATGGAGTGATTATATGGATAAAATAAAAGTAGCAATATGCCAAATGAATGTGGTTGATAATAAAGAGAAAAATATCAAAAAAGCAATAGCTATGATAACTGAAGCTAAAGAAAAAGGAGCAGATTTAGCTATTTTACCGGAAATGTTTAACTGTCCATATGAAAATGAAAAATTTGTAGAATACAGTGAATCTGCAGAATATAGCTACACTCTAAAATCAATCTCTTCAATAGCTAAAGAAAAAAATATCCATGTTTTAGCAGGTTCAATTCCAGAAAAAGTAATAGCTAAAAGTAATGAAAAATCACCAAACATTCCAGGAAAAATAGCTAAAGAAAAAAAAAATAAAACATTAACAATCCCAAAAAAAATAGATAAAGACAATGAAAATGAATCAGAAGAATACATTTACAATACGAGCTTTTTATTTGATGATAGTGGCAAAATCTTAGGTTATCATAGGAAAATGCATTTATTTGATATTAATATTAAAGATAAAGTTTATTTTAAAGAATCAGATACTTTAAAAGCTGGAAATGAAATCACTGTATTAGATACAAAATTTGGGAAGTTAGGAATAGGTATTTGTTATGATATTCGCTTTCCTGAACTTTCCAGATTAATGGTTCTAAGAGGGGCGAAGATATTAATTTTTCCAGGAGCTTTTAATTTAGCTACTGGTCCTGATCATTGGAACTTACTTTTTAAAGCCCGGGCTATTGATAATCAAGTTTTCACCATTGGTGTTTCTCCTGCTCTTGATAAAAATTCTAGCTACAATGCATATGGACACTCCATAGTTTGTAATCCTTGGGGAAAAACTATAGCTGAAGCAAAATATGATGAAAAGTTAATCATAACTGAAATTGATTTAAAAGAAATAGCTAAAATAAGAGAAGAATTGCCTATACTCGATAATAGAAGATTAGATATTTATGAAATATAGGGAAAACTAATGAAATATGATTAAAATAAAAAAAAAGATTATAATCTAGCCAAAGTTGATTATAAGAGCTGAATAACTATGAGAAGAAAAGATAAAGAAGTAGTAAGTATTGAAAATATTATTGAAATTGTTAAAAAGTGTGAAGTGTGTAGAATTGCTTTTTTTGATAAAAATTATCCTTATATCATCCCTTTAAACTTTGGATACGAATATAGCTATGAACACAAAGAATTAAATCTATATTTTCATAGTGTAAATGAAGGGAAAAAAATATCACTAATTGAAAGCAATCCTCAAGTTGGATTTGAGATGGACTGTTCCCTAAAAGTGATTAGTGGAAAAAGTCCATGTGATTATGGAATGAGTTTTGAAAGTGTTTGTGGAAACGGGAAAATTAAAATTTTAAATGGAGAAGAAAAAGTAAATGGACTCAAACATTTAATTAATCAATATTCTAAAGATAAAAATTATAAATTTGATAAAAAAGTATTAAAAAATTTAACAGTTTTTAAGCTAATAGTTAATGAAATAACTGGTAAAAAATCAAGAAAAACCCCTTAAATAAAAGTTTATAAAAAATTTAATAAATTATTTATTATTAAATAAGAAAAATCTTATTTAATAGCTTTTTCAATCTTTTTAATAGCTTTGTTAGCTGCTTTTTTGAAATCTTTGTCTTTTTCTTTTCTACGAGCTTTTTTTATTACTACAATAGCTTCTTCAACTTCCATATCTCCAAGAGCACGAATAGCTGCAAGACGAACTCCCCAATCTTCTTCTTCCATCATAACTTCAGCTATTTCATCTATTTTATCTGTTGCTTTCAGTTCTCCAAGAGATCTTACAGCTATTTTCCTAACACCAAAGTCTTCATCATTAATAGCTGAAGCAAAATAATCAATAGCTTCTTCACTTTTAGTTAATTTTAAAGCAAATGATGCAAATCTTTTATATTCTCCCTTTTCACTATTTACAATATTAATCAATTGATCAACAACCATATCACCCATGTTACCCAGAATTTCGGCTGCTTTATGTCTAACTGGAGTGTTTTCATCTTTCATAGCTTCAATTAAAGGATCAATAGCTATTTCATCTGTTGTTCCCTCTAAGCTATTGACAGCGACCTTTCTTACCTCAACATCATTATCATTTAGCTTTTCAATAGCTTCTTCTACTGAAAATTTTTCTTCTTTTTTAGTCATAAAAAAACACATCTATTAAAAAATAATTTATATAATATTAACTGTTTTTTATAATATTTTAAATTTTATTAAAATTTAATATTTATTATAAAAGTATTATAATAAAAAATTAAGAATATTAATGAAAAAATAATATTCTTTATTAATCTTTTTAATATTCATGAAAATAAAATTAAGAATATAATGAAAAATAAAATTCTTTATAAACTTTTTTTAAAAATCATTTTCTTTTATTAAATTAATTAAATTTATTTTTTAATGATAAGATGATAAAAAAGCAAACAAAAAGCTATTCAAAAAAAGAAATCAATGAAATTCTTCATCCTTGGGTTAAAGAATGGTTCAACAGAGAGTTTGATGATTTTACACTCTCTCAAAAACAAGCTATTGTAAATATTCATAAAAATAAAAACATACTTGTTTCATCCCCAACAGGATCAGGAAAAACATTAACTGCTTTTTTATCAATTATTAGTGAACTTATAAGATTAGAGGAAGAGGAAAAATTAGAAGATAAAGTTTACTGTATATATATTTCTCCACTTAAAGCTCTTGATAATGATATTGCAAAAAATTTAGAAACTCCCCTTAAAGAAATTGAAAAAATAGCTATTGAAAGTGGTAAAAAAAAGAAGCTTGGAATACGAAAAGCTGTAAGAACTGGAGATACATCTCAATATGAAAGAAATAAGATGTTAAAATTTCCACCACATATTCTTATTACAACTCCTGAAACCTTATCAATTTTACTTGTAGCTCCAAAGTTTAGAGAAAAATTAGCTAATGTTAAATATGTTATAGTGGATGAAATTCATTCATTAGCTAATAATAAAAGAGGAGTTCATTTAAGTCTTTCTTTAGAGAGACTTCAACACTTGATTGGGGTTTTTACGAGGATTGGACTTTCAGCTACTGTCTCACCACTTGAAAAAATAGCTAATTTTTTAGCAGGATATGAATATGGAAAAGAACGTGAATGTTTAATTGTAGATATTAACTATCTTAAAGAGTTAGATATTGAAGTAATTAGTCCTGTAGATGACATTGTAGTAGCTGACTCAGAAGAAACAAGGCTTGCAATGTATAATCTAGTGGATGACTTGATAATGGAACATAAAACAACTCTTATTTTTGCAAATACGAGAAAGGGAACAGAAAGTCTCCTTTACAATCTAAAAGAAATGTTTCCAGAAAATTACAACTCAAACAATATCATGGCACATCATTCATCACTATCAAAAGAGCTAAGACTTCTTGCAGAGGAAAAATTAAAAGAAGGAAGTCTCCGTGCTGTTATCTCATCAACATCACTTGAACTTGGAATAGATATAGGTTATATTGATTTAGTAATACTTATAAATTCTCCTAAATCAGTATCTAGGGCCTTACAAAGAATTGGAAGAAGTGGGCATCAATTACATGCAAAATCAAAGGGAAGAATTATTGTAACTGATAGAGATGATTTAGTAGAATGTTCAATTTTACTTAAAAATGCTAAAAAAGGGAGGATTGATAAGATAAAAATTCCTCACAATGCACTTGACGTATTAGCCCAACATATTTATGGAATGGGAATTGAGAATCCTTGGGACATTGATTATGCTTATGATGTGGTTAAAAAAAGTTATTGTTATAAAGATCTAAGTCGTGACGATTATGAAGATGTTTTAAGCTATTTAGCTGGTGAATATGGGGAACTTGAAGAGAGATATGTATATGCTAAAATCTGGATTGATTATGAAAAGAATACATTTGGAAAAAGAGGACGACTTGCTCGAATGCTATATTCAACTAACATTGGAACAATTCCAGATAGCTCTTCAGTTCTTACAAAATGTGATGGGGAAGTCATAGGGAGAATTGAACAAAGTTTTATGGAAAAATTAAAAAAAGGAGACACATTCGTACTTGGAGGGAGAATATATAGATTTAATTATGGTAGAGGAATGACCATAAATGTTTCACCTGCAAGTGGACCTCCAACAATTCCTTCATGGTTTTCTGAACAACTCCCCCTAGCATTTGACTTAGCTATTGACATAGGACGATTTAGAGCTATTATGGAAGGAAAATTTCAGTATAAACGCAGCAAAGAAGAAATTTTAGAGTTTATTCATGAATACCTATATGTTGATGAATTTGCAGCTAACTCTATTTATGAGTACTTTAGGGAACAATTTCTTTATGCTGTAATTGCTAGTAACAATAAGCTACTTCTTGAATATTACACAGGATTCGGAGGAAGAAAGTTCCTCATATTCCATAGCTTGTTTGGAAGACAAGTTAACGATGCCCTCTCAAGAGCTATAGGATATATAATAGCTAAGGAAAAAAAAATAGATATTACAATTTCCATCTCAGATAATGGATTTTATTTAAGTTCAGATAAAAAAATGGGAGGTTTAGAAGCTTTTAAAAAGTTAAGTTCAAAAAATCTAAGAAGTCTTTTAATAAAATCTATCAATAAGAGCGAAACATTAGCTAGTAGATTTAGACACTGTGCTGGAAGGTCGCTTATGACTTTACGGCGGTATAAAGGAAAAGATAAATCAGTTGGAAGACAACATGTTAGAGGAAAAATCCTTTTAAAGTTTGTAGAAGAAATGGATGATAATTTTTCAATACTTAAAGAAGCTCGAAGAGAAGTTGTTGAAGATTTTATGGATGTTAAAAATGCACAAAAAGTGATTCAATGGATAGAAAGTGGAAAAATGGAAATAAAAACCATCAACACAATTATTCCATCACCTTTTGCATTTAATTTAGTTTCACAAGGATATTTAGATGTCTTAACCCAAACAGATAAGGCAGAATTTGCAAGAAGAATTCATAAAGCTATTTTAGAAAAAATCAAAGATCAGCTACACGAAGATTACTATTGATAAAAATTTTTATTATATCTTATTTTTTATTAATTTTTAATTAAAACCATATAAAACATTGTAATAATATATTTATTTTTATATTTTTTAATAATATCATATTTTATATCTTATTTTTTATTAATTTTCAGTTAAAATTATTGAAACATTGTATTAACCCCCTCCCCCCTCAATTTTTCTATTTTAAATATTTTTTAATCATAATATTTAAATATAAGTGATTTTAAACTATTATTTATGGTAATTACTATTCCATATATCATTAGCTATTAATGGATTAGTTATTACCAAAAAAGAAATAACGAATTAATTTTAGTGGAGTAGCTAATAAAATGATTAAAAGCTATTTTTTCAGTGAATGTTATCTTATCTAATATTTTGTGAAAAATAAAATTCATTGAATGAAAATTTTAATAAGAGAAAGTGACAGATTATGCCAATGAGGAGGTTAAAATAGTGAATTCTTCAAAAAGAATTTTTACATTATTAATACTTATGTTAAGTGTTTTAGTGTTTTCAATGATAACAGTAACAGCAGTTACAGTAAGTGAACAACAAACCAACACAAATCATGATGATATTCAGATTGAAGTAAAATATAAAAAAGTTTCAACAAATAAAATAATTTTTAATGGTAATGGAGGTAAAATTGGAACTAAAAACACGGTTTCAATTAATATCAATAAGGGTAGTAAGATTAAAAAGTTTCCAACTACTCCTAAAAGGACCAGTTATACTTTTAAAGGATGGTACACCAAGAAAAGTGGTGGAGCAAAAATAAGTGTAAACACCAAGCCAACAAAGAGTGCTACTGTATATGCACAGTGGAAGAAAAAAGGAAATTCAAGGATTTTGAATGCTGAAGAAAAAAAGTTAGTAGGTCTTTGGGAAGCTAGAGGATTTAGTTCAGTCCATCTTATTGGTTTTAACAAGGATGGAACATTTGTTTGTAGCAAAAATGGATCGACTTCATCCACTAGGTATGTACTCCAAATATATGGAAATTATCAGGCTAAAAATGGTAAAATTTACCTCACTAATGCGAAGGGTGCATACAAAGATACTTATTCATCGTCTGAAGTCTTATATATTAAAAAAAGTGATTATGAGGTCTATGGATCCGGAGGTAAGGAAAGTGGTGGATATGAATAGGATACTACTACTTATAGTGGTCCTGCTCGTTTAAGAATAAACGATCTTTTGCTATGGACCCATACATCAATAGGGGGCGCAAACCTATTTAAAAAAATTTAATAGAAATAATATTGATGAAATTTAATTTTTTTATTTTTTTATAATCTTTACAAAATCCTTAAAATTAAAATTTTCATACTACTTTTTAATATTTTTACATTTAATTAAGTTTCATAATGGTACTTAGATGTCTTATCCAACAGATAATGTGAAGTTTACAAAAAGAATGTATAAAGTTATTTTAGAAAAAATAAAGGATTATTTACATGAAGAGGAGTACTGATAAAATATTTATCAGAAATACCTAATGAATTTACAGAAAAAATATTTATCAGTAATATCCAGTGAATTTGTTATTATTTTCACTTTCACTTGAAACATTCCATCCTTCATCATCTTCTCCTTTAGCTGAATTATTAATAATATCTACGAGAAATATTGCAGAATAACAATTAGTTAAATATAGTATAGGAGATTCAATGCCTTCAATATCACTTACTAAGTTTATCTTTAAACTATCATGAGTCCACCGTTCTGCACTAACTATTTTATCCCAAGGAATTCTTTTATCATTTTCTGGTGGGGAAACAACAATTATTCCTTTAGGTGCGACTTTTATTTTCGCCTTATTTTTAACAATTTTTCCTCCAACCTTTTCAGGGATCTTACACCCCACTCCAGTTGAACTTGCTATTTTAATAGCTTTTTCGAATTTTTCTTCTTTAGATAAATGTTCTATTTTTATTCTTTGATTCCCAATTTCTTTATCTATTTTAAAATGCATTATCTCATCCTCTAAAGTTAAAAATGGTTTAAACAATTTGAGCTATATTAACAATTTTAAAGTTTTAAATTATAGCTAATATTATTTTTTACAAATTTTTTTTACTTTTGAAAATCTTTGTTTTTTTCATTTTATTTATTATTATTTTTTATTTAATTAAATAACTGATATTCTTTATTATAAGATAATCTAGTATATAAACTTATTTATTTTTTTTAAAAAAAGTTTTGTTTTTATTAAATTATTTTTTATTTTCTTTGTTTTTATTAAATAAAAATCATACATATTTTAAAAAAGTATAAAATAGATATTATTAATATTTAATGTAATATACACAAATATAATCTTTTAATCAAAGAATATCTAATGAATATTAAATAATTTTAAAAAATAATTCTAAAAGATGTTTTAAATATAAAAATCTAAAAACCACATTTACAAAAAAATTAAAGGTTTTCATTAAAAAAAGCATATCTAAGCATGTGAATATTAGTAGAAAATCTTATATGTTATCTCCAATGAATATAGTTCATTAAAAAAAGAAATATAAACAGCAAATAATAAATTAACTCAAAGGTAAAGAAATATTATGTTAATGTCTTATTTTTTATTAATTTTTAATCCTATTTCCTAGATGTTAAAACTTTATAAATCTTCAATTTAATGAAATAGCTATTTTTTGTAATTTTTAATTTTCTTAACAAACTTTAAATAAGATAAATTAAATAGTTATCCTAACCTTTATGGGCGGGTTTTAAATATTTTAAAACTTTAATTAATACAATTTTTAACAAATATATTTGGATAGACTCCAAAACAAATCTTATACTACATATAGATTTATTCATTTTATGCATATTAGTTTATATATTCTTACAAATGAAAAAATTTGTTTATGAGTATAAAATCTATAATTTTATAATTAGATAATAATATAAACTATTATTAATGGTTATATTTGATTATAACCGCATTATATTGATTTTTGTATTTAATTAATCATTAATAATAAATCATTAGTTTATAGTGTTATTTTTTATTTTTCTCAATATATATTTTATAAATACTGAGTATATTAGACATGGAAAAAAATTAATCGAGGAAGTTATATTTATGGCAAAGGCAAAAAAAAGAAGGGTACGTGACACATGGAAAGAAAAATCATGGTACACTATAAAAACACCAGTAGCTTTTGGAAATAAAGAAATTGGTGATACTCCATCAAGAGAACCAGATTTTTTAATTGGTAGGGGTGTTGAAGTTACCATGCGAGAATTAACTGGTGATTTTAGCAAGCAATATATCAAATTAAAGTTTGAAGTAGATAATGTAGCTGGAAATATAGCTAATACTAAATTCACTGGACACAAAGTAACTACTGATTATGTTAGAAGCATGATTAGGAGGGGAACCAGTAGAATTGATTCTCATATTTCTATTAAAACAAAAGACGATTATAAAATGAAATTACATGTTTTAGCTATTACAACAAGAAGATCTAAATCATCTCAGCAGAAATTTATGAGAGATACCATTACAGATTTAGTTAAAGGATTAGCTAGTGAAAAAAGCTTTGAAGATGTTATAGAAACATCTGTTAATGGAAGAATGGCTTCTGAAATCTACCATAAAGCTAAAAAGATTTATCCACTTAAACGGGTTGAAATTATAAAAAGTACTGTTTTAGACTAATATTTAAATTAATGCTTTTGTGATTTAATATAGCTTTAAAAATAAATGTTCATTATCTTGTTCTTTAATCATTAACATTAATTTTTAGTTAATTTTTATCTTTATTAATTTTTATTTTTATATAAATATGATTTTTTAGATTTATTTTGATTTTTCAACATTTTTAAAATTTTTAATAAAATTTTAAAGCTTATATTTTTTTTTATTTGTTTACATACCCACTAGAACATTAAGATTAAAAAAAACTTTCCACAATCACAATATCTATTTAAATTATCAACATAAACACATTCTAAATTGTTTCTCATTGATTATTTCAAATCAAGATAAAATTTAATATTTACCTAACAACCAAGATAAATTCTAGCCTTTTATCATGATTGGTTCAATTTAGTTAACTTTATACTGTCCAATGTAGAAACTATTAATTAATGAAGGGTTAATTTAAATCATAGCAATAATTAGAGATCCTCCCTTATTTAAATATTTTAAATATCCTAATTATCAAATTTAAGTAAAATAAAAAGACACTATGAAAATCAGCTAGCTGAAGCTTTGGAAAATTAGGATAAAAATTCTTAACTTTGAATAATCTTTGATTTTTAAGCTTCCAACCAAGTAATATTAACATTAAAATTTCGTATTGGTTGAACTACTGATTTTTACGCTACTAGTAAGTACAGAAATGTTAGTCTATAAAATATTCAATACTATCAGATTAAGAAATATGTTTAGTTAATAATACAAAATACTAAACAAAACTGTAAAAAATTTATATTATGTAAAACAATAATTATGATTATAAATAAGATTTTAAACATAAATCTTTAAGTTGATAGTAATGATAAATATTTTAATTATCACCTGAATTTTTTACTATGTCAAACTGTCACACAATAAAGCAGGTAGGTAGCTTTTTATATTTAAAAAGTATGGAGGATAAAAATGAACAATATTAAGTTATTCAATGGTGAAGAAATACCACTTGAAATGCATAAAGTTAAAATCGTGCAAAAATTGGAACTTAAACCAATAAACAAAAGGCTGAAAGCCATACAAGAGGCAGGTAATAATACTTTCTTACTTAAAAACCGTGATGTGTTTCTTGACATGCTGACCGACAGTGGTGTCAATGCAATGAGTAATAAGCAACAATCTGCAATGCTGAACGCAGATGATTGTTATGCAGGAGGTGAAAGCTTCTTCAGACTTGAAATTGAACTTCAAAAAGTGTTTAAAAAGAAGTTTTTCGTGCCAGCGCATCAAGGTAGGGCTTGTGAACACTTGCTTTCCCGAATATTTGTCAAAAAAGGTAACATTATTCCAATGAACTATCATTTCACAACAACAAAGGCACATATTCGCCTACAAGGAGGGGATATTTTAGAGATTCCTATTGACGAGGCTTTTAATCTGAACTCCGAGTGCTTGTTTAAAGGAAATATCGATGTTACAAAGCTTAAAACTGCATTTAAACAACATAAAGATAAAATTCCGTTTGTACGCCTTGAAGCTGGAACTAATCTCATGGGGGGTCAACCTATCTCCCTTCAAAACATCCAAGAGATTCATTCGATTTGCAAGCAAAACAATGTGCCTCTTGTATTTGACGCGAGTTTACTTCAAGACAATCTGTTTTTCATCAAAACAAGAGAAGAAAGCTGCAAACACAAGTCTATTTTGGAAATTTGCAACGAAATTGCAAGCAATACAGATATTATCTACTTTTCAGCAAGAAAACTTGGCTCAGCAAGAGGTGGTGGAATTTGTCTTAATGATGAAAAAACTTTTGAAAAGCTTCGTGAACTTGTTCCGTTGTTTGAAGGATTTCTAACTTATGGAGGTATGAGTGATAAAGAAATGGAAGCTACTGCAGTTGGAATTCGTGAGACTATGGATTTTGATATGATTTCGCAAGGCCCACAATTCATTAAATTCATGATAGATGAGCTTAATAAAGCAGGTGTACCAGTTGTCACTCCAGCAGGTGGTCTCGGAGGTCATTTGAATGCTAAGGTCTTTTTACAACATGTTAAACCAGAACATTTTCAGGCTGCAAGTTTGGCATCTGCACTCTACATTATTTCTGGCATTAGAGGTATGGAAAGGGGTACTATGGCAGAAGAGCGAAACCCCGATGGTACGGAAAACATATCGGCAATTGAACTTGTAAGGTTGGCAGTACCAAGACGAGTTTTCACAATGAGCCAACTTAAATTCGTGGTTGATAGAGTTGTTTGGTTACATAAAAACAAAGACTTAATTGGTGGATTGAAATGGAAAGAAGAACCAAAAATACTGCGCTTCTTTTTTGGGAAGCTTGAACCCATTAGTGATTGGCAAACAGGCCTTGTTGAAAAATTCAAGCAGGATTTTACAGATAGTCTTTAATAATTAGAGTGTTCCCAAATTATTTACACATCTTCAATATTACAGAAGTATGCAAATAACTCGTTCTTACTGCTCAATTTTTCGTCAAGTTTATATGTAAATAACTGTCAAAGTCGTTCGAAAAATTTATAATGCTCAAAACATTGATTTAGTCTTGTATTTGCATAAATAACCCCAAAAAGTTATCCCTCAAGTGCGATTGGATTTCACCACAGTTCATCTCAAAAAATTTACAGATCCCACTTCTTTTTAAAATTTTAAAGGTTAAATATATATAATCGTTATTTTAAATATAGCTATGGTATGGTAAGATGGAAGAGACATTGATGATAAATTGGGGATATGTCATTTTACTCCTCTTAGTTGGAACTTTGACCTATTACAGAAAAGCTCTTGATTTATGGGGTTCTCTTTCAATGGTTATCATGGGGATTATAATTATTTTTTCTGCTGATGTGAACTGGTTATTTTTAATCTTACTGTTTTTAGTTTTAAGTCTTTTCGTTACTAGATACAAAAAATATTATAAGCAAGAATTAGGCATTTATGAAGGTAAAAGAACAGCAAAGAATGTTATTTCAAATGGACTTGTTGCTTTTATAATGGCTGCTTTTGGTGGTTACTATCCCCCATTTGTTGGAGGATTTATTGGTTCTATTGCAACAGCTACTGCCGATACAATGGCAAGTGAAATTGGAATACTTCAACAACCTAGACTCATAACTACAATGAAGAAAGTTGTTCCTGGAACAGATGGAGCCATTTCAACTTTAGGTACTCTCGTTGGAATTTTAGGATCTGGGATTATTGGAGTAGCTGCATACTTACTTGGAATAATAACCGATCCCTTTCTTTCACTTAAAATAGCTATAGTATCAGGAACTATTGGTTGTTTTATGGATAGTATTCTTGGAGCTGTTTTAGAGCAAAGAAGTTTCTTGAATAATGAGCATGTTAATCTTTTAGCTACTATTACAGGAGCTATTGTAGGAATACTCTCTACTATCCCTTAATATTTATAAATTTCATTTTTTATTATTAATTAACTATCTTTTTTATTTTAATTTAAAAATTTATATGCTTTAATTATCAATATATTCTTGATGAAATGTTTATTAATTATTTCCAAATTTATTAATACTTTTAGTTGAATTTTAATTCTAAAAGTATCTATAATGTATTTAAATTATAACACTAAATTGTGATGCTCATGAAAGGAATAATTTTAATAATTGATGGATTAGGAGATCGCCCTTTAAAAAATCTTAATAATAAAACACCATTACAAGTAGCTAATACTCCTAATATGGATAAAATGGCGAAAAAAGGGATAAATGGGTTAATGGATTCCATTAAACCAGGTATAATTCCAGGAAGTGATACCGCACATATTTCTATCCTAGGTTATGACCCATATAAAGTTTACACAGGAAGAGGTCCTTTTGAAGCTTCGGGTGTTGGAGTTTCAGTTATGCCTGGAGATATAGCTTTCAGATGCAATTTTTCAACCTCTGATGATAACAACATAATAACTGATCGTCGTGCTGGAAGAATAAGAAAAGGTAGTAAAGACATTGTTGAATCTTTAAATAAAATGATTATTGAAGGTTATGAAGATATTAAAATAGTTTTTAAAGAATCAACAGGTCATAGGGCAGTTTTAGTCTTAAGGGGAGAAGGATTGTCAGATAAAGTATCGGATGCAGATCCTAAAAAAGAAGGAAAGCCTCCTAAAAAAGTTGTAGCTACTGATGGAAGTAGGGAAGCTGAAAAAACAGCAGACATTTTAAATAAATTGGTTGAAAAATCTTATGAAATGATAAAAGATCATCCAGTGAATATTAAACGAATTGAAAACAATGACCCCCCAGCAAATATAATAATACCCAGGGGAGCTGGAGCAGTTCCAAAAGTCGAATCATTGAATGAAAAGTATAATGTTAAATCTATGTGTATAGCTGAAACTGGTCTTATATTAGGAATAGCTAAATTTGCAGGTATGGATATTGTTGAAGTTGAAGGAGCTACTGGTGGAGTTGACACAAACTTAGATAATATTACTAATGCAATCATAGAAAATGTCAACAAAAATGAACACAATTTCTTTTTAATAAATATAGATGGTGCTGATGAAGCAGGTCATGATGGAAACCTAAAAGATAAAGTAAATTTTATAGAAAAAATAGATAAAACTGTTATTAAAAAATTATTAAACCTTGAAGATTGTTATATAATATTAACAGCTGATCATTCCACTCCAATTTCTAATATGGATCATACTTCTGATCCAGTGCCTATGATAATATACGGTCCAGAGGTTCGTGTTGATGACGTAAATCAATTTAACGAAATTGATGCTCATAAAGGTGGACTTTGCAGAATTAAGGGCTCTGATGTAATGGATATTCTTATGGATTTAATGAATAACTCTAAGAAGTTTGGTGCTTAAATTTAAATCAATGAGCTATTCAAGTTATTTATCTTTTAAAATAATACTAGAATTTCCAGATTTTTATTAAGTTTAATTTATTTGACTAGTGGAGATATCTAATAATAATAGATGAAAAAGGGAGGATAAGTGATTTTGATAAGTTACTAACTTTGTATCTCATGGAGGGCGTAGGACCTCACCAAAACGTACATTCTGTAGCAAATAATTAGTTTTATTTATTATTAATCCCAGAAGTAGCAAATACCATAATATAACAGGAGAAAATTCTATGGTAAATAAAATCATAAATATAATCAAGCATTTGCTATATGCCATTATTTCAAATGTTCTATATGCTTTTGTTATATATTATGCATATATATGGTTAGTCGGATATTCTCTCCTATACGCATATTTAGGGAATCTTGGGATAATTATTATAGCTTTGACATTTGATGAACTTACGTTCAAATATTTCCAATCCAAAAAGATTGTTAAGCAAATAAAAAAAGAAAAAGATATAAAAAAAGCTTATTATACCATTCAATCGTTTCTAGATTCTTTTATCTCCTTTAAGACAATATTGTATCTGTTTTATATTTTTATTTTGATTGCCTCACAAATAATCGATTTTTATCCGACATTAATAAATGAGAACTTGGTGAATTTTATTTTGGCAAACAGATACAGTATATTGATTTTAATCGCATTTGACCGACTCATTGCACAATTTTCAAATGAAAAGAGAAGAATTAAAGAAATAACAGCAAAATTAAAGAAGGATTTGATTGAAAATCAAGATTAATAAAACATTGATTGTAGAGATCAAAATTATCAAAAAAAAATATTTTTTATGTTAAATTTCGTCTTATAAGTATTGGGGACTAAAAATGTCAATAATAAACAAGAAAAATGTTAATTCTACTGAAAATAAAAAACTTTTTGGAACTTCTGGAATAAGAGGGAAAGTTCAAGGTGAAATTACAGCAGAACTTGTTTTAAATATTGGAAAAGCAATAGCTACTTATTTAGGTGAAAAAAGTGATGTTGTTGTAGGATACGACTCAAGAACCACCAATCAAATGCTTGAAAATGCTATTTGTGCAGGATTACTCGAATCTGGATCTAATGTATTAAAGTTAAAAATGGTCCCAACTCCGCTTGTTGGATATACTGTAGCTAAACTTGGTGCAGATGCTGGAATAATGATTACAGCTTCACATAATCCATCAGAGTATAATGGAATTAAAGTATGGAATAAAAATGGAATGGCATATACTCCATCTCAAGAAGAGAAAATAGAAGAAATTTATTATTCTAAAGAGTTTAACAATATTAGTTGGGAAAATGTTGGAAATATTCATTTTATTGAAAATATGAAAGAAGATTATATAAATGAATTATTGTCTATTGTTGATATTAAACCTGGTTTAAAGGTTGTTGTTGATTCTGGATCTGGAGCTGGTAGTGAACTTTCTCCTATTATATTTAGACGTGCTGGTTGTGAAGTAATTAGCTTAAATTCACAGGTAGATGGATTTTTTCCTGGAAGAAATCCTGAACCTAATGAAAATAACTTGAAAGATTTAATGAAAGTTGTAGTAGCTACCAAGTCAGATATTGGAATAGCTCATGATGGAGATGCTGATAGAATGATAGCAGTAGATGAAAAAGGACGAATAAGTGATTTTGATAAGCTATTAGCTATAGTGTCTCGTGAAGCTGGTGGAACAATTATAACAACAGTAGATGCAGGATTATCCATAGATGAAGCTTTAAAATCTGTTAAAGGAGAAGTTATAAGAACTGCAGTAGGAGATGTAAGTGTAGCTGAAGCCATAATAGAAAAAAAAGCTACTTTCGGTGGAGAACCTTCTGGAACTTGGTTACATCCTGATTTTTGTATGTGTCCTGATGGGATTCTTTCAGGTCTCAAGATTGCTGAAATTATTTCAAAAAAAGGTCCATTATCAAAATTATTAGATGAGATTCCTAGTTATCCAAATCTTAGAGAAAAAATACCTTGTTCTAATGAAGATAAACTAAATATTATGGAAAATATTGAAGATTTATTAACTAAAAGCTTTGAAGATATAACTGAAATTAATCCTATTGATGGAGTTAGATTAACTTTTAATAATGGTAGTTGGGTTTTAATTAGACCTTCTGGTACTGAAAATTACATCCGTGTTACAATAGAAGCAAAAACTCAAAAGCAACTAGAATTTATAAAAAATACTTGTATTAAAATAATTAAAAATAGAATGAGCAAATAGGCTAATAAGGAGAAATAACATTGAAAGCAATAATATTAAGTGCAGGTGAAGGAACAAGAATGAGACCATTGACTTTAACAAAACCGAAAACAATGTTGCCAGTAGCTGGAAAGCCTATTATCCAATATAACATTGAAGCATTAAGAGATAGTGGAGTTACAGACATCCTTTTAATTGTAAATTATAAAGAATCAATTGTTAAAGATTATTTTAAAGATGGTGAAGATTTTAGAGTGAAAATTAGCTATAAAACTCAGAAAGAATTGCTTGGAACAGCTAATGCAATTGAATATGGGAAAGATTTTGTAGATGACACATTCGTTGTTCTAAATGGAGATATAATTCTAGATAGTGATTTGATTAAGAATATACTAAATGAATATTTGAATCATAAAGTAGATACTTTAATGGTTTTAAAAGAAGTAGAAAATCCAAGTCATTTTGGGGTTGTAGAAACTGAAAATAATTTTGTCAAGAATATTGTTGAAAAACCAAATCTTAAAGAAGCACCAAGCAAACTTGTAAACACAGGAGTATATATTTTTAATAAAAGCATATTTGATAAAATAGCTAAAACTACTAAATCTCAAAGAGGAGAATATGAAATAACTGATTCTTTAACTATGCAAATAAGTGAAGGGCAAATTGTTAGAGGATTTGAAACAGATAAAGAATGGATTGATATAGGGCGTCCTTGGGAATTAATTGAAATTAATGAAATTCTTTTAGAGGAAATTAAAACCAATATTAAAGGAAAAGTTGAAAATGGAGCATATATTCATGGAGACGTCTTTTTAGGTGAAGGAAGTGTTATAAGATCAGGGGTTTATATAGAAGGTTCTGTTTATATTGGTAAAAACTGTGATATTGGTCCTAATTCTTACATTAGAGGTAATAGCTACTTTGGCGATAATGTTAAAGTTGGAAATGCTGTTGAAATCAAAAATTCCATTATTATGGAAAATACTAATGTGAATCACTTAAGCTATGTTGGAGACTCTGTTATTGGTTCTAATTGTAACATAGCTGCTGGAACAAATATAGCTAATTTAAGATTTGATAATGGAAATGTTAAAATTAAAATTAAAGATGAAGAAATAGACACTGGAAGGCGTAAACTTGGAGCAATTCTTGGAGATTATGTAAAAACAGGAATTAACTCAAGTTTTTCTCCTGGAGTAAAAGTAGGTTTTAATTCATCAATTGGTCCTGATGTTTTACTTAATAAAGACGTTGAATCAAATAAGATTGTTTTAGTAGAACAAAAGCATAAAATCATTGATAAAAATAAAAAACAAAGAAAAGACATTTGATTGAAATTTTTTAAAAATTTATGTTATTAAAAAAATCTGTTAATTACTAATTATAAAAACTTTATTTGTATAATTAAAAAGTTCTGTGAGTTAATAATATTATTTTTAATAATTTTCTAAATAAGGTGATGAAAATGAATAATAAATATTATCATAAGCCTAAGCTGGACATTGATAAAACTGTAGCCACATTTCCTGGGTCCCATATTATTGGAGATGTTAAAATAGGTGAAAATTCTTCTGTTTGGTATAATGCTGTTATTAGAGGAGATAGAGGACCAATTGTTATTGGAAAAAATTCTAATGTTCAAGATAATTGTGTTATTCATTGTAATGATAATTTAATAACTTATTTAAGAGATAATGTTTCAGTAGGTCATGGTGCAATCCTTCATGGATGTCAAATCGAAAATAATGTTCTTATTGGAATGAATGCAACGGTTTTAGATGGGGCAAAAATTGGTAAAGATTCTGTTGTTGGAGCAGGAGCATTGGTAACTGGAGGGAAAGAATATCCTGAAAAAAGCTTAATTTTAGGAGTTCCAGGAAAAATAATTAAAAAGTTAAATTCTGAAGAAATAGCAAAAATAAAAGAAAATGCTTTAATATATGCAGAATTAGCTAAAGAAAAGCATGTTTCTAAATCTAGTTGATAAAGTAGACATAATTCATTATTAAAATTTTATATTTAAATAAAAAAACTAATTTTGATAAAAATATTTAAATTATACATTTAAATAAATAAAAAAAAACTAATTTTGATAAAAATATTTAAATTATATATTATAATGAAAAAATTAATTATTAACTTAAAAAACTTATTAAAAATAAATAATTTATTAAATTAATTATATTAAAAGAATATATAGAAAAAATATCTAATTTAAAGAAATATAAATAAAAATAAAACTTTTTCCAACTCATTATATTTCTTTTTAGTCTTACATTATTATTTTTATATTTATAATACATTTGTAGGTAAAATCATGAAAATAAGAAAGGCAGTTAAAGAATTAGATCCTTATGTTCCAGGAAAATCACAAGACGAAATAGCTGAAGAATTTAATCTAAAAAAAGAAGACATTATAAAATTAGGATCTAATGAAAATCCATGGGGTCCATCAAAAAAAGCAATTGCAGCTATCCAAAAAGAAGTAGGTGAAATTAATCGTTACCCTGAATCTGATTTAATTGAATTGAAAAAAGAAATAGCTAATTATTCCAGAGTATCTACTGATGAAGTAATTGTTGGTGGAGATGGTGCAGATGAAATCATAGATATAATTGCAAAAGTTTTCATATCACCTGGAGATGAATTTATTGTTCCTCTTCCATCATATATGTACTATGAATTTTTATTCAAACCATATGGAGCTGTTCCAGTTTATGGAAAATGGGACTTAAAAAAAAATAAATTGGATCTTGAATCAGTACTTAATGTAATCACTGAAAAAACAAAAATAATATTTTTATGCTCCCCAAATAATCCTACAGGAACATTGATTCCTCAAAAAGATATTATAAAAGTTTTAAAAGCTACTGATGCAGTTGTTATTGTGGATGAAGCTTATTTTGAGTATTCTGAAGTTAATAATGTAAATTTAATAAATAAATATCCTAATGTTTTCATAATGAGAACTATGTCAAAGGTTTTAGGATTAGCTGGAATGAGAATTGGTTATGGATTAGCTAACGGCGAAATGATTGAATATATGCATAGGATAAAACCAGTTTTCTCCCTTACAAAACTATCTTACATTGCTGCACTAAACACTTTAAAGGATAAAAATTATATTGTAGAATCTATTGAAAAAGGGATTGAAAGTAGAGAGTTTTTGTTCAACAAACTCAATAAAATTAAATCTTTAAATGTTTTTAAATCATATTCCAATTATATTTTAGTAGGAATTGAAAAAACAGGGTTTAAAGCTTCAGAGCTATCAAAGGAACTTTTAAAAAATGGAATTATTATTAGAGATTGTACTTCATTTAAAGGTTTAGATGAATATTGGGTTCGAGTTAGTATTGGAACAATGAAAGAAAATAAAAAGTTCATATCGATTATTAATACTATTTTAGAATAAAGGAATATTCTCAGTAGCTATTACTAAAAATATTTTTGAAAAAAAACACTACAAAACAATTACTAAAAATATTTTATAATAAAAAAAATTATTAACTAATTTGGAGATTTTTCATGGAAATAGGAGGAAATATCATATCTTCAGTTGAGTATCATGGAAAGATATCTCTAGTTATTTTTATGGCTAAATGTCCATTAAGATGTCCTTATTGTCATAATAGTGAGTTATTGGATGGGGGTGAAGAAATAAGTTTATCAGAAATTTTTAAAATAATTGATGATTCTTCAGAATACATAGATGCAGTAGTTGTCTCTGGAGGAGAACCATTAGTGCAGTTAGATGAACTTGTTTCTATACTAAAATACTCTAAAAGATTAAAACTTAAAACTAAGCTTGATACTAGTGCTTATTATCCTAATAGGCTAAAAAAAGTCTTACCTTACCTTGATTATTTAGCTATTGATGTTAAAGTGCCATACAATAAATATAAAGAAATTATAGGTTCTGATATTGGTGAAAAAGTAGAAAAAAGTGTTAAAATAGTTAATGCTGATCCAAATATATTTTTAGAATGTAGAACAACTTATGTTCCAAATTTACTAACATCAAAAGATATTGAGCAAATATCTCGTGAAATTGAATGTGATTTGTATACGATTCAGCAATTTAGAAATAAAAATGTTTTAGATGGAAATTTAGAGGATGTAGAAAGTCCGAGTCCCAATGAACTCAAAAAATTAGCTAAAAAAATAAAACCTGTTTTAAATAAAGTTAAAATTAAAACATCAGAATTTGGAGAAGAATGTATTTAATTTAAACTATTTTTATCATTTTGCCATATTAAATAGTAAGCATATTATTGCTATTGATTTTCACTTTAAACAATAAAAAAAAACATTTAAAATCCTTATCAATATTTATTTTCATTTAAACAATAAAAAAAAACATTTAAATTTTTTATTAATATTATTTACTTATTAACAAATTTAAAAGCAGAAAATTTTTATTAAAACTAATTTTCATTATTAATAAATTAAAAAAAGATTACAAACTTTTATAAATGTTTACTTTCAATTTAATAAATTAAAAAAAATTAAAAAATTTAATTATGAAAAAATTAATAAATTCTAATTTGCAAGTTATATTTTACATTATAGCTAATTACAATGTAAAAATTATTATAATATTTATCACAAATAGAAATGAGTAAATTTGTAGTTAGTATGTTTAAATTATTATTTTTTAAAATAAAGATATCTTTAAGATAAACATGATTTTGAATCATAACTGTATAAAATATTAAACGATTATTTAATTTAAGAGGTATAGCTATGCCTATAATATCATTTGGAAGCCAAGATGTAGATCTAATCACTGGTAAAAAAACAATGACCATTAGAAAGCTATGGAAAACTCCTTTAAAAGTTGGAGATAAACTTCATTGTTATTGGAATTTGGTTTCTAAGGAAAAAAAGAAAATTTTTGAAGCTGAAGTTACAGATACTGATTTAATCTCTTTTAAAAACTTGAAAAACAATGATGAATTAGCTAAAAAGGAAGGTTATGAAGATTCTCAAGAAATGTTAAAAGAATTTAAGAAAATGTATGTTAATGGGATTAATGATGATGACAAGTTCCAAATAATTTACTTTAAAAAGTTAAATGTGGATGAATGGGAAGGAGAAAAGATTGATGAGAAAGATATGATAGTTCAAAGAGCAGATATCTTATTTGACAGTGGTAAGTACGATAAATCAGCTATATGCTATACTGCTGCACTAAAATTTGATCCAAAAGATGTTTATCTTTTAAATAAAAAAGGAGATAATTTAACACGTTTAGGAATGTTTGAAGATGCATTGGAATGTTATGATAAAGCTTTAGCTATTGAAAATACTAATGAATATATTTGGAATAATAAAGCAATAGCTATGCTAAATTCAGAAAGATATGAAGAGGCATTAATAGCTAATAATAAAGCAATGAGTATTAACCCCAAAAATTCAGTTATTCTTTATTGGAGGGGATTTATTTTAGAACTCCTTGAAAGATTTGATGAAGCATTAGCTGTATATGATGAATTGTTAAAAATTGATGATAAAAATCCTGAAGTTTGGAATGCTCGTGGAAACTTACTAACAGATATGGAACGCCTAGAAGAAGCCTTAGAATCTTATGATAAAGCTCTTGAACTATGTTTAGATGAAGAAGACATTGATGCTGTAGCTCAAAATAGAAAAGGAAATGCCCTTTTAGATTTAGGCAGGCATAAAGAAGCTTTAATCTGCTATGACAAAGCTATCGAACTTTCAGATAGTAATGTTGATTTTATTCTCAATAAAGGAGTAGTTTTAATGGAATTGAATAAGTTTCAAGCAGCTATGGAAACCTTCACTAAAATTTTAGCTATTGATCCAAACAATGATGATGCACGAGTTTTAAGAGAAGAATGTTTGGAGAATTTGTAATTTTAGATAAAGTAATTTATATAGTACTGGACGGAACATTTGAAAATAATAATCTAAATGAAATATTGTATAATATTTAATTAAATCTAATTTAAAAGATTTTAAACAATTTAATAATTATCATCATTTTCAAATCAA